>CAMKOM010000001.1 GCA_946414435.1 uncultured Bacteroidota bacterium
ATGCTTGCTTGTCCGGAAATTGAAGTGGTATCGGCCAAATATTATGAGACGAAAAAAATTGTCACAACCGACGGCTCTGATTTTTATAATGAGTTGGAAAGAGGAATTTGTGCGACAAACAGCACCAACACAGAGAATTACACGCCATATTATCGTTATGAGTGTAAAACCATCCTTCAGACGCGGCAACTTTATGATTCGCCAATCCTTATTGAACGCTACATTTATCGGCCGATTACAAGCTATGGCTTGCTTATGATTGCCGATGCAAACCAATACAAAACCAATAGAATATCAGAAAACTCTTTGAGTAAAGTGATGACCACGGCCTTGCATGTCAGATTAAACAATTTGGTTCCAGACAGTGTACTCGCTGAAGATAATTTTGAGGTGTACAACTGTGGCGAATATATTCTTGTAAGTCAATATTCTTTGTCCGAAAAACAATACAATTTTTGGAAAGCTGTGAGCGACCAGCAGAAAAGCAGCAATTATTTGTTTGGACAGATTGAAAACCAGCCCATTGGCAATATGCATTCCGAAACCGGCGGCAAAGCTTTGGGCTTTTTCTGCGTGTCGTCTGTCAAACAAAAATTCGGGGCGTTCAGTCTTAATGAGAAGAAGAAAAAAATCAACTCCTACAATCCCATTTGTTTTCCTGACACTGACACTGTTGCCATATACGAGCGGCCTCAGAATTTTACAATATTGTTTCAGAATTGAATACGATGATTATCAGATTTTTATCGATATTAATAATTCTTACGGCATCAATCAGTGCTTCGGCTCAAAATTTGTCTGCTGAAAACCCGATATGGCTGAAAACCGACCGTAGTAGTTACATCTCGGGCGATGACGCGTATTTCAGTCTGTTTCTTCACGAAGGGATTGTAAACGACACAATGCCAGGAAACGATATTATTATTGATATTACTAATATTGAAAACCAATGGGTCACCGGCACGATTATCAAACAATCGAGGGGAATCGCTTCTGGGTTGATAAACCTGCCCGACACCCTTGCAACCGGCTATTATCTGCTTCATGCGTACACAAATTTTCCAAATACCGATAATGATTTTTGCAGTTGCGAGTTTTTTGTATGCAACCGTTTCGATGCAGAACCACAATTAGTTAAACGAACTCAGCAGCCCCATGCAAGCCACAAATCAACAAGTCAGATAATCAATATAGGCAAAACAGAATTTGCAACACACGAGAAAATTGACATCACACTCAACTGCCCCGACTCGGTGATTGCGACAGTTCGAGTCATCGGGAAAAAACAATGGGACAATGAGTTCTCGCCAATTTTTGGTAAAGTTGAGCCATTCAACCAAAATGAAGGCTACACACCTCTTACTCCCTACGATGGCATTTTAGTCGCCGGTACTGTTTGCGATTCGGTTTCGGACACACCAATCGAAGATGCAATAGTGCTTATATCACTGCAAGACAGTGTTATCCGCCTGAAATACGATATCACCGACAGCAAAGGCTCGTTCTGCGTTCTGCTGCACAATTATTACGGATTACAGGAAGTGTTTGTGACTGCCTTCAACCGACAGATGGAACCATTGCGTAATACACGAATCAAGCTCCGCAACCAGTTTAATTTTGTCTCTGCCGAAGTAGAACCAGAGAAATCCCTGTCGGAAATTGACAGTGCCGAACTAAATAAAGCCCTGGTTGCCAAAGCGTTCGAGATACAACAATTTGCACCTGTAGGCATCGACAATCGTCCGGCTGACTTGCTTGATCATTTTGTATTTGGCGAGCCACGACATACGGTCTTTACAGAAGACTTTGTAGAGCTTAACGATTTCCGCGAGATTACGCGTGAGATTACTCCGTTTATCCGTATGCGCAGGGACAAGAATGGCGAACCAGAACTGCGTTTGATTTCAGACAAAGGTGATGTAATGGCTAGTCCTCTGCTGCTTGTAGACGGTGTGCCATTGACAGACCTTAATAAACTGATAAACAAAGGAAGTACAGTTGTAAAACGGGTTGATACGCAGAACAAACCGCGTCATTTTGGTAATATCAGTTTCAGCAATGGCATTGTGGCAGTTTGGACTCACAATATCGATTTCTGGAAAAAATGTAACACGACAGGAACTTATCGGTTTATGGTTCAAGGATTTCAGCCTCCAGTTGCACCCACCGAAGTTAAACCGTCTAAAGATAAAACACCCGATTTGCGTCAGACAATCTATTGGAATCCATTAGTGAACACAGCTGAGCAGAAAAACATTAGCGTCTCGATGTCGGACGAGACTGGTGATTTTATAATTGAATTCTTCGGAGTTGATCGCGACGGGAAAATTGTCAGCGACTTCAAGCAAATCAGTGTCAAATAGATTATGAGAATAACACTAAAATACATATTGGCAGCCGTTTACATTGCTTTCGCAATAACTGCGGAAGCCCAAGGCAAAATGACAAAAAAAACTGCAATCCAGCACATTACAGGTGAGCCGTTTGTCCATTATTATGCGTCAATCGAAGGTGTGCCGTTTTATCAGGGAGATTGGCTTTCTGGCAGTGTGACAATGAAAAGCGGTGAAACCTACGATGGGTTGCGGTTACGCTATGATGCATACAAAGACGACTTGATTTACCAAAACAATCTCACTAACAGTGTGATAATCATTGATAAAAACTCAATAGCCAAGTTTACCTTAACTCATCCACGCAATGGAAAGGTTGAGCCATTTAAAATCATTGTGAATAAGAATCTTAAAGAATTGAGCGGCCGGTATTTCGCAATCATTCTCGAAGACAGCATATCGGTGATAAAGAAGTACGAAACTCAAGAAAAACAATATAGCAATGTTAATCTGACGCTGAAAAAAACGGGCGTTTTTGTGCATAAGGAGAGCCGTTACACATGGGATGGCAACGAACTAAAGGCCGTTCCTCGTTTCCGTCGTATGCTCCTACGCCAATACCCGCAGCACAAGGAAGAACTGCGTAAACTCTTCTTCCACAACCACATCCGCATGAAAAACGATGACGATGTGAGGTTACTGTATGAAGAAATCAACAAATTATTGAAATAGGCGGTATTCACTCAATTTTGAATCCGCTAATAAAAAACGTAGGGACGCGATTAATCGCGTCCCTACTGCATTTCAATCATTTATCAATTTTCAATTCACAACCACCCTTTTCACTGCGTTACCTGTTTTTACAATGTAAACACCTATGCCGTTAATGGTTATTGGCTGCACATCGCCTTTACCCATATGTGCGACCAACATGCCCATTGCATTGTAAACACTGATTTCCTCTGTGGCGTTTTCAACAATAATGGTATTTCCGTAGGCATATATGTTCACTGCGGTGGCGGCGGATTCGATTACAGGAGTAAATCTCCCCCATATTACATTGCAGTTGTCAGGATTCCACTCATCATCCCAACCTGACGGTTTTGATTCTGTTTTGCAATAAATAGTTAAGCTGTCACAGCCGTCAAATGCATATGCGCCAATCTGTGTAACAGATTTTGGAATTTGCACTGTTTGCAGATTGCTACAATTCATAAACGCTTTAGAATTAATGCTTGTAACCCAATCTGGAATTGTATAGATCCCTGTTTTCACTGTCAGGCAGGCCAACAATGTAGCGTTCATCTTATCAATCAGAACACTGTCGACGAATGTCAGCACAGGATTATTTCCTTCAATATTAATATTATTCAGGTTCCGACAACCGGAGAAAACTCCGCTTTCAATACCTGTTACAAAATAAACTGAGCTATCAATCATAACCATTGTGGGGATATTAACCGAAGACGCTTCGTTTGGGCAACTGGCAACTGCAGCCGTACCGTCAGATTTTGTTGCAAATTTTAATTCAAACGTTGAATCTGCAGGAACAGAATGTCCCCACACAACCGTGCCGCCATCTTCGTTCCACATGTTGCTCCACGTTTCGGGTTGGCTTGCCGCAGCGCAGTATATGGTGGCGTTAGTGCAATCGGCGAATGCGTTTGCTTCATTTTTCACGACTGTTTCGGGAATGTAAACCAGTTTCAGATTTTTGCAGTCGACAAATGCAAAGTTGTCGATATATGTAACGGTTTTGGGTAGCGCGATAAATTCCAATCCCGATTCCCCAAATGCACCATCCATTATAAACTCCACTGCTTGGCTTAACCCTACAGATTTTAAGCTGCTGCAGCCATAAAACATATTTTCGCTTATTCTATAAACCGAATCGGGTATGACTATTGACTCTAATGCAGTGCAATTCTTAAACACATTTTTACCAAAACCTCTCAGTGTTGTAGGCAGTTTGACTGTTTTAATACTTTTATTTCCGATGAACGCTTCATTATCTATGTATATGACTGTATATTCGACGCTATCGATGATAACAGAAGGAACAGAAACCGATTCGGAATCACCTTTGTATTTTACCAGAATGGCTGTATTGCCGTCTTGAGTTGAATTGTACTCGAATACAAAATCATCGTTTTTACCAATTTGTCTAAGTGTATTCCAGAAAACCTTGCCTCCGTTATAGTTCCAATCGCTATCCCAACCGTCCGGTTTGCTTTCTGCTTCGCAATAGATGGTCGATTTTGTACAATTTTGGAATGCTGACTTGCCAATGCGTTTAACAGTAATAGGAATATCGATGCATTCCAATGATGAGCAATTGTTGAAAGCAGATTCTCCAATTTCAATTATTTCTGATGACAGTTTCACCGATTTCAGATTTGCACAGTTACTAAATGCGCCATCGTTAATGTGAGTAATTTTATAATAAGTGTTATCGATTAATACCGCCCCTTTAATCAAAACCGAATCGGCTTTCCCATTATATTTCACCAACTTCGCCGTGTTTCCGTCAGATGACTTATTGTAACTGAACTCAAAATCACCTTCGCCAAACTGCACATCCCATACTATCTCATGACAATCGCACCAATAACTCTCCCACCCTTTAGGTTTGCGTTCAGCTTCACAATAGATGGTTGCGTTTTCACAATCAAACGCCCCACCATCAATGCTTGTTACAGAATTGGGAATGGTAATTGATGTAAGACTGCTACAATCCGAAAATGCCCCCCATCCAATGCTTGTAACCGAATTGGGAATGGTAACAGATGTCAGGCCGCTGCAACCATAGAACGCATCGTCGCCAATGTTTGTAACCGAATTGGGAATGGTGACAGATGTCAGGCCGCTGCAACCATAGAACGCATAGTCGCCAATGCTTGTAACTGAATTTGGAATGATTACCGATTGAAGATGACTGCAATCACTGAACAACCCCGATTCAATGCTTGTTAATGAATTGGAGATGGTGGCTGATGTAAGACTGCTACAATCCGAAAATGCCCCCCATCCAATGCTTGTTACAGAATTGGGAATGGTGACTGATGATAGATTGCTGCAATAGTAGAACGCTTCTCTGCCAATATTTGTTACAGAATTAGGAATGGTTATCGATATAAGTTTTTCGCACCAAAAGAATGCACTGTTATTAATAGTTGTTGTAGCATCAGGAATCGAATATGACCCCCATTTCCCTGGTGGGTAGAATAACAATGTTGTCTTTTCTTTATTGAACAACACACCATTTATTGATGAATAATTCGGATTATCATCTGCTACATTAAAATCGCTCAAGTTGGTGCAAAACTGAAATGCATCATATCCGACTTCTGTTACACTGTTACTAATTGTTAATGATGTCAAGCCATGACAATCATAAAACGCGTAGTCGCAAATGCTTGTAACCGAATTAGGAATGGTATATGCTCCTTGTTTTCCACAAGGGTATTGTATTAATGTTGTTTGTTCTTTGTTGAACAATACACCATTTACTGATGAATATTTCGGATTATCACTGGCTACGTTTATTTTTTCAATAGGGGCGCAATAAAAAGCCATATCACCTATACTTACAACAGACTTAGGTATGTTTACTGTTTTCACGTCACAATATGCGAATGCTGCACGATCCAAATATGTAATGGTGTTGGGAATGGTTATATATTCCCAATAGCCACTATATTCAAAAGAATGATCTTTTATCATAGTAACAGTATAAGTTACCCCATCGTATTTTACTGTTGATGGAATTGTAAAACCATTTTCAACGCCATAATTATCAGCGCCAACAACTGAAACATAATGGTTTTCTGTATCAATAATTTCGTATGACAAATTGTCAATGGTGAAATCTTCTGCCCAAGCCTGCCCAGCAAGCATTGTGGCGAAAACTAATGTGATAATACGTTTCATTGTGTTATGTATTGTTTTAGATTTTCAATAATCAGTGATAACAAATATAGTGTTTTCCTCAAGTTAAAAAACGGCATACCCGAACAAAAAAAGCGAAGCCCTCTCCGACTTCGCTTTTTTCTATCTGTAATTCAAACTGTTATTACTTCAGTTTCTTCACAATCTTGACCGTCTCCATTGCAATGGCCAACTCCTCGTTTGTCGGAATTACCATCACTTTGACTTTCGAGGCAGGTGTTGAGATTACAACCTCCTCGCCGCGGATTTGGTTCTTGGTGTTGCTGATTTTGACGCCAAGGTAGCCCAGATAGTCGCAGATTGCCTTGCGGGCGGCACCGTTGTTCTCGCCCAGACCAGCGGTAAAGGCGATTGCATCAACGCCGTTCATTGCAGCCACGTAACTGCCAATGTATTTGGCCACGCGGTAGATAAAGCAGTCGAAGGCGATTTTTGCGCGCTCGTTGCCAGCCTTGGCGGCGGCCTCAAGGTCGCGGAAATCGCTCGACACGCCCGACACGCCCAGCACACCCGATTTCTTGTTCAGAATGTTCAGAACATCGTCGACCGAGCGTTTCTCCTTGTTGGCAATATACTGAACCACAGCAGGGTCAATGTCGCCGCTGCGGGTACCCATCACCAAGCCCTCGAGCGGTGTCAGGCCCATACTCGTATCAACGCACTTGCCACCAACAACAGCCGAAATGCTTGCGCCGTTGCCCAGGTGAGCCACAATCACTTTCGATTTCTTCTTGTCGAGTTTGCCGAACTCAATGGCGCGGCCCGAAACGTACCAATGGCTTGTTCCGTGGAAACCGTACTTGCGAATGGCGTACTTCTCGTAATACTCATACGGAAGCGAGTAGAGATAAGCCTTCACGGGCATTGTCTGGTGGAAGGCGGTGTCGAACACGGCCACCTGCGGGGTGTTGCCCATCAAAGCCTCGCAAGCCTCAATGCCAATCAGGTTGGCAGGGTTGTGCAGCGGGCCAAGGTCGAAGCACTCGCGGATAACACGCTTAACATCGTCGTTAATCAGAATCGAGCCGCTATAGTACTTGCCGCCGTGCAGTACGCGGTGACCAACGGCCTGTATCTCACTCATCGACTTAACCACGCCGTATTTCTTGTCGAGCAGTGCGTCCATCACCAGTTTGACAGCCGCTTTGTGGTCGGGCATCGGCTGATTCACAACCAGTTGCTCCTTCCCTGTCGGCTTGTGCGTGAGCGACGAGCCCTCGATTCCGATTTTCTCGCAGATACCCTTTGCCAGAACACTTTTGGTGTTCATATCAATGAGTTGGTATTTGAGCGACGAACTGCCGCAATTCAAAACTAATACATTCATAATCTTACTTTTATAATTTAGGATTTAGGATTTAGAAGTTAGGATTTATTGGTTCTACTCAACATTCTAAACTTTCTCAACCTTCTCAACCCTCTAAACTTTTTATTTCTTCAAAGCAATAGCCTGATTGCAGGTGATAGCGATAACGTTGATTACATCCTCAACCGAGCAGCCGCGCGAAAGGTCGTTGATTGGTGCGGCCATGCCTTGCAGAATCGGGCCGTAAGCCTCGGCATTGCCCAGACGCTGAACCAGTTTGTAGCAGATATTGCCTGTTTCGAGCGACGGAAACACCAGCACGTTGGCGTTGCCGGCAATGTCGCTGCCCGGGGCTTTTTTCTTTGCCACGCCGGGCACAATGGCTGCATCGGCCTGAAGTTCGCCGTCGATTTTGAGTTCGGGTGCCATTTCCTGCGCCAGTTTGGTAGCCTCAATCACCTTGTCGACAACCTCGTGTTTGGCGCTGCCCTTGGTCGAGAAACTCAAAATAGCCACTTTCGGGTCGTCAATGCAGGCGATTGCCTTGGCGGTCTTGGCCGACTCAACGGCAATCTGCGCCAACTCGGGCGCTGTGGGGACTGGAAGCACGGCGCAGTCGGCAAACACCATAATGCCGTTCTGCCCCCACGACTTGTCTTTCAGCACCATTACAAAAGCACCTGATACACAAGAGATTCCGGGTTTTGTTTTAACAATTTGGAACGCCGGACGCAGCACGTCGCCAGTGGCGTTGTCGGCACCGGCCACCTCGCCTTGCGCCATTCCCATCTTCACCATCATCGCGCCCAGATAGAGCGGATTCTTGAGCAGACGGGCGGCCTCTTCGGGCGTCATACCTTTGTTTTTGCGCAGTTCAACCAGTTTGTCGATAAATTCCTGCTTGCGCGGGTGGTCCTCAGGGTCCACAATCAGCGCTTTCGCGATATTTTTCAATCCGAAATCGGCGGCTTTCTTCTCAAGTTCGGCCTTGTTGCCAATCAGAATAATGTCGGCAATGCCTTGTTCTATCACTGCGTCAGCGGCCTTAATGGTGCGCTCTTCGTAGCCTTCGGGCAGAACAATTGTCTGCTTCTGCCGCTTGGCGTTCTCTTTGATTTGCTCTAAAAGATTCATATTGTTATGTTTAAAAATTACGTTCAATGCCGACAAACATACCAATTTTAGAGTATTTTTGTTATTCGGATAACGAAAATATGTTTATTCACTAATTATCAATCGGATATGATTTGGGCTGACTACCTGACGAGCTATAAGAACTTTCTGAAGTTGGAAAAATCGCTTTCGGCAAACACCATCGAAGCCTATATGAAAGATATTCAAAAGTTTATCGATTTTGCGCAGACCGAAGGCCCGCTCACCGTCACACAGGCTGACATCCGCGCCTTCATCGACGATATGGACACCGAGCAAGAAATGAGCGCCCACTCGCAGGCACGGATTCTGTCGGGCATCAAATCGTTCTTCAAATACCTTGTCATTCACGACGTTATCGACCACGACCCGTCGGAACTGATTGAGACGCCGAAACTTGGCCGCAAACTGCCCACCGTGCTCTCACCCGACGAGATTGACCAACTGATTGAAGCCGTTGACCTCGACAGCGAGACAGGCTACCGCAACCGCGCCATTCTTGAGACGCTCTACGGCTGCGGACTGCGTGTGTCGGAACTTACAAGCCTGAAACTCACCGACTTGCACTTCGACGAAAGCTACGTAAAAATCAAAGGTAAAGGCAGCAAAGAGCGGCTTGTGCCAATCGGCCGAGGTGTGAAGGATTCGATAACTCTATACATCCACAACTACCGCTGCAAGCTGAAAATCAACCACAAAGACGAGAACGTGCTTTTTCTCAACCGTCGCGGCCACGCAATGACGCGCGTAATGGTGTTCACCATCATCAAGGACCTTGCGCAGAAAATCGGCTTGAAAAAGCCCATCAGCCCGCACACCTTCCGCCACTCGTTTGCAACCCAGCTGCTTGACGCCGGCGCCGACCTGCGGGCCATCCAGGAAATGCTGGGCCACGAATCTATCACAACCACAGAAATTTACACCCACCTCGACCGCGAGTATCTGCGTGACACGATTCTGCGGTTCCATCCACGGTCGTGACAAAAACATTCGGATACTTTTAGTAGTAATAACACCTCATAATACGTTAATAACTTATTCTAGCAACAATCGATTTTTCGATAATTTTGGCGCAATAAATAAAACAAATCTATGAGCGGATTTTTTGGAGCAGTCACCACTACCGACTGCGTTTCCGATGTTTTCTATGGTACCGACTACCACTCCCATCTTGGGACAAAACGTGCGGGTATGTCAATCTATTCGACAAAATCAGGCTACCAACGCGCCATTCACAGCCTCGAGGACGGCTATTTCCGTAACAAGTTCGAGGGCGATATGGCTGGGTTTGCCGGCGAGGCCGGAATCGGCTGCATCAGCGACAACGAAGCGCAGCCGCTAGTCATCTTCTCGCACCTTGGGCGCTTTGCCATCACCACAGTGGCCAAAATCAACAACGTTGACGAGCTTGCCGACCGTTTCCTGCGCGAGGGCAAAACCTTCACAGAGACAAGCCAGGGCGGCATCAACCCTACCGAGTTGATTGCAATGCTCATCTGCGAGAAACAGAGTTTCAAAGAGGGAATTGAGAATGTGTATAACAGCATAAAAGGCTCGTGCTCGATTCTAATTCTGAACAAAGACGAGATTATCGCCGGCCGCGACAAACTGGGCCGCACCCCTATCGTCATCGGCAAAAAAGACGGCGCATACTGTGCTGCAAGCGAAACATCGTCGTTCCTAAATCTCGACTATAAGATTGAGAAATATATTGGTCCGGGCGAGATTGTATCAATCCGCAACAACGGCTATTCGGTTCTACGCGAGGCAGATAAAGATATGCAGATTTGCTCGTTCCTATGGGTTTACTACGGTTATCCACCCGCTTGCTACGAAGGCATCAACGTCGACCAAACACGCTACCGCTGCGGTCAGAAGCTGGCTGCCGCTGACGATGTGAAAGACGCTGATTTTGTGGCCGGTATCCCCGATTCTGGCGTCGGTCACGCAATGGGCTACAGCGCCGCCACGGGCATTCCGTATATGCGTCCTTACGCAAAATACACACCCACCTGGCCGCGCAGCTTTATGCCGCAAAATCAGAAACAGCGCGATTTGGTGGCCAAAATGAAGCTGATTCCGAACGCATCGGTCATCAACGGCCGCAGCGGCATCTTCCTCGACGACTCAATTGTGCGCGGCACTCAGCTGAAAGACAATGTGAAAGACCTTATGGAAGCCGGCATCAAAGAGGTGCATATGAGGGTGGCTTGCCCGCCGCTCATCTACCCTTGTGAGTACCTGAATTTCAGCCGCTCGCGGTCATCGCTCGAGTTGGCTACACGCAAGGCTATTGTGAAGCTTGAGGGCAAAGAGGATGTCGATTTTTCGAAATACGCCGACCCCGACTCACAGGAATACAAGAATATGGTTGAGCAGATGCGCAAGGATATGAACCTGACAACGCTCAAGTTCCAGCGCCTCGAGGACTTGGTTGAAGCCATTGGCCTGCCGAAAGAGAAACTCTGCACACACTGTTGGGACTGCTCGAGCAGAGGGTAAAGAATTGATTGAAGGATTGAAGTTAGAGGCGCTTTTGGGCGTCTCTGACTTTTTAAACACAATCCTATAAAAAAGCCAAACGTCACAAATCACGAGAATAAAACTCCTAAACAATAACTTCCATTATGCTTCGTAAAACACTAATAATTATAGCTTTATTATTTATCACAACCGCAAGTTTCGCACAAAGTGATTCGACTTCTATTACACTCGACACGAATACAAATATTACTGCGCATAGAGATACCATTCCTATACCAAAGCGTCCCAGAGTTGGATTAGTCCTATCTGGTGGCGGCGCGAAAGGTATGGCGCACATCGGTATTCTGAAAAAACTTGAGGAAATCGGACTATACCCCGACTACATTACCGGCACAAGTATGGGTAGCATTATAGGCGCCTTATACTCAATCGGTTACACCATTGAAGAACTCGAAGATTTTGCCCGCAACTCAAAATGGCTCGAACTGATGACCAACAATCTCGATTCGAAGCTCATATCTATCAGGCAGAAAGACGATTACGGCTGGTGGCCGCTCGAAATAACATTTGAGAACCGCAAACCTGTATTGTTTTCGGGAATGATTGAAGCCCCCAATCTGTCAGTGTTTTTTTCGGAAAAAACATGGTGCACGGCAGGCATCAACAATTTCGACGACTATCCTATCCCATTCCGCTGCTATGGTGTTGATATTCTGAAAGGCAGGCTGATTGAGTTCAGCGACGGCGACCTGGCTCGCGCCATTCGCAGCAGTATGGCCATTCCACTTGTCTTTTCACCGGTACTGATTGAAAACCCAACTGATACAATGCTGATTGTGGATGGCGGCGTGATGCACAATTTCCCGGTCGAAGATGTCATAAATATGGGTGCCGACATTGTAATTGGCGCCTACACAGGCTTTGAAGATGAAGTGAAGGCTGATGAGATGAACTCGATTACAAAAATTACAGGCCGCGTGCTGATGTTCGGTGGTGTGAACGATTCGAAAGCGCAGATGGAACTTGTTGACCCACGATACCGCATCACACCTGACCTGAAGGGCATTCAGCCGTCTGACTTCCTGAAAGCCGACAAGATTATCAATCGCGGTGAAGAAGCCGCCAACGCCCGTCTTGCCGATTTGAAAAAGCTGGCCGACTCGCTCAACGCAATCGAACCGCGCAAGCACCCCAAGCGTCTGCCCCGCCCCGACACTATTGTTGTCAACCATGTGGTTATCAACGGGTTGAACTTCACAAACAGCGAGAACGCTTACGGAATCATCGGTATCAGCGACAATCAGAAAGTAACTCCGAAAATGATTGAAGAAGGCATAACGCGACTATACGCCACATTGCTTTACAAATCAATAAATTACAGCATTACGACAGACGCTGACGGTAAAATCACGCTGACGTTCAATGTGAAGGAAAAAGGCCTGTCGCAATTCAACATTGGCGGCTACTACGACAACATCTACAACATTGGTTTCACGCTGAAATTCAGTCAGCGCAACTTCCTTTGGAAGCATTACGACGCCTACATCTTCGCCAACATCAACAAATATCCGGGCGTGCAGCTTCAGCTCAGCCGCAGTGTGGGCAAAAAAGATGTGTGGACGCTCTACTCTCGCGCCGAATGGGCACGAGATTTCAAGACCTTCTACGATGGCAGCAAACGTTTGGGCGACATCAAGTTCAGGCATGCTAGTTGGGATGTCTTGGGCGGCAGCCGGACGCTCGGCAATTACACCTTGGCCGAAGCGTCACCGATTTTTGAGCATTTTTTGTTCAGCACTGACGAAGACGACAACATTGCTGATGAGAACGTGCGCAACTGCGCCCATTTTCAGGAAGGCATCCGTCTGACGGTGAAACGCAACACTTTAGACGACAACATCTACCCCAAAAACGGCGCTCGCTGGCGTATTGATGCGAAAGGTGTTATGAATAAGAGCAGGACCGATTCGATTGGCAGCGATAATGTTGTAACCGAAATTATCGACAAGTGCAAATACCTGAAATTCAGCACTGATTTTGAACGGGCATTTACCCTGCCCAACAACACAACAACATTTGTGCCTTCAGCTAGCATCGGCATCAGTACCCAAAGCATTATTGAGCCTGACAAATTCTACCTTGGCGGCTTCGAATACAATATGCGCTATGGTCAGACGCCGTTCATCGGACTGCAACCCAATCAGGTGTACGCCAATAATTTCTGCACTGTTGGGCTCACCTTCAGGCAAGAGATTTACAAATATTTCAACGTTGTGTTGCGTGCCAACGCCCTGGTTGCCGACGATGTGCTGAGCGGCATTTGGGAAGCTCCGGCAGTGGCAAGCATTGGCGCGGGTATTGGCGCACTCATTCGCACACCCATAGGCCCCATCTGCCTGATTCACGCCATCGACACCTATGTGCAAAAAGAGTACACATATTTCAATATTGGATTTAATTTACCGTATATCAAGTAGATGACTATCAGCGTTAAACTTTAGCCGGAACAACTTTTCGCTTGTTCTTTCCGTTAGAATAGCGCAACTTTGCGGCATAAAAAAGTATCAGAAATGGGTATCATAATCAAGAATGCCGAACAGATTGACGGCATCCGCAAAAGTGCGAAAGTAGCGGCTGCGTCACTCGATTTCATAGCACCATACATCAAGCCAGGCGTTGACACAGAAAAGCTTGACAATCTTATAAATGAGTTTATCTGCGACCATGGCGCCATATCGGCGTGCAAGGGCTACGGCGATTTTCCGAAATACTGCTGCATATCGCCTAACAACGTTGTCTGCCACGGCATTCCATCGCCTGACACCATTCTGAAAGAAGGCGACATTGTAAATATTGACGTGACGACAATTCTCAACGGCTACTACGGCGACACTAGCCGGATGTATGCTGTTGGCGAGATATCGCAGCGCGCACAAAACCTGATTGACACCACAAAGCATTGTCTTGACCTTGGCATTGAACAAGTCAGACCAAAAAACACATTCGGCAACATCGGGTTCTTTATCGCGCGTTACGCGCAGATGAAGGGCTATTCGGTTGTTTGGGAATTCTGCGGACACGGCGTGGGAATTGAGTTTCACGAAGAGCCACAGGTTGACCACATCGCCCGCCGCAACTCTGGCGCCATTATGCGCCCCGGAATGATTTTCACCATTGAGCCGATGATTAACGAAGGCAAAGCCCGAGTGGACATCGATAAGAACGATGGCTGGACCGCCCGCACCATCGACGGCAAGCTCTCGGCACAGTTTGAGCACACCGTTCTGGTTACCGAGACCGGCGTCGAAGTGCTGACTGACATTCACGGCGAATACCCCATCAGATAGCTGATAATCATGTGATAAGACAAAAAAAGAGTGAACAATGTTCACTCTTTTTTTATGGATGCTGACGGTGCAAAAATCAGTTCACCATCATGCTTCTTATGTCGTTGGTAATCTGCCGAATTTTCTTAATCTCCTCAGCTTCAAATTTAAGTTCGCCATTGTCCCGGATGATGATTCGCTTGTTGGCAGTATCAATTGTCATACATCCCTGCGGAACACGGATAACAAAATCGTCAAAAGCCCGACGCAACTTACGTAACATTACAAGATAACTAGCAACATCAATATCGTTTTGCTGATTTTGCAATAGATTGATTATTATGGCTAATGAGAATTTTTGTGTAGCGATACGGCTCACCATTTTTGCATCTGGCTGACTATACATGTTTATGGCAATATAGAGAGTCTCAATCCATCCGCCAAGCAACACAAGAGCGGCACTGTTGCCTCGTCCGCAGTTGTTCAGATAACCTGTAAGATCTTTATACGCAACGCGGGCGATCGACTTCAGCGAATCAATGTCACTCGAATAGTATTCTCCTTTTTCGGCAATCTGCGAAACATAATTCGACGGAATACCCATTTGATCGGCAAGTTTTTGTATTGTAGCCACATATGATGCGGCCTGTTGATTCTGTTCAAAAACCCACAAATAGTTAAGATCGGCGCCATATATACCAATATTCAGCGCTTTTGCCGTGCTTTGGGTGTATTTTGTGGCATTGTTGAGAGAGTTGACAAGATTCGATTTGTAGAACGACGAATATTCATTTATTAGATTAGACATATCCGAAGGTGTGAAAATGTTGTAGAAAATCACATCTTCGTCTTTAAGATTTTTAGGAAGAGGCCTCTCGTTCTCAAAAACATCATTGTCAGCAAACCTCGATTTACTGCCATTGTGACAACCGACAATGCTGACCATCAAACATGTAGCGGCACAACTATAAAGTAAGATTCTGTTTAATTTCATAAAATACCCCCACTTTGTAAAATTTCGTAAATTTAATAAAAAAAACAAACATGTGTTTTTTCCGCCAGAAGTTTTTTGGTAAAGAACAAAGTTGCTGTTGCTTTGAAACAAAAACTGGTTAATATTGCACATATTTATTTAAAAATAAACTATTTACAACAAACTAATATTTAAATCATTGCAAAATGGAACAATATCTTTGGCTTTTCCCGATCCTATTTGTTTTTCACGATTTTGAGGAAATAATCGGAAGCAAGTTATGGGTGACCAAAAACGGCGCCGCAATAACCAGAAGATTCCCGACTACCGGATTCATTTTCAAGAAATTCAGCACCGAAGGCCTTGCTATCGCAGTGGCCGAAGAATTTGTTTTAATCCTGATAATCTGCGGTTTGACATTCACTGGCATCCGCGTGTTCAGCCTGCTATGGCTAGGCACGTTCATTGCCTTCACGCTGCATCTAGTGGTTCACATTGGGCAGGCGGTTGTCATCCGCAAGTATATTCCCGCACTTGCCACAAGCATACTGCTACTACCAATAAGCATTTGGATAGCAGCTTGTTGTATTGAATTATTTAAAGTAACGCTTTTAGAGATTGCTATTTTCAGTCTTTTGGCAACAATTGCTGTTGGCGCCAATTTATTTCTCGCTCATTGGTTTGCAAGAAAATTCAACGAGTGGCAGGAATGGAAAATTTTGGAAGAATAGCAACCTTTTGCACTCGGTTACACCTGTCTATTTCGGATAAAATCAAAAAAACTAGCCTATGATATGAAACAAAAATCGGTTAAACTTGCAATCAAATTTGAACAAGAAACTGATAAAACCATGCCAATAATAGAGAATCCGCAAACAACTAATTGCCAATGTTTTGCACTTACTGGGCGCAACATTGTGCTGAAAGCCGACGGCAGTGCCCTGACGCTGGCCGACCTGACTGAAATAAAAACTTTAGATAGCAATGCCGATTTGTTTGAAGAACAAGAATTTGGCATTTGCGTTCTAAACTTCGAAACGGCCGAGCCACTGCCCGACCGTTTCGTCACCAAAACCATCCGTCAGTTCTTCAACGAGAGCGACGAGCCGACCGTTTTTCGCACATCGCGGGCAAAAGCCGTTGCCAATTGGAGGCAAAGCACGAAGTTCTGCTGCACGTGCGGTGCAAAACTCACTGAAAGCAAGCAGTTTACAGCGCGAGAGTGTCCGCAGTGCGGCAAGATTCATTTTCCGCGCATCGAGCCGTGCGTGATTGTGCTTGTGAGCCGCGGCGACAAGATTCTGCTTGCCCGCCACGTTCAGCGCAATCAGGACATCTACGCCTGCATTGCGGGATTCATTGAAGGCGGCGAGACGCCCGAGCACGCCGTTGAGCGCGAGTTGCAGGAAGAAATCGGCATCCGCGTGAAGAACATCCGCTACCGCGGCAGTCAGAGCTGGCCCTTCCCCGACCAACTAATGCTCGGATACACAGCTGATTACGAGAGCGGCGAAATACGCCTGCAGAAAGACGAGATTGCCGACGCCGACTGGTTTAGCCGCGACAACTGCCCCGCAAGCCCGCAGCCTGGCTCGATTGCTTATAGGCTGATACATACCATTTATTGAAGGACTGAAGGATTGAAGGACTGAAGGATTGAAGGATTGAATCCAATATTAATCTGTGTAAATCAGTTCAATCTGCGTCATCTGCGTTCCCGGCAAAAGCAATTCTGTGCGAGTTTGAGCATTTTTCGGCATAAAATTTGCTATCGGCTTGGCAAATTCTAAAAACAATGGCTGACAAATTCAAAACCACCTTTCAGGTTTACACCAACAACGCCGACTCGCGCAAATTGGCCAAACCGGGCGCGCTGTTCGCTTATTTCATCGAAGCGGCAAGTATGCACGCCGAACGGCTCGGTATCGGGCACAAGAGCCTGCAGGACAATCACAACGCATTTTGGGCGCTGTCGAAAGTGCATTTCGATATTTACCAAACACCGGTATGGCATCAGAAAGTAACCGTAACCACTTGGCCGTCAGGCTATAACCGATTGTTCGCACGCCGCTATTTTCAGATTGCCGACGAAACCGGGACATTGCTTGCTGAAGGCGCATCTGATTGGGTGATAATGAGTTTCGAAAACCGCAGCCTGTGCAATGTGCAGTCGATTGTTGAGAGCATCGCGCAGTTCAACCTTGAGCAGGAACACCTGAACGTGAACACCGCAAAAGTGCCGGCCGCCAACGCCGAAACGGCCGCCAAAACCACTCGCCGCGTGATGTTCAGCGACCTTGATATGAACAACCACCTGACCAGTATGCGCTATCTCGACTGGACAATGGACTGCATTGATGTTGACTACCTAAACTCGCACAACGCCAAAGCCGTCGACATCAATTTTCAGCATGAAATGCCTATGGGCGAAGATGTCACACTATTGTGTCAGCAAGATGGCGACGAATTTGTAGTTTCAGGCGCACTAGCCAACGGAAAGACATCGTTTTCAGCAAAAATCGGATTCTGAGCAACCGTATCAGCATAAAAAAAGCGCGACCAACCAGCCGCGCTTTTATTTTATAATCAATTGTCTGCTAATTCTTTCCAACAATCATATTATACTGAACCGTGATGTAGCCGTCGTTCGGAAAAATCTTGTTAGCCAGCGTGATGACCGACTCGGCGTCTTTCTTGCGCTTCTCGTTCAGAAGGTCCTGAGTGTATTTCATAATGCCGTCAACAATCAGACTCTTGACAATCGGGTCAGCCTTGATGGGCTCGTTATTGACAATTTTCTCTGACAGTTTGGCGCGCGCATCAGCCATCTCGTGCACACCTTGCGTCTCGTTGTTCGACATGCACTTCAGAATACCCGAATAGTACATAAACAAATAATCAGTTTTATGATACAGCTTTTCGTAATTTTTAGCTGCAGCGGCGGCTTTTGAATAGTTTCCTTTGTCAAAATTGGTCTTGATTTCAGCCTTGACGTGTTTTTTTATAAGATCGATAAAATCAGCGTTTTGTGCCACAAGCTCACCTTCAATGTCCTTACGGATGAATTTCTGCGTGTACTTCACAGCCTGACGCATACCGTCCTTATAATCGGCAGCCACTTCGGGGTCCGACGACTCATAGAGTTTCACATAGCACATAGCCGCATACAGATGTGGCTCGGCTTCACGACCGGCAGCCTGATCAGCGCACATATCTTCTGCCTTGAACAGACAAATCTCGTATTTGCCTGATGTGTAAAGTTTTGACAGCTTTGTGTTGTGGCCGCCCTTCACCTGTGCAAACGTGCCCGCACAAAGCATTATGCACAATGATGTGCAAAGAAGTTTTAAATTCATTTTTTTGAAAATTTTCTTTTGACAAAAAAAAACAAATGATGTCAAATTCGCAATTTTTTTATACCGATGTTATTAACAAAAAATGAATGCCAATATTGTAAGAGAATTTGGCGTCGCTAATGAAAATGGCGAACGGAAAGCGTATATTTGCAAAAAAATTAAGGACTATGAGAGTTATTTTCACAACAATGCTTGCTGTGGCTTGTATGGCCGCCAATGCGCAACCCGCCAAGTGGAACAGTAAAACGTTCTTTACCGTTATGAGCTACAACGTTGAGAATCTGTTTGATACAGTCAACATTGCCGGCAAAAACGATGACGAGTTCACCCCTACGGGAAAAAAGGAATGGACATCGGCGCGATACAACGAGAAGCTGCAGCACCTTTCGGAAGCTATTGCGGCATTGAATCCCACTTCAGGTCAATTTCCTGACATTGTGGGCATTATAGAAGCCGAGAATATTGCTGTGCTTAAAGATTTGGCTGCGCAACCGGCCATCAAAGGCGCAAGCTACCAATGCATTCTTGAAGAAGGCCCCGACCCACGCGGCATCGATTGTGGACTGCTCTATAACCCGCAGACATTCAAGTATGTATGTCATAAGACATTCAACGTGCGGTTGCGACCGGGCAACGACCGCACTCGCGACATCTTGTATGTGAAAGGACTCTCGGGAAAAGACACTCTGCACGTATTTGTAAACCATTGGTCGTCAAGGATTGGCGGTAAGGATAAAACGAGCGGCAAGCGTGCGCAATGCGCCGACCGTCTGAAATCTGTCACCGATTCAATCATCAAGCGCGACCCGCAGTGTAACATCCTGATTATGGGCGATATGAACGACGAGCCGAGCGACGAGAGCGTTTATGAGATTCTGCAAGCCAAAGAGCCGAGCCAATACAGCCGTCTGAACAATATTATGTTCGACCTGCAGCAGAAGAACAAAGGCAAGTTTGGCAGCGGAACCTATTATTACAAAGGCGAATACTCAATGCTCGACAACTTGATTGTGAGCAATCCGCTGCTCACCCGCACCAAGGGCTTCCGCTTGTATGAGCGCACGGGCTACATCTTCGCACCCGACTTCATCAGTTTTAAGGAAAGCAACGGCGACATCGCCCCTTCGCGCTCATATTCAGGCAAATACTACGGCGGATATAGCGACCACTATCCTGTTTATATGATTTTTTATAAGAAGTAGAGAAGGTTGAGAAAGTTTAGAAGTTTAGTTTTTGACATCAGACTACAGACATCAGACTACAGACATCAGACTACAGACATCAGACATTTATATTTTCAATCAGTCAATCCTTCAATCCTTCAATCCTTCAATCCTTCAATCCTTCAATAAATGCCCTTCGAAATTAACTCGCCATTCAAGCCTACGGGCGACCAGCCGCAAGCCATCAAGCAACTTGTGGACGGCCTGAACAGCGGCCAGCAGTTTCAGACGCTGCTTGGCGTGACGGGTTCGGGCAAGACGTTCACCATTGCCAATATGCTTGAGCAGGCGCAGCGTCCAGCGCTCATCTTGAGCCACAACAAGACGCTTGCGGCGCAACTCTACAGCGAGTTTAAAGAGTTTTTCCCGAACAACGCAGTTGAGTATTTCGTCTCGTACTACGATTACTATCAGCCCGAAGCCTACATTCCCGTGACGGACACCTACATTGAGAAGGATTTGAGCATCAACGACGAGATTGAGAAACTGCGTCTGCACACCACGTCGTCGCTGCTGTCGGGCCGCCGCGACGTGATTGTGGTCTCGTCCGTGTCGTGCCTGTACGGCATCGGCAACCCCGACGATTTCTACAGCAACAGCATCAGCGTGAAGGTGGGCGAAAACGTTGGCCGAAACCAACTGCTGCGCCGCCTTGTCGACGCGCTCTACTCGCGCAACGAAGTGGATTTCAGCCGCGGCACGTTCCGCGTGAAGGGCGACACGGTCGACGTCTATCTTGCCTACGGCGATTCGGCCTACCGCCTAATGTTTTGGGGCGACGAGATTGACCAAATCGAAGTTTTCGACCCGCTGAACGGCAGCGTCATCGACCGCCCCGAGCAGGTTTCCATCTACCCCGCCAACATCTTCGTGACAACGCAAAGCCGCATCCAGCAGGCCATCCGAATGATTCAGGACGACCTTGTGGCGCAGGTTGAGTATTTCAAGAGCATCGGCAAAAACCTTGAAGCCAAGCGGCTCGACGAGCGTGTGAACTACGACCTTGAAATGATACGCGAATTGGGCCACTGCCCAGGAATTGAGAACTATTCGCGCTATTTCGACGGGCGCGCGGCGGGCACTCGGCCGTTCTGTCTGCTCGATTATTTTCCGAAAGATTTCATCACGGTCATCGACGAAAGTCACGTCACCGTGCCGCAGATTCACGCAATGTTCGGCGGCGACCGCTCGCGCAAGGAAAACCTTGTGGAATACGGATTCCGCCTGCCTGCCGCGCTCGACAACCGTCCGCTCAAGTTCGACGAGTTTGAAGCGCTGACGGGCCAGACCGTGTATGTGAGCGCCACGCCCGCCGACTACGAACTAATGAAATGCGGCGGCGTGATTGTTGACCAGGTGATTCGCCCGACAGGCCTGCTCGACCCGCCGATTGACGTGCGTCCGAGCCTGAACCAGATTGACGACCTTGTGGCTGAAATCAACAAGCGGGCCACCAAAGACGAGCGCGTGCTTGTGACGACGCTCACCAAGCGTATGGCCGAAGAATTGCAGAAATACCTGACCCGTATGGGGATACGGTCGAACTACATCCACAGCGACGTGGACACGCTTGAGCGCGTGAAGATTCTTGACGACCTGCGCAACGGACTTTTCGACGTGCTTGTGGGTGTGAACCTGCTGCGCGAAGGCCTTGACCTGCCCGAAGTATCGCTTGTGGCCATTTTGGACGCCGACAAGGAAGGATTCCTGCGCAACGAGCGCTCGCTGACGCAGACCGCAGGCCGCGCCGCCCGCAACGTGAACGGCCTTGTGATTATGTATGCCGACCAAATCACCGACTCAATGCAGCGCACCATCGACGAGACCAACCGCCGCCGCGAGAAGCAGTTGCGCTACAACGAAGAGCACGGCATCACCCCGACGCAGATTGTCAAGGCCAAGCGCCACACCGTGGGCACCGACGAGACCGCCGCGCAGTATTACGTCGAGCCCGAGAAGGTGAACCTTGCCGCCGAGCCCGTTGTGGCCTATATGAGCCGCGAAGCCCTGCAGAAGGCCATCGACAAGACCAAGAAGCAAATGGAACGCGCCGCCGACAAACTCGACTTTATGGAAGCCGCCCGCCTGCGCGACGAAATGTTTGAGTTGCAGAAGGTGCTTACTGAAAAATTCGGGGCATCGAATAGCTTATAAATAGAACAATCATCACCATTGATGACAACAAACACATTAAAAAACAAGCATTTGAAAAATCCAATTGCTAACTGATGTTTTTGACTACATTTGCGGCCTAATTTTTTACAATGAGCAATTTTACAGACTTCGGCCTTAACGAGAACATTATCAAGGCCATAAGCGAACTGGGCTTTGAATCACCCACACCTATTCAGGAAAAGACAATCCCGACAATAATAGCATCAAAGACCGATTTGGTTGCATTGGCGCAAACCGGCACGGGCAAAACGGCCGGCTTCGGGCTGCCAATTTTGCAGCAGATTGACTTGCAAGCCGACCACGTGCAAGCGCTTGCTTTGTGCCCCACCCGCGAGTTGTGTCTGCAAATTGCCAACGACTTGACCAAATTTGCAAAGTACACCAAAGGTCTGTCGATTGTGGCAGTTTACGGCGGCGCCAATATCAATCCGCAGATTCGTCAGCTGAAAAGCGGCGCGCACATTGTTGTCGGCACACCGGGGCGCGTGCTCGATATGATTAAACGCGGTGCGCTCAATATCAGCAACATACAATGGCTTGTTCTTGACGAAGCCGACGAGATGCTGAATATGGGCTTTCAGGAAGACCTTGACAGCATTTTGAGCACATCGCCCGACACCAAGCAGACTCTGCTCTTTTCGGCCACTATGCCCGACGGCGTGCGCAAAATTGCAATGAACTATATGCACGACGCTGAAGAGATTGCCGTGGGCAAGAAAAACTCGGGTGCCGAGAACGTGCGCCACGAGTATTATATGGTGAAGGCTGCCGACCGCTATCTTGCGCTCAAGCGCCTTGCCGACATCAATCCGAACATCTACGGAATTGTGTTCTGCCGCACCCGCAGCGAGACTAAAGAAGTGGCTGCCAAGCTGATACAAGACGGCTACAACGCCGACGCCCTTCACGGCGACTTGTCGCAAGACCAACGCGACACGGTTATGGGCCGCTTCCGCGACCGCTCGCTGCAACTGCTCATTGCCACCGACGTTGCCGCACGCGGGCTCGATGTGAACGACCTAACGCACGTCATCAACTATAACCTGCCCGACGACCCCGAAGTATACATCCACCGCAGCGGACGTACCGGACGCGCCGGGAAATCGGGCGTATCAATGACCATTATCCACTCGCGCGAGACGCGCAAGATTAAGACGCTTGAAAAACTTGTCGGCAAGCCGTTCGAACTGAAAAAAGTGCCCACCGGCGCCGAGATTTGCGAAAAACGGCTTTATAACGTGCTCGACAGGCTTGAGCGTGTTGAAGTGAACGACGACGAGATTGCAGCATACCTGCCAATGGCTACCAAAAAACTGTCGTGGCTCGACAAGGACGAACTCATCAAACGGGTTGTATGGCTCGAGTTCAACCGATTCATTGATTACTACAAATCGGCTGAAGACCTGAACGTTGAGCCCGGCCAAGGCAAGGGCAAGAGCGATGGCGAAGAACGCGAAGGCCGCAAAGAACGGAAAGAGCGCAAACGCCGCAACGACGACGAATACACACGTTTGTTCATCAATGTGGGCACAAAACGCGGGCTGTCGGTTCCGCGCCTTCTGGGCTTGATTAACGACGCCACACGCGACAAGAGCATCGACATTGGCCGAATCGACCTTCAACGCAACTTCTCGTTCTTCGAGATTGAAAACGAAGCCGTTGAGAAAGTGATGGAGGCCATGAAAAATGTCACTTACGACAACGAGAATGTGGAATTCGGTCTGGCCACAAACCAAACCACACCCCCATCAGCCAAACGCGTGAAAAAGAAACCGCAGACAGCCGACGCACGCAGCAATCGCGACAGCGCCAAAGACAAAGGCCGCGGCAAACAGTCGAATTTCAAGATTGAAAAGCGCAAATTCAGCGGCGCTGTGCTCGACGAGTCGGATTTCAACTTCGACTTCTTCAACGACAACATCGGACGCCGCCGCGGACGCAAGTCTGACACCCCTGAATACATGGCCGTTCCGCGCCATAAATCAAAGAAAAACGCTGCCGCCAACACCGACGATAAAAAGAAGAAAGACAAGCACAAAAAGGATAAAAAAGACAGAAATGCGGGAAAAAGGCGCAAGAGTTAACCGCCATCCGTGATTCGCAATTTAAAACGTCCGTCGGCAAAAATAAACCGCCACAAAAAGGCCACCATTCCAATAAATAACTACATTTGCACCGATGGAGCACACTTTAGATTGTTAGAGTATTTCCATTTTATTGATTTGCACTTAAATGTGCAGTTTTTTTAAAGTTGGTTACTTATAACCACCCGACTTGAGAAACGGTCAATAAGAGTAGTAAAAGTAAATATTTACTATATAGACTCTGACAATCTGCCGAGGTTCACCACAAGCAGATAAAGTAAACAAGAAAGGTAGTATTGTTTAATTTTTTAAAACGCTTGAAATGAATCAAGACCAAGCACCTATCTACGAGGCTCTGGAAGAATTCCGAAGAAAACGCATTGTACCGTTCGACGTACCTGGCCACAAACGCGGCCGAGGTAATCCCGATTTGGCCAAACTGTTTGGAAAACAGTGTGTTGAGATTGACGTCAACTCAATGAAGCCGCTCGACAACCTTTGCCACCCCATCTCGGTCATCAAGAAGGCTGAAGAGTTGGCCGCCGAAGCCTTCCACGCCGCGCACGCATTCCTAATGGTGGGCGGCACCACATCGTCGGTGCAGACAATGGTGCTCACGGCCTGCAAGAAGGGCGACAAAATCATTCTGCCGCGAAACGTGCACCGCAGCGTCATCAACGCGCTGGTGGTGAACGGCGCCACACCCATCTACGTCAACCCCGATATGGACCGCCGTCTGGGTATCGCCCTTGGAATGAAGATTTCACAGGTTGAGAAGGCCATCGAGGCCAACCCCGACGCAGTGGCCATTCTGGTGAACAACCCCACCTACTACGGCATCTGCTCGAATCTGAAAAAGATTGTTGAATTGGCGCACGCCCACAATATGCTGGTGCTGGTTGACGAGGCCCACGGCACGCACTTCTATTTTGGTGAGAATATGCCAATTACGGCAATGGCGGCTGGCGCCGATATGTCGTCAATCAGTATGCACAAATCGGGCGGAAGCCTGACGCAGAGTTCATTTCTGCTCATCGGCGAAAGCGTGAGCGCAGGCTACGTTAGGCAGGTGATAAACCTGACGCAGACCACAAGCGCGTCGTATCTGCTGCTGGCGAGTCTCGACATATCGCGCCGCAACCTGGCCATCCGCGGCAAGGAGGCTTTCGCCGAAGTGCAGCGCATTGCCGACTACGCCCGCACCGAAATCAACAAAATCGGCGGCTACTACGCCTACGGCAAGGAGTTGATTAACAACGACAGCATCTACGATTTCGACACCACCAAACTGACGGTCTTCACCCTTGACATCGGCTTGGCGGGCATTGAGGTTTACGACCTTCTGCGCGACGAGTACGACATTCAGGTTGAGTTGGGCGACATTGGTAACATATTGGCATACATATCGATAGGCGACCGTATGCGTGAAGTTGAGCGGCTTGTGAGCGCACTCTACGACATTCAGCGCCGCTACCGCCGCGAGCGCACGGGCCTGTTCGACCACGAGTACATCAACCCGTCGGTGGTTATGACGCCGCAAGAGGCTTTCTACGCGGCCAAAGAGGAAATGATTCCCATCCGCGAGACCAACGGCCGCATCTGCACCGAGTTTGTTATGTGCTACCCCCCTGGAATCCCGATTCTGGCACCTGGCGAGCGCATCACGCAGGAAATCATCGACTACATTCTGTACGCCAAAGAGAAAGGCTGCTCAATGACTGGCCCCGAGGACGAGAAAATCGAGCGTCTGAATGTGATTCGGGAGCAGACGATTTACTAGGCATTAGGCATTAGGCACTGGGCATTAGTTATTTAGGATTTAGGATTTAGGATTTAGGAATTATGATTTTTGATTTGCGATTTCTGATTACAAGGTGGCTCACGGCTCAAAGCCGTCTGTTGTCTGTAGTCCGTTGTCTGTAGTCAAAATTCAATCAATCAATTAGTCAATTAATCACTCATTGAGAAATGGAATTCTGGTTTTCTGAACATCACACCGAAAATGTAAAGTTCTCTGTAAAAGTGGACAAGCACCTTTACACGAACGAGACTGACTTGGGGCGCGTCGATATTTTTGAGTCGCTCGAATTCGGGAAGTTTCTGGCGGTTGACGGCTACATCATCTTCACCGAGCGCGACGAGTTCATCTACGACGAAATGCTGAGCCACGTGCCAATGGCCGTGCACCCCAACCCGAAAAGCGTGCTGATTTTTGGTTCGGGCGACGGCGGTGTGGTGGAGGAACTGCTCAAATATAAGAGTCTGGAACGCATTGACCTTGTGGAAGTTAACGACGGCGTGGTGGAAGCCTGCCGCAAATTCTTCCCCGAGACGGCGTCGAGCCTTGACGACGAGCGCGTGACCGTTTACACCGAGAACGCCCTGCGCTTCATCCGACACATCGAGAACGAGTACGACGTGATAATTGTGGACTCGGCGGGATTCTACGGCCCTGGCGAGAGTCTGCTCACCCGCGAGTTCTACGGCGGCTGCTACAAGGCGCTGAAGGCCGACGGCATAATGGTGAACCAACATCAGAGCCCCTTCTACGAGGAGGACCGCATTGAGACGCAGAAAGCCCACAAGCGGATTGTCGACAGTTTCCCGATTAGCCGTGTCTATCAGGCACATATACCGTCATACCCGTCGGGTTACTGGCTGTTCGGATTCGCGTCGAAGAAATACCGCCCCGTGCTCGACCTGAACGCCGACGCGTGGAACAAACTGGGAATCAAAACCGATTATTACACCACCAACCTGCACAAAGGCTGCTTTGCGCTGCCTGCCTACGTGGAGCGAATGCTGGCCGACGTGGAGAAGATAAAAGACTGACCGACAATGCTTAACAAGAACATTGAGACATTCATCGGCTGCGACGCCGAATACAGCGAGGCGCGGATTGTGCTCTTCGGAGCGCCGTTCGACTCAACCACGTCGTTCCGCCCTGGCACACGGTTTGCGCCGCACATCATACGCAGCGAGTCGTTCGGGCTCGAGACCTACAGCCCCCTGCTCGACCGCAACCTTGAGGACATCAGCGTGTTCGACAGCGGCGACCTTGAACTCTGCATCGGCAGCAGCGAGAAGGCGCTTGCGCAGATTTCGGAACGCACGGCTACCATATTGGCCGACAACAAGTTACCGCTAATGATTGGCGGCGAGCACCTTGTCACTCTGGGCGCTTTCCGCGAAGTGATAAAGAAGTACCCCGACGTGCACATCATCCATTTCGACGCCCACACCGACCTGCGCGACGAGTATCTGGGCGTTGGGTTGTCGCACGCGTGCGTCATCCGCCGCTGCCACGACCTGACGGGCGACGGCCGCATCCATCAGTTCGGCATCCGCTCGGGCGAACGCTCGGAGTTCTGCTGGGCCGACAGTGGGCACACCGACTTGCACAAGTTCAATTTCGACGGTCTGGCCGAAACGGTGAAGCAGATTGGCCGCAAGCCCGTCTATTTCACCATCGACCTTGACGTGCTCGACCCGTCGGTTTTCCCTGGCACGGGAACGCCCGAGGCTGGCGGCGTAACGTTTATGCAACTGTTTGACGCTATGCGAATTGTGTGCGGCAACTGCAACATTGTGGCCGCCGACGTCAACGAGTTGTGCCCCACCTACGACCAAAGCGGAGTCTCGACGGCTGTGGCCTGCAAGGTGGTGAGGGAGCTTTTATTGAGTATTTAGGAGTTAGTCCCGATAGCTATCGGGATTAGGAATTAGGAATTAGGAATTAGGAGTTAGGAAATAATTAACAATTAACAATTAACATTGAAGACAGAATGGTAAGAAAATCGCTAACCGATTCAATCCGATTTTAACCGATAACATCTGATTGAATCTGATAAAATCGGTTAGAAACTATAAAAAAATCTGTGATAATCAGTGTTCCCGATAGCAATCGGGACTGTGTCATCTGTGCGAAATAAAAAATCGAAAATCAACATTCATAAATCAAAAAATCTATCGAAAATGGGAAAAGTTCTAATCATCGGCTGCGGAGGCGTTGCTAGCGTGGCCATTCAGAAATGCGCGCAAAACAGCGACGTGTTTAACGAGATTTGCATTGCAAGCCGCACTGTGAGCAAGTGCGACGCGCTCAAGGCTAAAATCGAGGCCTCGACAAAGGCAAAAATCACCACCGAAAAGGTTGACGCCGACAACGTGCAGGAACTTGTGGCGCTCATCCGCAAGGTGACCCCCGACGTGGTTCTGAACCTGGCTCTGCCCTATCAGGACCTGACCATTATGGACGCCTGCCTTGAAACGGGCGTGCACTACATCGACACTGCCAACTACGAGGCCGAAGACACCGAAGACCCCACGTGGCGCGCCATCTACGAGAAACGCTGCCGCGAGAAGGGCTTCACGGCTTATTTCGACTACTCGTGGCAGTGGGCCTACAACGAGCGCTTCAAGGCAAAAGGCATCACTGGCCTGCTCGGCACTGGCTTCGACCCTGGAGTGACGAGCGTCTTCTCGGCCTACGCGCTGAAACACTATTTCGACGAGATTCACACCATCGATATTCTCGACTGCAACGGCGGCGACCACGGCTATCCGTTCGCAACCAACTTCAACCCCGAAATCAACCTGCGCGAGGTTTCGGCCAACGGCTCGTACTGGGAGAACGGCCACTGGGTTGAGACCAAGCCAATGGAAATCAAGCGCGAGTACAACTTCGACGGCGTGGGCCCGAAAGATATGTATCTGCTTCACCACGAGGAGATTGAGTCGCTTGCAAAGAACATTCCTGGCGTAAAGCGCATCCGTTTCTTTATGACCTTCGGACAGAGTTATCTCACTCATATGAAATGTCTTGAGAACGTTGGAATGCTGCGCACCGACGCCGTCAACTTCAACGGTCAGGAGATTGTGCCCATTCAGTTCCTGAAGGCGCTTCTGCCCGACCCCGCATCGCTCGGACCGCGCACCGTGGGCAAGACCAACATCGGCTGCATCTTCACTGGCGTGAAAGACGGCAAACCGCGCAACCTTTACATCTACAACGTCTGCGACCATCAGGAGTGCTACAAGGAAGTTGGCTCACAAGCCATCTCGTACACCACAGGCGTACCCGCAATGATTGGCACAATGCTGGTAATGAAAGGCTTATGGAAGAAACCTGGCGTGTTCAACGTTGAGGATTTCGACCCCGACCCGTATATGGAGGCTCTCAACAAATGGGGCCTGCCGTGGGTTGTGAGCGAGAATCCTGTGCTGGTTCCGTAAAAGTTTAGAGTTTAGAGGGAAAAGTTTAGAAGTTTAGAAAGTTGAGAAGGTTTAGAATGTTTAGAATTTCTAAACAGCGAAGCGACTAAACCTTCTAAACAGCGAAGCGTCTAAACTCTAAACGTTTCCCAACACCCAATACCTAACACCCAACACCCGAAAAAAAATGAACCTTCGCACCCCGTGCTATATTATTGATACCGAACGCATTGAGAGCAATCTAAAAATCTTGAAAGGCGTTATGGACCGCACTGGCTGCCGCATATTGCTTGCGCAGAAGGCGTTCAGTTGTTATGCGTTCTATCCGTTGATAGCCAAATACTTATGCGGCGCAACGGCAAGCGGACTCTACGAGGCAAGGCTCTGTCACGAGGAAATGCCTGGGCGCGAGAACCACATCTTCTCGCCCGCTTTCAAACCTGCTGATTTCGACGAGATTACAACCATCTGCGACCATATTGTCTTCAACTCAATGCGTCAGTTGAGCCTTTACGGCGAAAAGGCGCGGCAGCGCGGATTGAGCGTCGGTTTGCGGGTGAACCCCGAAAAATCGACGCAGGAAGGCCACGCCATCTACGACCCTTGCGCCCCTGGAAGCCGCCTGGGCACCACTCTGCAGGAGTTTGTAGACGGGCTGAAGCGGAATCCGCAACTTCTGCAACTGCTTGACGGACTGCATTTTCACACTCTCTGCGAGCAGGATTCCGACGCGCTCGAAGTGACACTCGACGCCTTTGAAGCCCGATTCGGACGCTGGCTGCCGCAAATGAAATGGGTGAACTTCGGCGGCGGCCACCACATCACACGCCCTGGCTACGACATTCCGCGCCTTGAGCGCTGCATCGGCCGTATGACCGCCCGCGGTCTGACGGTCTATCTTGAGCCTGGCGAGGCCGTGGCGCTGAACGCTGGCTATCTGCTCACCACGGTGCTCGAAGTGCAGCACAAAGAGCAGCCTGTGGCCATCATCGACGCATCGGCGGCTTGCCATATGCCCGACGTGATTGAAATGCCCTACCGCCCGCCCCTTGAAGGCAGCGGCGAGCCTGGCGAGAAGCCTTTCACCTACCGTCTTGGCGGCCCAACGTGCCTTGCTGGCGACATTGTCGGCGACTACTCGTTCGACACGCAACTCACCGAAGGACAGAAACTTACCTTCGACGATATGGCCATCTACTCAATGGTAAAAAACAACACCTTCAACGGTATGCCCCTGCCCGACATCTACATCAAGGAAGGCACCAACTACCGACTCTGGAAAACGTTCGGGTACGAAGATTTTAAGGGGCGGATTTAATGGGGCGGCGATTGGCTGGCGCGAATAACTCGCACAGACGACACAGCCCCGATAATTATCGGGGGCACAGATTAACACAGATTTGTAGGGACGCAATGGTTGCGTCCTTTTTTTTGAACGCAGATAACACAGATTTAACTGATTTACGCAGATAAAAAACTCCCAATCAGTTTCGGCTGGGTGGACGATAAATTCATTTGCGGGAACATCGATTCCAAATGGTGCAGCAACTTGCGCCCAATGCCCTGCCGCTGGCAGTCGGGCGACACCATCAGCCGCCCAATGTAGAGCGAGCCGCCATCCTTCTTTCCGCTGACCGAGCCGACAATTCGGCCATCGTCCGACACCATTTTCAGCGTTGTGTGGCTGTCGAAATGCTCGTAGGCATCGTCAATGGTGGCGGTCATTTGCGGAATGGCGGCAAACTGCAGTTTCCGCGCCACTGGCGCAAACGCATTGTATTGCAGTTCCAAAAGTTCGGGGATGTCGTTCCGCGTTGCAGGTTCGATTTTCATAATAGTTTGGTAATGTTTGCGTTACAAAATTAAAATCTTTTACTCTCAACCCTGCTGTAGTTTCGGTCGAAGCACCAATAGACGGTTTTCTCGGTAACGTCGAAAACCATCGAAATCACTGTTGGACAGACGGTTTGCGACACTTCTTTGAGCACTTGGAAGCAGTCGCTCACATCGAAATCGTCGGTTGCGGCGGCGAGCAGACTGTCGGCCTTCCGATAGCGGTCGAGACACATCCACGGGTGCTGCAGCGGGGTTGGCACAAAGGGCGGAAAATTGGTCATTATCTTGTAATCGGGCTTCTCGTAATACTTGAACCCTTGCCCAGGAACAATGTGCAGCACATTGCCGTTACTATCTGATAATGAAGACATAAACGTGAGTCCTGGCACACTGCAGATTCTGTTCGTCTGCACAAAATCGCGAACCTGCTGCAAGGTCTTTTTCATCAGAAGCAGGTCGATATTCAGCATTATGATATTGGTGTCGTCGCCCGTGGGATTGCTGCACTCGTTGTGCGGCCAACAGGTCGGCATCCCGACAAAATCGCCGCGGCGGTTGGCCCCGAAAAGCGGCATCCAGCCTTCGGTGGCATCGTTGATTTCAATGTAAACGCCGTCGTCGGTCGGTCGGATTCGGTACTCAAAATCCATAATGTCGAGATTCCACCCGACAATGGTCTTTCGCTTGTTTACTACTATGCTTGTACACATTGTTTCGGGTCGATTTCGTGCTTCATATCTATTTTTGTTTCAAGCGGTTGAGTGCTTCAATATTGTTCGCCGTGACCATTGCCAATTTTTTGCAGCCGTCCGTTTCGGCACAAGAGCCGCAGGTGGCGTAGCCCCGCCCTTTGGCGCACAGCCTAATCGGGCACATCGACTCGCAGAACGGAGTTTTAGCGCCCGCCATTCGGCAGCCCGTGCAGTTTATCATTTCGGGCGTGATTTCCACGTGGTTCAGTTCCGACCATTGCCGAGCCACCTTCTCACGCAAACGGTCGTCGTTGTTGATTGTGGCCAAACGCGCTTCGCACTGCTCGCAATCCAATCCGCAATAGGCAATAAAATCTGTCATAATAAAACTGCTTGTCAATCACCTTCTATCATTACAGATACAAGAATAGCCGTTTTTCTCTATTTTATGATATGTTGAGAGATTTTTTTCGCACCAACGACAAAGACAAATATCGCCCCACCCCCAATTTTCCACAGTTATTCAGTTATTCATCCCAATAGCTATCGGGACTTCACACATTCAATCCTTCAATTATTCAATCCTTCAGTCCTTCGCTTGCCCCCAAACCGCCAAAGGCCTTCCGCTCGCGCGAAAGGCCTTCGTCTTTCAAACTAAAAACTAATTAATTAAGCGACAAATGCTTATTCACCAATTCAATCGAATTCTCGACGGTCACAAGTTGACGAATCTCGTCGTCACCGAGAAGAATGTGGAACCGCTCTTCGACAAAGCAAAGGAAACATTTCCAATCAATCTCGTCAAAGAACAAATCATTTGAAAATGAAGCTTCTGGCATAATATCCTGGCGGTTGACACCCACCTTGCGAAGCACTCTGTACATTCCTAATCTAACTTGACGTTCCATATATCGTGTCTTTTTTGTTATCGTTTTTACACCTATAAGACAATCAAACCGCACATTACCCTACCTTGAAAAGCGATTTTTTTGCAAAAATTTTTCAGTTTTTGCTCAATGATTTGATTATCAATAAAATAAAATGCTCATTTTTTTCGCTTTCGCGATGTGGGGCAGCCGCCGAAGTGGCATATTTTTGCACCGCAGAACGAGAAAAGCGATGAATCAGCACGAAAAATTCACGAAAATCACCACCCAACCCGTCGGCCGACTGGTTTGCGAGTTTGCCGTGCCGTCGATGGTGTGTATGCTCGTGAGCGCGTTCTACAACATTGTCGATACCTATTTCGTGGGCCGAATCGACACGCAATCGACGGCCGCCCTAGGCATTGTCTTCTCATATATGGCTATCATTCAGGCCGTTTCGTTCTTTTTCGGACACGGCTCGGGCAATTTCATATCGCGGGCTCTGGGCGCGCAGAAGTCGGAACAGGCCGCCACAATGGCTTCAACAGGCTTCTTCACCGCCATTGCGCTCACCACGGGGCTGGCGGCCGTCGGACTGGCGCTGATGGAACCCGTGCTCACCCTGTTCGGCTCAACCCCAACCATTATGCCGCGCGCAAAAGAGTATTTCTTTTGGATTTTGGCTGGAACACCGTTCATTACGGGCGTTTTTGTGATGAACAACCAAATGCGCTTTCAGGGCAACGCGGCAATGTCGATGGTTGGCGTGATGATTGGCGCCGCGCTCAACATTGCTCTCGACCCGCTGTTCATTTTCACGCTCGATATGGGCATTGGCGGCGCTGGTCTGGCCACGGCCCTGTCGCAATTCGTGAGTTTTGCCATAATGCTGAAAATGACTGGCTTGCGTGGCGGAATCCGATTGAAAATAGGCAATTTCAAACCTTCGGCCGAACGCTACGCCGAGATTTTTGCGGGTGGCTCGCCGTCGCTTGTGCGGCAGTGCCTGATGGCCGTTGTGAGCATTTGCCTGAACAACTACGCAAGCCATTACGGCGATTCGGCGGTGGCGGCTTTTTCGGTTGTGGGGCGAATAATGATGTTTGCCACGGCCGCGCTGCTGGGCTTCGGGCAGGGATTCCAACCCGTGTGCGGATTCAACTACGGCGCGGGGCTATATGAGCGTGTGAGCCGCGCCTTCAAGTTCAGTGTCGCCGTCTCAACGGCCTACTGCGGTGCGGTTGCCGCCGCGGGAATCGTCTTTGCCGACGCCATTGTGTCGCTCTTCAGCGTTGCCGACGCCGATGTGATAAGCCTTGGCGCCCTGGTGCTGAAATTCCACTGCTGCACCTACATTCTGAACGGCTTTATTGTGCTGACTAATATGTATTTACAGACAACCCGCCATACCGCGGGCGCCTTGCTTGTTGCTATTGCCCGTCAGGGCCTGTTCTTCCTTCCGCTGCTGGTTGTTGGCGCGCACTTCTACGGCCTGCTGGGCATTGTCGCCGCCCAACCCCTATCCGATTTTCTGACCTTTCTGCTGGCTGTGCCGCTTTACAGACGGAACAGGGCGGAAAATTGAAGGACCGAAGGACTGAAGGATTGAATGTGTGAATGTTTTTTCGCACAGATCACACTGAATACACAGATATACACACCCACAATGTCCGTCCGCGCGAGCGACCTTCAGGTCGCCCGAAACATAAAAATCGTGCGTCTCTACAATCATTTTTCATTACCTTTGACTGTTGCGGACATTTGACAAAACCGACAACAAACCGCTATGGCACAATGGAATAAGATACGAATCGAACGCGAGAACGGCACCGCAGCCGAAGCACAAGCACCCGTGATTGTGTCGGCAAGCCGCTCGACCGACATTCCCGCCTTCTACGCCGACTGGTTCTTCCACAGGCTCAAGGTCGGCTACTCGGCGTGGACCAACCCGTTCAACGGCGCGCAGAGTTTTGTGTCGTACCAAAACACGCGGTTCATCGTCTTTTGGTCGAAGAACCCCGAGCCACTGCTGCAACACATTGATTATCTGAAAGAACGCAATATTGGCTGCTACATTCAGTTCACGCTGAACGACTACGAAACCGAAGGCCTTGAGCGCGGTGTGCCGCCCCTTGCCCACCGTATCGACACCTTTCGAAGGCTGGTCGATACACTTGGCGCAGGCCGCGTTGTCTGGCGCTTCGACCCGCTTATTCTCACCGACCGAATCACGCCTGAAACGCTCTTGCAGAAAATCGAACACATTGGCAATCAACTCAATGGCTATGCCGAAAAACTCGTTTTCAGTTTCGCCGACATTGCTCTGTATAAAAAGGTGAAAGCCAACCTTGAGCGCAACCGCGTGAACTATTCCGAGTGGACCGTTGAGCAGATGGACCAATTCGCGCGCCAATTGTCGGAACTCAACAAACGTTGGGGCTACCAACTTGCCACCTGCGGCGAAAAGATTGATATTGAGCAATATGGCATTCGTCACAACCGCTGCGTCGATGACGACCTGATGATTCGTTTTGCCCACCACGACAAGGCGCTGATGGACTTTCTGGGTGTGGAAATAAAAACACGTGAGTTTTCGCTTTTCGGCACCGATCCACTACCACAGAACGCTCTGATTATCAACGATAATCTGTATGCCATAAAACGCAAGGACAACCGCGACAAAGGTCAGCGCCCCGCCTGCGGCTGCATTATGAGCAAAGACATTGGCGAGTACAACACCTGCCCCCACCAATGCGAGTACTGCTACGCCAACACAAGCAAGGAAGCCGCCTTGCGCAACTTCGCCCGCGCCCGCGAGACTGGGTGGCAATCAGAGACTATCACAGGGAGGTAGGGATTGTGATGGGGTATTGAGATATGTATTGTTTCAATTCTAATGCGTTTTATTCTTCATAATCTAACAAAAAGCACCCGCCCTATTCCCAACCAACAAAAACACCAACAGACGAGCCTTACGCCCGTCTGTCGTGTTTTAAATGTCAAGCCTTATTCGGCTTCGGGGTTGCGCGCGACGGTGATTGCGAGATACACCTGATTTTCGGGGTGCGTATCGGGCACAAGTTGGCTGATTCGGCAAGTGAACAAACTGTTCCAGCCTGCCTCAAGTAAATGGGCCAAAGGCGTGTTTTCGGCACGCGGAATGTAGCCAAGCATATACGGCTCTTCCTCGCCAAGCTTGTTGTACAGCACGGCCACCGCGTTCGGGTCGTGGCGGTTGTCGGGGTCAAGTTCCAACTGCAACTCGGTTCCAACCTTCAGTTCGTTCCAAACCAGGTCGGCATCGTAATACTTACGTCCTGCCAGGTGGCAATCCATAAAAAACTGTCTTCTTGCTCTCATGATCAATGCTTTTTAAAAGTTAGACATTCAATTTTGCGACAAAAAAAACGGCAACCTATGCGAGATTGAAGCAGAGGTTTTAAGAATTTTAAAAAAAAGCGTGATTCCATTGATAATGTGGTAATTATAGCCATCAAAAACATTAAAGGCCACTTCTCATTAACCTGTAACATTCTGCATCTTAAATTCTAAATATCTTATCTTTGCAAATGAAATCAGAAGAACGTGACTGCATGACAATGTCGGCAATGCCGATATGCGGTCGTTTTAAATTACTGATTGTCAGATTGTAAAAGCGATGAAAATTCTCGATGCTGCACAAATCAGAGCCTGCGACCGATTCACTATCGAAAACGAGCCCGTTGCTTCTATCGATTTGATGGAACGTGCCGCTGACGCGATAACCGATTGGCTGACAGGGAATTACTTTTACTGCGACACACAGTTTACCATTTTTGCGGGTTCGGGCAACAATGGCGGCGACGCGCTGGCCGTGGCTCGGAAGTTGGCGAAAATGTTCGGCGGCGGCGTGACGGTTTACAAACTTAACATTGGCAACAACTCGCCCGACTGCCAACAGAATCTCGAACGCCTGCAAAACACCGAAGGCGTGAGCGTTACATTCATTAACAAAGGCGACGCACTGCCCGAAATCAAGCCCCACAGCGTGGTTGTCGATGGCATTTTCGGCTCGGGTCTGAACCGCCCTGTCGAAGGTTATTGGGCCGAACTGATTGAGTATATCAATAGTACTGGAAATGAGACGATTGCAATCGATATTCCGTCGGGATTGTTCTGCACCGACAATCGGGCGAACACTGGCGCAATCATTAAGGCCAACAACACGCTGAGCCTTCAACTGCCGAAACTGCCATTCTTCTTTGCTGAAAATGAGCAGTTTGTGGGCCATTTCGACATTCTTCCAATCGGCATTAGCCAACAGGCTATCGACAGCGCCGAAACACCCTTCAGCCTGACCGAAAAGCGCGATTTGGCGCGGCTCATAAAGCCCCGTCAGCGGTTTGCGCACAAGGGCACGTTCGGCCACGCGCTGCTCACGGCGGGCAGTTACCAAATGAGCGGTGCGGCCGTTCTGGCTTCGCGGGCGTGCCTGCACACGGGTTGCGGACTGCTCACTGCGCACGTCCCGCAATCGGCCTATCAGATTATGCAAACGGCTGTGCCTGAAGCAATTCTGAATATCGACGACAGTCAGATGGAATACAGCGCGGCCGACCGTCTGCAACGTTTTTCGGCCATTGGCATTGGGCCTGGCATTGGGCAGAGCGACGCCGCACGCAACGGACTGGCGCAACTGCTGCAAAACTGCACCGCGCCAATGGTGATTGACGCTGACGCTCTCAACATTATCGCCGCCAATCAAGAAATGTTCAAACTGCTGAAACCCAACACAATACTCACGCCGCACCCTGGCGAATTCGACCGCCTGACGCACCGCCACACGACGGGCTACGAGCGGCTGCAGACGCAAATCGACCTAGCGCGCCAACACAATATAATAATTGTGCTCAAGGGCGCGTTTACTTCGGTGGCAACGCCCGACGGCACCGTTCGCTTCAACTCTACGGGCAACGCGGGAATGGCCACGGCGGGCAGCGGCGATGTTTTGACGGGAATTATCTTATCTTTGCTGGCTCAAAACTATTCCCCCGCCGACGCCGCGGTTCTGGGCGTGGGGCTGCACGGTATGGCTGGCGATATTGCCGCCCGAGCCGATGGTATGGAATTTGTTACGGCAAGCAATATTATCGACAATTTAGGGAAAGCGTTTCTGAAACTAAAAGATATTGACAATGAATAGTTTGAAATCGATTATCTCAATTGCCGCTTTAACTTCGGCAACAGTGGCTTTCGGCCAAAAAGATGTTGAGAACAGTTATTTTGTAACGCCTGTTCAGGGCGAAATGAACGTCGATGGGCACCAAGTATTTTACTCATTACCAAGCAATTCGCTGTTGGTCAGCCTGAAAATGGAAATGGTTGTCAAGGCCAAGGGCCCATACGCGCAATACGCCGAAAAATATCTGAACATAACCACTGGCGTTATCGACGAGTCAGGAACCGCTTATTCAATTGATAATGTGAAAGTTGAGCGTATCAGTCAGCCCGACACGAGCCAACTCTACGCAATCAATTTCACAGGAATCGACAATCTGCCGATGGTTCAACTGAATGCCGACGGCACCATTCTGGCCTGCAACTGCCCGCGCACCATTGAAGGCTACAAGGCGCCCAAACCGCAGAACAACGCCGTGCCCGATGCAAAGCCAATCACCTTTTTGGATATGGGTGTGAAGCCGTTCATTGTGATTGAAGATGAAGAAGATACGAGCGAAGAAGACTCGGTTGAAGTGAAAAAGCCGCAACAACCGCAGCCGATTGTGATGACCGAAGAAGAGAACGCAGCCGCGGCCGCTGCTTTCATTCGCAAAATCCGCAAACGCCGCCTGAAACTTGTTGCAGGCATTGCCGAAGAAGCCAACAACCCAAGCGGCAAGGCGCTGAAACTGATGATTGCCGAACTCGACCGCCTGGAAAACGAATATTTAAGTCTTTTTGTAGGTAAGAGCGTCAAAAGCTCATACACACAGTCGTTTGTGGTAACGCCGAACGGCAAGACCGAAGACGAACAAATCTCGTTGAGTTATTTCTCGAAAACAGGAAAACGCAACGACACCTATCCTATCACAATGACAATCAAGACATTGACAAGTTCACCAAAGGTATCGATTAAGGAAGTTGACACGTCGTCGAAATCGTCGTCGAACATAAAATACGGGCTCTACCACCGAATCCCCGCAACGGTTTCGGTATCAATTGATTACGATGGCCAACAATATTTCAGCGGACAGTTTGGAATCGCGCAGAAAGGCGTGGTTGTGCCAATGCCGTCCGACTATCTCAACAATCACAAGTATTCGATTGAATTTGAGCCTGAAACGGGCGCGCTGAAACGGATAACTGGGAATTGATTTAGAGCGATGTATTTTTGAACACATATGACGCAAATTGAACTGATTTTCACAGATTTGATTGAATTATGAATTATGAATTACGACTAATTCAACCTGTTCAACTTTAAACTCGATTATCAATTAGTCAGTCCTTCAATCCTTCAGTCCTTCAATCAGTTATTTACAAACAATGAAAGTTTTTCAACTCGACGGCCTGCAAAAACAACTGGCGCTGCTGGCGGGGCCAATCTTTATGGAAACCCTGCTGGTGATGACGCTGGGCGCGGTCGATACCATAATGTTGAGCCAACATTCTGACAACAGCGTGGCCGCCGTGGGAATGGTCAATCAGTTGGTGAGTATGATTTTCCTGGTGTTCGAAGTCACGGCGCTGGGCACTTCTATCCTATGCTCGCAGTACATTGGCGCAAAACTGTCGGACAAGGTGACGCAGACGGTTGGCGTGTCGCTTGTGCTGAACGCCACTTTCGGCCTGATTATCAGTTGCCTGATGTTCTTTTTCGCGGGCAATATTCTGCACCTGATGGGCCTTCGTCCCGAACTGATGCCCGACGGCCTTTCGTATATGCGCATTGTGGGCTCGTTCGCCTTCGCGCAAGCAATATCGATGGCTGCGTCGGCGTCGCTGCGAAGCGCCAACAAGGCCGTCTATCCGATGATGGTGACGCTTGTGGTGAACATTGTCAACGTGATTGGCAACTACACGCTGATTTTCGGCAAGTTCGGGATGCCCGCGCTGGGTGTCGAAGGCGCGGCCATTTCCACCGCCGCTTGCCGCACCATTGCAATGTTCGCGCTGCTCTATCTGCTTAAGACAAAGCACGTTCGGCACTTTCCGCGCGCGCTGTTCCGCCCCTTCCCGTTCGGCGAACTCAAAAAACTGCTGCACATTGGCGTTCCGTCGGCTGGCGAGCAGATGTCGTACAGCCTTTCAATGGTGGTTATCACCTACTTTATCAATATGATAAGCAACGAAGCGCTGGCCACCCGCACCTACTGTATGAACATTATAATGTTTGTCTATCTGTTCTCGGTTTCGGTGGGCCAAAGCGGCGCCATAACCATTGGGCACCTTGTGGGCGACCGCCGTCCGCGCGCGGCCTTTGTTTTCGGCAAACTGGTGATGAAGATTGCCGTTGTAACGTCGATTGTGGTGTCGGTTATTTTTGCGATATTCGGCAAGTTTATCTTCAACTTCCTTACTGATAATCAAGAGATTATTGCAATGGGCGTTGTCATTCTCTGGATTGACGTTGTGCTGGAATTCGGCCGCGCCGTGAACGTGTTCGCCGTGAACGCCCTGCGCTCGGCTGGCGACATTTATTTCCCTGTGCTGCTGGGCATTGGCGTAATGTGGACGGTGTCAGTCGGGCTGAGTTACCTGTTCGGCATTGGCTTCGGCTGGGGCCTGATTGGAATGTGGGTGGCCTTCGTGCTCGACGAGAACATCCGCGCTGGCGTGTTTATTAAGCGCTGGTGGGGCTTGAAATGGACGACGAAGAGTTTTGTGAAGGATGTTAAATAGACATCGGACTACAGACTTCAGACATTGAATTATAGACTTCTGACTAGGGTTAAGGGTGTTGATTCCAACCTATAGCCCTTCACCTACCAACTATAAACATCAAGCGGTTAATAACCAATCGGTTTGGGGGTTGCGGTTTTGCGCCTACGCGATAATTTTAGGCTGATGAACGATTTGAAGTAGTTTTTTGCTTGAATCGGCTCAACTAAAACGTTTACAACAATTTATAAGATGAAGGGATACTTACCTGCGCAGATGGCGGCCAATGTTGCCAAATCGGTTTTGGCGGTTTTGTGCGCGTTTCTTTCAACATCGGCGGCGGCGCAAAGTGCTGACGAACTGCAGCAGAAACTGCAGCGCACAAGCGACAAGGGCGAGCAGATTACGCTGCTGAACCGCCTTGGCGACCTGGCCCGCAACGCGAATGCCACTGCCGAAGCCGTCGATTATCACCAAAAAGCATTGAAACTGTGCCGCGAGACGGGCAACGCCGAAAGTGAAGCAAAAACACTGAATTATATCGGCTCAACTTATTGGCGGTCAAATAGTTTCGACTCGGCGCAGCACTACTACGAAATGGCGCTCGAAGCCTGCACTCGAAGCGGGAATCAGGACGATAAAATACGGATTTTGAACAACTTGGCACTTGTGAGCCAAAGTCAGGGCGACTATTTCTCGGCCAACTACTATTATCAAAAAGTGGCGGCGGGCTGGCAGGCGGCGGGAAACCTTGCCGAATACGCTTCAACGGTGAACAAAATCGGCAGTATGTACTTGTCGCGCAACCTGTTCGACTCGGCGCTGACGCAGTACGGCAAGGCTCTGCAAATCCGTGCCGAACTGAACGACACTATCGCTATCGCACAGACATACAACAATATAGCCACCGCTTACAAGAACCAAAATCTGTTTGACTCGGCGCTTGTTAATCTGCAAAAATCCATTGCGCTGCTCACCGCCACAGGCGACCAAAACGGCCTGGCCGAAGGCTACAACAACCTTGGCGGGCTTTTCTGGCAGAACAAGAACTACAAGGACGCGCTGGCCAACTATCTGCTTGCGCTCGACATTCGCGAAAGGCTTGGCAACAACGAGAAAAGTGCCGCCACGATGAGCAATATCGGTTTGATTTACAAAGATTTAAGTAACTACGACAAAGCACTCGAATACTACAATAAATCGCTCGAGCAGTATCGGGCAAGTGGCAATCAGTTTCTGCAATCAGAAGCGCTGAATTTGATTGGCGGTGTTTATTGGCAATCAGGTAGTTACGCAGAAGCACGGGATGTTTACAAAACTGTGCTGCAAATGCGTGTGGCGGTTGGCGACAAACGCTATATCGCGCGGTCGCACAATAACTTAGCCCTTGCCTACAAGAGTCTGAACGAGCGCGATTCGGCTCTTGCGGAATACAACAGCGCGCTCGAACTCTACCGCGAACTTGGCGACCAAATGAATGAAGCGGCAATGGTGAACAATATTGGCAACCTGTATTTGAAATTCGGCGAGACCGAAATGGCTGCAAATGAGTTTGTTAAGGCTCTCGAAATGCGCCGACAGATTGGCCACGAAACGGGCATTGCCTACTCTGAACTCGATCTTGGCACGGTTTATATCAGTAAAAAACTGTACAACAAGGCTTTACCGCTGCTGAACGACGCTTTGAAAATCGCCCGAAAAATCAAAAATAGCGAACTTGAAAAAGATGTACTGCTCGCACTATCAGACACTTACGCTGCAAGTGGCAATTTCGCGAAAGCGTACACAAACATGAAACACTACACCGCGCTGAAAGACAGCATTTTAAGCCTAGAAAGCATAAAACGCATTGCCGATATGCAAATCAGTTACGAGACCGAAAAGAAGGAACGCGAACTGAAAATCAAGGATATACAGATTCTACAGCAGCAGGAACGCAACAGCCGCCAACGCATAATTATCTATTTTGCGGCAATCGGGCTGCTGATTGTGCTGGCCTTTGCGGTGGTGGTGACGCGGCAGAACAAAAAAATCCGCAAGGCGAACGAAATGCTTGATTTACAGAACAAACAGATTATCCAACAGAACGAAGAAATTGAGCAGCAACGCGATTATGTGACGATGCAGCGCGACCAAATCGCTGAACAAAAAGAGAAGATTACGGACAGCATTGAGTACGCAAGCCGCATTCAGAACGCAATGCTCACGCCCGCCGACGTGTGCGGCCAACTGCTGCCGCAGCACTTCATTCTGCTTGTGCCTCGCGACATTGTGAGCGGCGATTTTTATTGGGTGAAAAAGATTGGCAATCAAGTGGTTGCAACCGTAATGGACTGCACGGGGCACGGCGTTCCTGGCGCGTTTATGAGTATGCTGGGCACCACGCTGCTCGAGCAGATTGTCACGAACGGATTCAGCAGCGCCGCCGACATTCTCGAGCAAATGCGCAAATCGGTGAAAAACTCTCTGCACCAAGAAGATAAGCAGTCGTCACAGTCCGACGGAATGGACTGCGCGCTCTGCGTAATCGACTTCGAAAACAGGCGGCTGCAATACTCGGGCGCCAACAATCCGCTGATAGTTGTCCGCAATGGCGAAATTATTGAGTATGAGGCCGATAAGATGCCAATTGGCATTCACGTTTTCGACGAGAGTGACTTCACCAACACCGAAGTCAGCCTTGAGCCGAACGACACAATTTATATGTTTTCAGACGGTTTTGCCGACCAATTCGGCGGCGACAACGGCCGTAAACTGATGATGAAAAACTTCAAGAAGGTGCTGGCCGAAGCAAGCCTGAACCCGATTGACGCACAGAAAGATTTTCTCTATCAGCGATTTACCGAATGGAAAGGCAACTATCGCCAAATTGACGATGTGTCGGTGATGGGAATTAAATTTTAGGGACAACAGACTTCGGACAACAGACTTCAGACACGAGAACAAAATAGATTATTAATATATGAAAATCAAAGGTTTATCAACTGTTATTTTATGCTTAACAGGAACAATGGTTTTTGCACAAAATGGTGCGGAATTTGATGATTTAACCAATCAGCCCGATGGCCGCAAAAGCCGCATTCTGCTTGAGCGCGCCGAGCAAAACCGCAACACCTATCCCACTCTGGCTCGCGAGCAGATTGCCGAAGCCATTTTCATATCGCAGGGCTCAACCGATTACGAAACGTTTGTAAACGCACTGATAATCAAACTGAAACTGCTTTGCGCCGCCGACAGCATTGCCGAAGCCGAAAACCAATTGAAAACCGCAGAGAAAGCCGCCAAACGCTCTGGCAGCAAGGAATTGCAGGCTCGCGCCACTCTTGCCCAAGCCGACATTCTTGTGGCTGAAAACAAATTGGATAAGGCTGCTGAAATCTACACGAAACTGGTTGCAGACTACTCAAAATCAGACTTTTGCGATATTGCCATAACCGCCGCCAACCAACTCGGATATATCTACCGCGAAAAAAGTATGGCCGAGCAGTCGCAAAAATCGTTTCTGAAGGCCATTGAGATTGAGAGCCACAGCGATTATCCCGAACTTAAAGCCGTGAGTCTGAACTTTTTAGGCAGTCACTTCTGGCGCAACGGAAACTACACTCAAGCGCTCGACTACTACCGTCAGGCGCTCGAAATACGCAAAGGCTACAAAAACGAGTTCGACATTGTTAACTCGCTGATTAACATTGGAAATACGTACCAAAATATGGGCGATTTCAGCAATGCGCTCACCTATCAGACCGAAGCAATGCAGATTGCCGAAAAGTGGGAAAACAAACTCACTATAGCGCAGATAATGAACTATATAGGCAACATTTACTGGCGCCGCAGCCTTTACGACAGTTCGCTTTGCTACTATCGGCAGTCGATAACTCTTTATGAATCAATGGGTAACCGCCTGAAAACCGCAAGCCTGAACGACAACATTGGCAACGCCTACAAGATGAACAGCCGATTCGATTCAGCAATGCACTACTACAATTCGGCGCTGGCCATAAGAGAAGAGTTGGGCAGCAAACCCGACATTGCCTACTCGCTTTCGAATATTGCTTCAATATATTGGAATACAACAAAATACGTACAGGCACTTGAATGCTATTTTCAAGCGCTTGACATTCGCGAAGAGTTGAACGACAAAGCAAACGCCGCAAGTTCGCTGACAAATATCGGTCTAATTTACAGAGATTTAACAGACTACGACAAGGCTATCAGTTTTTTGGAAAGAGCACTTAATATTCACAAAAGCACTGGAAATAAGGAACTTACGGCCTATGTACTGAATCACATTGGCAGCACTCACCGTATGGCTGGCAATCTGCAACTTGCGCTCGACAGCCATATGCAGGCGCTACGCATCCGTCAAGAGATTGGCGACAAGAACGGTTGCGCCGCTTCGATGAACAATATCGGGCTGATTTACCGCGATTTAGGCGACACTGACAAAGCAATCGACTTCTTCAACGAAGCGCTTGAAATCTACCAATCGTCTGGCAATCAGCAGGCTGCAGGTTTTGTGCTGAACAACATTGGCGATGTTCTCACACTCATCGGCAAGGGCCAACAGGCTGTGGCTCAATACAAAACCGCACTCGCCATCTTTGAAAAGATGGACGACAAACGCGGCATTGCCATCACATCGCAGAACATTGGCCAATTCTACTATTCCGCAAAACGATATAATGAAGCCAAACCATTCTACAGCAATGCTTTACAGTGTGCGCAAGAGATTAACGACCTTGAGATTTCAAAGAATGTCAGTTTCGACCTTTTCAATCTCTACGACCAAACGGGCAACAGCGCTAAAGCGTTGGAAACATACAAGATATATAACGCTTGCCGCGATTCGATAAGCAACAGCGAAAACACCCGGCGAATGCTCGAACTGCAATCGCTCTACGAGATTAAAGTGAAGGAAAAGGACACAGAGCTGCAAAAAAGCAAAGACGAGAATAACATTCTGAAAATCAGCAGCAAAAATCGAAATTTGAGTTACTTTGCCGATGTTGCGGTGCTGGTGTTCGCTTTGGGATTGTTTATTTTCAGCCGGCGAAGAAAACTCACTGAAAAACAATAGTATATCCCCTATCTTTTGACAAATCGGTCAAACAAAATTGCACCATTGCCCATAGTGACCCGCACAAGGTAAACACCGATAGGCAAATCAGAAATAGAAAGCAAGCATCCGTGAGAATCAGCAGCAACGTGCTTAACCACAATGCCTTGCATCGATATTATCTCAACAATCTCAATCGGTGTGTTGCACTCAATTGTAACCACATCAGTAACAGGATTCGGGTAAACAACAAGCGACGTTTGATGCACGTTATCATCTGCCTGACCGATAGATGTGAAGCCCCGCATAATTGGCAACGCCCCCCGATGCCACATTCCTCCATAGTGTTCAGTATAATTCATCGCACCTAGCCACATTCCTTTGCCATTGGGAGAAATGCCAACTGCCGTATATAGGTCAATATCAGTATAAAAACCAGCATAATTACTAAAACTATCACCATTGTCGGTGCTAAATGCAATGCCATTCGATTTAAGGCTGTTGTTACCTGCGCATACCAAGGTGTCGGTATCAGGAATATAGGCGAAAGATGTGGCATAAAACAAGTCGTTCGACGGCAGCCGCTCCCAAGATAAACCGCCATCGGTTGTACTATAAGCAATATATTTATCTGATATAGAGGCACTTATCACGCCAATATCACTATCACGGAAAGCAAGTTTGAAATCAGTTTGAAAGGGTGTTGACGTCACTGTCCATGTTGCCCCTCTATCTACAGAGCGGAACAACCGTCCCGAGCTGGTACTGAAAAACACGCAGTCGCCGATCACCGAATATCCCCCGACAATCCCCGTCTCTCCACGTTTGCTAGCCGGGATGCGCGATGCAGGAACACGTGTCCACTGATTGCCACCGTCGGTAGTGATGTAAATCTCAAAATAGCCATCGTTGGGGTCGCCAAGGCAGACACCATTTAGCTTATTCCAAAAATAAACGGTATTTGGGAAGGCGCTTTTGCCACTGAATTTGGCCGTTGGCTGCACTATCCAAGTTTGACCTCCATCGGTAGTATGAGCGATTTTTCCACCAGTGAGCGTGCTTGAATTGACGCTGACATAAACCGATGCCCATGCTTCAAGTGCGCTTACTGCGCTTATCGATGATATTGTGTAACTCTCATTTTTAGGGATATTCACCGTTCCAGACAACCACGACTCACCACCGTCGGTCGTACGACAGAAATCCATACACTGGCCGTTACTGATGATACCATCATAAGCCGATGCCCACGCTACTTGCTCATCCACAGCAGAAATATTCTGTATCCCCCTATAGCTATGGCTAAACCCCGACGACTGTAAAGTCCAAAGCAATGGGGTATTAGTCGCTGGTTTTATTTTGATAACAGCATCCAGCTCACAATCAAACAGATTAGTTTGCAGAATCATTCGGTCAGGTAGGAAAAAACCATCATAATCACCACCCCATCCCCAGTTTATATGCAGATATCCATTTGATTTATAACCATCAACAATCCAAGCATGACCTTCATCATTTTTGGTGGCACCAGAATAAATAACAGGTCGACCGGCATCAATTTCAGCGCACATCATACAGAACCACTGTTCGTTAGAATAATCGGAATATTTAACCAATTCAATCGAATCGGAATAGCGGAAATATTGCGGCATGGCATACAGCACATCGCAAGTGTATGAACCAGCGCTGTTCTCTGTGTACGACATATCCACAGCCACCCCAGCATGATACAACAATTGTGCAACGGCGGCCCTTTCTTCCGACGAATGATGGCTTCGCAGCTTGTCGGGCATCAAATCCCAATGATAAGTAGTTGCGCCAAAGTTCGCGAACTGCTGCCCATATTCAGGTTTTTCCGATGGCACGTACTTGTGCCAACCACGCCCCGTTTCCGGCCACTTGTGGTAGCGCATAACCTGCCCCATGGCCACGGCCACGCACCCCACATATGTCGGGCACGAATCGTTATAGACGTCTGTCTGTTCCCATGCGGATGTGATCAGTGGCCCGACGGTTACAACTGAATCGATAATCGATACGGTATCAGCTACTTGCGTGGAATCAACCGTCGGCGTTGAATCGGCGCGAGCCCGCCATTTGCGAAGGTTAGCGGTCGAGCCGATGCCCGACTGACACACTGCCGATATTTTCTGCCCATAACGGTCAAGTTGGTGCATAAGCATCTTGTTTTCAACAGGTTCACCGGCAGGCGATGTGTGCGAGAAGCCCAAAACAGGATTCACGGCATCGTCGGCCGCAATGATGGCAAACCCGCCATCGGCTTGACCGAAAACATAATAGACGGTGTCGGCACCACAAGTACCAACATAGAGCAAACTTATTGTGGATGAAGACTTTTGCGTGTTTTTTCCAAACACACCGGCGGCCACAGTCTGCGCCTTGTCAACAGGCACAAAATCAGCCTTTATCGGATTGACAATCAATAATAAAAAAGTTGCTATTGAAAGCAATTGTTTCATATCATCCCCAGAAAATATATGCCACAACAATTGCCGCCACAATGCTCGCAAGGTCGGCAAGCAGGCCACAGACCACAGCGTGGCGCGTTTTGGTGATGCTCACGCTGCCGAAATAGACGGCCAGAATGTAGAACGTGGTGTCGGTTGCCCCTTGGAAACAGCACGCCAAACGGCCAGCGAACGAATCTGCGCCCATTTGGTTCATCGTCTCAATCATCACGCCGCGCGCGCCCGAGCCGCTCAAAGGCTTCATAAACGCCGTGGGCAGGGCATCGACAAAATCGGTGTTCAAGCCAACCAGGGCAAAGAACGAGCGCAGGCCGTCTATCAGGAAATCGAGCGCGCCAGAAGTGCGGAAAACGCCCACCCCGACAAGTATCGCAATCAGGTACGGAATGATTTTGATGGCAACGCCAAAGCCTTCCTTCGCACCTTCGATAAACGCTTCATACACATTCACTTTTCGCCTGATAGCCAATGCAATAAACGAAATAATCACGCAAAACAGAATGATGTTGGCAATGAGCGACGACTGCGCGTTGACTGCTTCGCGCGGCAGCGTCACAAAGTACCAAATCAGGCCGCTGATGATGAGCGAGAAAACGGCGAAATAGCCGAGAAAAACCTTGTTGAAAAGATTGATTTTCTGAAAGATGGAAACCGCCAGAATTCCGACAATAGTGCTGAAAAATGTTGCTATCAGAATCGGGATGAAAACGTCGGACGGGTCGGCGGCGCCCATCTGCGCGCGGTAAACCATAATGCTCACGGGTATCAGCGTCAGTCCTGAAGTGTTGAGTACCAGGAACATAATCATTGAGTTCGATGCGGTGTCCTTCTTCGGGTTCAGTTCCTGCAATTGGCTCATCGCCTTCAGTCCGAGCGGCGTGGCGGCATTGTCGATGCCGAGCATATTGGCCGCAAGGTTCATCATTATTGAGCCGTTAACAGGGTGATTTTTAGGAATTTCGGGAAACAGTTTGTTGAAAAACGGCCCCATAATGCGAGAGAAGACGTTAATCATTCCGCCCTTCTCGCCTATCCGCATCAGACCGAGCCAGAGCGTCATCACGCCAGTCAGGCCGAGAGAAATTTCGAAGCCCGTTTTGGCCATATCGAAGGTGCTTGCCACCATTGCCGAAAAAATCTGCGTGTCGCCCAGAAAAATCAGTTTGATGAGCGCCACCACAAACGCTATCACGAAGAATGCTATCCAGATGTAGTTGAGAGCCATAGAATTATTTAGGATTTAGAATTTAGGATTTAGGATTTATTATCAAATGTTGTTGGGGGTTGGTAGGGACGCGATTTATCGCGTCCGATTGTCTTAGTTTTCAGTTTGTGTTTGCGTTAACATCGCATCGAGTATCGTTCTCATTTTCTGACCGTTCCATTGTGCCATTCCGCTTTTGCGCATCAGGATGTTGCCTTCGGCGTCAATCAGGAAGGTTACGGGTAGAGTGCTTGTCGAGAGTTGCTCGGGATACTTTTTAATTGGCAGATAGACAGGCAAATCCAGATTCTTCCGCTTGACAAATTTAGCCACATCGGTGCGTTTCTCGTTGGTCACGAAGACGAAATTCACCTTGTCGGCATAGTCGGCGTAAAGGCTGCGGAACTGCCCCATCTCGGCCAGGCACGGCGCGCACCACGATGCCCAATAATTGATAATGGTCGGCTTACCAGCGAAATCGGCCAGCGTGCAGGTATCGCCCCCGAGCGTGCGCAGATGCCAGTCGAGCGACGATGTGAACAGCGGAATGGGCTGCTTGAGCAGCGACGGCTGATAGACAAAAACCGTCGGTTTCAGCACCAGTGCGATGGTCGATTTCCGCGTCTGCGGAATCATAATGAAAACGGCCAGCAGCACGATTATCAAGTCCACAGCCAGACTGAACTTCGACTTGCGGCTCAATAGATTTGTGAAGTAACTCTTGAAAAATCCCATATACAATTAAAAAAACAGCGCAAGGTAGCAAAATTTGCGGCGCGCCGGCGACAAAAAAAAGCGGTCCGACTTGCGCCGAACCGCCATAACTATTAATCGAAAAGAACTTACTTTCCTGACACTTCCTTGCAAGCCGCCAGAATGCCGTCGAACATCGGGCGGATGTCTTTTTCGGCAACGGCCGAGAAGGCGATGCGGATGAGCCCGTTGATGTTGATTGTGCCAATGCTGTACTTCTCGATGAGCAGCATACGAACCTTTTCGGCATCGATTCCGTCAGTCGGTTTGATGCACATAAAATAGCCCGAATTGTAAGGCAAAGCCTTGAAGTACGGCGCATATTTCGGGTCGCTCAAAGTGTTGCGCACGGCGTTGTAACGAGCCTGCATAATATCGAGTTTGGCTTTCTTCTCGGCTGCGTAGGTTGGCGATTCAAATGCTTGAACCAAAAGCGATTGCGAAAGGTTGCTCGCATTCGAGATGTTGCCACGCACAGCGCCTGCGGTCTTGTTTTCGAGCGCTTCGTAGAGTTCAGCGTCGCCACCTTTGACGGCATATGTGATGAATCCCACACGAAAGCCCCAAACGTAGTCTTCTTTTGTCGGGCCATCGACTTTCACGGCAAGCACATTCTCGTGCAAATCAGCCAGATAAGCGAACGGCGACTGACGGTCGACGCCTTCTTCGTAAACAAGTCCGAAGTAAGCATCGTCGCAGATGACGGCGATTTTCTTGCCCTTCTCGGCGGCGTTTTTGATGGCCGCAACCAGAGCCTGCATCTCGTCGGTGCGCGGCGAGTAGCCCGTCGGGTTGTTGGGGAAGTTGAGCAGCAGCACCTTCTTGTCACCATCGGCCAGCAGAGCGGCAGAGAGCGACGCAACGTCCATCTTATCGCCATCAAACAAGTTATACGGTGTGATTTTTGCGCCGTAAGCGTTCGACAGAGCCAGATTGTAGTTGCCCCAATAAAGGTTCGGAACCAGAATTTCCTGTCCGTCGTTCAGGAACATATAACCAGCCATACTGATGCCGTGAGTGAGTGCGCTTGTTGCAATGGGCAGACTGATGGTGATGCCCTTCAGACGCGGATTCTTCTCGGCAATCATTGCCTGCCAGCGTTTGCGGATGTCGGGACGGCCGAAGCTTGGTGCGTAAAGGAACGCCTTGTCGGCCGCGATGCCCAGCTTCGAGCTGATGCTTTCAAGGTGCATCGGCGAGCCGTCGTCTTCAATGGCCGTGCCGATGGTGGCGTTGATGCGGGTACCTTTGGCTTCGGCGCCCTGCCCCAAAATGCCCTTCTTCGGGAAGAAAATGTTCTTGCCCCGTTCTGACAACAAATCAAATACCGCCTTGTTTTTTGCGGCGATAATCTCGTTCAAATTCTGTGCTTGCGGATTCATACTGCGTGAATTTTATCGGGGTGCAAAAATACACGTTTTTCACGTGATTTCAATATGCGTTTTACGTAATACGAACGCCGAACAGCACACTATCAGTAACACTTATTTAACACTCTAAATATCGCTCCACAACTATTCTATTTATCGCCATATACCAATACATAATAAGTTTGGCTTGTTATTTCACCGCTTTCATCAACCCGATAATAATAATAGGTTATCGTGTTATCTTTATACTCGTAATCGGTTTGTTTTCCTACTAATATGCCATTTTCGTAAACTTCAACCAATGAGATATTTCCATTGCTATCATATGATGTGTATTCTGCTCTATTGTTTCCGTCTTTATTGTACTCATATGATACTATGTGTTCACGTTTCGAATCTGTATACACATATTTGATATGTGTCGAGTCAATACTGGTACTATAATCGTAATAATAATATCGACTGAAATAAACTGTATTTTCATCATACACAGTGATTTCTCTTTTGTATATTAGTTCACCTTGATATTCTACAAGTTCTATCAGATTTCCTTCATTGTCATAAGTATAGTACTCAGTATAATTTGCCGCCGAATGAGACAATAATTGTTTGCGCTCCGAATCTGCATATGTGTCAACATAAACGTAGGTAGACCTATCCTCATAACCATAATCGGTATATAAATAGTTATCCGTTATTGTAACAACATTACCATTATAGTCATATTCATATTTATGCTGCGCATTGCCACTTATTGTTTCCACTACATCTCCATATTCGTTATACTTATAGTTACATTTATATGTTTCCCTACCACTTCCTCCTTTAAGATTTCTTATCTCTATCATATTTCCCTGCTCGTCATATTTATATTCTGTCTTATATCTTTCGGAACCATCAACAGTTGTTTCTGACAGCAACAACTTTTTACTCTTATCGAAATATGGTGCAAGTTCCTCCTCATCTGTTTTGCAACTGTAGAATGCACTACCAGCCAAAAGACCGACAATCAAACCAAAGCCAAATATGTTTCTCATAATTCAAAGATTTAGAAATAGTTAATTTTATATTTCATGACAATTATTCCGTGCATGCGAGCATACAAAAAAAAAAAAAAAGATATACCATACTCTTATAAATGGATTATTCTATTGTCAAATAACAAAAACACCAATTTCTCTCCTTTCAGCTTCAGTGATTGTCCGATTCTAAACATTATCGTTCTTAACTAACCAAACTTACCGCAAAAACGGGAAATCATCTATAACAGCAGAAATTATCAACAAATAAGTTTAGATTTGCCGACAATTGATTTTTAATTTAATATAAATAACTATGCGTAAACCACTATTTAAAAGTTTGTGTATCATTGCATTAGCAATGAGTGCAGGGGTTTCAATGGCACAATTCCCGTTTGGCCGCCCCGAACCTGAAGATCCTGATGGATTGAAAGACGCCTACAAGGATTATTTCAAGATTGGCGTGGCTGTGAATATGCGTAATATGCAGAATCCGAAGGAGATAGAAGTCATCCTGAAGGAGTACAACAGCATTACGGCCGAGAACGATATGAAACCGGGCTCGCTGCAGCCGAAAGAGGGCGAATGGAACTGGGCCAACGCCGACAGCATCGCCAACTTCTGCCGCAAGAACAACATCAAACTGCGCGGTCACTGCCTTGTTTGGCACAGCCAATTCTGCGACTGGATGTTCACCGACAAAAAGGGCAATCCTGTTTCGAAAGAGGTGTTCTATCAGCGCCTGAAAACCCACATCACCACTGTTGTTAACCGCTACAAAGACGTGGTTTACTGCTGGGACGTTGTGAACGAGGCTATGGCCGATGATGTTCGCCGCTCACCGTGGAACCCGAATCCGTCGCCTTACCGCAACTCGAAACTCTATCAGTTGTGCGGTGATGAGTTCATCGCGAAAGCGTTCCAATTCGCCCGTGAGGCCGACCCGAACGCACAACTTTTCTACAACGACTACAACGCTGCCAATCCCGACAAGCGCGACCGCATCTTCGATATGGTTAAGAAAATGAAAGACGCTGGCGTGCCAATCGACGGTATCGGTATGCAAGGCCACTACAATGTTTACGGCCCGTCAATGGAAAACATCGCTGCAGCGATTGAAAAATATGCCACCATTGTTGACCACATCCAATTCACCGAACTCGACATCCGTGCAAACGAGGAAATGGGCGGCCAACTGCAGTTCAGCCGCAACGAGGGCGCTACCATCGACCAAAGCACCCGCACTCTGCACGACAACCAATACTCGCAACTGTTCCGCGTTCTGCGCAAGCACAAAGATGTGATTGACGTGGTTACTTTCTGGAATGTCAGCGACAAGGATTCGTGGGTAGGCGTAAACAACTATCCTTTGTTGTTCGACAAGGATTTGAAACGCAAATCATCATACCGTCTTGTTAAACGCTTCAATCCTGACCTTGACAATGTTGAGATTAAAGAAGACTTCAAACCATCGGAACTGAACCAACCTGGTCAGGAATATCCAATGGTTAACTCACAGGGATATGCCCGCTTCCGCGTTGTTGCACCGCAGGCTAAATCAGTGATTGTCAGCCTTGGACTTGGCGGCAATATGGGTGGCGTTGGCGCTACCGTTCTGCAGAAGAACAAAGACGGTGTTTGGGAAGGCACAACCGAAGGCCCGATGGACGAGGGCTTCCACTACTATCACCTGACCATCGACGGCGGCGTTGTTAACGACCCGGGTGCACTGAACTACTACGGTTCGGTTCGTTGGGAAAGCGGTATCGAGATTCCCGCTCACGACGCCGACTTCTACGCTGCAAAGAAAGACGTTCCGCACGGCTTGGTTCAGCAGGTTCTGTTCTGGAGCGAAAGCACTGGCAAGTTCCAACGCGCCTTTGTTTACACCCCGCCGACCTACAACAACAACCCGAAGGAGAAATTCCCCGTTCTGTATCTGCAGCACGGCTGGGGCGAGGACGAGACCGCTTGGAGCAACCAAGGCCACGCCAACCTGATTATGGACAACCTGATTGCCGAGGGTAAAGCAAAACCGTTCATCATTGTTATGACCTACGGTCTGACCAACGACATCAAGTTCGGTAGCGGTTTTGGCCAATTCACCGCAAAAGAGTTTGAGACAATGCTTTGCGACGAGTTGATTCCGTATATCGACTCGCACTTCAAAACCAAAACCGACCGTGCAAACCGCGCTCTTGCAGGCTTGTCGATGGGCGGTATGGAGACAAAACTCATCTCGGGCCGTAAGACCGACACCTTCGCATCATTCGGTCTGTTGAGCGGCGGACAGTTTGCCCCCACCGACTTCAAAGACAACAAGGCTGTCAACTATCTGTTTGTCGGCTGCGGAAGCAAAGAGAGCCCCGACGCTATCAACAAATCGGCTGCCGATATGAAAGCCGCTGGTTACAACTGCGTTGGCTACGTTTCGGAAGGCACAGCACACGAGTTCCTGACATGGCGCCGTTGCTTGCACCTTATGGCACAAGGCTTGTTTAAATAATTGAACACGTTTATTTGATTGATTGTAGAGACGCGCCACGGCGCGTCTCTACTTTTTTATGCACACCTCTCCCATTATCCGCTTGCGGACAATCATTCTGCTAAGTTCGGATTCGTTTGGTTTGAGACAAAAAATCTGCTTGAATCAGAAAGGGATCGGTCAGAAAAACGTTAGCGATTGGTATTCGGGATCCCACTCTTTTTTATGCCATACCTTTTCACATCGGGAACTAAACTGATGTGGCTTTTTTTTGTTGCCGCAAAGCAAAAAAGCACTATCTTGACAATTCAAAAAATTGGGTGAAAGATGTCAACTGACGAAGCTAATAGGAACGATGCCAAGATTCAGAATTTGCTAAAAAAACTGGAATCGACAGAGCCAGAATTATGCTATGAAATAGAGAGTTACATTGACAAAGAAAAAAAATTGCGACAAGATGCCGAAGCCAAACTAGCAGCATGTCAAGAGCAACAAAAACAAGATGAACAGTCTCTCAATTTGCTAAAAGATGAGTTCAACAAGCACCTGCAACGTTTCGAACTAATTGCAGAATCTGTAGCCATAGCAAACACTGAAGAATCCTGCCCGCAGGCGATAAATATGATTTTAAATCGCATTGGATTCCACTTGTCTCCTAAACGTATTCTGTTTTTTATTGACACCCCCGACTCAACAATGAGCAAAATTGAGTACCAGTGGGTTGCACATAATGTTATGCCGTTTTCGCACAACACGGCCATTAAATACAAGGAATGCCCGTTGTGGCAAAAGATGCTGGCCGAGCACAAAATGGTTCCCGGATCACAACAGGACGATTTACCTGACGACATTACTCTGGTACTTGAAAACATAGGGCTGAAAAATGTCTATATGTTCCCTTTAACAGGCAACGATGGCACATCGTTTGGCTCAATCATGTTCGAAACCTACGAAAACAGCCAGCTCAGCAAACTTGAAATAAGGTATATACAAATAGTTACCATAGTACTATCAGGCATTATCCACATCTATCGGATTCTCAATGATTTGATTCGGGAAAAAGAACGTGCTGAAGAAGCCGATCGTCTCAAATCGTCATTCCTGGTGAACGTGAGCCATGATATCCGCATTCCGATGAACGCCATCATCGGATTTAGCGACCTTCTTGCTGATGAGGACTTGACGCAAACTGAGCGCGAAGAGTTTATTGACATGATAAATAAGAGCGGTCAAGATCTTGTTACTCTGATAGATAACATTATCGATATATCGAAAATTGAGACAGGGCAAATGACCGTGAAAAAAGAGATTATACCTATTTTCCCGTTGTTCAACGACATTATGGCCGTGTTCAACAACAACCGCACCTTGGAAGATCGCGACGACCTTACACTGCAACTCGACTTGCCGCCAAAGTTTGCCGATATAAAATTCAGTACCGACATTTTCAAATTCCGCCAAATTTGTACAAATCTGATCGACAATGCAATAAAATTCACAAACAACGGTTATGTCAAATTCGGTGTGAGCCGCGCTTGGGATCAAACCATCGAATTTTATGTGCAAGATACCGGCATCGGCATTCCGGAAGACCAACAACATATTATTTTCCAACGTTTTGGCAAAGTTGATCGAACTTTGACCAACGAATACACTGGTACCGGTTTGGGGCTCTCAATATGCAAGAGCATTGTTGAAATGCTTGGCGGTGAAATCCGCGTGGTATCAATTCCCGGCAAAGGCTCAACGTTCTATTTCACACACCCACTACAGGAAAAAGTATCAGACTCACTGACCAACAGCGAGGAGAAATCATTATTCGACTGGAAGGAGTACCGGATTGCCATTTTGGACAATTCCGAACAAGACCGCAAATACCTGACACACGTGCTATCGAACACGGGAATTGAAATAATTTGGCTGAACACAAGTGACGATGCTGTCAAATTCTTTGAAAACAACAAACAAGCTGATATACTGCTCATTGAAATGTCAGCGGACAACATTAATGCGGCCGGGAAAATTCACAGCATCTCATCTGTGCCAATTATCGTCCAATCATCGAACTGTCAATCGAATGACGACCGTCAAACAGTTCTCCAATCGGGTTGCGCAGAATACCTTGCCAAGCCTTTCAGTGCCTCTAAATTGTTGACTACAATTGACAATTTGTTTACATATAAAGCATAAGCGTCACATTAAGCATCTCTTCTTGAATATAAACTTTTACGCACAATATTTTCCTAACACAAACAACCACTATCGTATTCAAATAAGCATAAAAAACTTAGATTTTAAACCATAACCCTATCCTATATTAAACATAATTTAACATTTCTGCGAAATTTTCTGCCACATGTGACAACTCCTATCCCCAAAGCGTGTTGTATATTTATCTTGCTAATGAGGACGAACAAATCTCCATAGTTCGTCTGTTCTCTTAATTAGCGCTATATGAAATGGTTGCTTAAAATCGTAATCGTATGAAGATTAGCAAATACACCTATATAATATACAAGTCAAATATAACTTATTGGTTTAACGGTATATCAAAGCAATATTTTGCTCTTAATACAGACTTTAGTAAAAAATTATTTGATGCCCTGCAAACTGAGTTAGGGCAAAATGAACTAGGACGCCAATATCCTACATTTATTAAGGTACTCATAGATGGAAATTTTGTCATCGAAGAAGGGAAAGATGAAATACAAACAATCAGAAATAATTTTGAGAATGGGCATAATTCAAAAGAATATAAGCTTACTATTTTGCCAACGCTAAACTGTAATTTTAATTGCTGGTACTGCATCCAAAAGCATATTGAAAGCAAGATGACACCAGAAACCATGCAAAAAATTAAAAACCACATCAATAAGATTATAAAAGAAGACAAAATATGCTCTCTCAATATCGACTGGTTTGGTGGTGAACCATTAATGTACTTTTCTGATGTGATTGAGCCCATAAGTCATTTTGCAATTGAGCAGTGTGCAAAGGCAGAAATACCATTTTCAAACACAATAACAACTAACGCATATTATTTGACAAATCAAGTATGCAACAAACTAAACGAATTAAAAATTGATTTAATGCAAATCACTCTTGACGGCAATCGCTGGATGCACAATAAAATTAAAAAGGCCGCTAATAGCGAATCCGCATTTGATATTGCGTTATATCATATAAACAATGCACTATCAGCATCTGCCAAACTCTCAGTTTTGCTACGCATCAATTATACAAATGGCACAATTAGCAATGATTTGCTCAACCAAATATGCGAACACATTTCAGCACAGAACAGAAGCCGTGTACAGTTTTTATTACGTAAAGTCTGGCAATCAGCAACTGATAGAAATAGAAAGTCCGAGGTTAGAAGTTTTTGGGGGAAAGCCATTAATAATGGTTTTAAAGTTTGTGCCAATGATTTTGTTGATGGCATTCCGTGTTATGCGGACAAAAAGTTTTATGCCTGCATAAATTATAATGGCGAGGCCGTCCGGTGCACGGCCTGCGATGACCTTTATCTCGATGCCCCTGGTTCATTAGGCGAAGATGGCACAATAGCTTGGAATAAAGAAAAAACAAAAAAATTTGGAACACCAAATTTCGAGAATGCAACCTGTCTTTCCTGCAAACACTTACCTTTGTGTTTGGGCGGTTGTAACAACCATCGGCACATTCCCGACGATAAATTCTTATGTGAACAAGACAATAGAGTTTTCACTTTTGAAGAAGCAATTGAGAATTACATTGATTATGATACAATTAGTTAACCATTTCTTCCTTGAGAACAGTATTACAATATACACTTGGTCGATTTACCAACTACATATTCTCCACTTGGAACTCCCGTTCATTTGCTAATATTACATTTTATCAAATGTGTATAAAAACATTTTACATTCGTATTAAAGAATGCATTACGCTATAAACCAAACTCTTTCATTATAAGCTCTTACCTTTAACCCGTTAACGAACAATAAAACAGGCCTATTTTTAGTCGTTTACACGAGTAACCCGAAAAGCGTAGTGAGTAGGGATAAAATTTAAATATTTCACGTATGAAACCAGTAAAAAAAGCTGTAAAAATTATTGATGAGAAAAAACTATCTACCACCAATGAGAAGGAACTATCCAAAATGATTGGTGGCATAAGGCGAAGTGGTTTTCTTATAACTGGCAGAGAATGCGACGGCATAAATAATTTATAGATTTTGTTAGGTCGACAAAGTTTTTGTCGACCTACTTTTTTGTCACAATTATATTACGGTTATCATAAAAAAATATTGATATGAAAAAATACAAAGAATGCCCGCCCGAAGAAACTATAGCCAGAATAAAGTCTATATTAACCCATAATAATATTAAAGTAAAAGTTACGAAATCAGACAATAAATTTTTCTATTCGTGCAGAGTTGATATATCAAACGATAAATTAAAAAAAATCAAATTCGGGGTAAATGGGAAAGGTATGACTGAGAACTACTCGTTAGCAAGTGGTTATGCCGAACTAATGGAATGGCTTCAAAATAAATTTTTGCTTGTAAATAACTCATTATGTTTTTATAAACACTTGGAAAAATCATTAATAGAAGCCAACATAATTGATGCTGACAACCGTGATAACAATAATTGTTTGTTTTACAATACATCAAAAGTCGATTTCTATTCAGTTAAAGAAAAATGTGTTAAACAATTTTCTGCAAATGATTTTCTTTACCAAACAGGAAGCAATGGATTCTGTGCTGGAAATACAGCAAAAGAAGCGATAACACATGGTATTTGCGAGATATTTGAAAGATTCGCTGTCAAGCAGATTTCAGAGGAAAAGCTATCACTCCCAACCATTCCATTAGATTATTATAAGGATACCAAATTGTATAAAAAAATAAATGGACTTCTAAAACAAAACGAGAATATTAAAGTGATAATAAAAGATTGTTCGTTGGATAAAGGACTGCCTGTTGTTGGTGTATTAATAATCGATACCGAAAATCAGATTTATAACTTTCAGTTAGGTTCTGATTGCAACCCTATCGTGGCCACAGAACGGTGTTTTACAGAATTGTATCAAAATACAAAAAGCATAATAGGTGAGCCTTTTTTATTTCATCGTGAACAAACAAAATGGGACGTTGACAGAATTATTGGGTATGGTAGTGGACAATGGCCAATTTCAATCTTTAGCGAAAACACAGATTTTTCATTTAATCCAAATAGCCAATTCTATTCAAATGAAATAGAAAATGATTTAGAATATTGCGTTAAAATAGTAAATGATTTTCGTTGTGATATATATATACGTGATAACTCGTTTTTAGGATTTCCAACCTATTATGTTGTAATTCCAGGTATGAGTATGAAAAAAAACAACAGAATTCTTACTGATAAATGTCTATTCCAAAGCGATTTGTTCAGTAAATTAGACTATATTTCAAAAGAAGAATTATTGAAATTAACAACAGAATTAGAAAATGAGTACAACAAAATCAAAAGTTTAGATATTATTTTTGATATAACGAAGCATATTCCAATAAACACAAATGATGAACTAAATGAACTTGATTTCGATCTCTTTCTGGCTCTATCTATGTATAAATTAGAATTATATGACAAATTCATATTCTATATGGATAAGTTTTTAAAAGATAAAAACGAAAAAGAATATGTCTATTTTTGGGTGGCATACAATTTTGTACTCTTACACCAAATACAAAAACAAGATATTAACTCAGCAACAAGTATTCTCAGCAAATGTTATGGTGCCGAATTAGTAAAAGAAGTAATAAATGATATGATTAACCCATATGAAATATTCAAATACTACAAATTACCATCTTACCCCAATTGCTCACAATGTAAATTGAAAAAAGACTGCCGAGTTGACGATGTTGTACAAATATGTTTAGATTTACGCAAAAAAGAAGCATCTGCAAACATTGACCAATGGAAACTTGCTGAAGTATTTGATTTTGAAACTTGATATAACCTTTCTGTATTCAAAGATATTTTATGAAAAAAAACACTGTGTCATTTATCTTGCTATTCTTGGTATTTGTATCAAACGCCCAAACCATCACTGGCAAAGTAACTGATACACAAAACGAACCCGTACCCAATGCCGTACTCATTCTACAAAACTCCGATTCATCTTTTGTGAGTGCCACTACAACCGATTCATTAGGCAACTTCAACATTGAAATCAGCATTAACAATGGTATAGTACAAGTTCTGCATTTAGCCTACGAGAACAAGACAATCAACTTTACTAATGGTGATTTTTCTGTACTGAAAAGCATAACATTAACCGAAAAGTCAACTGAATTGGACGGCGTTACAGTAAAAGCCGAAGCACCGGCAGTGATTGTCAAAGACAACGCATTGGTTTACAACGCACAACGAATAAACGAGAAAAAGGCTGTAAGCAACGCTTTCGAATTGCTTCAATACACGCCTGGTATAACAACCAGAAACGATGAAATAAGCCTTGCCGGAGCATCGCAATTGACTGTGATAATCGACGGCAAAGCCACAATGCTCAGCAACGCTGAGATAGCCGAAGTATTGAAAGCTATGCCTGCAAGCAGCATCGGCAATATTGAAGTGATGTATAAAGCACCGGCAAAATATGGTGTTAAAGGTGCGCTTATAAACATTGCAACCGACAAAAAACGGCGAGAAACGCCATTGGAAGCCGAACTTGCAACCGAATACACCCAACAGTTCTACGCACAAGGGCGAACAAGAGCAAATATTGCTTACCGTGGAGAGAAACTCGATATTGATGCCCTCGCCAATACATCGTATGGTAAAACCAGAAACGAAAATACCGAGCATTCAATAAACAATTTCAACGGCATTCAAACTATTATCGAAGAGTATGACGTTACAGTCGATAAATATGCCAGCAACATTTTCCGCACGGCAATCGACTATAACTTCAACAAAGACAATTCGATATCACTGATGTATTATGGCAAATTGTCAAAAAATGACCACCCGATAAAATCGGGAACCAACTTCATTTATCATACTGGTGAAACGAATTTTGTGAACAGTACAAACAATGATGACCGTAAAAACCAATTACATAATATGAACCTAAAAGGCTCATTTGGCGGAGTTGGCATCACTACCGATTATGTTTCATATTACCATAAATCGGAATCAAAATACAAAGATTTTGAAAATGACAGCATAACAACTGATTATCAGAACAATTCGACAATGGATATTGACCAGTTGAAACTGCTTGCGAGCTACGACTGGGAGATTAGCGACACGTGGCAGATGAGTGCCGGAGCGCAGGGGACAATGACCAATTCCGCCACCGAAGTGAGCTATCTCTACCCGAAAAACGGCAATTATGAACTTGACAAAAACAGCTATAGCGACAATTTGCAAAAAGAGCGACGGCTTTCTGTCTTTGCCGAAACGTTCAATACCGTATTCGACAGCGTTGAACTCGATTTCACTGTTGAAGTTGAATATTTCAAATCAGACTACGATGAAAACGTCACAAAATCAACCCTGTGGAACGAATGGCAGATTTATCCGAGCCTGTCGGTTATGTGGCCACTTAAGCGCGACATCATTCAGTTGTCATTATCAACCTACAAGAACTACCCAACCTATTGGAATTTAAGTTCTCACACCACACAAATGAACCCTTACACTTTTGCGATTGGCAATCCAACTCTCAAACCATCAACCAATTACAACTTTAATTTTACGTATATGCTACGTAAACAATATTCAGTATGGACATATCTCTATTATGAGAAAGACGCTTTCAGAGAAATTCCCTATCAGAATGCAGCAGAGCTCAAATGTTATTACCAGAGTGTGAATTTTGATTATGCAATTTTTAGTGGCATCGGTGGCGAATTCCCATTTTGTGTTGGGTATTGGAACCCAACTTTAGGCTGCGATTTAATGTATACAAGGAATAAAATGTCTGATTTCCACGGATTGTCATTCGACCGCGACAAGGTTTTCTACGATTTATATATTGAAAATACTTTTACAATATCGGAAGAAAAACCAAATTTAAAATTTATGCTTAACGCCGAATATCAGTCGAAATCAATCCAAGGTATTTTCGATATGAGTGACGGATACAACCTTGAAATAGGTATGAAATGGGCTATTTTGAAGAATTTGATATTCACTACCAATTGGTCCGATATTTTTGAACAGTGGAACGGATACCCGTCCACAGTGAATTTCAACGGTCAGTATACCAAATTAGACAAGAAACAATTTAACCGTTTCAAAGCATCTATTGTCTGGCGCATTGGCGGGTTCAAGGCCAAGGAAGTTGAAATGACTGATATACAAAGGATGCAACGATAAATTGAAAATTGAAAATTGAGAATAGAAAATTATATCTGTGTAAATCAGTCACATTAACGTTCCTGACAGTTATCGAGACTGCGTTCAAAAAAATGCTAAACGTGTTCAAGAAATTGCATTTCCCGCTTATTCTGCAAGCCGACTCAAGTGATTGCGGCGTGGCAAGCCTTGCTATGATTGCACGATACTATGGCGCAAGCATAGATTACGACACCTTACGACAAAGGTGTCAAGTTTCTCGTGCTGGCATCAGTATGCTAACCATCAATATCGAAGCACAAAAATTGGGATTTGAGACAAACGCAGTACAACTGCAATTTGACACTCTGCGTACCGAAGCGCAACTGCCGTGCATTGTCTTTTGGAATAAGGAACATTTTATAGTTATACGCCGCGTAACCAAACGCAAAGTGTTAGTAGCCGACCCGGGCAAAGGACTACTTGCCTACTCTCACGCCGATTTTCAGAAAAACTGGTGCTGCGAGGATGACAAGGGTTACGCCCTGCTGCTCAATCCTGTAAATCTGGAAACCAGCGGCATTGCCCAAAAGAAGAAATCAGCCCTGCGCCAACTTCTGCAATATGCCGCAAAACGCAAGCGCGATTTTGCCAAAGCCGCCGCCCTGCTTCTATTAGCAAGTCTGCTGCAATTGGTCATTCCTTTTCTAACGCAAGCCGTAGTCGACAAAGGTGTTGAGCAAAAAAACATCAATTTGCTAATTACTATATTACTCGCACAAGGTGGATTGATTTTAGGACGTACCATAGCCGACTTCGGACGACAGTGGATTACGCTCAAAATAAGTGCTTTTGTCAACATATCAATAATTTCTGATTTTATTGAGAAACTGTTGCACCTGCCAATACCTTTCTTTGAAGCAAAGAAAACCGCCGACATTATTCAACGCATCTTTGATTTCGAGCGAATCGATAATTTTATGACGCAATACTCAATGTCATTTTTATTTTCGGTGGTTTCGTTCGCGGTATTTGGCATTGTTTTAGCTACATATTCACCCAAAATGCTTATTATTTTTCTGATAGGCAGTACATTATATTTAAGTTGGATTCTACTCTTTATTGGTCACCGCCGGATTTTGGACAAAACTCGATTCGACCGTATGTCGCAAACCCAATTCAACACCATCGAAATTGTTGAAGGCGCATCAGAAATACGCTTACGCGACAGCCAAACATACTTTAAATGCAAATGGCGTGATGCGCAAGAGCAAGTGTACGATGTTAATTTTAAAAGTCTCAAACTTGAACAGCACAGCGAGTTGGGTGCAACAGTAATAAACGAGTCGAAAAATTTGCTCATTACATTTGCCGTGGCATCGATGGTGATTAACGATCAGCTTACATTGGGCACAATGCTTGCAGTACAGTATATTATCGGTCAGATGAATAGTCCGCTTGACAAGATGGTGATTTTCGTCAACCGGATGCAAGACACAAAACTGAGCCTTGAACGCATTGCCGATGTTACCGACAAGGCCGACGAGAACGAGAATACCCCCATTCCAACACTCAATGGCGGCACCGAAGGGATTTCCGTATGCGACGTATCGTTCGCTTACAATTCCACACCCGATGATTTGGTACTCAACAATATCAACATACATATTTCAAAAGGGAAAACAACTGCTATTGTCGGCTCGAGTGGTAGTGGGAAAACAACACTTCTAAAACTGATTCTGCAATACTACAAACCTCAACAAGGCGGAATATTCATCAACGATGCACAAAACGAACCGCTGACTGCAGGAAAGTTCCGCCGATTATGTGGCTGCGTGATGCAAGACGGTTACATTTTTTCCGACACCATTGCCCGTAATATTGTGATGAACGAAAAAGATGAAGATATTGATTACGAAAGACTTGAATCTGCGGCAAGAACTGCTTGCATTTTCGATTTTATTGTGTCGCTGCCCATTGGGTTTATGACAAAAATCGGAGATGCCGGGTTAGATTTGAGCAAAGGCCAGAAACAAAGGATATTGATAGCCCGCGCAATCTATGCCAATCCAAATTATCTGTTTTTCGATGAAGCCACAAATTCACTCGACACAGTGAACGAAAAAATGATAACCGACAATTTGCAAAGCATTTACAAAGGTCGCACGGTTCTTGTAATCGCGCACCGGCTAAGTACGGTCCGCAATGCCGACCAAATAATAGTTTTAGAAAAAGGACAGGTTGCCGAAGTTGGAACACACGATGAGTTGATTGAACGGAAAGGCAATTACTACAATCTGATTCGTAATCAGTTGGAATTGGAGTCCTAAAAAAGTATTGCTGATTGTTCGCGATATTTTCTGTATATCGCGATTTATGTCAAGACATTTTATTTCTATTCTTATATTTGCGTTATAATAAATGTTTAATACACAAAAAACTGTTTGATATTTAGAGAAATAAAAAACAAATAGCATTTTTTCGCATCGGTTCTTCCCAATTAAAAACCGCCATTTTTTAAGCTAACAGAACAGATGACGATGGTTTTATGCCTCAAGGTGTGAACTATTCGTGTTTATCTGTTAGCAAGGTTGCTTGGCGGTTACCTTATGGGGAGATAAATCCTAACGAATGGCAAACGCCTTTTTTTATGAGCATTCACATTGGACATAGGATACAAGAAGTGATTAGGAGTCAAGGACGTACTATTACTTGGTTCTCTAAGCAGATATGTTGCACACGAGAAAACGCATACGACATATTCAAACGTTCCAACATCGACACCGAACTGCTTAAACGAATATCCAATGTGCTAAATCATAATTTCTTTCAAGATTTGGCTGAAGACATAAGCTGCAAACAATAAGCCAAACATCCATTGGCATAAAAACGGCTGAATGTTACGATAACAAAACATCCAGCCGTTAAGTTACTTGTCAAAGGAAATTAATCCTCTTTCAGTTTCCGATACTTAATACGATGCGGCTCAATGTCGCCCAGACGTTTCTTCTTATTTTCCTCATATTCAGAGTATGAGCCTTCGAAGAAATAGACTTGCGAGTCGCCTTCGAACGCCAAAATGTGAGTGGCCACGCGGTCGAGAAACCATCGGTCGTGCGAAATGACGACGGCGCAACCAGCAAAGTTCTCAAGGCCTTCCTCAAGAGCACGCAGTGTGTTCACATCAATATCGTTGCCTGGCTCGTCGAGCAGCAGCACGTTGGCCTCCGATTTAAGCGTGAGAGCCAAATGCAGACGGTTTCGCTCGCCGCCCGAAAGCACACCAGCCTTCTTCTCCTGGTCGGCACCCGAGAAGTTGAAACGCGACAGATAGGCCCGCGTATTAACAAACCGTCCGCCGATTTTTATCTCGTCCAATCCATCGGAAATTATCTGGTAGACAGTCTTTTCGGGGTCGATTTTGGCGTGCATCTGGTCGATATAGCCGAGTTTGACGGTCTCTCCCACCTTGAACTCACCGCTATCGGGTTTCTCAATGCCCATAATCAGGCGGAAAAGCGTGGTTTTGCCAGCGCCGTTCGGACCAATGACGCCGACAATGCCGTTTTGCGGCAGAACAAAATTCAGGTTCTCATAGAGCAGCTTGTCACCATATGCCTTGCTAACATTGTGTGCTTCAATAACATTCGTACCCAAACGCGGTCCGTTCGGAATGAAGATTTCGAGTGTCTGCTCCTTCTCTTTTGTGTCTTCGTTGAGCAGGCGGTCGTAAGCGTTCAAACGCGCTTTCTGCTTGGCTTGGCGGGCTTTCGGGGCCATACGCACCCACTCCAACTCGCGCTCAAGAGTCTTTCGGCGGCGGCTCTCGGTCTTCTTCTCCATCTCAAGGCGCTTGGTTTTCTGCTCAAGCCACGACGAGTAGTTTCCCTTCCACGGAATACCTTCGCCGCGGTCGAGTTCGAGAATCCAACCTGCCACATTATCAAGGAAATAACGGTCGTGAGTAACGGCAATAACCGTGCCTTTGTATTGCTGCAAATGCGCTTCGAGCCACTGCACCGATTCGGCGTCAAGATGGTTGGTGGGCTCATCAAGCAGCAGAATGTCAGGCTCTTGCAGAAGTAATCGGCACAAAGCCACACGGCGGCGCTCACCACCCGACAGGTTCTCTATCTTCCAATCGGCTGGCGGACAGCGCAATGCGTCCATCGCGCGCTCCAGTGTGCTATCAAGTTCCCAACCGTTGTGCTGCTCAATCAACTCGGTCAGTTCGCCCTGACGCTCAATGAGTTTGGTCATTTCATCGTCGCTCATCGGCTCGGCAAACTTCAGGTTCACTTCTTCGTACTCCTTCAGCAAAGCGACAACTTCGGCCGTGCCTTCTTCAACCACTTCACGCACAGTCTTTTGCGGGTCGAGTTGCGGTTCCTGCTCCAGATAGCCGACCGAATAGCCTGGCGAGAATACGACCTCACCTTCGAAACTCTTGTCAACGCCTGCGATAATCTTCATCAGCGTCGATTTTCCCGCGCCGTTCAAGCCCAAAATGCCGATTTTGGCGCCGTAGAAAAACGACAAATAAATGTTGTTCAATATCTTTTTCTGCGGCGGAATGGTCTTGCCCACTCCCACCATCGAGAAAATAACCTTGTTGTCTTCTGCCATAACTTTAAATTTTTGCCAAAAATAATTAAATCATCTTGCGTTGCAATTGGTTACTAAATTTCAAAATGTTAGTTTTGCGCCAAAGAAATTGCGACAACAATGAAATTCAATATAAACTTCGGCAGTATCAGCAATTTAGGCAAGGTAAAGGAACACAACACCGACGCCGTTGTTGAGTTTCCGATTGCCGACGGACACGTTTTTGCAATTTGCGACGGCCACGACGGCGTTGAGTTCGGCGGCGCACTGGCGGCAAAAATCACCACCGAAGAAATCAAACGCTACTTTTTCGACCGCTCGTACAGCAACCTTTCGAACGCCTTGACAAACGCGGTGTCGTATGCCAACTATTGCGTTTTCAATCAGGCAAATACGAATGAAAAATACAACGGCATCGGCTCAACTTTGGCCATCTTGATTGTCCAGAACGACGAAGCCTACTACGCATCGGCAGGCAACAGCCGCATCTACATCCACAAAGACGGCCAGATTGCCCAAATCACCCGCGACCACATTGAGAACGGCGAAGTGAGCGTGCTGGTTGGCAAAGAGAAAAACATCAAATTCAGCGTCTGCAAGAACCCAATCCAACTCGACGGCAACGAAACATTCCTGCTCTGCTCCGACGGTCTGACCAGCCAACTGTCTGACAACGAGATATTTGAAGTTCTAAACAACAGCGATATGTCGTCGGAAATGAAGACCGCCCGCCTGATTGAGTTGGCGAACAACGCTGGCGGCGCTGACAATGTTTCGGTACAAGTAATTGACTTTTCAACAATGACAAAAAAGAAGGAACCGCAGGTGTCGATATGGCGCACAGTGGCCATTGTATCGTCGCTATTGCTCTTTATCATAGTGTTTTACGAAATTTACAAGCACAAGGTGAACGAAGGCGCGCCCGAGCGTCAGCCAATTGAGCAAACCGCCGCACCAACGCCAGCAAGCGAACCCGCAAAGCAAGAGCAAACGGCTGCTAATCAAACCGTTGAGCAAACGCAAGCCGCAAACCAGACCAGCGCTCAAGCCGAAAACAAAATCGCAAAGACTGCCGAGCCCACCGCAAAGCAAGCCAAACCAATGGACGACAACAAGATACACATTCACGTTGTTGAGAAGGGCCAGAACCTATTCCGCATCGGATTGCGCTACAATGTGCCGCTTGCAAAACTCGAAGAAATGAACGGTGAAGCCGCCACGCAACTAATTGTCGGCGCTCGGCTGAAAATCCCCGTAAAGGCCATCCACAAAATTGCCAACGGCGAGACCATTGAATCGATTGCCGCACGATACGGCAACCCCGCATCGGACATCATCAAAGCGAACCAACTCTCTGACGGCGAGCAACTTGAAGTGGGCGACGAACTGATTATTCCGCTGTCGAAGAAATAATTGAAGGACTGAAGGATTGAAGGACTGAAGGAATGAATAATTTCAACCTGTTAAACTTGTTAAACCTTTCAACCTTCACCGATTCACCAATTAGCTGATTCAACGATTCACCAATAAAATGACCATTTCTGAAACTGAAGAGATTCTACCGCTGGTTGACGACCAGGGCAACGTGATTGGCAAAGCGCTGCGCAGCCAATGCCACTCCGACCGCACTCTGCTGCATCCTGTTGTGCATCTGCACGTTTTCAATCTGAAAGGCGAACTCTATCTGCAAAAACGCGCCCTAACCAAACGAATCCAACCAGGCAAATGGGACACTGCCGTTGGCGGACACATTGCCTACGGCGAAGAAATTGCCGTCGCCCTGCGCCGCGAAGCCCGCGAAGAAATCGGTCTGACCGACTTTGAACCGATTGCAATCACAAGTTACAAATGGCAGTCGGCGGTTGAGAGTGAGATGATTAACGTGTTTGCAACCGTCACCGACAAACCGCTGGTCAGCCACAACGATGAGATTGACGATGCCCGCTTCTGGCCGCTCAACGAAATCCGCAACTCAATTGGCAAAGGCATAATGACACCAAATTTTGAGAAAGAATTTACGAATGTTATTGATTGCGAGCGTGTTTTGAGTTTAGTGGGGACGCAACGATAAGCTCCGGCTAAAACTGCCAAACCATACAACAAAAAAAGGCGAACCTCACGGTTCGCCCTTTGTATATTCGGTAATGAATTAATTATTCTTCTGTGGAATTGTCCTCACCTTCATTTGCTGGCTCTTCATTCTGATTTTCAGAATTTTCGGCATTGTTTCCCTCGTCGCCATTGTTCTCACCATTCTCTTCACCGTTATTCTCACCATTGTTCTCATCAGGAGTGGTTGGAGTGCTAGCTCCTATTTCTTTTTTCTTCTCGTTGAACAACGCTTTCGCAGTTTCTTCAGTCATCTCAGCAAGCGCTTTCGATGAATATGCCAGCACAACGTTGCCGCCATCGACGCTGACCGATTTGTAGATACGGTCGCCATTTTCATCTTTTGCTCGGCTCTCAGCTTTGGCGTAAGCCTTGGCGTCATCGGCATTTTTGAACGCAACCACAACCGTACCCGATGCAAAAGTGCCATCTTCGTTTAGTTTGTAGTTGTAGGCCACGCCTTGTCCAGCACTCGCTTTCACATATGTCATTGTGATTGACGATGTGTCTTTCTTCGTTTCATCAGCGTCTTTGGTCAAATCCAAGCGAGAATTTTTGCTGTTCGTGCTAGGCTTGGTTTCTTCAGGTTTGTTTTCATCTTTGTTTTTGTTGGCCTCAGCAGATTTTTTCGCTTTCGAGATGTCTGAATCTATTTCGGCTTTTTCTTCTTCATACATAGCTTTAACCATACTGTATGTCAAGCCATCTAAATCATCAAAAATACCTGTTATTGTTTTGCCGTCTATTTCCAGTGTTGCATATTTTGCCAAATCGGTTGTATCAGCTTTCATATCATCATACATCTTTTGGGCATATTCTTCCTTGCTACAAGTGATAACAACCTTCCACGAAACGATTAGCAACGAATCTTTTACAACATCGGCAGTTTCCGGTTTTGCCTCGCCCGTGCTATCCGCCAGAGCGGGTTCATCAGCCGTAAACGTATATTTGAATATGTTTTGATATTCAACTTTAGCTTCCTCTGGGGCGATAAAATTATAAGTTACTGTGTACGACAATTCCTCATCGTTATCATTTAAATCACTGATTTTCACGGTATATTTTGCACCGTCTTTTTCAACAACAACGTTGTCATCGTTGTTGTTATCGTCTTCGCCATCGTCGCCTTTGCACGATGCGAAATTCAAAGCCACCGCAACCGCACTGGCTACCAGAAACATACTTTTGAAAATTCTTTTCATAGTCATAATATTTTACAACCAACAAAGATAACCACAATGATGAAAAAACGGAAGAATTATGGTAAACACTCATAAATCTTCCGTAATAATTGAAATATGATTGCCGAAACGGCCTACTTCTTCACAAACTCAACACGACGGTTACGGGCACGGCCTTCGTCGGTGCCGTTGTCGGCCAATGGCGTTGTCTGACCTTTGCCAACGGCAGTCAGGCGGTCGGCACTGACGCCCAACTCGGTGAGTTTGGCCACAATGGCTTGGGCACGCTGCTCGCTAAGCGTCTGATTGGCAGCAGCATTGCCAGTTGCATCGGTATGGCCCTGAACTTCGAATTTCAAGTCGGGGTTCTCCTGCATCAGCTTGACAATGCGGTTGATTTCGCCCATCGACTCGGGTTTGATAACCGATTTGCCAACATCGAAGGTGATGCCGTAGGTGATGAAACGTCCGTCAGTCATCATTCGGTCGTAGAGTGGCACGGCGCCTTTAGCTATACGGACATTACGGATATAAGCAGGATACTCTTTTGCCGCATTGCCGTAGCCAAAACACAGCCAACTGTCTCTGCGATTGTAGTTTGGAATATTTACAACACGTTTCTCGTCAACATAAATTTTAACCGCGCGCTTGTTGACCGACATTGAAACGTGATGCCATTTGTTGTATCCGTAATTCTCGACATTCTGTTCTGTTGAAGCTCTATCGCTATCAATTTTTTCCCAACGGCAAGAGAATTGGCGATACCTTTCATTATGTGTAAACGCCCATTCACTGACATAATTGTCAAAAGAAAAAGCAAGATTGTCGTCTCCAAGCCAAGTGCTTTCGCTTTTGCATAATTTGTATTCTATATAGCCATAATCCTGTCCATCGCTCTCATAATTATCGTAATAATCGAACTCAACCGTATATGTTTCACCCAAATAATTGTCGGTTTTCATAAGCGGCTTGATATGACAGCCTGAATACATTGCTATCACGTTTTCACCGTTAACTTTGGCTATCTCACATTCACCTTCAACCAAATCCCACATCGACGGGAACTCACCCAACTGCTCGCCTGCGAGTTGGTCATAGAAAAAGCACTCATCGCCAGGCACAAAGTCGAATTTGTTCCATTCCGAGCCGGCTTTCATATTGGCATTAGCGCCATCGGCTCGTTTCGCCCCGCAGTTGTTGCAGAATTTGCCGGTGTTGCCGTCGGTGCCGCACTGCGGGCATTTCCACGATGCATTGGCTTGTGCTTCAGGCTTTTTTGCGCCGCACTCGTTGCAGAACTTGCCAGTGTTGCCACCTGCGCCGCAACTCTCGCACGTCCAGCCGCCTGCATTGGTAGCCGGTGTTTCTTCGCTCTGCTCCTGATATTCCTCATTAGCGTTGTTTTTCTTGGCGTTGCCGTCGAGAGCGTCGTAAACGGCATCTTCAACTTTCTCCTCAACCTTGCGTTCAACGGCGCGTTCAGCAGCCCGCTTCGCCGCGTTGTTCAGGCGGTTCATATTGATTTGCGCGTCGGCGGCCACCGATGCGAAAATCACTCCAAATGCAATCAAAGCAAATTTTTTCATATCGAATTAATTTTAAGTTTTATATTAAATATCAATCATTTACCATCCTTCTGTAAGAAGTGCGAAATCGCAAGCATTCAGTGTCAAGATGTGCTTGTCGCGGTCCAAAGTGAGCGAAACCGTGTAATTGCCTTTCACGAATGTCACGTGGTGGCAGAATTTTTCGTCATCATAATAACCGTTTTTCTTAGTGAATCCGGCTTTTTCGAGACGTGCGCAATACTTGTTGAATCCGTTAAGCGAGAAGCATGGGAACTCATATTCGCGCAACTCCCAGTGCGTTCCGGGCTTCTTGTTTGTGCCGTCGAAACTGTCGTCGGGGTCAAACTCCCAATAATCGGCCTGAGTGTTGTGGCACACACCGGCTTCAAGTTTTCCTGTCGGATAGCCCTCAACAGGCATCGGCACACCGTCGAACACGTCAACCGACTCCTTATTGTGCGGCACAAACGCAAGCTCGTACGAGTACTCTCCATCGTGACCTAACGATTTGCGGCAGGTCATATAGGCAAAATAGTCGTTGCCGTACATCATCCACTTGTAGTCGTAGCCTTTGTCCATCTCCTCCCTGCCGTACTTGTCGGGCCGGCGGGTGGGTGCGAATCCGTTCTTTTCAAGTTCCGTCAGCAGATAGTCCATCAGCTCAATTGACGCATAGCAGTCCATATTGTAATAGACGCAATGCGGTGTGTTTCTGTCAATTGCATACAATCCGTATTGGCGGTTTTCAGACAACATCGCCGTCTCGTCATAAGGGCGGTAGTTCATCTGCAATTCGCGCAAAGCGATGTTTTCAGGTTTCATGGGGAACGATTTCGGCATCAGATAGTCGTCCCAATACTCTTGCAGTCCAAACGTACCCTCAGCGCGGTAATACTCCCAACCGCCCATTGTATACTGTGTTCGCGGGTATTTGATAGGCGATTTTTTGATGTACTCCAACGACGCATCTTTTGATGTATGGCTGAAAGCCGGGTCGTTTTTCTGATTGAAATGCAGGGCGTCGATTCGGGCTTCTTCAGCCTCAATCTGCTTGAGTTGCGCTGCGGCGGCAGCATTCTGCTCGGCCTCGGCTTGATTGCGTGCGACCTGCTCGGCGGCTTGCTTCTCCTGTGCGGTCATCTGCTTGGCGCCACATTCGGCACAGAAATTGCCCGTGTTGCCGCTGTGGTTGCACTTGTCGCACGTCCACGTTGATTTCGATGAGTTTGAATTCGATTTGTTGTTCGATGAATTCTGCTGCTTCATCACACCTTGCGCGGCCTTCTGCAGCTTATTCAGATTGATTTGGGCGTCGGCCGCAACAGCAAGCATAAGCGCCGCCACCGCCAATAGCATTTTCTTCATACTGCGTTTGTTTTTAAAGTTTTAACAAACATAGTGAAAATTTGTTAGTTACAACACTACGCGCGTAGAGAATTTTAGGCCAACGCGTTACCTATGAATTGTCGGCTGAACTCTTTGTGGCTTCACTCCTCCACTCCCATCGCCTTCAGAATGGCCTTGTGGCAGACGGGGCAGAAAGTTTTTGGCGTGTTTGAGCGCATAATGCAATCTTGAACAGGGCTGTAGATTCCTTTGGTTTGGTATCCGCCGCCCTCAAAAACGCCAACTTTGCCCAAGTAAGATTCGGTGCGCGGTGTTGGAACCGGCGTTGCAACATCGAGCATCGACTTCCACTTCGAGTCAAAATCGATGAGCGTGGTGATGTTAGGCTCCCACGGCTCACGCTGAAGGCTGTACATCTCCTCGTTGGCCTCGTCGGCGTAGAAATACTCGTCGGCCAAGCCGGCAAACGAGTGGCCGAACTCGTGCACCATCACCCGCAGCGACAGATTGTGGTCGGCGGTACCGGCGCAATAGAAATTGTAGAACCCGCCCCCGCCATACTCGCTAGTATTCACCAATATAATAATGTGCTCGTAGGGCACGGCGGCTGCAATGTCGTGGACGGATTCCATATCGAACGTCGTCAAATAGCGGTCGACATCGAAAGTGCTGAATGTGAAGTTCATAGCCGTGTTGCGGAAGATGCCGCGGTTTGGAATATCGGTGCCGCTCTCCGCTGACGGCGACTCAACAGCATAGACATTGAACCGGTCCTTGTGGCTGCTATATGGCTCAACACCAGCCATATAACTCCAAAAGCGATTGACATCGGCGCGGAACTTATCCATTTGGTCGGCGGTGTAACCCTCGGCCAAAAAGGCGATGTCGATTTTCGTGCCCACATCATCGCATCCTTGCACAACGGTGTAATTCAGCGGTTTAGCGCTTTCGCGACGGATGAATTTGCTCTTTGGATTGATAAAAAATTCCGAAATCAGAGAATTGCCGGGCTTGTCATAATTGGTGCGCTCAAGGCGGAAAAGCACTGTGCGGCGCGGCATTGGCACAAGGCTGACGTGGTAAAACGATGCCGTGGTTGTGAGTGCCTCGGGCGACTGCTGCCACTCGTTGAAAATACTGCTGAAACCATTGCTGTAGAGCAATTTACCGGTAGCCGAATCGACAACCGAAATGCGATAATTGCCCAATTGTGCCGGTTCTGCGCATACGCGCTTCGGCCCGGCCCAAACACCCTGAGCTTTTAGTTCCTTGAGCACAGCCGTCTCACCTTCACGATTGCCCACAAGCTCATAATCAACGCGCAAACATTCATCAGTAAAAAACTGGTGATAATCATCGCTTTGCGCCATCATCGGCTCGACCGAAAACGCAAAAGCGACAAGCAGACAAAGCTTTTTCATAATTGTGGATTTTTGCCCCGGAATTTGAAAAAAATCGGCGGCGACCGAAAGAAGATTAGTTTTCGTCGACAATCAGATTGAACTCGAGATTCACGCGCTCCGAATAAATTTCGCCGGCCTCAAGCATCTCCTCGTCGTCGTCTTTATAGTACCAATTGATGCAACACTTACTGCCAGAGCGGTTTATGGCCTCGAACTTCTTCATAATGTCGAGAAAAACCTTCGAGCTTGAAGTGTTGAAATAAATCATCTTAAAATTGATTTCAGTAGAGGCATTGGGCTGCATTGCATACTCGTCAATCCAGTTCAAAATGGGCTTGTAGAAACCCAGCGGATTTTCAGGCAACGATTTTCCTTTAAACAAAAAAACGTTGCTGTCCTTGTCGAGAACGACCTCTGGGGTCAACTCACTGCTTTCAATAATCAAAGGGGCAATTGCCATACCTAATTATATTTAAAGACGCTTGTAAATGTGTTGCCTTTCGGCGATGTGTTGTGGCGGCAAATATAAATAAAAGCCGTTACTTGATACTTTTTTTTCCGTAAAATCGAAATTGATTAATAACCAATAATTAACATTTCGTCCTCTACGCCAATTTTTATCAGTGTTGGAATAAAAATACAATAGACTTATCTTATATCTTATATCTTTTGCCTTGTGCCTATTGCCTTGTAAAAACTATATTTGCGCCCTGAAAAACGAACAAGATGCCGAAAAAGGTCGCATACATATCACTTGGCTGTAAGTTGAATTTCTCAGAGACGTCGTGGATTGCGCAGCAGTTTGAGAATGCTGGCTATCAGCGTGTCGACAATCACGAGCAAGCCGATGTGGTGGTGGTGAACACCTGCACCGTGACCGAGCTTGCCAACAAGAAAAGCCGACAGGCCATTCACAAGATTCTGAACCGCACGCCCCAAACCATTCTGGTGGCCATTGGGTGCTACACTCAACTCAAACCCGACGAAGTGGCTGCCATTCAAGGTGTTGACTACATTTTCGGTTCCGACAACAAGATGGACCTGACCGACATTATCAGCAACCTGCGGAAACAGCCGAAACCAGTGATTTCCGTCACAAAAGAGAGCCGCATTTTTGAGCCGATATACTCGTTTGGCGACCGCACCCGCAGTTTCTTCAAGGTGCAGGACGGCTGCGACTATTTCTGCGCCTACTGCACCATTCCGCACGCCCGCGGACGTAGCCGAAGCAACACCGTAGAGCGCACCGTGGCCGTGGCTCGCGAAGCCGTAGAACGTGGAATCCGCGAGATTGTGCTCACAGGCGTGAACATTGGCGATTTCGGCCGCGCCAACGGCGAGAATCTGTTCCAACTGCTCACCGAACTTGAGCGGATTCAAGGGCTGAAACGCCTGCGCATATCGTCGATTGAGCCAAACCTGCTCACCGACCAGATTATCCGCCACGTGGTTGATTCTGAAGTGATTATGCCACACTTTCACATTCCGCTGCAATGCGGCACCGACCGTCTGCTATCGCTGATGCACCGCCGATATACAACCGATTTCTACGCACGCCGTATCGAGTTGATTAAAAGCCTGATACCCGATGCGTGCATTGCCGCCGACGTGATTGTTGGCGTGCCAACCGAATCGGAAACGGACTTCGACGAAGCGTGCCGATTTGTGCGCTCGCTACCCCTGTCCTACCTGCACGTCTTCCCCTATTCGGAACGCGCTAACACGTTGGCAGTCAAGATGCAAATGGTGCCGAACGAGATTCGCAAGCACCGCAGCCAGCAGATGATTGCAATGGGCGCAGAAATGACGAAAGTGTTTATCGTCAGCCAGATAGGCAAAACACGCCCCGTTCTTTTCGAAGGCGAGCACGCCCGTGGCGAGATGTGCGGCTTCACCGACAATTACATAAAAGTGAAAGTTCAAACCAACCAAAACCTTGTGAATCAGTTACGTGACGTTGAACTTCTGCAACCACTTGGCGGTGACGAAGTAAATGGACAATTGAAAATTGAAAGTTGAAAAATGAAAGGATATCGGGATTACCGACAAAACTAATGCCTAACACCAAAACTTATAACTTCTAAAACTTAAAACTTATAACCCAAATGTTTGATATAGAAAGAATTGAAAAACAGACCATTGACATTGTGCGGGAAGTTGGCCGATTCATTAAGGAACAGCGCGCACAGTTCGATGCAAGCAAAATTGAGCATAAAGGACTGCACGATTATGTGTCATACGTCGACAAAGGCTCTGAACGCCAACTAGTTGACGGCTTGAGTCGGATTCTGCCAGGCAGCGGATTCATTGTTGAAGAGAACACCGCGGGGCACTCAACCGAAGACGACATTTGGATTATCGACCCGCTCGACGGCACCACAAATTTCCTGCACAATGTCTATCCGTTTGCCATAAGCGTGGCGCTGCAGCACAAGGGCGAGCTGGCGCTGGGCATTGTTTACGAACTTGGCCGCGACGAGTTGTTCCACTCGGCAGGCAATGGTGCATTCTGCAACGGTAAGCCCATCAGCGCGTCAGCAGCACCCGATTTGGAACAAAGCCTGATTGTAACAGGCTTTCCGATAAGCAAATACGGCCGTCTCGACGGACACGTTGCCACCGTGAAAGAGATTGTGCTGCACTCGCAGGGCATTCGCCGCACAGGTTCGGCAGCATCGGACCTTGCATACGTTGCCTGCGGCCGCTTCGACGGCTATTTCGAGTATGGATTGAACCCGTGGGACGTGGCCGCTGGTGCATTCATCGCACAGCAGGCTGGCGCACTAGTGAGCGACTACTGCGGCGGCACCGACTATCTGTTTGGTGGCGAAATACTTGCGGCAAGCAAGAACGTTTATCCGCGACTGCTTGAGATTTTGAAAGCGAAGATGTAAGATTTAGGCAAAAAGGCATCAGACAAGGTATAAGTGACTATAAAATTACGAGTTACGAATTTTGAATTACGAACTAATTCCACTTAATCTATTCGCCATAAACCTTACACATTAATCATTATACATTACACTGATTCAAATTCGCAGAAATCGCCTACATTTACGCGCTAAATTAAACGGAAATGAAACGGACATTGATTCTATTTTTCGCCTTAATGGGCAGTTTATTGGCTAACAGCCAGCAACTTAACGTTAATTTCGACTATGCGGTTTATATGCTGTCCGACAAACGCTCGTATGTTGAGACCTATCTGCTAATCGACGGGAAATCAGTCAACTACACTGTAAACGACGTTAATCTGGAATCGAAAATCGATGTTACAATGATTTTCAAAAACGCCGACGACCTGGTTGAGTTCCGCCACTTTATTGTCGGCAACCCGCCCCTGCCCGACACCACCGATGTCTTTCCCGATTTTACCGATGTGCAGCGAATTTTCATTCCGCAGGGAATCTACAATTTTGAACTGAAAATCAAAGATTTGAATGCGCCGAAAGAGTATCAGAAAACCATCACCCGACACGAGATTATCGCCATCGATATTCCGCAGAAACAGGTGGCACTCAGCGGAATAGAACTTCTTGAGAGTTTCACGCCGAAACTTGAGCGCACAATCAACCTAAAAAACGGAAACGAGTGCATCCCATACTGCCGCGACACAATTCCGCAAGATGCTGAATATCTGCGGTTTTACGTCGAACTTTACAACGTTGCCACCGAAACTGACGGTCTTGGCGACTGCAACGTCCACACCTGCATCCGCGACGCTCACACGCAGAAAACCATTGCCGGCCACTCATCGACCACAAAGGTTAAAGCGCTGAACTACTATCAGTTTATGAAAGAAATCGACATTAAGCGGCTGCCTACCGGAAAGTATTTTCTAACCATTGAAATCCGCGACCGCTACGACAAAGCCATTGGCTCGGCAACAAAATATTTTGAGCGCAAAAACCCTGGCGTAACGGCGCCAAGCTACACTTCGGCCGGGAAAACTCTGCGCAGCGCGGCAATGTACGCCAATGCCGACACAGTAGCCAACATACTGAAAGATATGAAGTTGATTGCCGACAGCACCGAACTTGGCACCATCGACAAAGCCGTGGCGTCGGCCGATATGATTGTGATGCAGCAGACGCTCTACGATTTCTGGATTCAGCGCAACCAGTTCGACCCCGACAACGCTTTGGCCAACTTTGTGCGCCGCGCCAATGCCGCAAACCTTCAACAGTGCAGCCCCGACCAAAAGCTGCTGATGCTGCGCTACGGCATTCCAAACACCATTGTGGACCGCACCGACGCCGCCAATCCGTTTGTGGTTTGGCATTACTACAAAATCGGCAACCTGACCAACATTAAGTTTGTGTTCACGCCCAATGGCGACGCTCTCACGCTTTTGCACAGCAATATGCCCTGCGAACGGCAGAACGATGACTGGCGAAATGTATTGTTCGCCAACGGCCAGCCGGCACAAAACGATGCGGAAATATTTGAAGGACTGTAAGTTATTTTTGATTTTTGAATTACGATTTATGAATTACGAATTACGAACGGATGTTATTTTGTAAAGACGTGGCGCGCCGCGTCTCTACCGCACGTAATCAAAAACAAATCCACGATACAATGAAAATTCTGCAACTCATCGGCTACTACCTGACAATGACCATTTTTCTGGCCGTCTGGATTTTGCCGAAACCGCTTCAACAATTGCTTGCGCTGATAATCTACGTACTTGTAGCACACGTAATAGGCTACCGCAAAAAAGTGATTATCACCAATTTGACAAAATCATTCCCCGAAAAAAGCAAAAAAGAGATTAACCGCATCGCACGGCGTTATTACCGGCACTTGGCGTATATGATTATTGAGGCTGTAAATCTCAGATTTTCACCACGTAAGCGTATTGCAAAATGTATGGGCGTGCAAAATCCAGAAGTGTTCCAGCAGCTCATCGACAAAGACCGTAACGTGCTGATAATCTTGGGACATTACGGCAACTGGGAATATGGTTGCGCAAAGATTGCCAATTTCGACATCCGCACGACGGCAATTTACAAGCGGTTGAGCAGCCCGATTTTTGAACGGTTCTATATGGAAATGCGCTCGAAAACGGGCGTTGAGCCTATTGAGATGCGCGACACCCTGCGCAAGATGGTTGAGATGCGCGACAGCGGCCGCCGTTTCGCCCTTCTGAGCGTTGCCGACCAAACACCAACACGCAGCCAAATCCACTACTGGCTGACGTTTTTGAACCAAGACACCGGCGTGTTCATCGGCTCGGAAAGGCTTGCCCAAAAATTCAATATGGCGGTGCTTTACTGCGAAATTAAACGACTGGGATTCAGTAAGTTCGACACACGTGTTACTCTAATAACCGAAACGCCGAACTCCTGCCCAGAGCATTACATCACCGACCGCTTCTATCAACTGCTCGAAACGTCAATACGCGAAGCGCCCGAGAACTGGGTATGGTCGCATAGAAGGTGGAAACATCAGAGAAATTGAAACTTTGGCAAGGAACTACATTGTGCGAAAAAAATTAGGATAGAAAAAAAAGACGACAAAATTCTGCATAAGAAAAACAAATCGTGTTTTTTTAGAACAAACCTTTATATTTGTAGTCTTGTAATTACAAACAAAAGAGTATGGCTAATTTTAGTTTTGCCCTGCGCCTTGCGCTTGGCCTTTTACCAAAAACAGAAAAAATAGAAAACGACCGCAAACAGCTTATCGATGAATACAATAAGTTGGAGGAGTTTAAGAATTCAGACACGCTGAAAACCTTCAACAAATTGCAGGAATATGTCAATTCGGCTGAATTCAAGAAGATAAAAAGCGATGTTACATCGCTCAAATACGCTGATTCTGAATATTATAAGAAGGAACAGCAATACATTGCGCTTGAGAAGGACAAACGCGTGAAGAACTATTTCAGCGTGAGCCAATCGGCCGACCTGAAACGATTTGAAGCCGCCACCAACTCTGACGCATTGAAACGCTTGAAAGAATTAGCCGAAACCGTTAACAGCGCAGATTTCCAACAAGCAAAATCGGACAAATCGAACCCCGAGAAAATGGCCGAATGCAAGAGTCTGCAGCAGGAATACAAATCACTGACAAAGAATCCCGAGATAAAATTCTGGACAAAATATCAGAACAAATCGGCCTACAAGATGTACGTTGAGACCAGCAATTCAACACTGATTGCTGATTACGAAGAACTTAAGGCTTATGTCAATTCTGATGAGTTCAAGACACAAAAAGAGTATCTGCTCGACAAAAACCGCTTCAGCAGAAGTGAAGAAGCCAAGCGCGAGCAAGAGTACATTACCATGAAGAACTCGGAAGAGATTAAATGGTACGAAGCAACAGTCAATTCAAACAAATTCGACGAACTGAAGGCTTGGAAACTCACCTTTGAAGACAATTTCGACGAGGCAAAAATTGACGAGAAGAAATGGATGAACACCTTCTTCTGGGGCAAAATGATGCTCAACGACCGCTACGTGCTGGCCGGCGACAAGCAATATTACACTGACAACAAGAACGTTGACATCAAAAATTCTATTCTGAGCATCGTCACCAAAAAAGAAAAAGCCTCTGGCAAGGTTTGGGACGCAAAACACGGATTCTTCACACAAGATTTCGAGTACACATCGGGCCTGTTGAGCACAGCCAACAGCTTCCGCCAGCAATACGGACGTTTTGAAGCCAAAATAAAAATCAACGCCGAAGCACCTGTTTATCAAGCTTTCTGGCTGAAAGGCGAGAAACAGGAACCTGAAATCGACATATTCAAATACAACATCAAAAAAGGTCAGATGCAGTTGTCGGCCTACAATGGCGGCAAGGCTGCTGGTAACAAATTCGGCGGCTCGGGCTTGTCAAAAGACTTCTTCATCTACACCATCGATTGGGATGCAAGCAAAATTAGTTGGAAGATAAATGGTTACGAAGTGGCTTCGACTAGCAACAACATCAACGAACCGTTATTCATAATGCTATCGGCCGGCTTGAACAAAGATGCCGACAACCTGCCAGCTGCAATGCAAGTTGATTGGGTACGCTGCTACGAGAAAGCATAAAATCAAAAAGATACCGACAAAGAAGGCTGCCGCAAGCGGCCTTTTTTGTTAGATTTACCCACAAAACACACTAAAAACACGGAAATAAATATTTTTAATATGTATACAAAAGAGTCGCTGAGAATAGTTTTTATGGGCACGCCCGATTTTGCGGTCGAGAGTCTGAAAGCGCTGATTGACAACGGGTATAACGTTGTTGGTGTGGTGACAACACCCGACAAACCCGCTGGCCGCGGACAGAAAATGAGCGAGAGCGCTGTGAAGCAATTTGCCGTAAGCAAATGTCTGCCCGTTCTGCAACCCGAAAAACTGAAAGATGAAGGTTTTCAGTCGGCTCTGCGTGGCTGGAAGGCCGACTTGCAAGTTATTGTGGCGTTCCGTATGCTGCCCGAAAGTGTATGGAGTATGCCACCGCTAGGCTCTATCAACGTACACGCTTCGCTGTTGCCAAACTATCGCGGCGCAGCGCCCATAAACCGCGCCATTATGAACGGCGAGACCGAAACGGGCGTTACCACTTTTCTGCTGAAGCACGAGATTGACACAGGCGACATTCTGCAATACGAGAAAATAAGCATCGGACCTGATGACAACGTGGGCACCATCCACGACCGCCTGATGGTGGTAGGCGCGCAACTGCTGATTCGCACCGTTGAAGCCATCTGCGCAGGCAACACCAAAGGCACACCACAAAGCGAACTGATGCCTGCCGACGGCATTCTGAAAAGCGCCCCGAAAATCTTCAAAGACGACTGCCGCATCGACTGGAACGCCAAACCTGCCACCATTATCAACCAAATACGCGGGCTAAGCCCCTATCCTGCCGCCTTCAGCAATCTGCAGAAAGACAACGAAGAACCGCTGCCAATGAAAATCTTCAGCGGGAAATACGAGTCTTGCGCTCACAATCAGCAGTTTGGCAAGGTTGCGACCGATGGCAAATCATATTTGAAAGTGTACATCAGTGGCGGCACAATCGCGCTCGGCGATGTCCAACTGGCTGGCAAAAAACGTATGCCTGTGGCGGATTTCCTGCGGGGATTCAAGACGGAAGGCTGCGAGTTGCGGTTTGTTTAGGGACTCTGATTCATTTCGCACAGACGACACTGATTACACTGCAATAACGGTTTTTACCACGGAACACTCTAAAAACACGAAAGACGCAATTGAAATTTCTGAAAAAAAGCGAAACGACCTAAAAGTTGCCTCGCCAAACTATTTATTTACATCCAAGCACTCCTTTTTAACGAATATATATGAGTACAAATCGCAGCAAGGGTCGGCCAAAACCAAATTTTCAGAATCAATTTGTAAGACCGTTTTAGGAAAATTTGTTGGCAATGGCACTATAGGCAAATATTTTGTGCTATCCACATTGAAATAATACCATATATCGTTACGCGAATCGATTTCGGTTTTAATAGTGCCAATTGCAAGTATGGCAGTATCATTTGAAAAGCAAAACTCGCCGTTCAGTTTGATACTTAGGTATTTAAAATAACTCGAAACAATTGCTCGGCCTGTAATTCCACCAGAAATGCTAACTATTTCCCAATCTCCCGCTATCTCAATGGCAGACTCTGGTGTCGAAGAATTTCCTTCATGCTTTTCACACGAGAGCAAACCGACAAACAAGACCACACAAAGCAAGTTCATAGCTTTCATAATTCTTCTATTTTACAACAAAACCTTATTTCTTCTTCGCCTTCTTCCTCAACTGGATTGTGTCGCCCTCGTTAGGCTGCGAGCCTTCATCCATCAAGTTTAGTTTGTAGAGCGCCTTCAGGCGGATGGCGTACTGCTGGGCAATGTCGTGCATTGTCTCGCCCCTCTTCACTGTGTGAGTCTTATATTGCTTCTCGGCTTTCGATTGTTTGCGGCTGATATACAGGCGCTGCCCAACCTTCAGTTTTGCATTGGCATCGAGTTCGTTGAACATTCGTAACTGCCACGGCTCCAACTCGTAACGGGTGGCTACTTTATCAATATTATCGCCCGGCAGAGCCTCAACATAATCGGTGCGGTTGTTGGTTTTGATGTTACCGAACGGCGAAATCTCCATATCGTTCACATCAACCTCAATGAAGTTGTTGGTTTTGACGGCAATCTCCGTCTGCTTTTCGGGCGTTGTGGCCGGCTGCACGCTCTTGTCGAAGCGGTGCAGGTTGTTCTGTTCAATAATTTGTATCAGGCGGTCAGCGTAGGTTTTGCTTGTGGCATAACCTGCTTGTTTCAAGCCTTTTGCCCAACTTTTATAGTCGGTGGTGCCATATTTGAACAGGAACGCGTAACGCTGATGCGTGCAAAGAAACTCCGAGTGGTCGATAAACGACTGATTTGCATCTTTGTACGAGCGGAAGCACTCGTTTGGGCGGTCATCGTCGTGGTACATCGACTCGCCTTTCCAATCCTTGTGGCACTTGATGCCGAAGTGGTTGTTGGCTTTTCGCGCCAGCGAGCTGTTGCCGTCGCCCGACTCCAGAATGCCCTGCGCCAGCGTGATGCTTGCCGGAATGCCCACGCGGTTCATCTCCTGAACGGCAATCTTGCTATACTTGTTGATATATTGTTCGCGCGTAATACGCTGAGCCACAACCGTTTGTTGCTGCAAAACCAGTCCAACGACTGCTAATAAGAACTTCCGCATTTTCAATTTCGATTTAGGCAAATGTAGCCATAACTTTTCACTTTTGCACCGCCTCCGAGCCAAACTATTAACACAGACACTGTTACTAACCTAATGACTTCCGTGTAGTAAACAAAAAAGGGTGCGCCTTTCAGCAACACCCTCCCCTATGAAAACAAATTTTTACAACCTATCAATTGTACAAATAGCGTTTGATGCTCTTTTTCGGGGTTTTAACAAACTCCTCTTCCTGCAATTCGATTTTTGCAATTGCCATATAGTTGGGCATCAATTTGTTAAGCTCTTTTTGGTTCTTCTCGAACTCCACCATAATCTTCTCCCTGTCGAGACCGTCTTTTTCGGCTTTCTCCTTGTCGGGAACAATGAGAGCGTGAAGCTTGCCACCACGTTCAACAACGAGCGACTCAACCACGTATGGCAAGTTATTGATTTGAGCCTCAATCTCTTCCGGATAGATATTCTGTCCAGAAGCACCAAGGATCATATTCTTGCTGCGGCCCTTCAATGTCAGATAGCCGTCGGCAGTGATAGTGCCGGTATCGCCAGTCTTCAGCCAGCCTTCGCTGTCGAATGTAGCTGCCGTGGCCTCCGGATTTTTGTAATATCCTTTCATCACCTGAGTACCTTTCACAAGCACCTCACCCTCAATGTTTGCCGGGTCGGGGCTGTCGATGCGCACTTGGCAACGGCGAATCGGGTAACCGCAGCTGAACTTGCGGGCGGTATCCCACGGAGCGTAAGTTATGATTGGCGCGCACTCGGTCATTCCGTAGCCAACCGTGTAGCGGAAGCCGATGCGGTTCAGGAAGCTCTCAACCTCTTTGTTCAGAGCGGCACCGCCAATGATAACCTCGTAAAAATTGCCACCAAATGCGTCCTCAAGTTCTTTGCGAACCTTGCTGTAAACAATTCGGCGTAAGCCAGGAACACTCAGCAGGAATTTAGGCAGACCGCTGCTGATGGCTGGTTTTATTTTTGCCTTGTAAATCTTTTCGATAATCAACGGAACAACCACAACCAAACCCGGTTTGATTTCGCCAAAAGCCTGAAGAAGAACCTGCGGCGAAGGAATCTTGCCCAAGAAAGTGATGTGGCAGCCAAGCGAGAACTCAGTCAGAAACTCGAATGCCATTCCGTAGGCGTGAGCCAAAGGCAGAAGCGAAACCATGCGGTCTCCCGATTTGAGTGGAATTACCTCCGTGCCAAACTCAACGTTTGTGGCGTAGTTGCCATGTGTCAGCATAACGCCTTTTGAGTGCCCAGAAGTACCTGATGTATAGCTAATTGCAGCCAAACGATCGTGATCGATGTGCTTCAAAGCGAAATTCTCGCGGTTGACATTAATATCGTTTTTATAATTGGCAAATGCTTGATTTACTTTTTCGTCGGTTGAGTATAGAACTCTGTAATCATCAAGCGAGATGAAACCTCGGACGTTCGGGAATTTGGCAACATCCATCTTCTCGAAAATGTAGTCGGAAACAAACACCAGCACCGCATCAGAGTGGTTGATGGTGTTTTCAAGGTCTGAAATTGAGAAATCCTGCAGAATTGGAACTGAAACCGTGCCGTAAGATGTTGTGGCAAGGAACGTTACGGCCCAGTTGACATTGTTGCGGCCGACCTGGACAACCTTTTCCTCTTCGGCTATTCCACACTCGGCAAGCGCGCGATGAATCTTTTTAATCATCTTGCCTGTTTGTCCGTAACTCATTGGTGTTTCGCGATAATTGCTCAAAGCCGGAAGATCCCAATTTCTTTTGATTGCTCTCTCGATGAATTCGACGAATGTTAACATATATAATCATTTATACACTGCCATACCAATCGCAAAAAGCGTACCAAACAACAATCAAACGAAATTTTATTTTGTTATGGTGATGATTTTCAATCAGAATCTATGAATATATAACGTGGGTTAAACAATTCACCCCTTTTCCCCTACTCGTTGGCAAATATTGTCGATTTATCGATTTTAAGAATCGACATAAATAATATGTAGATACTTTGGCGGTTGGAATCAAAAAACAAACGAGATATGAACACTAAAAATGTCATTTTAGCTTGCGCGATTGCCCTTTCGGCGACATCGTGCAGCAACAGTGTAAATCCGACATCTGACCCGGCCACAAAACCGCAACCCGGACAAACCCGCAACCTACTGCGCGAAGCCGGTTACTCGCAAGAACAAATCGACGCTAAACTGAACGAAACATTCTACAATGTTTTCGAAGGCCCCAACAAGGTTTATTTCGAAGTTGGCGACTCGATGGCTTACATATCTGACGTGAAAAACCACGATGTCCGCACCGAAGGTATGAGCTACGGAATGATGATTGCCGTACAATGGAACAAACAAGATATGTTCAACCGTCTGTGGCGTTGGTCGCAGAAATATATGCAGCATCAAGGCGGACCGCGCGACGGCTATTTCGCTTGGAGTTGCAAGGTTACTGGCGAGCAGAACTCACCCGGCTCGGCATCAGACGGCGAGCTTTACTTCGTCACTTCGCTCATTTTGGCGTCAAACCTATGGGGTAACGATGGCGACATCAATTATCTAGCTGAAGCACAACGCATTCTGAATGCGATGTTCGCCAAAAAAGGCTACAAAGACAATCCGATGGGATTTGGCCCGTTTGGTGGACAACGCCCGCCGCAGCAGAAACCTGACGGCAAGCCGAGCGAAGCTCCGAAAGCCGCTCAAGGCGGAGCTCCGCAGATGCCAGCTTTCCGTCCGGGTATGAAGTTCCCGGAGCCTGAGATTCTGAACATCATCAACACGCAAGAGAAACTCATCACCTTTGTGCCCGACGGCTTTGGCGCACGCTACACCGACCCGTCGTACCACATTCCGGCATTCTACGAGATTTGGGCGAAATATGCCGAAGACGGTCGTGCCGATTTCTATCTGGAATGCGCACAGAAATCGCGTGAGTATCTGCACCGTGCGTGCGACTCAATTACCGGATTGAACCCCGATTACTCGAACTACGACGGCTCGGTTATGACCCCGCCGCGTGGCGACTGGGGCGCAAAATTCCGCTTCGACTCGTGGCGCGTGCCAATGAACATCGCTCTCGACTACACTTGGAGCGGCGCCGATGCCGACTGGCAGTTTGACTACGGCTACCGTCTGCAGACATTCTTCCGCAGCCAGGGCGTGAGCACCTTTGTTGACCAGTACAATCTGGACGGCACACCGGTTGAGAACATCGCAGAAGCTGGCGGATACAAGGCTTTGCGCCACTCTATCGGCCTTGTGGGCACGGTTGCCGCAGTATCGCTCACCCAGCCGTTGCGCAACAGCCGCGACTTCATCAATGAGTTCTGGAACTCGAAACATGAGCCTTATGAAGACGGCTATTTCGATGCTTACTACGACGGTCTGCTCAACCTGTTTGCTTTGATGCACCTGAGCGGGCGTTACACACCGATTGAGAAGAAATAAGAAATAAGAAATAAATAGATAGTCAGCCAATTACAATGCAGAGCCATCAGAAATTGATGGCTTTGCTTGTTTTTGCCAAATTCCCGTTGCTTATCCCAAGATTCTAAATTCGAATCACAATTGACAACGTGCTTCTCATATTTGACTATCAATCAATTATTATTGATGACCGATTAGTGTTTAGAACAGAATCTGCCTATTTTTGAATGCGATTTTTTATCGCCACAAACAGTTAAATATCAATAAGATGACAAAACGCTTTTTGACAATTGCACTAATTTCTCTTTCGATGAGTGCATTTGCACAACAGGAAATCAGACTATATGAAGGTGCTGCACCAGGCAGCGAAAATGTCGAAAACAAAGAGAAGGCGCTGCATGATGCAAACGGCCAGATTCAAACCATTTACGGCGTTGTTGAACCAACAATCACTGTTTATCTGCCAGAAACAAGCAAATCGAAAAGCAGCACGGCAGTTATTCTCTGCTCAGGCGGCGGACTGTCAGCTCACTCGTGGGGCGACAACGTGATTAATATGGCCGAATGGCTCAATAAGCGCGGAATTGCTGCCATAGGGCTCAAATATCGAACCCGTATTTCCAACGGTCCCCGTCCGAAATTTGACCCATCGAAAATGCTTAATGTTGACATCACCAATTTCGACAAACTGGTGAAATCTAATACTAATCCCGATCTGACTGGTGCCGATGACACAAATATCAACAATGCCATTGCTGATGCCCTGCGAGCAATGGAAATCATCAAGCAGCATGCTGGTGAATGGAATATTGATACAACCAAAATCGGTTATCTGGGTTTTTCAGCTGGTGGCGGTGTAGCCATCGGAGCAACTGTTCGTGCCGATAATATGCACAGACCGGCATTCCTAGCCACAATTTTCGGTCCGTCTCTCACTGATGTTGATGTACCAGAAAATGCGCCAAACTTGTTTATCGCCACTCGTGGCAACCACCAAAACGTGGCAGCAGGACTTCTTTCGCTCTACCTTGATTGGAAAAAAGCTGGCGCTAACGCCGAACTGCACATTTACGATGATGGTTACGGTCCGTTTGGGCCGAACGACATAGGAAACACTAGCGGTACTTGGCGCGAGAGTTTCTACCGATGGCTGACTTTCAACAAATTTTAATAGTCAGCAACCAAATTGCAACTGACTGAAATAACAATTAATTTGATATTACAAAAGAACCCGTTGGCTGCATAGCTTGCTCCACCAACGGGTTTCACTTTTTATATCAGACTTCGTAAGTTATTTTGTCACCCTTTCGAGCCACTTGACCATACCGAACATTACGGCCATCGATACAAAGCAGACAACAAAGAACACCGTCCAGCATTGCCAGATTGGGATTTTGTTATACATAAGCGGGCCAATCCACAGGAACCCGTTGCCCACGGCCGTGGCGCCCAACCACAATCCCTGACATAGCCCCAACAGATTTTTCGGCGCAACCTTCGACACAAAACTCAATCCCAGCGGACTAATAAACAGTTCGGCCACTGTCATAAAGAAATAATAGATTATCAGCACCACTGGCCCGGATTTCAGTCCTTCGGCGGTTGCCGCGTCAAGCGCACGGAAATCAGTTGCCGACGGATAGCCGTGATTGAAGCAGAAAATGCTCATAAACAGATATGCCACACCCGCTATTCCCATACCGATAGCTATCTTTTTAGGTGTCGAGAAACGACGTCCCCACGATGTTCCGAACAGCCACATCATCGGGAATGTAAGTACAATTACAAAGAACGGATTGATGGATTGCCAGATTTCCGGTGCTATGGACGATGTGATGACAAAATCGCGGGCAAAAAGCGACATTGATGTGCCGTTCTGATGGAACGACCACCAGAAGAACACCGCTATCACCAACACGGCGAACAAAGCATAGATACGCTGACGGATTTCGGTTGCCATGGCCCGTTTCTCTTCGGCCGTGTAGCTCACACTCTCCTGCACCGCTTTTTTTGCAGGTGTGGGGAATTTGCTTTTGGTTAGTATAAAAATGGTCAGCGATATGAGCATGGCCACCACCGACGCAATAAATGAATAGTGAACGCCGGTGTTGAACACTTCAAGGTAATTCTGACAGAAAGCCGCCAAATCGGTCGGCTGCACCGATGACACAATGGCTATCAGTTCGTTCATTTTTGCCAGAGCTTCGGGCGCCATGGCCGCACCTGCAGCAATATACTGATGGCACAATGCCGGCAGGTCGGCGTTGTAAGTCAAGCCGTTGGTATTCAGCCACCAACTGCGAAGCAACGGCGCCACAAACGGTGCAATCAGTCCACCAACGTTGATGAACATGTAGAATATCTGGAAACCAGGATCACGGCGGCTCTTGGCCATAGCCAGAGCTTCTTCGCCTTGCTTGGCAGCTTCGGCTTCAAAGTTATCGTACATCTGCCCCACAATGGCCTGCAGGTTGCCCTTGAACAAACCGTTGCCAAACGCTATCATAAACAGAGCCACACATGTGAGCGGCAGCAACCACCCGATGTTGCCGGCCGTGGACAGAATAGGTATCGACAGAATAACGTAACCGCAGGCCATCACCAACAAACCCGATTGTATTGTGGCCTTGTAGTTCTGCGTACGGTCGGCAATGATTCCGCCCACCAGACTCAATATGTATATTCCCATGTAAAATATTGAATAAATGGCAGTTGCCTTCTCTTCGGGCAAGCCGAATTTCGAACAAAGGAACAACACTAACACGGCATTCATAATATAGTAGCCAAAGCGCTCTCCCATATTACTCAAGGCTGCCGCCAAAAGCCCCTTCGGATGATTTTTGAACATTTTATTATGTGTTTTTTAGTTTTTCATACGATCTTGGCAAAGATAAGAGCATTTTGCTAAGTTATAACCTATTCATTTTCCACCTTTCAACTTTACTTGTTGATAAATTGCTGTCGGCAATCAACTTGCACCGATTACCTTTGCCAAAAACAACAGATATGCCACAGATTGTTGAAAACGCTCGGCTTAAAGAATTGAATTCGTTTGGGTTAGATGTGACAACAAAACAACTTTACATCTACCACTCGCCCGATGACATTAGGCAACTCATCAGCCTGATTGGCGGTCTGACCGATAAACGGATTCTGACTCTCGGCGGTGGATGCAACATCTTGTTTGTCAACAATTTCGATGGTATTATAATCCATCCTGCCAATTCGGGCATCACCATTGAGAGCGAAACCGACGATTACTGCCTGGTGAAGGCTGGTGCAGGAACAGTGTGGGACTCACTTGTCGAGTGGGCCGTTGAACGCAATCTGGGCGGTATCGAGAACCTATCGCTCATTCCGGGAACGGTGGGCGCATCGCCTGTGCAGAACATTGGCGCATACGGCTGCGAAGCCAAAGACGCTATTGAGCGTGTGAATGTTGTGAGTCTGACTGATGGCTCAACTGCAACATTGAGCAACGCCGATTGCCGTTTCGGCTATCGCGACAGCGCGTTCAAACACGAGTTGAAAGACAAGTATCTGGTTGATTCTGTGGTGTACCGACTATCGAAAAAGCCGCAGTTTGTAACTCATTACGGCAGTTTGAGCGGCGAAATTGAAAAACTGGGCGGGCCATCGTTACGCACTATCCGCCAAGCAATTATCAACATCCGAAACAGCAAACTGCCCGATCCGAAAGTGTTGGGTAATGTGGGCAGTTTCTTTAAAAATCCGACAGTCGACGCTACTACAGCAGAAAAACTGCTGGGGAATTTTCCGAACATGGTTACCTACCCCGCAGGTGAAGGCCGCGTGAAGATTGCCGCTGGCTGGATGATTGACCGCTGCGGACTGAAAGGCTATACAAACGCTGCAAAAACGGCAGGCGTACACACTCAACAAGCGTTGGTGCTCGTCAATCTGGGCGGCGCCACAGGCCGTGACATCATTGATGTGGCTCACCACGTCCAAAATGCTGTATATGAAAAATTTGGCATAAAAATCGAACCAGAAGCAATTGTTATTTAGGCTACTGACAACAGACATCGGACTACGGACAAGACTTAAAACCTTTCAACTTATAACTCAAAACTAAAACCACCCAATCCTAGCATCTAACCCAATGACTTTCACCACCTTAATCGACTACATTGGCACATTTGCCTTCGCGATAAGCGGAATCCGTATGGCGGCGGCAAAAAAATTCGACTGGTTTGGTGCCTATGTTGTCGGGCTGGTGACGGCCGTGGGCGGCGGCACCATCCGCGACCTTCTGCTCGGTGTCACACCGTTTTGGATGCTTCAGCCTTCATATCTTATTGTCACCGGGTTTGCTCTTCTGGTGGTTATAGTTTTCGGCAAGCAACTCATCAAAATGAACACCACAATGTTCCTGTTCGATGCCATCGGACTTGGCCTGTTCACTGTTGTGGGATTCGAAAAAAGCCTTGCAGCGGGATTCCCCATTTGGGTGAATATTATTATGGGTACGCTGACGGGCGCTGCTGGCGGCATTCTGCGCGACACGCTGATTAACGAAGTACCGCTCATCTTCCGCAAAGACGTTTACGCAACTGCCTGCATATTAGGAGGTTTTATTTTCTATATCTGCCAAAAAATTGGCATCGGCAATGCCATGTGCGAAATTTTGAGCGCATCATCAGTGATTCTGATTCGCATCTGGGCAGTCCGCAAAAGCGCCAGCCTGCCGCTGATGAAAGACGACACCGCCGAAGAAGATGAAGCGATGAAAGGGCGAAGTTGAGACTGAGCCCCATAAAAAAGACCGATAGAATTGCAAAAAACGCAAAGCCTATAAATGCAGAACCGGCACCTAAATTCTCAGGCGCCGGCTCAACATTCAAATTAACAACCAAATTATATAACCCTTTCTTGTTCACTATATTCCAAACGCATAATATGCAGACTTTCCGTTCGGATAGACGCCCTCAATGTAAATGCCGCCTTTTGAGTTCGAAAGAATAGCCTTCAGTTCGTCAGCGGAGCGCATCGGGCGTCGGTTGACCGACGTGATGATGAAACCTTCACGGATACCAGCCTGCTTGAATTTGCCGTCGGCAAGCGATGTAACCTCAACGCCCCCTCGGATGCGCAGATTCGAAGCCGTTTGCGGACTAACTGTACGCAAGCTGGCACCTAGAATCTCCATCGACTCGCCCTGTGTTTGCAACGATGTACCGCCGTCGATGTTACGCAGTGTCAGATTCATTGTGCGCGTTTTGTCGCCATGAAGCACCGTCACGCTGATTTGCTGTCCCGGACGATAGCGACCAATCTGCTCCTGAAGTTCCGACACCTTGTTCACTTCTACCTCGTTCACCTTCATAATGACATCACCTGCCTTGATTCCCGCTTCAGCAGCAGCACCACCTTCGGCAACCGAACTGACATACACGCCTTTCAAACTTGTCACACCGTTCTTTTGCGCCATTTCTGATGTCACTTCGTTGATGCTGATACCGATAAACGCACGCTGAACAGTGCCGTATTCCATCAAGTCGGAAACGATTTTACGAGCAATGCGCTCCGGCACGGCAAACGAATAGCCCGAGAACGAACCTGTTGGACTGGCAATCGCAGTTATTACGCCAACCAATTCTCCGGCAGTGTTCACAAGAGCACCTCCACTGTTGCCTGGGTTCACCGCAGCATCAGTCTGGATAAAGGCTTCGATGGCCGTGTTCTTATTGATAATATTGATGTTACGAGCCTTGGCACTGACAATTCCAGCAGTTACGGTTGAAGCCAGATTGAACGGATTGCCAATGGCCAGCACCCACTCGCCCACTTTCAAATTGTCGGAATTGCCCCACGGAATGAACGGGAAATTATCGCCGTCAATCTTAATCAAAGCGATGTCGGTTGTTGGGTCAGCACCAATCACTTTAGCAGTGAAAGTGCGGTTATCGTCGAGTGTAACTTCAAGAGCATCAGCACCTTCAACCACGTGATTATTGGTGACAATGTAGCCGTCGCGCGAAATAATCACACCGCTACCCGACGCCACAACCGGCATCTCCTGCTGCTGATAGTTCGGCCGACCGAACAGGAAGTTATAGATTGGGTTCTCGACAACATTATACTGGCTGCGGATTTTGACGTGCACCACCGCATCGACAGTGGCGCTGGCCGCCGCCGTGAAATCGACCATTCCCGTATAGCTCACCTGCATCGGGCGCGCGCCTTGCAAGGTTGAATCGCTCTGAACACACTTAACATCTTTCTGCTGCATATTGTTGTAAATGGCAACAGAAACGGCTCCGCCTAAAACCGACGCAGCCAGAAAAGTCAAAACCTTTTTCATATCTTAATATTTTTAAAAACTGTATCAAAAATTTCACCGATGCCGCTTCCGACATTCGAAAAACATGACAAAGAAACGAGTCTGAAACGAATTTGTTTTATTTTTTTCGAGGTTTAACTTTTCGTTAACACACTAACAATGTTGGCATTAAAAATAAAAGTACGTCTGACGTAAATAATTTTCAAACATTCTTTGATTTGAATAAAAGAAAAACTTACTTTAGTTCGGTAATTTTTTAAGGAAAGTGAGTCAGTTATCCGAAAAGAGCTTTGTGTTCGACTTGTTCGAAGATATGCAACGTAACAACTTGAATTACATATATAGAGGGTTGTTTACGCAAAGCATAACTGACAATATTCTGTTGTTGACCGAAGCGTGCATGCACAACGTTGGTGAAGATTCAAAAATCAAAAAAAGAATTTTCACCATATTGGTCGAAGGTCTTCAGAATGTAACCCGCCATCAGGAAATCGACGGAGAAGATGCCGCAACAAACCCTAATCAGGCAGGCATCTTCATTATTCAGAACCAAAACGGCAAATACTACATCACCACCGGCAACCCTATTCTTAAAGCCAACATCCCCACCCTGACCAAACAATTAGAGAAAATAAACGGTCTCGATCCTGAATCACTAAAGCTTTTCTACAAAGAAGTGCTGAACAATGACAAGATATCGAACAAAGGCGGTGCGGGACTCGGCTTGATTGAGATGGCGCGCAAATCGGGCAACAAACTCGATTTCGATTTCTCTGACATCAATGACAACTACTCATATTTCTATATGGGTACCAAGGTTCTGGCGGAAGACGAACCGGTTGACAACAACCAACAGGATGGGAATTCGATGGACACAATAAAGGCCATCCACAAGACAATAAACGAACAGAACATAGTGCTTATTTACAACGGACTGCATACGCAAGACAGTCTTTTGCACATTCTGTCGATTCTGGAAGAGCACCTTGGCAGCAAAGACCTGAATTTTAGGAAACGAATGGTCTATTGCATAATTGAGATGTTGCAAAACATTGTGAAACACGGATATAAAGCAGAAGACAATTCCACGAAGGGTATATTCTTTGTGAGCCACAACGGCACTTCGTACCAATTAAACACTGTGAACTACATCAAGAACTGCAATATCAGCAAAACCGAAAAGGCCATCAAATTCATAAACGATGTATCGGAAACCGAACTGAACGATTTCTATGACAAAAACCTGACATCGGATGAGTCGGACACTCGCAAAAAGTGCGGTCTTGGTCTTGCCGAAATGCGCTTGCGCACGCATCAAAAGGTAAATTGCACCATCTCACCGATTGATGATTCGATATCAGCAATTTTCATGCAGATTACTATATAAAAATGGAAAACTACATTGCTAACGGCAACGAACTCACCCCAAAAGCCTGTTTCGACAAGGAACAGAACACGTTTTCCTTAAGCGGTCGCTCCATACCCGAGAACGCTATTGATATTTACGCCCCAATCATTGATTGGTGGCAGCAGTATCTGCAAAACCCCAACCCGGAAACCACAATCGACATGAACTTTGAGTACATCAACTCATCGTCGATGAAACAGATAGCTCGTCTGATTGCAATTCTCGACAAGGTTGAGAAATCGAAAATAAACATCCGCTGGCATTACAATTCAGATGATACCGACTCGAAAATGCAAGCCGAACGTCTGGCCAAAATGGTGAAGTTCCCGATTGTACTGATTGCCGACGCAAGCAAATAATATTTGTTAAGTTGCTGACAATGTTTGATTTCTATTCATACATAGTATTGCCTGTTCTTATCTTTTTTGCTCGCGTGACCGACGTAAGCATTGGCACCATCCGCATTATTCTGGTAGCGAAAGGATACAAGAAACTGGCTCCACTGGCTGGCTTTTTCGAAACTCTGATTTGGATTGTGGCCATCAGCAACATTATTCAGAACATCGACAACTGGGCCTGCTACATCGGCTATGCGGCGGGATTCGCAACTGGCAATCTAGTGGGAATGTTCATTGAAGAGAAACTGGCTCTGGGCCATGAACTCATCCGCATAATAACGGTGAACAACTACACTGCACTATCAGCCAAGCTATACGACAACGGCTTTAGCGCCACCGTTACCAATGCTGAAGACCACAACGGTCCTGTGGGCATTCTCTACATTATCACCACCCGCAAAAAAGCCAAAGACGTGGTTGCGATTGTGAACGAGCAAGACCCGTCGGCTACCTACACCATTGAGTCAATCAGACACGTGAACCGCGACACGTTTATGGGGCAAGAAAAAATCAAAAACCGTAAACTGCTGCTGAAATACAAATAGCGGTAAAGTATTTCCTATCAGCAACAAAAAAAGTGGAACGGTTGCGCTCCACTCCTAAATCTCGAATTCCAAGTCCAACTATTTATTTTTCAGGCAACTGCCAATTTTACTCTTCACCGCGTTGCAAAGCGAATCGTAAGTGTAACCGCTCGGGTAAATGGGTTGCAGAAATTTGACGCTCACTTTTGAGAAGAAATGCGGCAGATGTTTGCCCCGTGGCAATGCATCGTAAGCACCGTTGATAACAACCGGGACAATCGGAACATTGAGCTCGGCGCTGAGTATGGCGAATGTTTTCTTGAATTCTCCAATCGAACCGTCGTTGGTGCGTGTGCCTTCGGGAAATATGATGATGTTGCGCCCCAAACGCAGTATTTCGGCCAATTTCTGAATCGACTCTTTCAAATCGTTGTGAAGGTCCATCACAATAACATTGTTGCGACGCGCCATCAGCTGCAGGAAGCGGCTCTTGACGTGCTTTTTCTTCACGTAGAAATATGTCTTGCGCATAATGCTGCGCTTGATGAACGATGCCACAAACAATCCATCGAAGAAGCTCTGGTGGTTGGGTGCAATGATGCACGGCCCCTGCGGTATCTGCTCTGAGCCTTCGCCTCGGAACTTGAAGATGAGCTTAAACAGAATCTTGCTCGCGTTCCTAATAAGGTTCTGGGTTATCGATGTTTTTGGAAGTGTGAGCTGAATCTTCTCCTTCAGAATCATCGACCAATTGATGGTTTCGACCTGCAGTTTGGTTTTATGGTCGGCCACATGACGCGCAAGTTCGCCTATATTGCTGAATGCCACCAATTCAGCCTCGGTCATATCCAATCCGTACGACTGACGGATGAACTCAATGAGCCCGATTTTGCCAAGCGAATCGAGTGCAATATCGTATTCAATGTGCTGACTTGCATGCACTTTGCTATTGGTCTGCTCTTCAACAAACGCCTTCAGGCTTTTGTATTCGTCGAAATCGGGTTCGGGTGCGGCCTTGCGTTTTTGCGCATTAGTAGCCACGTATTCCTGCAGTTTGTAGCGTTGGATTTTTCCCAAGTTGGTGCGCGGCAGTTCGCGGTCGATGATTGAGAACTGCATAATGCGCTTGTACGACGACATGCGCGCGTTGAACTCCGGGAAGAACGTCTCTTTGAAATACCCCTTGGCATCCGGTATCTCCAACTCGTGCATCCGTGCATAATCGGGCGCGATGAGCGCATGCAACATTCCGTTATGCTCCATCACTGCCACTTCCTTGATTGGTGCCGACGCTGCCATCAGACTCTCCTCCAACTCCACGGGATTAATGTTCTTCCCGTTCGGAAGCACAATTATCTCCTTCTTGCGGCCTGTAATATAAAGGTATCCGTTTTTATCTATATAGCCCAAATCGCCGGTATGCAACCAACCATCGACAATAATCTGAGCGGTTTCTTCAGGGCGGTTGTAGTAGCCCTGCATAATGTTCGGTCCCTTTGCAACTATTTCGCCATCAACAATTTTCATCTGCACACTCTCGAGTCGCTGCCCGGGTGTGCCCACACGCTCGCGGCCGGGGCGGTTGAAGGTTATCATTGGCGATGCCTCGCTCATTCCGTAACCCTCGAGCACAGTGAAACCCAACGTTTTATAGAATTTTCCGGTCTCAAGCGGCAGCGATGCTCCGCCGCACACCATTATGTCGATATGGCCGCCGAATGTCTCATGAACCTTTTTGAAAACAAATCGTCCGATACGCTTATTCGGCCTAATCGATAGAATGGCAAACAACGTTTTGGCGATGAAATTCTCAGAAATTTTCACCTTCACAGCCTTATGAATCATTTCGTAAAGCCTTGGCACACCGATAATTATCGAAACTTGGTTTTTGCTCAGCGTTTCCATCAAATCAGCGCTTTGCATCGATGGCGACATTACCACCGTTGCACCTATCGACAACGGCATAATGACCGAGCCCATAAGTGGCAAAACGTGATGTAGCGGCAACAGTATCAACACTTTGCGGTCGGGACGGTAGATATCGACATTACCACTCACCTCAACGCAGTTTGCACGCAGATTGGCAAACGAAAGCATCACACCTTTTGGTGCGCCCGTGGTGCCCGATGTGTAGACAATGATTGCAGTCTTGTCGTCGGGATAGTCACGCTTAATATATTCTGATTCAGATATTTGCGGCAATTCAATATCGTCAAGACAAACGTATTTCGGTGTATAGTTGAGCTTTATGCCCGCTTCTGTCACCGATGCGCTGTTGGCTTTGCTGAAAAACACCACCGAAGGCTGACAGTCGTTGAGCATATAAGCCACATCGTCGACCGATGCAGTAGCCTCAATCGGCACAACAATTTTGCCATTAAGCCACCCGGCATAAAAAGCGAAAATCCACTCGGGGCGGTTTTCTGAATAGATGGCAATCTTGTCGCCTTCTGTATTACTGAAGGTTGCGGCATACTGCTGCACAAGTTTTTGTAGTTCAGAGAAAGTATATGTATGCCATTTGGTGATAATGGCGGGTTTGTCGAGATACGAGAAATCAATCATTTGCAAAATAATTTTTCGCGGCAAATGCGTGCAAAAATTATGCCAATACATTGTGATTAAGAACGTAAACGATGGGAATGGATTGATTGAGCAAGAGTGAATAAAAAAAAGATTTTACAAAGTCCTTCTTTAATAAAAAGAAGACTTTCCAAGATTGTTTTTAGTGCAATAAAGATTGCAAATCTTGCATAAATATATTTCACATCTCAAAATACACAATTAGTAATATTCTGACAATCAATCAATTTACTATTGAAACACGAGTAAAAACGAACAAATTGTCAAAAGGTTCGTATATAAGCCACAAAAAAATGGAAACTATGATGAGACTTGGGAAAAATATTATTCTGTTGGCTTTGCTGTTGGCTGGCTTTGCAGGTGACGTATTTGGAGCACCAAAATCTGACTTACCCGCTGTAATAAACACTGGGACAAACCAATATACCGATAAAAGCGAGTATAATATCACCAATACGACTATTTCTGGCAGTTCAACAATTGTTAGAATAAAAGGAAACCTTATTGTTAATGGCACATTAACTGTTACAGGTGCTACTTTGCTTGTTGAAGGTAACCTGCGTATAAAAAATGGCAGTGTAGTGAATGTGGATGAAGGCGCGATAGTAATGGTTACCGGAGTAGTTGAGTCAAACGGACATGCCAATTTATCTAACGACTCTGATTTTGCAGCTATCGGTGGTTTAACCGGAAGCAATAATTTTAACCTTAATGTGGCTGATAATAGTATGGGCAACGAATGTAACACATATCTGCCTGGTGCGGGATATGCAGACCGGGAAGTTTTGACATTGATAACAAATGAATTGACCGAGATTCTGGAAAGCGCTAATATTGATGTTCCAGAAGCTCTTGTATCGATTTCACCTCTACCCATTGAACTCACCTATTTCGTTGCCCGCCGAACTTCGGATGGCGTGAAATTCGAGTGGCAGACGGCCTCGGAGAAGGACAACGACTACTTCACCATTGAGTACAGTACCGATGCGCTTAACTTCAGCGAGTTGACAACAGTGAGCGGTGCGGGCACGTCAACGGAAATAATAAACTATGAATACAATTACAGCACCAATGCTACCGGTGTGATGTATTACCGTCTGCGCCAGACCGATTACGACGGCCAAACGGAATGCTCTGACATAGTGGCTCTCACCATTGCCGGGCAGCAGGCCGCCAACGTCAGCAATATCGACATAAAGATTTACCCGAATCCAGCGACCGATTATGTGCAAATTAATGGGGACAATATCGTGAGAGTGGAATTTGTAAATGCAAACGGACGAGTTCTGTCAGCAGCGAGCCTACAGGCTTCGTACAGCATAAGCAATCTGCCGCAGGGAGTTAATTATGTAATTGTACACACAACTCAAGGCAACGCCATTCGGCAATTCATAAAACATTGATTTTAAATCGGTTATTTCCGAATCCAAATTCGCACCAGTGCGTAAAATAAAAAAGGCCGCCCGAATCGTCTTCAGGCGGCCTTCTGTGTTATCTAACACTCTCTCCTACAGCGCCCTGACATACGTTGAAGGCGAGTCGAGAACTTTGATTTTGTCAACGTTTTCCTTGTCGATGGTGCTGATTTGCAGCAGCGAATCGACCACCGCGTCGGCCATTGTGGCGGGGATGCTCACGGCGCTGCGCACGAGCGACTGTTTGCCAAGTTCGCCTTGCCCCGATATGCGGGTGATGCGCGTTGTGGTTGCGCCTGTTGCGCCCACGCTCAAGCAGGTGGCTCGCAGGTCGTCGATGCGGTCCTCGTCCGATATGATGGTCACCTCGCAGTTGTCAGAATGAACACAAGCGTTGCGGTTGTCGGCCGACCCTTCGGCGTCGAGACGGCGGCGCCAGTTGGTGTTGCCCTTGAGCGAGTCGATGGCGGCTATCACCTGCTCCATTGACGCGGCGAACTTCTGCCCGCCAATCTTCATATAGGTATCGATAAGTCCCACAGTGATAGGCGTTTGATATATGAATCCACGTCCAGGGCGGTCGAGTTTGGCCTGCTCAGCCAGCAGTTGGGCAATGCTGCTCGAATCCTGCTCGGGCATAATCAGGTGCACAATCTCCTTCTCGGCGGGAATGGTGACGCGGATAAGGCCCAGTTGGTCGCGGATGTCGTTGCCAGTGGCGTTGGTGAGTTGCGGCACGCAGATTCCCAGGTCGAGCGCGTTCTTGGCCAGATTGTCGCCCTCGCCGTTCTCCGACAGCACGCAAATCATATACGAAAGGTGGTTCAGAAGCGTAACGTCGTTGTTTTCAACCTTTTTGCTATCCAGAAAAGCCAGATTGATGACAGGCGGCTGATTGCTGAACTCCATAAGGTCCTGCGAGAAGATGGTTCCGCGGCCAGGCACGTTCAGTCCCGCCAGGGCGATGATGGCACCGATGGTGTCTCTCACGTTCTCGCGCGGCACGGTGAAGCGGAAAATGGTTGAAGGTGTGCTTCTTAACTTCACTGTATCGCCAGGAATGCCGAACGGCAGCGGCTTGACAAGTTCGCGCACGTTTCGGGCCTGCTCAATGTAGGCGTCAACCTCGAGTTGCGTCAGAAAATCCTGCACAACAGGCGCCAAATTGTTGTTAATCATACAGGTTATAAGGCTCACGCGGTGCGGCGTGTAGATGCCTTTGGCCATTTGCGTCCGCCAAACGGTACGCGACGGCGAGAACGCGCGGTTCCTGCTCGCCTTCTCCATTTCCATATTATCATTCATTGTCATTGGTCTTTAGGGTTTTACGTTGTTTCAGTCGGGTGAAGATGCCGAACAGAAGCACAGTGATGATTGGCCAGGCCGAAGCCATTGCCAGAATGCCGAAACCGTCGGAAATGTTGAGCGCTCCGCCGATTCCAAGGCCCAGAGCCAGCACCAGCGGCACGGTCACGGGTCCTGTGGTCACGCCGCCGCTATCCCAGGCGATTGAGGCGAATCCGTCCTCGCTGAAAATGGTGAGAATCAGCAGCAAACCGTAAGAAATGACTATCAGCCAGACAAGCGGCAAATCGAACAAGATGCGCGCCAAACCGAGTACAATGCCCATTCCCACGCCCACCGACACCACCTGTACAATCTGCTTGCGCTTGATGGCGCCAACGGTCAGGTCTTCAACCGTGATTCCCAATGCGTTAAGCGCGGGCTCGGCAAGTGTCGCGCCATAGCCAAGGCCGAAGGCGAACAGCAGCACCAGCACAAGTCCCAAAACCGACAACTTGCTGTTGAACAGCGGCTTTTCGGTAATTATCTGTGTATAAGTGTGTTTCTCACTGTCGTAATAAGCGGGATTGAACTCAACAGGCTTAACCTCGCCCTTCTCGTAAAGGTTGAAGAAGGTCAGATTTTCGCCCTCGGGGCTGATGCCGCTGTAGAGCATTGTGCTGTCGAAATTATTGATAACCACCTGCTCAACAAACTTCTCCTCGCTTGCGAAAGCCTTCGGCAACTGCGAGCCCACTTCGCCGCCGAGCGAACCCAAACCAAGTTTGATGCCCGATGTGAGCAGAATCATACCCACCAGCGTGAATGTCAGGCCCAGAGCCACTTCGTCTTTGTTGCGGATTTTCTCGCGAAGGAAGAGCGTGAGCACCAGAATGAGCAGCAGCGTGAGCGGAATCACAGCCCGCAGGCCGCCAACCGTCTCCTCTTTGAGCGTTGTGCTCAGCGGCTCGGTGACGGGCGCCTCGCTTGCAATCTCAACCGACGAGAGCAGCCCGCGCTCGTAATCGCTTGCGCGAAGTGCGAGCCACTCCTGAAGTGTCTCATTTCCAAGATATTTCTTGCAGACCGAATCGTTTGTGGCGATGGCCATAACGGCTTTGTCGAACTGCGCCGAATCGTTGCCAAACAAGGCGCGGCGGCCCGCCTCACTGCCGTGAGTGAAGGCGTGCTCGGCAATCATTGCCTCGTTGCCGTTGAACAGTTGAGCCGAAACGGTCTTATTTTCAGGCGCGAAGAATACTTCCTCGGTTGTGGCGGCGGGAATGAGCGTGTTCAGATACAAGCCAAGCCCCAGCACAGCCGCAATCGGAAATGCCGACGCCAGCATAATGATGCCGAATCCGCCGTCGTTGCCCGAGCCCTTGTTGGCCGTGCGCGAAACACCGATACCAAGCGCCAGCACAAGCGGCACGGTCACTGCACCAGTGGTTACGGCGCCGCAGTCCCAAGCCAGGCCTATTATCTTCGACAGATTGGCGTTGAACGACGCGTAAACCGTCATTGCCATAACCAGCGGAATGACCACGAAGATTATCGGTTTGATGTTCCAACCGTAGTAGAATCGGCACATACCGAGCGCCACAGCCAGTCCCACGCCCGCTCCAACGGCGTTGACAAGCATTCCCGAGTATTTGTCGAGAATCATATAAAGCAGCGGTGAGTCCCACGCCGTGATGGTTGCGCCAGCCGTCTTCAGCGAACTGATGGCAGGCTCGGCAAGCGTTGAGCCGAAGCCCAGAATGACGCCGAAAATGCAGATTGGCACAATGCCCACTTTGGCGGGCAACTTCACTCCCACGCGCTCGCCAATGGGCATCATACCCAGCACGAGTCCCTCAAGGAAGAAGGCCAGACCGAACACCACAAGGGCTATTCCGCCCGCCGTTCCCCAAGCGTTGGCCAGCGGCGTGCGCAGAATGGCCACCTGAAAAAACACAAGGTATAGGATGATAAAGGCTACCGACTTTATCTGTCCCATAATCCGCGATTTAGCGTAGCCGCCTATCATTGCAAGCGAATCGCCAATCGGAAGACGTTTCCTGTTTATCATATTCTATTTCTTATTTAGTTGACTATCAAGTTATTACCTATTCACCATTGGTCATATAATCATTTTCAAATTCTTGCACTGAAAATCTTACAATTATACGGTTAATATCAATAACGTCAAATGGCGGATTTGGGCACTTTTTTTTATATCAGATATCAGTTTAACCACCGCTTTTCTCCCGCTTGCAGTGCGGAAGCGCAAGGCGAATGCGGAAATTGTACAGCACGCTATTTATGGTGTCAATAAATTGGAATGTAATCAAACTCATGACAAAGCTAAAATTGCGTATCTAAATCACCGCAATTCAATCACCCGCGGTTCGCGCTCAATTTTAATGTCGTATGCCATAAGTGCGGCGTTGCTAAAGACAATTCCGTTTTTCTGGCAAAGACCGTAATTGTTGTGCGAATGGCCGAAAAGGTGCAGCCGCAGTGCGGGCAGCTCAAACACTTGCTTCAGAATCTCGCTGCTGCCATACTCGCCAATGCCGAGACTCTCCTCTCGGTCGAGAATGCCGAGCGGCGACTCGTGCGTGACAAGCACCTGAGTATCAGCGGGAATGGCGGCGTAGTGCATATAACCGGTGCCGTAGAACCTCACTCCGTCAATGGTTACGCCACGGTCTTGCAAAAAGTGGACGTTGGCTGGCAGGTTTTCGATATTATCGGCATCGTAAAGGCATAAATCGTGGTTGCCGACAACGAAAATCTTGTACCTGTAGGGCAACTCAATGAACCAATTGAGAAATTTCAGGCACTCGTCATCCGTTCCGAAATGGGTGAAATCGCCGCTGTGGACAATCACATCGGCCTCGGGCAAACGGCCAATCTGATTGTGAAGCCCGTGAGTATCGGAAAGGTGAAGGATTTTCATTTTCTGAAATTTCAAAGTTCAAATGTACCTTAAATTACGATTCCTTCACCCACTTGTCGCACTGAAACGCCTTGCGGATTCGGAAATAGTGCGGAACGCTGTTTATGGCGGCCTCGTAGCGGGGAATTTCGTCAATCGCCTGCTCGAATTGTGCCATTGTGAGCGACTGCTTCAGAGCCAACTCGCGGCCCTTGGGCAGGCTGACGATTATCTCCTCAACACTTATCACGAAAGTAAAGCGCTCCGCATCCTCCTTTCGGGTGACGGTTGTGTTGGCGCGGTGGCGGCTCTCAACCCGATACCTGCTCGGTACGCTGTTTATGGCGGCAACGCTCTGCGGTATGCGGCTGAGCCACTTCTGCGCCAGGGCGGGATTGTCGGCAGGCAAGGTGACAACCAACTTCCGACCGTACCGCAGCCTCACCTCCAGCAGCCGTTCTTCGAGTTGATAATCAAGCCCAAACTCGCGCATTCGGTTCTTGACGATAGTGGCGGTTTGGTTTGTTTGGGGGGTGTGTTGTTTAGAGTTTAATGTGTTCATTGTCTGAAAAATAAGTTATTGTTAATCCCATAAATTGCAATAATGTTTGCAGAAAAGGTTGAGCCCAGTTTTTACGGCGGTTGCCTCCTCGCTTGTGAGCGTGCGCGTGGTGCTCATCAGCCCAAAGGCATCGGCCATCTGCCGAATGGCGTTGTTCCATTCGCGCATATCGGCAAACCCGACAGGGAAACCGTGCTTGTCCAACGCCAAGAACGCCCGCAAACGTGGCTCTATCAGCCGCGCCAAGGCGTTGTTTGTGTTCCAAATTTCATCAATCGGATAGTCGTGCCTGTGGCTCCAATTGCTGTCGGTTTTGTTGCTCTTTTTCATACGCGTTTTTTGTTTTTATCCTTAAGGGAAGATTAAGCAATCCTTAAGGGATTTCTGCACGCAATAATATGGCGCGCCACTCCCGAATAATGAAAGCGGCGGACATAAAAAAAACAGCGCGGACGAGTTTTCTCGGCGGCGCTGCACTGAAGAATGATTCACGATTTTCTTAACTATAAATCATCATCGTATAATTCGGACATTTCATCGTCATCGTAACCTTCGGGATACATCATATTCATCATTTCTGCATCAATATGTCTCTTTCCACTGAGTGGCAAATAGTGGTTTTCGCTTTCCTCGTCAATTCTCTTATTCAACATTGACAGTGCTTCCTGTTGCCATTCTTTTGTGTATTGCTTCCGCAACTTTTCGTAATCAATAACATAATGATTATTTATGTATGCATCAACACAATCGTTAACAAAAGCGTAGTACGCCGAAAAATCTGTTTCGCCTTTTTTCGAAGCAAAATCGAATAATTCGGCTGCCAACCTTGCGTAATCTTCTGAACATTCCTCAACGGCAACGGCACACGCGTATTTCTCCGCATAAATATCAGTTTTACCATTGGCAATCTCCCTCTTATACAAACTTGAATATCGTATTGATTTTTCTTTCGTTTCTCTATCAGAAAAATAATACTCCTCCGTTATTATCTTGATATACATTTCTTTGGCTATATCATCGCTCAATAATGCCTCTGCGTGCTTTTTTAATTCTTGCATCGCAAGTTCTTTGTCGCGAGTCTGTAACTCTTTATACACCTCATAAACAATGTATTCACAGAAATCGGTTTCCTTATCCGCATAAAGGTCGGCCCAATCAAGACTATGCCCCATTTTTAGTTGGCCATCCACTATTTCCTTTGACGTTGGTAGGATTTTTTTTTCTTCCATAATTGTACGATTTGAGTATTAAACTTTTCCGCGAAGGATTTTTTTGATTTTTAGAACGCATATTGGATTGATTTACAAGATTTATTGTTGTGTGTTCGTTAGTTCCTCAAATCCTTCAATGAGAGCTCTGTAGCAGGAAAGTGCGCTGTCAAAATCTTTGGTACTAAACGTTTTATACATTGTGTATCTGCCATCAGTATATTCCAATACATCTTTGAATTTCGCCATAACAGCCTTCTCCATTTGCTTTTTTCTCTTGACATCACTTATTCCAACCCTAACACCGCATTCAAGTTTGCTTGCAACCTTGCCTTTGAAGATATTGACTTCATAATGAATATCGTTAAACACAAATTTCGCCTGTATATCACCAAATTTTGTGAACTCGAAATTCAAATTTGGGAATTGGCTCTCAATCTTTTGTTTCAGTTCGACAAGAAAACTCATAATCAGTTCACCATACTGTTTTTGCAACTGCTTTAATTCCGCTTGCTTCTTTTCAATTTCGGTAGCAATCAGCACAGCCCGTTCTTTATCGTCTTTGCACTTGTCAAGGTTGAGATAGTCGTTAGGCAATTGATTTTGTCCGCTTATCCTATTCATAAGTAAATGATTTTTAGAGTTATGGTTAAAGGTGCGCCATTTCGGCGCACCTTTAAATGTTTATTGTAGAACTGAACGAAGGTGTTTTGCAAATAATTCTTTATTGTTGGCCCAGTGTTTTCTAGAAGATGGATGGTAACAATTAATGTGTGTTATAGTATGCGATACGCCTGGCACGTTCATATGACATACATACCAATCCGTTTCGGACAATTTATCCTTATCAATTACGTAAGGATTTTTCTCCCTTATTTCTTCAATAATTGCAGTACCCCACGATATTACAACATCAGGTTTTAATTCTTGAAGAGTTTCAATAAAAGCATCAAAATCTCGTTGTGACAAATACTCTTTTTTCGTTTGTGTCGTTGGTGAGAAAAATTGCAAATAATCTGTAAACGCCATTCTATCCCAAACGCCATACGATTTATCGCTGACAAATTGCTGCATAAATTCGGCGAATTTATTATATGCAGCATAACCAGTTTCCATTGCATATCGTGGTTCATCCGATATTTTCTTCCCTTGTTCAGCATATACTGAACAAGTGGTGTCAAACTTGCTTGAATCTTTTTTTACAGGATCAGTACATTCTGCAAAGAACGGGCAATTTCTTTTCCCATTTTGGCCATTCCTGTCGCAATAGAAACTCGCACCTAACACTAAAATCTTTTTGCCACAAATACCTTCATCGTACTTTGGCCCAACAAAAGGCTTGAAAAATTGTTTACCCATAATTTGATTTTTTTAGTTATACAATAAATTTAAAAATCACTTCCCCAAATCTACAAAATTCCGTTATCAGTTTTTTTGTTTTAGAACACAATCCTGAAATCACCGATAACGCTGATTGAACTGATTTACATAGATTTATTGTTGTGAATTTGTTAATTCCAAAAGCATTTCAACTATTTTGCAGAAACACGAAAATGCTCCATCAAAATCGTTGGCGGCAAACTCTTCAAATATGATTTCTTCATCTACCGACCTCGACTTAAAATTCCTCGATTCTAACACCTTTTTATCTATTATTCGTTTGCTTCTTTTTTTCTCTTTTTCTAATACTATTGTATAGCAACAAAGTTCGTTTCTGAAGTTATCGATACAAGTGTAATAGTGTACGCCATCAACTTCAACAGCAGTTTGTATTCTGTCGTCGAGATTAGACGTTTGCGACTCCAATTCGGGATATTTGACAGTAAACTCATTGTACCATTCGCTAACAATGCGTTCAAACACAGTTTGATACATCTCTTTAATTGGTTCCAAATCTGCTTCTCTTCGAGCAATTTCTTCTTGTAGTTTTGTTGCCCGTTCTTTGTCTGTTTTGCATTTGTCGAGTTCGAGAGCGGCGACAATGTTGTTCAAATCGTTCATAATCATTACTTTTTAAAAGTTCGACATCATTAATCTGACGGCAAATTTAGGGCACGCCACTCCCAAATAATGAGAGCGGCGAGCATAAAAAAACAGCGCGGACGATTTTTATCGGGCGCGCTGTGCTAGCAGAATTATGAGACAAAAAATTATTTGCGATGCGATTTTATGAAATCTGGATGTTCTTGAAGAAAGAGATAATATGTTTTTACAATGTCATTATACATTGACTTTCGTGAATAACGTCCGTACCCTAAATGATATGCACTAATGGCTAATTTATTGTTAATCGCATCATAATGTGACACATAGCTTTCTTCATATGTCTTTTGTTCAAAATTGTATCCTGCGTTGTTTAAAAAGTTTACCATTACATCTGTATTACTGCGCCACCCACCACTACATACAATAATGTCTGCGTCTAAATTCTGGATTTGCCCTTTTAAAAATGACTGATACTCATCCATCGCCTTGTCTAACACCGAATTAGGGCATTGTGGTCCTCCTGCCTCTTTTTTGCAATTTATATGAGCAAATGGATATTCATCGCATATTTTAACCGCATCTTTTTCGTCAACATCTTCAAATTCAATCATTTTTTGTGGTGTAGTTGTTACTAAACCATACAATGAGTTGGCAATATTTTGGTTAAACCCACTTTTAACTTTAAACAACACATTGTCTTCTATGTTTGTGTTGGGTTTGTGCAAAGAGCCACCTCTACAATCCCAAAAATCATTGTGGTCTTCACCTGCATTTTGGTCTTTAGTCATATAAAGAATACGAAGCGGACATTCAGACCATAGTTGATTTTCCTTTCCACTTTTTTTGCGATACCATATTCCATTATCGCATTGTGCAAAATCTCCTCTAAACATAATTCCATCAGGCACAAAATTTATGTCATTGCCTCTGTTTTTGTACTCTTGTTCCCACGCTTCAAGAATCTTTTGATTCTCTTTTACAAAATCTTTTTCCATAGTAATTGACTTTTAATAATTTATAATTATACACCCATAAGATTAAACATTATTCCAATTCATACCACACCTTCAACTCTGCTTTTCATCCTTTTGCAATTTCCAAAAACGCCCGACTATCTTACAGAAATACGAGAATGCGGCGTCAAAATTGTTGATTCCAAACCATTCACTTATAATGTTTTCACGTTTCCACCGATAATTTTTGGGGCATTCTATTGCCAGTTTATCGATTATGTGCCTGTCATTTTTGGGGTCTTTAAGTTTAATAATTACAAAGCAGAGAAGTTCATTTTCGACTTTACCAATAATAATAGTACAGCGTGCACTATCATAATTAACAATCGTTTGTATCCAATTGTCAAGTTTAAACGACTCTGGTACCAAATCGGGGAATTTAGTTGCGAACTCATTGTACCATTCGTCAACAATACGCCCTAACACATTCCGATACGTCTCTTTAATCGGGTTCAATTCGGCTTCTCTTCGGGTAATTTCTTCTTGAAGTATTGCCGCCCGCTCTTTGTCGGTTTGGCATTTGTCGAGTTCGAGAGCGGCGATAATGTTGTTCAAATCGTTCATAATCATTACTTTCTATAAGTTCGACATCATTAATCTGACGGCAAATTTAGGGTGCGCCACTCCCAAATAATGAGAGCGGCGAGCATAAAAAAACAGCGCGGACGAGTTTTTTTTTGCGCGCTGCTTAAAAACCTTTAAAATCCGCAACTCTACTGCGAATTTTCAAGGAAAATGTGAAGTGGTACTGCGAATTTTCAAGCGTTTTTTGGTTTTCAAACTACCAATACCAAATTACATCTCACAAAATCACCTTCGCAATCGCCGCGCAAGCCTCGGCGTCGGCAAGGGCGTGGTGGTGGTTTTCGAGAATGTAGCCGCAGGCGGCCGACACGGTGTGCAACTGGTGGTCGGGCAAATCCTTGCCAAAATGCCGACGCGCGGCCACACAGGTGCAAAAGAACTGATAGTCAGGATAATCCATACAGTAGGTTTGGAACACGGCTTTCAGGCAGCGCTCGTCGAACGACTTGTTGTGCGCCACAAGCGGCAGGCCCTTGATTTTCGGCTCAATCTGCGCCCAAACATCGGGAAAGAGCGGCGCCGAGTCGGTGTCTTTGCAGCTCAAACCGTGCACCTGCTGGCAGAACCACGCGTAATAGTTGGGCTCGGGCCGAATGAGCGAGTAGAACGAATCGACAATCTCGCCGCCGCGCACCACAACCACGCCAACACTGCAAACGCTTGTAGGTGAGCCGTTTGCTGTCTCAAAATCGATTGCTGCAAAATCTTTCATAATTTTAGGTTTATCTATAAGGTTTATCAGTCTATAAAACGCTTGTTGATTGATTATCTGGATTTAATAAAGGTCAATTTTTGCCTCTTGACTTTTTGTAGGCTCGCAACGTGCGTTCGGCCTCTTTGCGGAATTCTTCGCGCAGCCATTCGGGTTCTAGCACTTCAAGGCTGGGCCCGTAGGCGCGCAATTCGCGCATAAACTCTTCGTTCACAATCAGTTTGTACTCAAATTCCGATTCCCAATCGCCAGTCCATACTTCTTTTTGCGAGTGGTGCAGCGGTAATGTGCGCAGATATTTGGCCTGTTCTTCTTCAACCACAATTTTCACTTCCTCGATTTTGCCACCTAATCCGCTGATACCCACAAGATTAGCAAAAATATTATTGGCTTCAAAATTGTCGGGCATAATGTAACTATCGTCGGTTTCAACTGCGCTGACAATGCGGTCGAGCCCATAAGTGCGAAGTTTGCCTATATCGTCCTTTTTGCTGTTGTCGAGCACTTTGGCAAGCAGATACCACCGTTGGCGGAACATTTTCAGGCTATATGGCTCCACCGTTGGGTAGGTGGGTTCGTTGCGCCAAAAACTTTGGTGTATCATTCTGAGTGTGTGGCGGTTGCGCATTGCCGACAGAATGGTGGTCAGGTGCGTCTGACCCGACGGCACGTCTTCGAGCAGAATCTGCTTGTCAAGAGCCTTGTTTCCTTTTATTATATCGTTGACAGCAAAGGCGTTAAGCATTTGTCGACAGAGTTTGTACTGACGATTGTCGTCGGGTTTACGAATGCAATAGCGGCCGTTGACGCACTCTATTTCGAGTCCGAAAATTTCCTCAGCCTCTCTTCGCCAGCGGTGGAATCTGCTCTCAACAATTTTGTCTTCCTTGTCATCGTTGAGTTCCCGATTATCGGCCCAGAGCGTATTAATCTCACCCCTTGTAGGGTTGAAATCGTCAATGGTGTTGACCAGCCACGCGTAGCAGCGGAACAAATGTGCATTGTTTGATTTCGCCATATCGTTTAAATTTAAAAACGATACAAAAATAGGCGTTACGACTCTCAAATAATGAGAGTGACGAATGAAATTTTTACCTTTTGGTCAACTAAAACAAACTAAACTGCTCACCACTGCCTACAGACGGTTGGTTAGGATTTTGCGCTGCGGGCGTTTCTGTTGCACCAGATTGCTTCTCTCCTGCCGATGACGGTTCATCATCTGCAATCATCTGCAAAAACTCCGCCTCGGTGATGATTGGAATGCCCAACTCGCGCGCCTTGGCAAGTTTGTTGGGGCCAATGTTCTCACCTGCAATCAGATAGTCGGTTTTCGATGACACTGATGTAACAGGCTTGCCACCGTGCTCTTCAATCGCCTTGTTAATCTCGTCGCGGCTGAAATGCTCGAGTTTGCCGCTAGCAATAATGGTCAGCCCCGCAAGTTTGGCGCTTTTGGCCTCCTGCCGTTTCATCTCAAACTGCAGTCCGTAGCCAATCAACCGACTGACAAACAGACGGTTGCCATCTTCGGCAAAATAATCGATAATGCTTTGCGCAATCTTGTCGCCAATCTCGTCGGTGTTTTTCAACTCGTCGAACGATGCCTGCATCAGGTTTTGGATTGAGCCGAACTGACGCGCCAGAATCTTGGCCACCGTGGCGCCCACAAAGCGGATTCCGATGGCGAACAGCACCTGCTCAAACGGTATCTGCTTCGACTGCTCAACGCCGTTGACAATGTTGGTTGCCCACACGCGGCCATCTTTCTTCAACGGCAGCAAACGGCTGACAGTCAAATCGTAAAGGTCGGCGGCATTGGTTATCAGGCCGTTCGACACAAGCATATCAATGGTTTCCTCGCCAAGAGTGTCGATGTTCATCGCCTTGCGGCTGACAAAGTGCGTGATTCGGCCGCGCACCTGCGGCGGGCAAGCGGCGTCGTTGGGGCAATACCAGGCGGCCTCACCATCGTTGCGGACAAGCCGTGTGCCGCACTCGGGGCAGCACTCGATGAAATCGACGAGCGCAGCATCTGACTGACGCAAATCGGTGTTCACGCCAACAATTTTGGGGATAATCTCGCCGCCCTTCTCCACCATCACCGTGTCGCCGACGTGCAGGTCGTGCAGTTTCATAAAATCGGCATTGTGCAGCGTTGCCCGCTTGACGGTGGTTCCTGCCAGTTGCACAGGCTCAAGGTTGGCCACAGGCGTGACGGCACCCGTGCGCCCGACTTGGAACGACACCGACAAAAGTTTGGTCTGCACCTGCTCGGCCTTGAACTTGTAGGCGATGGCCCAGCGCGGCGTTTTGGCGGTGTTGCCCAACTCCCGTTGGTCGCTGATGCTGTCAACCTTGATAACAATTCCGTCAATATCGAACGGCAGATTGTGACGCTCTGTGTCCCAATGGTTTATGAAGGCAAGAATGTCGTCAATCGATGAGCATTCCGCAACAAAAGTTGGCACTTTAAAACCCCACTGTCGGCAGCACTCCATATTCTGAAGGTGCGAGTTTGTGGGCAGTTGGGCTGCAAACAGGAAGTAGAGCCAGCAGTCGAGTTGGCGTTTGGCGGCTTGCGCCGAATTCTGCATTTTGAGCGAGCCCGCGGCGGCGTTGCGCGGATTGGCGAACGGCGTTTCGCCCGAAGCCTCGCGTTCCTCGTTCAGTTTGTCGAACACGGCACGCGGCATCAGCACTTCGCCACGAATCTCGAACAGGTCGGGATAGTTGCCTTCGGGCAGCCGCAGCGGTACCGATTTGATTGTGCGCACATTGGCCGTCACATCGTCGCCTTTCTCGCCATCGCCACGCGTCACGGCGTGAACAAGCCGCCCGTGCTCGTAGGTCAGACTGATTGAAGCGCCGTCGTATTTCAGTTCGCAGATATATTTCACGCTGTGGCCCAGCGCTTTACGCACGCGCTCGTCGAACTCGACGATTTCCTCTTTATTATAAGTGTTGCCCAGCGAGAGCATCGGAAAGCGGTGATAGACCTGCTGAAAATTCTGATTTATGTCGTTGCCCACGCGCTGACTTGGGCTGTCGGGGTCGAAACGGTCGGGGTTGGCCTTCTCAAGCGCCATCAACTCGTTCATCAGTTGGTCGTACTCATAATCGTCAATCTCAGGCTCGGCCTTGACGTAATAAAGGTAGTTATAGCGGTTAAGTTCGGCGCGCAAAAAATCAATTCGGTCCATCTTCTTGGTTTAATCGGTCAATCGGTGAATCGGCCAATCGAAATCTTGTCGGTTCAACGATTAGCCAGTTCACCGATTCAATAGTTCAACGTAAAAATCAATCCATCAATTCATTATCATTGGCAGCGTGCTTGTGCTGCATATACTTGTCGCACTCGGCAAGCAGTTCGCCTTGGTCAATTGGTTTCTCAAGCAGTTTGTGAATGCCGATTTTCTTGCAGCGCTCGGCCACCTCGGGAATGGCGTAGGCCGTTTGAGCGATGATGTCGGCGTTGCGGTCATACTCTAGAATCTGCTCAGAAGCATCGAGTCCGTTCATTATAGGCATACGCACATCCATCAACACCACATCGATATCGGAATTGTCTTTGTATTGCTGCACAGCCTCTATTCCGTTTTTAGCGCGAATCACTTTTACTTTGGTCCTCAGCATCAAACCTTGCAGTAAAATAAAGTTAAGTTCTTCATCTTCAGCAATTAGAATAGTATGCCCTGTCCAATCGGGTATCTCGTACTCGTTATTTTTCGAGTCATACATTATTGGAGACAGTTCCTCATCACGCTCATATGGAATGTAGAAAATGAAACTCGGGTGGCCCGAATTAATATCCTCAACCCACAGTTTTCCGCCCATCATGTTTATCACGCTTTGCGCGATGATGATTGAAATGCCATACGATTCCTCAATCTGCGAAAGCGACACATCGCTACCATCATGCTCATCAGCATAAGCCACAAGTTCCTCATGTGTGATGTCGCCTTTATCAGTATTGACAAAGAAGAACACCTTGTCAGCAGCCGTACGGTAACCGAAATAGATGCAATCAGTGTCGGCGAATTTGATAATTGTGGTGAGCATATTCTTCAGAATCTGCATCAATCGGAACGAATCAGAATGAATCATGATGTCGTCCTCGATGGTGTCAATGAGCAGAGATATGACCATATTATCTTTGTTTAGCTGCATCTTCTTACTGTTAGCCATGTTATAAACATCAGCCACCACCGAATTAAGATTGAAGTCGGAATATTTGATTTGGATATATCCGGCTTCGATTTTCGAATAGTCGACCATATCGCCTACGAGGTCGATGAGCAAGTTGCCGCCTGTCTGAATCATCTCGATTATCTCGATTCGCTGATCATATGTCAAATCGCCATCGGCGAGCATGTCGCTGTATTCAATTATCGACTTGATCGGCATACGGATATCGTGTCCCAGATTGACAAGGAACGAAAGCTTGAGTCTGTCAGATTCCTGCAACTTGTCATTCAAACTCTTGACTTGTTTGGCAAAGCGGTCGGCGTCAGTGATGTCATGAGCGACACCCACGATGCCGAAGATACGACCATCGGGAGTGATGAGCGGCATTTTGCGATTTTCGAACTTATGGTCCACACATTGCTGGTCGGTATGCCAAGCCTGTTCTGTCCATGTTTCACCTGACTTGAGTACAAGTTGATCTGATTCCATGTTGCGTTCGGCTTCTTTGGGTCCGAACAATTCGAAATCGGATTTACCGGCAATGTTGTCAAAAGTTGTCTGATAATAGTCGCAGAATGCCTTGTTTGCTTGCAGATAAGCACCTTCGGCCGATTTCAGATAGACAAGGTCTGACGATGCGTCGATGACGGCCTGAACCATAGCCTCAGGAAGCACATTGCTATAGAACAGATTAGAATCGAAAACTGGAGCCACCACAGCCGTGATGACAAACACCTCCGGGAGGTTGTCATACTTGAACGGATGCTTGATAGTCCAGCACGATGCGTTGAAATACTTCGATTTATACTCAATGGTTTTCAGCACGGCGTTTACTTGCCCGTTGAAAATTTGGTTGTCAGCATCAAGCAGTTCCTCAACCGTTGCTTCCTCTAAAAGATCGGTCCACTTTAGTCCACCCGACGGCAATTCATCAATCTGCGCCACTCCATGCAGGAAAGCCCTGCTGGCGCGGATGATTCTTCCGTCATGATTGCTGATGGCGAACCAAAACGGTGTGCTCGACATCACTTTTTGCAACAGAGGATTGCCTGCCGGCAGCACAAGCGGCGACAGTTGAGTATGAATCATTCCTCCAATCTGCTCCCGCGTGGAGTCATTTATCTCATTGTAAAGAGTCTTTATCCATAAATACATTGCCATGATTGCGAGCAAAAGCAACACGACAAGACTGTAAAGCCATGCCGGCGCACTCTTTTTGGATTGTGGGACGTAGCTCAGCCATCGTTCGCTGATCGATTCGAACCTGCCACTGCTCATCAACGTCCGCAATGTCACACTGACAATGCTATCGAGACCCTCAGCCTCTTTTTTCACTGCAATAGCCAATGGCTTAACGATGTAAGGTGTTGGCAAGAAGTCGATGTTGCCATATTTGTTATTGGCAAGTATCGGAAGAACTGCCGACAAAGGCAGCACGGCACAGTCGTTGTAGCCGCCCGAAAGAATCCGCAAAGCCTCGTCGACCGACGCCACGTTCAGAATGTGTGACGTACGATGGCGATAGAGAGCTTCGAATGGGTAATCGTTGCGAACAATGATGACTTTCTTGTCGGACAAGCTGAAAATTGACTCAACAGGCTCGTTTCGGCGGAAACAGACGACATAGTTGACTTGCAGCGGGATGGGATGCGTTGCATAACCATCCGGCACTGGTTCATCAGCCGGGCAGCAGATGATGTCAGGATGGAAATTCTCGTCGCAGGTCTCGCAAGTGAGAGTGTAATAACTCATGTCATATTTGCCGCCAAGCATATTTGAAAGCATTTCTGGCACCACGCCAATGTTACCATCCTCTGCATCAAAATAATACGGATAGATATTTATCTGCGAATAGACAACCAGACTATCGGCTGCCGAAGCTGCCATTGAACATACTATAGGCAACGCAATCAATAATTTACGTAGGATTCTGAACATCATATCACTCGCCAATTAAGTTCTAAAAATCAGCCACCGCCCCAAAAGGCGAAAGCAATTCCAAATTTACATTATTTTCGGTTTTATGGGGCTGTCAAAAACGTTTTTTTGAATCTATAGGCCAAAACGAACTTTTTGGAAATGCTGATGGGTTAATGTAGTTTTGCAATAATAAAAACGATGATGGAACGAACCGAATTTTCGAAAGACGACAGTTTGATTATCAAAGGGTTGGCAATATTAGCAATAATGTTGCATAACTTTTTTCGCTGGGTTGAGCCAACAACCGGCGAAAATGAGTTCGGATTTGCTGCTCACACAGTGTACAAATTCACCGAACAGCTAGCTGCCCATCCACAAGAATTTATCAACATAGTTTTCAGTTATCTGGGGCATTTCGGCGTCCAACTTTTCATTCTTATAAGCGGCTACGGACTCACAAAATCGATGTTGGCGAAACCGCAATGCTGGACGGCGTTTATGGGCAACAGGCTGAAAAAGCTGTATCCGCTGCTTCTTGTGGCCATCGCCGCGTTTTTTACATTCAACTTTGTTTTCGGTTACGATGTGCCCGACCACTTCGAAAGAGAAACTGCTTATAAACTGCTCCTGATTCACACACTTCAACCATACTCGGGCTTGACAATGTGCGGTCCGTGGTGGTTCTTCGGTCTGATTGTGCAGCTTTACATTTTGTTCCCTATTCTGCTGGGTCTGACGCAACGCCATGGCACGAAAATACTTGCCATGACAGTAGCAATTTCGTATATGTGGATTCTGCTGGCATTATTCTTTTATGACCATGAAGCAGGCTCGTTAATGGCTATGCAAAACGCCCCCGGCCACTTGCCCGAATTCTGCTTCGGAATATGGCTTGCACTGCGCCGTAACACAGGCTTAAACCATTGGTGGCTGCTACCCGCACTGACCGCTTTCATGCTCGGCAACTTTTTCGAAGCCTTCTACCCCTTCACTTTTCTGGCTGTGAGTGTGATATTTGTGATTGGCTACAACCATGTGAAAAGCTTTATCGCGCACCATAGGATTCTTGAACGAGCTCTGATATTTGTCGGGGCAATTTCAATGTTTTTGTTCGCCTTGCACGGTTTTATGCGGCAGCCGTTCATCGATTTTGCCGAGAGCCATGGCAATGCGGCAATCAGCCTGCTCACAGCCTTGGTATACTTGGCTGCAGTGATTGTTGTTTCAATGATTATCAAGCCGATATACAATTTCATATTAAGGTTACTCGACAAAATTCATTTTCCCCCAATAATTCTGAAAGCCGATAAGTTTTTTATGGCAACACCACTATTACTTCTTGCCGCCGTATCGATTTACCATGGAGCATCGCTGATTCAGAAGCATTTGGAATTCGACAAAAATATTCTGACAGAGCAATACTCGTTCAAAACCGAAAACACAATTGAACCCGATACGCTTTATTCTGATATTTTGCACATAAGGTTTAAACGAAGCGGACTGATAAAAATCACCATCGACGCCGAAATCGACACGGAAACAGTTGACAATGACAGTATTCCGCTATTAGTCACCGAAATTGAAAACTTGTTTTGGGACAATTTTATCATGCCTCAAACCGAAGGCTTTCAGAGTGTTCACTTTGAAAAAAATATCTACTGCTCATTTTTCGACCATCGAAAAACGAAATACTTAAAGCTGTATTTTTGGAACAGACGCAAATCGGCAATGCAGTTCCGGAATGCAAAAGTAAAAATCGATTATCAGAAATGGTAACTAACACAAAATCAGAAATATGAAAACAATTAAAACTCTCATTTTCGCCGCATTGGGCGCGGTTATGGTTTCCTGCCAAAGCGAGCCGCGAGCAAAGTTCAACGCCATCACAAACTTTGGCTCGGCCGACACCATTCTGCTCGATATGGACCTGACCGACGCCTACACGCAAGGCATTTGCCTGCCATCGGCAAGGCAGACCGGCGACGGCGGGTTCATCTTCAGCTTCAACGGCACTGAAGGACAGTATTATAAAATCTACTATCAAAACGAGAGCTACAAGTTCGGTGAAGGCCATCAGCTTGACAATGAGAACTTTTACGGCAGTTGGGAAGACTCGACCATCGGGTTCAAACGCATCGCGAAAAGCGGCATTGTGACCGACACTTTCCGCATTGTGGGCAACCCGCGCAACGAGCGCAAATACTTCGGCAGCGACATCTCAGAAAACCCGTACAACGACAACGACATTGACGAGATAATGGGCCGAATCAGCAAAGACTCGAGCTGGTACGCTTACGTGTCTAACAAGGCCATCGAGAAAAAGACAACCGTTGAAGAGCAAATGTTTGCCGACGCGCAGTGGATTATCAACGGACGCCGCAACAACGGCAACACCAACAACCGCTGGAAACGCAATCCGCGCGTGGGCTGCTACTCGTTTATGCTTGTGGTGTGCGACAAAGACGCTCTCGACCGCATTCCGGAACACATTCAATTCATCAACAAAACCAATCAGAATGGCTCGTTCGAGAATCCGTATTCCTACTTCAAGAAAAACCGGAAAAATGGCATAAAAGTGCTCGCCGGCGACAAGATTCTGAAAACGCGGGCGGTTATCACGCCAAAGAACGGAATTTTTGTGAACGAGCTGAAAACGAGCAAGCGCGGCTACACGCCGGTGCCCGACAACCCAATGTGCAACAACTCGGACTCGGCCTACCACAACGCTCTGTTTCAGCAGTTTTTCAGCAGCATCAGCCAACAATACACCCTGCGGAACATTCCGCTGATTAAAGACGTTGTGTCGGACAGCGACCCCTACACGCGCGAAGAGTATGACAATGCTTATGAAATGTACGACAGCACGCAACTGCAATACAACTACCCCGTGGTGAGCGATTATCCGGGCAAGACGGTCAGGGTGACCGACGGCGGCAAATCGATTAAACTAATCAATCCGGCAAGCACGCCGGGGAATCTGAAAAAGGAATCGACGGGAATCCAAACCCGCATTGGCTTTACCTACGGCAAGTTCCGCGGCAAGATAAAATTCCCCGAAATGCTGAACGACGAAAACATCTGGAACGGCCTGACATACGCCTTCTGGCTTATCTATCAGGACGAAGACAAATGGAACTACCGCCGGCCAACGCCAAGCGGCTACATCCGCAAGAGCGACGACAGCGAGAATCCGGAACGCACAAACGACGTGAGCTATTCGGAAATTGATATTGAGATTGTGAAGGCGTCAAAATACTGGACACAAAGCTATTATCACGGCAAGGACAAGCAATCGCACGTTGAAGACGCCACTCAAAACAGCGACGTAATGTACTGCTGCACCAACTGGGACCTGGCCAACACCGACCCCAAGCGGTTCGACGCGGGCATCACACCAATTAAATATGCCGGAAAAGAGTTTGAAGCTATGCGCTGGTACAAGAACTACAAGGCGCTGACAACCAAACACCCCATCAGCAATAATGTGTTTAAAGCAGATTATCAGTACTATGAGATTGAATGGAGGCCGAACGAAATCATCTGGCGCATCGGTCCGTCGCCCGACAAAATGGAAGTGGTGGGCTACATCAGCGACGAATACTCAAACATACCTGACAATCAAATGCTTTGCATCATAACACAGGAATACCACTACTCGGAATGGTGGCCGCCTGTGGTGTTTGAGCAAGGCCGGATTCCGTACAACAAAACCGACATTGTGGGCGAAGTGTTTGAGATTGTAGTTGAATAGAAGTTGGTAGAGACGTTGCGCGCAACGTCTGTACAATTTACCCGATTAGACGATTCTCCAATTCACCGATTCATCAAAATAAATGAAGAATTTCACAAAAGACGATTTAAAGGCAGTTGGCGGCAAGGCCGTTTCCATTCTTTGCGTAAGCGTGGCGGCCGTTGGCGCGGTTCGGTTTTGCGAAGCGCTGTTCAGCACCTACTACACCGGCGAGTTTCTGAAGCACGCGACAAGCAACCTGAAAGGCTTCTTCTTCGACGCCTGCTACCTGCTGATTCTCTCGGCGGTGGTTATGCCCGTCAGCTTTGCCATAAAAAAGGGCCGGACAAAGTTCAACGGTTTCCGTTGGATTGTGTGCGTACTGCTCACTGTATCAATGTTTTTAGTGGTATTCTTCGCGCAATCGGGCTTCCCGCTCGACAGGCTGATTTTTGTCTATTCGCTCGACGAGATTATCGAAACGCTGACATCGTCGAACTCGACAACCTGGTGGATTTACGTCTGCATTGCGCTTGTACCTTGCGCCTATCTTTGGGCTAGCCGGAAGAGCTTCGCCCCCACCCGCACCGTCTGCTTGTCGCTGGCGGCCGTCTTGCTTGCAAGCATCGCCGTAAGGCTTTGTAAATACGACAGTTCGGTCAAAAACAGGAATTACACCGAAGAGTGCAACAAACTCTGCTACTTTGTCCGCAGCTCGGCCACAATGATTGGCGGCGGAAAGACTGACAATGAGCTGGATATAGAAAAAGTGCACAAGCTGTGGGCAATGCTGCCCGACCACGAATTTGTGAGCGAGCGGACACCGTTTCTGCACAAAAGCAACGAGCTGAACACGCTTGCGCCGTTCCTGAATCTTGGCGAGCGGAAACCCAACCTGGTGTTTGTGTGCGTTGAAGGGCTTGGCCGCGAAAACAGCGGACGAAACAGCAAATACGCGTCGGCCACGCCGTTTCTCGACTCGCTCGCCGAACAATCGCTGAGCTGGGAAAACTGCCTGTCGACATCGCAGCGGACAGTGAGCGCGCTGCCCTCGATTTTAGGTGCATTGCCGTTCAGCACTTACGGCTTTATGGCAATGAAAGCCGAAGCACCCGAATTCCACTCACTGCCACGAATCCTTGAAAAGAACGGCTATCGGTTCTCGTTCTACTACGGCGGCTGGGGCGATTTTGACGATATGGGAACATTCATCGCTCTGAACAACGGCGAACAATACTTTGAGAAGAAATTTGGGAACGACGTGCCGCGCAACGAATGGGGACTTCACGACAAGTTTCTGTTCGACGAGGCGGTGAAGCGCATCGATTTTGAGAATCCGTCGCCGCGCATCGATTTCTACCTGACACTCACCTCGCACAAGCCCTGGGACTACCCCGACAAGCAGCATTACGTTGAACTCTACCGTCAGGAATGCCAAAAGCAAGGCAAACCGCAAAATCCTGAATATGAAGCTGCTGCGTCGTACATCTACGTTGACGAAGCCATCAGACTGCTGATTGAGCGCTACCGCGAGCATAAAGGCTTCGACAACACAATATTCATCATCACCGGCGACCACAATTTCAACGACAACACATTCATTCTTGAGCGCTACCACGTGCCGCTGATTATCTGGTCGCCAATGCTGACCGAACGGCGCGACATTAAAGCGCTGGCATCGCACCGCGACATAACACCGACGCTACTCGCCATGCTCGGCTGCAAATACGACATTGCCACGCCGCAGAACGTTGCCTGGCTCAACACCGGACTCGACACCACAACCACTTTCCGCAGCCGGCTGTTCTCACCGCAAATCGACCTTTCGCGCGAACTGAAATTGTTGGTTTACAACAATTTCTACGTCTATGGCGACGAAGTGTACCAATTCACCTTCGACAACGAAATGCTTAATATTGAATCTGTTACCGACGAAGCCGTTTGCGACAGTCTGCGCACAATGCAGCGAACCTACCGCGAACTCGACTATTTTGTCTGCAAAAACGACGCGCTGATAAACAAGTACACAGTTAAAAGCCACAAGCAGGTGGCCGACATCCGCCTTTCAAACGCCACCGACTCAACCATTCCGAAGGGCGAATTCACAAATCTCATTGACCTGCCATTGAGCAAAAACCTCAACACTCTGAATATCAATTTCAAATGCAGCCGAAAGGCTACAATGGGAAGCGAATTGGCTCTGGTATTCGAGATTCGTGACAAAAATGGCATTAACATTTATTACGATTCGTGCAGAATACCTGTTTTTGAAGGTTTTAACTGGTCGGGATGGGACAGTGAGAACAAAATCGACGCTGCAAAATACTACGGGGAAGGCACTGTTCTAAAGGCCTACATCTGGAACAAAGACAGCAAAGAATGCTACATTACTGACATTCAATTGGTTATTGATAACACTTATTAAAATGGCTGTCGGAAAATTTGCCAAGTACAATTCGTTCATTTCAAACAAGATAAAAACTGCTGTTTGCGATTTTGCAAAGACCTGCCTGACGTTTTTGGGCGTTCTGGTCACGCTGCGGCTGACATTTTTCGTAATTGCCGTCTGCCGAATGGATATTGAATGGACGAAATTCTGGACAATAATGTCCGGACTTAAATTCGACGCCATTCTGACTGGCTCTGTTGCGATTGCAGCCCTGATTCCGTTTGTGGCAATTCACTGTCTGTCAGCAAAATCGGCACGAGTGACTGCAAACACGCTGATAATCATCTATGCCCTGCTGACGTGCTTTCTGGTGGAGTATTTCTGCTCAATGTCGCGGCCGCTCGACCACGTGCTTTTCGCCTATTCTGCCAACGAAGTGGTAAATATTGTGCTCTCTTCAACATCGGTTTCGCTGGCAACAATATTGTGCGTTACATTACCGATTCTCGCCGTTGCCGGACTAATGACAGCTACTCGGGATTTAAATGTAAACATAACTGTTTCAATAATTTGCATATTGTTTGCCGCATACGGTGCGTTCCGATTCGACTATCAGAAACGGGTTCGAAAAGAAACCGGTTACAAGCAGCACGCCGATTTTTATCTGGCAGTTAACCAACTATCGTACACATACATAAAATTGTCGGACTATCTGCAAAGCGACGACAACGCTGTTGACACCGACATTGCCGAAGCGGCAAGGCACTACCAAGCGCTTTTCCCCGAAAATGAATATCCCGACACACGCTACCCGTTTTGGCGGAAAGCTGACGACAGTGACGTCATCGGGCCGTTCTTCAACAAAACAACCGACGGCAACCTACCCAACTTTGTGTTCCTAATAATTGAAAGTTTCGGGCAGAAACTCACCGGTGTCAACCACCCGAGCGTCTCGTTCACGCCGTTCATCGACAGCCTTGCCGCCAACGGACTTTACTGGCGCAACTGCCTTTCGACAACCGAGCGCACCTTTGGCGTTCTGCCGGCAATCTTCGCGTCGGCACCGCAAGGCAAGAGCGGCTTTGCCAATATGTGGCGGCCCATCCCCGACCACAACACCATTCTGAAAGATATGTCGGACAACGGATACTGCACATCGTTCTTTTATGGCGGCTGCGCATCGTTCGACGGACAAGACAAATTCCTGAAAAACAGCAACATAAACTTTATTTTGGAAGCGAAACCCGACACTGCGGAAACCGAAAGGTCGAAGATTCTGAAAGAAATGCACCGTTGGGGCATCGACGACCGAGAGCTGTTCGACCTGGCGATTAGCCACAAGAAAGATACTGGCGCTCAGCCATTTGCCGACATTTATCTAACATTATCAACTCACGAGCCTTACAACTTTATCGGCATTGAAAAATACATCACGCAAGTGGAACAAATGGCTGCAAACGTGACTGGCGCAGAGCGGAAAATCATCGACAACAACCTCGAAGCCTTTGCCTGCTTCAAGTATCTCGACGACTGCGTGAAGCGTCTTTTCGAGTTTTATAAAACGCGCCCAGGCTTTGAGAACACCATTTTCGTCATTACCGGCGACCACCGGATTGGGTGTATGGCTAAAAAACTGCCATCAATTTCAAAATATCACGTTCCGCTAATCGTTTACTCGCCACTGCTGAAAGGCGGCCGGACAATGAATGGTGTGGCTTCGCACCTCGACATCACGCCCACCACAAACGCGTTTCTATCAAGCAATTACAACTATAACATTGCGTCATATTGCCATTGGCTTGGAACAAGCATCGATACATCGACAGCCTTCAACTGCCGCAAAAGAATGGCGTTTATGCTGAACAACCGCGACGTGGCCGATTTCATTGCCGACACACTCTACTTGAGCCACAACCGCCTTTTTGTTGTAACAGATAATTTGGAATTGAGCCAAATTGAGAATCAGGCGCTTTTAGATTCAATGCAAACGAATCTGATTAAATATCAGGCAATAAGCGAATATGCCACCAACAACGACTATCTGAAAAAGAACACCACGCAGGACAATCTGTGCCTGATAAACGTTGATTTCGACAACACAAGTTCGAAATATTTTGAAAATGAGATTGTTAATATCGACGGGAATAATTGTCTGCGCATCGACAGCAACCGAGAGTACGCTGGTATCTGCCCCAACATCAATTTCGAGAATGATATAAAACGAATGAAGGTTGAAATCCGGTTCGACCTTCAAAGCCTCGACACTACGGCCACTCTACCAAAACTTGCTATCGAGAAAAACGGCGCCGAGCCTTACTACTACTGCATAAATATCGATTCAACACTAAATACAGGCGCCAAGGAAACTTTCAGTTTTAAATCGACGATAAACTTTTCCGAGCCAACTAACGGCGACCGCCTGAAAATCTACCTTTGGAACTCAAAAAGGGCAACCATGCTGTACGACAATCTGTTTGTCAATATCGCTAAGCTGAGCGATTAGCAGACTCACCAAAATGACTATTTGCCGTCGAACGAAATCTTTATGTTCTTAAGTTTGAGCACATTATTATCGGTATAGTGCCAATCGTCGACTGGGGTTTTAACATAAACCGAAACATCGGCCACCGATTGCTGGCTCACGTCAAACTCCTTCGAAATCTGCAACTTGTACCACTCACCCGATTCAATTTTCTCTTCAACCAAAAAATTGGTAATGTGCTCGCCAAAAACCTGCTTGTTGCGGCCGCCGCACTCAAAACACAATTTCATCTGCTTGTCTTTGCCGGTGTTGCCTTCAATGCAGATATCGGCTGTGAAAACAACCCGCAACCGAGTTGCCGACCTTGGAAGCACAATCTGCTTGCCACTCAAAAGCGGATATTTTTTCGACCGCATCTTGCTTGGCGACTCAGGCAGAGCGTGACATTCGGCCGGCGCGACAGTGTCAACCGACAGATTTGCATAATTGCCACGGTCATAAATCGACGTGCTAATCAGTTTGTTATTCAAATAGATATAATTATTCACTTGTTTGAACATATCAAGTTTCCCGATAATCGCCGCCCGCACATGCTCATCGCTGCACATTGTGAAATCCAGACATGAATCGATTTCATAAACAGCATCTTTCTCTCTGAAATAGAAATATTTATCGTAAAGAATCTCACCAATGTCGTGGGCGTAATCCATTGGCATATAACGGCAGTTACTGCGGAAATGGCGGCAAGTGTCGAGTCCGCGCCCCGCCCAACTCTCGGTTTCGGGCACTGAAACGCCATAATTGTTATGCAACAACGCCAGTACCGACGGCACCACATCAAGGTGCGTCACAACTGCCGGAAAATCGGCCGTGCGCGTCAACAGTGGCGAATAGATAATCAGCGGAACATGGTAAAAACTCAAACGGTTTTTCGAACCGACTCCTGCCGAATGGTCGCCGGTAATGACAAATATTGTATTCTGAAAATCAGAACGTTGCCGATATAGTTCAAACAATTTCGACAAGGCAAAATCAGCATACACAACCGAAGCTATCCGGCTCGAATTGCTGCGAAACCACGACTGCTCTGACTGGGGCTGGCGGTTTATCACTGAGTCGGTCGCAGCCATGATTGCGTCGAAATGCGGATTGTTATCGTACAAATCGTCGTGCGACGATATGGTAACATAAAGATTGAACATCGGCTTACGAGCCTGTTCATCAATAACTTCCAAACTACGGCTGAATAAAAACTCATCGTAATATCCCCAGTATGTTCCCCACGATTTTCCTTTACGGTCGCGGTATTCATCGTGAAAATCTGTCGACATGTAATCAACGTGCTGTGCCACAAGATATTCCATAACACAATCGAAAGCGAAATCGCTGGCATAAAATGCATTTGTTTGATAGCCGGAGTTTTTCAAGACAGATATAATGCTGTTGTGGTTGGGCATATTGCCAAACTGAAAACCGCGCGGCCCATGCGGCACCGAACCCGTGAAAGCCGGAACCACACCCGAACTGCGCTTGGTGGTAGACAGGCAGTTACGCCAGTAAAGACTGTGGCGGGCCAGCGAATCGAGAAACGGTGTGAAGCTGACACCAATTGCATTCGGTCCCGACCAATCGCGCCCCAGCGACTCAACAACAACAAACACCACATTGGGCGCTGCGCTGTCGGCTGCAAAAAACGCCGACAAAGTGTTTTCTGTTTCAACAGGCTTACGCTCAAGCGGATAGGTCACATCTTCAATCTGACGTTCGGGATACTCAGCCAGAAACGCTTGCAACAAAGTTGTATCGATAGCTATATTGGCCGTCAAATCAATCGGTGCTTCGTGACGGTTGAAGCTGTAGAACGCGCAGCTGCGAAGCAGATACAAGCTTTTGTTGGTGATAAAGTTCTGAACCGACGGGTTGTCGGACTTCCGTTCAACACGCGGCAACTTGCCTACCGCCAGAATCGACAAGAGCAAAAACATCGCCACAACAAGCGTTACTAGCAACGGCATCCGGCAACGGCTGATTCGTTTTACCAGCAACGGTGCAACAGCTATAAACAAAACAGCCACAAGCAGATACACCCAAAGCATATTTCCAACCGACGCCTTGACTGTGTTAACCATCTCGCCCAACGGCCGCAAGAGAATCTCATCGCCTAAAAGCACACCGCTTTTTGCGGCGAAAAAATCGAGTCCTATTTCGGTCAAAGCAAGAATTCCGGCCACCACAGAAACCACAGGCACAGCGCAGCGCCGGTATGCCACAAAAAGCACGGCGTACAGCGCAAGCATGCCAGAAAGCGCGACACCGCACGAAACCGCATTGTGCAGCACCGCCCAGAAAAATATGGCAAATGTGGCATTGCCAGCCGACAAAATCACAATGGTATCGACTATGCGCACGGCAACCACAGCCGCTACATAACATACTGCTATCCAACAAAATGGTACAGCAAAACTGCGTATTTTTTCTTTCATTACAATTCGAATGATAATCAGTGCAAATTTAAAAAACCGGCGAAGCTATCACTCATTTCCGCAAACAATAGCTGCCAATTACTCGAAATTATTATCGCCACACTAACTATCGGCTTCTATCCCATTTTTCTTATTTTTGTCTGGCAATAACTACCTGACTATGTCAAAAACAGCTGTTGTAATATTGAATTGGAACGGTAAGGGCTTCCTTGAGAAGTTTCTTCCGTCGGTGGTTGAGTTCTCAGTCGGGGCCGATGTGTGGGTGGCCGACAATGGCTCAACTGACGGCAGCATCGACTTTCTGCGCGAGCAATTCCCGACAGTCAATCTACTCTGCTTCGACCGCAATTACGGATTTGCCGGCGGCTACAACAAGGCTCTTGAAGCTATTGACGCTGAATATTTTGTACTGCTCAATTCTGATGTCGAAGTAACAGCGGGCTGGCTTGAACCGCTTACAAATTATATGGACGCCAACCCCGATGTGGCCGCTTGCGCGCCAAAACTGCTCGCATACAGCAACAAGACTGATTTTGAGTATGCCGGTGCTTCGGGCGGATTCATCGACAAATACGGATACCCGTTCTGCCGCGGGCGCATTTTGGGCAGCATCGAGCGCGACAATGGCCAATATGACGACACCCGCGATGTGTTCTGGGCCACAGGCGCTTGTCTGTTTGTCAGAAGCAAACTGTATGCTGAAGCCGGTGGACTCGACAGCGACTTCTTTGCCCACATGGAAGAAATTGACCTTTGCTGGCGGCTGAAAAACATGGGATACCGCATTGCCATTGTGCCACAATCGGTGGTTTACCATGTTGGCGGCGGAACACTGCCAAACAACAATCCCCGCAAACTATTCCTCAACTACCGCAACAATCTTTTCATGCTCTATAAGAATCTTCCGGACAAAGGATTCCACCGAACACTCATTATCCGCATGATTCTCGACGGACTGTCAACAGGACTCTATTTGACCAAACTACAGTTCGGGTTCTTTTGGGCTGTCCTTCGTGCGCACACCGCTTTTTATAAAGCAATCGGCACCCTTCGCATCAAAAGGGAAGCATTGCAACTGTCACGCAAAACCGAAAAACATGACGAATGCTACAACGGCAGCATTGTGATTGATTACTACCTTAGAAATAAAAAGCTATTCAGTCTACTCGGTTTTAAGGGATAACACCCCCTCTCTTGCAAATCGGCTTAATAACCAAATATGCAAGTTAACACAATCATTTTTAACAGGCACATTTGTGGCTCTTGAGTCGCAACATCAATCTTTAGCCGAATTATCCTCATTCAAATTATCAATAACACTCTTTGTGTCTGCCAGTTTCTGTTTACACTTTTTCAGTAGGTCAGAAACACGGACAACAGCGTCGGCCAATTGGTCAATGTCCATACGGTTGTTTTCGATGTCGTCAACTATCGATTCAATTTCCCCAACTGTCTTTTCGTATGAGAATTTTATTGCCATAAGATTATGTTTTTATTTCTGTTTCAATTGTTTATGTTCAAGATACTCTTTTAGTGACTCTGGCGTAGTCTTCCACCGTTCCTGCATCCAAACCCATTGTTGTGGATATTTATGTATTATAGCCTCTATTATATGGTTGTAAATCTGCGTATTGTACCTAATTGTCTCTGTTGTGTCGGACTTAGTAACAAACGGAACTTCGGGCAAGATTTCAAAAGTGTAAGTGTCTGTTTCATTGTCGCGAACAGTATACATCGGCACCACAGCCGCACCTGTGTCAATAACCAACCTGGCACAGCCAATCGGCGTATATGCCTGGTGTCCAAGGAATTGCAAAAACTCACCTTTTATGCTTTTGCTGTCGTGGTCAATCATCATTATCAGGCATTCGCCGCTTTTCAGCGTGTCAACCAAAGTATCGTAACAACGATAGCGCTCCACATCGCGCATCCCGCGCGACTCGCGCAAATTAACCATCATGTGGTCGAGAGCCTTGTTTTTGATTGGACTGCTCACGCCTGTTGTCTTATATCCCAAAATGGGCGGCAAAATGGCTGAAAACTCCCAGCCATGCGTATGCGGCACAAGGCAAATTACGCCACGGCCCTCGTTATATGCTTTTTGCAAATACTCTTCACCATTGATTTTGAAATATTTAGAAAATTGCTCACGAGTCTTCTTCTTGCTTAATATGGCGTAATCGGTGAACGTTTTAGCCAACGAATCGTAAACCTGCTGCCCAAACCGTTTGTAATCGCCAGCCTGTTTTTCGGATCCGAAAACAAACTCAAGATTGTGCTCAATCACCCGTCGAGTCTTTGTCATAAGTAAGTATAGTTGGCGAGCGGCGAACCCATGCCAAGCCAGCAATAACTTGCGCGGCATGAACTTGCTGAGCATAATGACCGACCAAAGCAACCCATATACAATGGAATCGCGCACTGGTCTGATTACATATATTTTGAATTTCGTCGCCATCTACTATTCTATCGTATTTCAATATCACTCAATTATTTACACTTCTACCCGACGCTTTGAGCATATTGCTGATACCACCATTGAACTTCCGCGATTTGAGCAGTGTTTCAATCGGCACGTGCATACGGTATTTCCAATAGTTGCGCGGATTGGCGGGCACGTTAATTCGCTCTTGTTCAGGATTTTTCACACGGAAATCGGGGGTCAGCGCGAAGTAATCCTGAATGGGAATCATCACGCACATTGCAGGCGATTGCAAATGGCTGTCGATTATCATTTTACAAATATCGACACTGGCCGCCGCAGGCGCTTTGCCTTTCTGTTTCAGCCAGTTGCTGAAGTAGCGCTGCGTCGATTCGGCATTCTCCTCCCACCAGCCACGAATGGTTGAAATGTCGTGGGTTGACGTTGCGCAAACCGACGTGTATGGAATTGTCTGCAAATCAACAAATTCGGTAAAAGTCTTCGGCATCCGCTGTATCTCAAGGCTCAATATGCCCAACTCGTCCATCACGGGCTTCACGCAGTTCGGAATCATTCCCAAGTCCTCGCCGCAGACCAGCATATCGCTCGCTTTGAGCAGCGCCGACAGTTTCACTTCGGCCTCACGGCGCCAAAACGCATCGTGACGGTGGTAGAAATAATCCTCGTAAACGCTGTCAATCAACGTTTTGGTTGTCTTCGGCAGCCGCGCGTACGACGACGTTTTCTGCAAATCGATACGCAGGTGGTAGCCGCCCGTAGCCTCGTCTTTGAGCAGCAGCACATCGGCGGCCACAGTGAGCAGACCATTGAGCAGTTGGCGTTTTGGCTTCGAAAGCGAATCGGGGTCGCTCGTACCTACTATCTTGTTGTAAATCAGCCGTTGGGTGGCATATTCAGGTTTCAGTCTGAAAAGGCCGTCAGGTTGAAGGTCGAGATAAGTTTTCTTTACCTTTTCAGCCTGATTTCCAAATAGTTTATCGATTGCTTCGGCATCGGTTGTGGGAATGCAGGCTTTGACATAATCGATTACAATGCCACGCTCAAACAGTTCAGCCTCCGTCAGCGGCAGCGACGGGTTGAAATGCCCCAAAATGCCGTGTACAGCGGTTGTCGGGATTTCCCAAATGCGGAAAAAACCGAGAATGTGGTCGATTCGGTAGGCGTCGAAATAACTGTTCATCTTTGCCAAGCGCCGCCGCCACCAAGCGTAGCCATCTTGCGCCATCCGCTCCCAATTGTAGGTGGGAAAGCCCCAATTCTGGCCATTCTCCGAGAAGAAATCGGGCGGCGCACCTGCCTGACCGTCAAAGTTATAGAGTTCGGGGGCGCACCACGCGTCAACGCTGCAACGGCTAATGCCAATCGGCAAATCGCCTTTCAGAATTATGCCACACTTGCGGGCGTGCGCGGTAGCCTCACGCAACTGGCGGTCAAGTTCGTATTGCACATAGCACCAGAAAGTTACGTCGGCATAGTATGGCGAATCGGACTTGAACATCTCGCGCACTTCACGCTCCGAATACGTCGCAAATTTGCCCCAACAGTTGAAATCGCCAGTGTGGTGCCTATCGCGCAACGCACTGAACGCCGCATAGGGCTCAAGCCACGATGCGTTCTGTTTTATAAAATGCTTAAAATCATCACTTTCAACAATCACCGACATATTCTGCCCAAACACTGCACGGCAATAATCGAGTTTCAAGCGGATAACCTTTTCGTAATCGACATCGGGCGTGGCATTCAGTTTGCGCGCCGCATCTTCGAACTGCTTTTGCTGCTTATTATCTGCAAGTTTGCCGATTTTAAAAATATCGATAAAAAGCGGATTGAGCGCGAACACCGAAATGGCGTTGTATGGGTACGAATCAAGGAACGAATAGGTTGATATTGTGTCGTTTATGGGCAGAATCTGAATCATCTTCAGTCCAACTCGTGCCGCCCAATCGATGAGTTTTTTCAAGTCGCTGAAATCGCCCACGCCACAACTGTCGGCCGTCCGCAGCGAGAAAACTGGCACGTTGACGCCCGCAAAACGAACCTTATCGGTGGCAAGCAGCATCACCCCATCATCGATGCGGAAAAGCGCTGGCGACTGCGTGTATGTATCTACAAATCTGTGGTTTGCTCCTGGCTGCCAATACACGAATGTGTCGTCGGCAGTGTCTTTGATAACATATTTATATTCAAACTCTGAAGGTAAATCGCTCATCGACAGTCTGATATGCCACGTCGCATATCGACCCACCGACATCTGCAACATTGTCTGCCAGTTGCCCAACTGGTCGCAATTGCCTGTCAGACAGATATATTGCGTTGGTTTGAGCATTGGCACGCAGCACGTCAGTTCGAGTTGGCGACCTGAAAGGCGCTTGCGTTGCGGCTTGTCAGCGAAACGACTGTTGGCGGGGAAAAGCACGCTCGTGAAGGCCGAACTCAAATAGGCGGCCTGCTCCTTCGGTAACTCCTGCCAAGTGTCAATGCAGTGGTTCGCGGCGGCACCTAGCGGCGCATCGGGCAGAACACGCACTCGGCCCACTTCCATTGTGTGCTGTTTATTCTGCTCATCCACAACAACATACTTATAATAAACTGTTTCGGTGCACTCACATTCGATGGTCGCCCGCCAGCGGTTCAAATCGCAGCACTCGAGCGGCAGCGAATTGTCTAAATCCCACATTCCCAACTCTTTCGACGAGCCTGTGACCACCAAACGCTGCCCCCATTCTGTCGGGCAATAACAATCGAAATGGTATATCATAAGTTAGTTATAAGTTGAAAGTTAACAAGTTATAAGTTTTGGTTTAAAGTTTAGGGTTATTCTATGACTATCGGGGGCTTCTCTGTTGAGAAGGTTGTGAACGCTAATCTTTTGCCTCATCCCCCTTTACTCGCTACCCTTTACACCTTACTCTTTACACTTTACACTCTACACACTCCCCATTACCCTCTGCTAAGCAAATAGCGCTCGGCATCGAGTGCGGCCTTGCAGCCCGAACCAGCGGCAACAATGGCCTGACGGTAGGTGCGGTCCATCACGTCGCCGCAAGCGAAAACGCCAGGTACGTTGGTGCGCGACGAGTTCGGCTCCGTGATAATGTAGCCGTCTTCGTCGGTCTTCACAAACGGCTGAAAAACAGCACTATTCGGGTGGTGGCCGATGGCAAGGAAGAATCCGTCAATCTTAATCTGGCGGCGCTCCTCGTCGGGCGTTCCCTGACGGTAAACCAGATTGGCTCCCTCAACAACGCCATCGCCAAACAAATCTAAAGTATTGTGTTCGAACAAGATTTCGATATTCGGCGTGTTCATCACGCGCTCCTGCATCGCCTTCGACGCACGCAGAAAGTTTTTGCGCACAATCATATATACCTTGTTGCAAAGGTGAGCCAGATAGGTGGCCTCCTCGCAGGCAGTATCGCCACCGCCAACCACCGCAACATCTTTCTTGCGGTAGAAAAAGCCGTCGCACGTGGCGCAAGCAGACACGCCGCTTCCGCGATATTTCTCCTCTGACGGCAGTCCAAGATATTTGGCCGTTGCCCCTGTGGCGATTATAACAGCCTCGGCATCAATCAGTTTCTCATCATCGACAGTAACCAAATGGCGGCCATCGGCAAAATCAACTTTTGTGACCGTGCCAAACCGGATGTCGGTGCCCAAACGCTCGGCCTGCTGACGGAATTCCTCCATCATCTGATTGCCGTCAACACCATTCGGATAGCCTGGAAAATTCTCAATTTCAGTTGTTTGCGTCAGTTGACCGCCAGCCTGCAATCCTTGTACCAAAACTGGCGACAGATTGGCGCGCGAAGCATAGATTGCCGCCGTATAACCCGCTGGTCCTGAACCAATTATCAAGACTTTTACTTTTTCTGTTTCCATAATTAAAATATTTTGCAGACAAACATATAAAGAGATTCTGTTTTTGCGGCAGACACGGCGGCGGTAGTGCTAACAGAAAATTAACAAGATGTCAAGTTTTTAACAAAGGCTCATAACAAATTGCATTCACCAGATTTTGGCATATGCTCACAATAGCCTATTGCCAAAATCTATCGCTTTATCTCACAAAAATCGTCCGCCCAACACGCAGCACGGTTGTCGGCTTAATGCCGTTGAGTTTACACAAGATGCTGACGGTGGTGCCGTTCTTGTGCGCAATTCCGCTCAACGTGTCGCCCGATTTGATTTTGTAGGTTTTGTGCTGCGACTCAGCAAGCGACTGTTCGTCAGTGAGCCCGTAGTGCGAGTAGATGCTGAAATAGTGCTTCTTGATGGTGTAGAGAGTGTCGCGCAAAGCGCCCGTCTGAAAATCGACAAGTCGTTCAGGGTCAAACGATTGGCCGTGATAGCGCACCTCGAAATGCAAGTGTGAGCCCGTGCTGCGGCCAGTGTTGCCGCCTTTGCCGATAACCTCACCCGCCTTCACAATCTCGCCAACCTGCACATTCCGCGCCGAAAGGTGGGCGTAGTAAGTCTCAAGTCCGTTGGCGTGACGCAGCACAATCAGGTTGCCGTATCCACCCGTGCGCTTGGTGTATTCCGACACGCGCACCTTGCCGTCGAAAGCGGCGCGCACAGGGTCGCCAACCTCAAGTTTGATGTCGGTGCCGTTGTGGTTTCGGCCTTTGCGGAAACTATAGCGCGATGTGATTCGGCCAGTAATGGGCGCACAAAAAGCGTGCGTTGAATCGACCAGCATCAAATCAATCTCGTCAGGTAAATCGTTCAATGACACTTCTTTATACGAGTGGATATTGTTGTTCCAGAAGAGCGTGTCCATATCGGTATCATTAATCACGGGACGGCCCATATCCACATAGTCCCACGTTTTGTTGTTGTAGAGCACAATCTTCACAAACTTGTCGTCGGTGTCAACCGTGTCGATGGCCTCAGGCAGGAAATTAGGAATCTGCTGCTCATCAGGACCGATGCCTTCTTCGTCCTGCTCATCGGCAACAAATTCATCATCAGGCTCTTGCGCTGTTGCGACACTCATCGCCGACAGGCAAGCCAATATTAAAAGCAACTTTTTCAAAATCATACCGTTTTTCGATTGCGGCAAATATCCAAAAATGTCGATAGCCGCAAACCGCGCCCAACAAATAGAAATTAACCGGGTTGCTAACAATATCGGCCTTCCAACTTCCGCGTTTTTAGAATATTTTTGCGGTATGAACAGTTTGGAATCGAAAGTTGTAACAGCTACCAAATGGTCGGCCCTGACGGAGATAGCATCAAAGCTGGTCTCGCCCATCTCTACGATGATTCTGGCGCGCCTGCTCACGCCCGAAGCCTATGGCGCCGTGGCTACAACCACGATTATCATTTCGTTTGCAGAACTCTTTACTGATGCAGGATTCCAGAAATACATCATCCAGCACGATTTCTCCGATGACGACGACCGCGACAAAAGCATAAACGTCGCCTTCTGGTCGAACTTAGTGATGAGCCTAATAATCTGGGGAATAATCATCGCTTTCCGCTACCCTATTGCTCGCATTGTCGGCAGCCCCGGTCTCGAAACCGCCATTGCCGTAGCCTGCGCCGCCATCCCCATTGCTGCATTCTCGAGTATTCAAAACGCCATCTATAAGCGGAGCCTAAACTTTCGCATTCCTTTCATTGTCAGGATGATAGGATTAATCATCACGTTCTTCATTACCATTCCTCTCGCCATTTGGTTGAGAAGTTATTGGGCGCTGATAATCAGCAATTTGATTCAAGGAGTATCTGCAGCCATCATACTTACTTTCTATTCAGATTGGAGACCATCATTTTACTACAGCTTCCAACGACTAAAAAAAATGATTGGTTTTTGCTTTTGGATAATTATCGACCACATTTTGAGTTGGGCCAACAATTATTTGGACATTTTTATAGTAGGCAGAAAATTCAATCAGCACTCACTGGGTATCTACAAAACATCAATCAACATGTCAACCAATATGTTAAAAATAGTATCGAAAAGTTTTATCCCGATTCTATTACCCACATATTCAAAACAGCAAAACAACATTCCTCAACTATGCCAAACATTGCTTAAAATGCAGAAGTATTTAAGCATTATGATTTTACCAATCGGTTTCACAATTTTCTTATACAGCGATTTAATCACAAGATTATATTTAGGACCACAATGGGCAGAAGCAGCACCTCTAATCGGAATTTGGGGTTTGATTCACACTTTTAGTCTCTCAATTAATAGAGTTTGTGGTAATGTATATGTTGCTATTAACAAACCACATATTCCTGTTATTCTTTCAACACTATTTGCTATTGTTACAATTCCAACTATAATAATCTCATCGAGATACGGGCTTCAAACGATGTTTACGGCTAGAGCTCTAACAAAACTATGGTTGCTATCATTGCACTTAGTGACAATCAAAATACTAATCCATTTGTCACCATTCAAAATCATAGGGAATATACTGCCAGAACTAATCGGTTGCGGGATAATGACGGTAATATCATACTCTTTATCTTCTGTCTGCGAAACCATCATTTTACAATTAGCATCAATAACTGTTTGTTGGGTCGCATATTTTGGATTTTTGGGTTCCATTAAAAATGAGCGCATGATAATCATAAAAATATGGCAACACACGACAAGGTCTATTGTTAGAAGAATAACAAGGTTCTAAATAAGAAATCACTATTTTTATTGACAACAAAAACGCGAATTTGTATTTGACAACATTTCATTTATGGTGAAGAAAAAAGCGATAATAATTGGAGCTGGGCCTGCCGGATTAACAGCCGCGTTCGAATTACTAACAAAAACGCCTGACATTGAAGTTGTTATAATTGAAGAATCAAATTGTATCGGTGGATTGTCGAGAACTGTAAACCACAAAGGGAATCGTATGGACATCGGAGGGCACAGATTTTTCTCAAAATCGAAAGAAATCAATGATTGGTGGGAGAAAATGCTGCCATTAAAAATTGATGGAGAAACACCGATTGCCTCACATTCAAACCATACCGATGAGGTGATGCTACTAAGGCAAAGACATTCAAGAATTTTATTTGAATCAAAACTTTACGATTACCCAATATCAATCAAGTGGAGTACAATAACCAATTTGGGATTTGTAACTACTATTAAAGTCCTATTAAGCTATATATGTTCAGTACTTTGGAAAAATGACGAAACGACTCTTGAGCAGTTTTATATAAACAGATTTGGACGATGCCTGTACTCGTTGTTTTTTGAACATTATACTGAAAAGGTCTGGGGGTGTCACCCTCGTGATATTGACGCTTCGTGGGGGGCACAACGGATAAAAGGACTGTCAATTCCGAAATTATTGAAAGACTGTTTTTTTTACAAAAAAGCAAAAGAACGGGAATCTTCGCTTATCAGACAATTCAAATATCCAAAATTCGGTCCAGGACAACTATGGGAGAAAACCGCTGACAAAATTGTTAAAATGGGCGGTTCTATAATTATGAATGCCAAAGTCTCAAGATTACAACAAAATAATAGGAGAATAGAAAGTCTGACATATCAAAAAAATGGTTCCGAGACACAAATTAAAGGTGACTATTTTTTGTCTTCAATGCCACTAAAAGACTTAATTAAAGGAATAAACAATGTCCCCAACGAACTGGTGGAATTTGCAGCAGGACTTCCGTATCGTGATTTTATGACTTTGGGGGTTCTTGTAAAGAAACGAGAACTACAAAAGTCAAACATTGGCAATACTAATGATTGTTGGATTTACATAAATGACCAAAACATAAAAATGGGACGACTACAAATATTCAACAACTGGAGTCCTTTTTTAGTTAAAGACAGCCAAAATACAATTTGGCTTGGTCTTGAATATTTTGTAAGCGAAAGCGATAAAATATGGAATATGACGGACAATGATTTCTCTTATTTTGCCACACAAGAAATGATTAAACTCAATCTGATTAAATCGTCAGAAGATATATTAGACTTTCATTTAGAAAGAGTCAAAAAGGCTTACCCCGCATATTGGGGAACTTATAAACAAATTAGCAAACTGTCAGAATACCTCAACAATATCGACAATTTATACTGCATTGGGCGCAACGGACAACATCGATATAACAATATGGACCATAGCATGATGACCGCCATTGAAGCAACAAGATGTATTACAAACTGCATACATGACAAAAGAAAAATTTGGGACATAAACACAGAACAGAATTATCATGAGCAGCACGAATAACAACCGACTATCAAAGATTTTCACATTAGATAATGTTTTGTGTTTACTACTGACAGTCTACATAACAGCAAATATTATTTTCACAACACATAATAACCCGTATTGTGAATACATATTTCCTATTATCGCAGCAACATCATTTACGGCGTTAAAGTTTATTTTCAAGAAATCCAACCATATTCATCTTACCAAAGGCGGCGACTTAAATAAACTAGAATTCATTATTTATACATTGATAATAGTCGTTGCTTGTACAATCTCTATTACTTGGAACTATCCAACATCTATGAGCCGTGATGCATTAAACCAATATCATCAAGCAACAACAAACACATATAGCGACTGGCATCCATTGTTTCACACATTCATCTTTTTCAAGATTCCGACATTATTTTGGCAGAGTTACACATCGTGCGCCATATTCCAATGTGTGTTCATTACACTTGCCTTGCTATATTTTTGCTACTTCTGCAGGAAATACTTTTTGAATAGAACTCAAACTATTGCGCTATTAACATTCATAATAATCAATCCGATATTTTTAAAGATGGCGACGAAACCATTGAAAGACGTCCCATTTTCATATTGTTTAATGTTAGGCACAGTATTTTTGATTGAAATAATCATAACAAAAGGAGAATGGCTCGAAAATCTTCGAAACAAAATAGTATTCTGCCTTATTTGTTTTGGCATTGTTTTTTTCAGGCATAATGGCATTGCCAATTTCATTCTGATAATTATCCCTTTATTATTCTTTTATAAAAAAAACAGGATTTTTTTGTCTATCTTAAGTACCGTATTCATTATTTCAAAAATTGCAATCATTCCTATTTGTTTTGTATTAGACATTGGAAAAATCGGGGATCCTTCAGAAATCCTTGGCATTCCACTCAACCAAATATCATATATCTACAATAATGGGGGGAATGTTTCGTCTGAGAATATTGAGATAATTAACAAAATCAATAAAATTGAAAATTGGGAAAAATATTACAACAAATACGGTTTTAATAAAATCAAAAAGGAATGCAATGGATACAACAGATCGTATGTTGCCCACAATTACGGAGAAGTATTAAAAACCTGGATAAATATGGTTTATGAAAATCCTATTTTGGCTATTAAAAGCTATATAAATGTCACTTCCGTAATTTGGAATATAAAAAAAGACTTCTGGCTTAATAAAATTATAGAAGTTGAGTACTCTGGTCCACAATGGGTTTCCATCATAATGGATAAATATGTGTCGTTTCTTCAAAATTCGCGTTTGAAACATTTATTATTGGACATAGCTGAAGCTTTAATACTGATTCTTGTATCGCTATGCCTAACAATTCGGAAAAAGAGAAATGACTTACGCTCATATTTACCATACATACTTGTTTTATCAAATATCGTGATAATAATGTGTTTGATAACTGGTGGCGAAACTCGCTTTGTATACTCATCAATACTTTGTTCGTATCCATTAATATTATATGCGTTTTATAACGACAAAACAGAAACGACAGTCACGATATAAATATGATATGAAAATAGCAATACACCACCGCCCCAACTCTTATAGCGAATATTGGATTGCATATTGTCAAAAGAACAATATCCAGTACAAAATTGTTGACGCATATGCCAACAACATTCTAGAGCAAGTGTCCGATTGCGACGCCTTCATGTGGCATCATCATTTTCATCAATATAAAGATTGTTTATTCGCTAAAAATCTTATACATGTAATTGAAAAAAAATTGGGGAAAATCACATATCCCAGTTTTGAATCATGTTGGCACTATGATGACAAAGTGGGACAAAAATATCTACTCGAAGCCGTTGGCGCTCCGATTGTGCCCACTTACATTTTCTATACACGCCAAAAAGCTCTTGAATGGATTAAGCAAACGACATTTCCCAAAGTATTCAAATTGAGATGTGGCGCTAGTTCATCAAACGTACTATTAATCAAAACACATAGTCAAGCAAAACGTATTATAAACATTGCATTCGGCAAAGGCATTAAAACTTTACGATATTTTGAACATATAAAAGAACAGTATGTCAAATACAAACGAGGACAAGTTTCTTTTAGAAGTCTTTTGGGATTAATCAAAATGTGGTTATTTCATATTAGTCCCATTGAATATTATAAATACCATCCGAAAGAATATGGATACGCATATTTTCAAGATTTCATACCAAATAACGATTCAGACGTTCGTGTTTATGTGGTGGAAAACAAGGCAATTGCAGCAAAGAGGATGAATCGGGAAAACGATTTCCGTGCTTCTGGCAGCGGGAAACTAATTTATGATAAAGATCAAATTGATGAAGAATGTATTAAAATAGCATTTGAAACATGCCAAAAATTGCACATGCAAAGTGTTGCTTTTGATTTCCTACACAACACAAACGGAGATTGGGTAATAACAGAAATCAGTTACTGTCGCGACAATAAGAACAAAGGTCACACCGGATATTGGACCAATGACATTCAATGGCACAAATGTCAGAATATCAACATCTGTGACTGGATAATAGAAGATGTAATCACTAAAGTCCAAAATCAATGAAAATTCTCTTTTTCATTAACAAATTATACGGCGGCGGTGCAGAACGCGTAGCTTCTATTCTATTGAACCACTTCTGTGAGAAACACGATACATACGTAGCTATATCTGACTTAAAATACTCATCCTATCCAATTGATAGTCGGGTACACATAATCGACAACAGCATTAAATGTCGGATAAAAGGTGGTCACAGATACCTTTGGTTTGCTAAAATGGCAAACAGCATTTTACGTGTCAATCCTGACATTATCATTTCTTTTACAATGAAATGCAATAATCGATCATTATTGGCGAACCTATTATTCCGTAAAAAAATCATTGTCTCAGAAAGGATTACATTAAAGAAAAAAAACTATCGAAAACAATACTTACTCCGACAACTATACCGATTAGCAAACAAAATTGTTTTTGTCTCTGCCGATGATTGCAAAGACTTTGGATTACCACAAAAAAGCATTACCATATATAATCCTGCAATGTTTGAACCTTACAGCGAATACAACAACAGGCAAAAAACAATAATAACAATCGCACCAGACAACCGCTGGTATCAAAAAGGCCTTGACATACTCATTAGTGCTTGGGAAAAAATTGCTAAACAAAACCCTAATTGGAATTTGGAAATATATGGAAATATTTATGGAACGCCCCTTCCCAATATAATTATTCAGCAAAATCAAGAAAGAATAGCGTGGAAAGGGTGGAATAACAACATTGTTGATGTATTGCGAACTAAAAGCATTTTCATATTGGCATCAAGACACGAAGGTTGTCCAAACAGCCTTATAGAAGCCATGAGTCAAGGATGTGTATGTATAGGAACGGACTGTGGTGGCAGTATGAAAGAAATTATAACTGACGGCGTTGACGGACTAATTGTCAAAAGTGAAAATGTTGATGATCTTGCTGAAAAACTGCAAATGCTAATTAATGACGAACAACTGCGCTTCCGCTTATCGGCTGGTGCAATAGAAAAAGCCAAGCAATTCGACAAAAACGTTTTTTTTGCAAGTTGGGACAAACTTATTGAAGAAGTCGCAAAAAAATGAAGATTCTATTTTTTATTGACAAACTATATGGCGGTGGTGCGGAACGTATTGCAACAGTACTAATGAACCACCTATGCCAACAACATAATGTTATTGCTACTGTTTTTTCTCAAAAAAAAGATTCCTTCTTAATCAACAGCAACATCTCAATACATAAAATATCTACCAAGCAAAAAATAAAATTTATACGTCCTTTTGAAAGAATCTTAAAAATCAAAAAGGAAATAGAACAAAATAATCCTGATTTGATAATCTCTTTCTTGACGCACACAAATATTTACACACTGATAGCCAACCTATTAACAAAAAAGAGGATTATTGTTTCTGAGCGTAATACATTAAACAGGCAATGTTGTTTTGTACGATTGCTACGTAAAATTTTATACCCCACGGCGGATAGAATTGTATTTGTCACAAATATCGACTGCAAAAATTTTGGCTTAAGTCAAAAAAGTTTGACAATCTACAATCCATCACTATTTAATTCATATACAGATTATTGCAATAGGCAAAAAAAAATCATAACCATTGCGCCAACAAGCAGATGGTACAACAAAGGTATCGACATACTATTAAAAGCCTGGGCAAAAATATCCTATCACAATCCTGATTGGGAATTGGAAATTATGGGGGATTTCAACACGAATGACTTGCCAAGCGAACTTCAAAATATGACTGGACAAGCATTGTGGTTGGGTTGGAAAAAAAACGTTTCTGAAGTGTTGCGAACCAAAAGCATCTTTATTCTGGCATCAAGATTCGAAGGTTGCCCAAATAGCTTAATTGAAGCAATGAGTCAAGGTTGCGCATGTATTGGCACCGACTGCGAAGGTGGAATAAACGAGATTATTACTAACGGCCAAAGCGGATTACTTGCTAAAAATGGCGATATTGACGATTTGGCCGCGAAAATGCAATTACTTATTGATGACGAACATCTTCGACAAAAATTATCAGCCGGCGCCATTGAAGAAGTAAAACGATTTGATAATGATTTAATAATGAATCAATGGGATGAACTTATCCAAGTTACAATGGAAAGTTAACAACGCTCTCGCTTCTTTTTCAAAACCGTTTATAACCAACAAATCCGCGCTATCTTCATAAACAAAATACTACATTTTGTCAACAAAAGCATTTTTATATAGTAGTATAGAGTAACTTTATCATCGGATATTTGTATAATTGAATAAATTGTAACAAACGTAATAAAACGTATTGCATTGTACAAAAACAAAATAGATTTTAATAACCATAAAATAATTGCACTATGAAACGTAGATTTACACTTTTAGCAATTGCAACATTCGTTAGCACATCATTGATGGCGGCATGGGATGGAACAATACCAGAATCTTTAACTTTTTCTGGAGAGGGTACAGAAGCTAACCCATATAAAATCTCATCAGAAGCAGAACTTGCTTATTTGGCTAAAACCGTAAATGCAGGAACGAACTATGCAACCAAGTTTTTTGAACAAACAGCCGATTTGGATTTAAACAACAAGCCTTGGAATCCAATTGGCAACAACAGCAAACAATTTTCCGGCACATATGATGGAAATGGTTTTGTAATTAATAATCTTTATTATAGGGATTCTGCGGCTCAATATGTAGGATTGTTTGGTGGCATTAATAACGCTACTCTTAAAAACATAACCTTAGCAAGCGGTTTTGTTTACGGATACCAATATGCCGGTGGCATTTGTGGTATTGCAAAAGGCGAATCAATTATTACTTGCTGTGCAAACATTGCCACTGTTTATGGTAAAATGGAACGCATAGGTGGTGTTGTCGCTCAAATAGACGGAACTACCGACGTAAACAACTGTATAAATTATGGGTTAATTTCAGCATATAATTTTGCAGGTGGCGTTGTTGGCGGCCGCAACAAATCATACAATCAAACTGTTTCACATTGTATTAATGTTGGTCAAGTATTCACAATGCGCAGTTCTGGAAATTTATACGGAATGAACAACAATGGATACGGAACAGCAAAATGCTATTATGACAATCAAATAAACGCCAGTGGCGGCTGGACATTTAATGGTAGCAGTAAGGAAACAGAGGACGATAGAACAGGCGAAATGGAGGGTCTGTCAACATTAGAAATGACTAGCGAAAGTCTTGATGGTTTTAGCAACAGCATTTGGTTGTTTACTCCCGGTATGTATCCTCGCCTACAAATGAGCAGTGGTAAGGATGCTATAGTTTTAGCAGCCACACCAATTATACTTACCTCTGGTGATAAAGCCGATAATGTAACAAAAGACTTTACTATTTCATCTGAATGGACAAGCGGCAACACAAGTAACTTATCCATCGGCAATGGTGTCGCCAATATAAAGAAATCAACTGCAGTTGTTCTTATAGCTACAAAAGGCAACTATACTAAAAAAGTATATTTAAAGACAAACAAGAATGGTGCGACAGCTATTGGTTCTGCTGCATCACCATTAACTATTGAAAGCGAAGATGAACTAATAAGATTTCGCGAAGCCGTTAACAATTATGGAATATACAAAGGTTGCGCCAACTACGATGGTTTTAAAGGCATTCATTTTAAAGTAACAGTTGACATCGAACTTAGTGATTGGACAACCCCTATTGGCACACACAACTCGTTTAAAGGCGTATTTGATGGGAATCACCGTAGCATAAAAAATGTTAATGTTGACCAATATAGTAAGAATATTGCTATTGTTGGTGGTTTATTTGGTTGCGCATCGTATGGTGAAATAAAAAACATTACCATAACAAGCGGAACTGTTAGTGGAATCCAATTTGTCGGTGGATTATGTGGTTCAACATTCCGTGAAACCATAAAGAATTGCTCAACAAATTGTGAGGTAAACACCTATAACAAGAATAATGTGGGCGGTGTTATTGGCGTAAGCAAAGGTTATTCGAGATACGAGGATTGCATAAATAATGGTAATGTTTCAGGCGCACAATATGTGGCTGGTGTTATTGCTTCGTGCAATACAACTGATACAGTAATTAGATGCAGAAATTATGGCAAAATATCCGGAACAAGTAATGTTGCTGGCGTCTGTGGAAACGCGGCGGGCACAGACTGTTTGTATAGTTTTTGCGAGAATCATAACTCTATAACTTGCAGCAAAGCAGGTGATCCAAACAGTGGTGGTATTATCTCCGCCGGTGCTGGTAGCGGAACAATTGTAAATTGTATCAACACTGGTAATGTTGCTGCAACAGGAACTAACGCAGGTTATTGCGGCGGTATTATTGGACACCCAGGTGGTTCTTTCTCTATTAACCACTGTTTGAATATTGGAACAATAACCGGTAATGCTAACGGAACTATTGGTGGTATTTTGGGAGCTACAGATGGATCAACAACTATCAAAAACTCTTTCAATGCCGGAGAAATAACGGGTAGAGGCATAGCTGGTAGCCTAAATGCGAACTCAACCTGTGACAAATGCATAAACATTGGCAAAGCTGACTCTAAATACTGCATATATGATTCACAATTGTGCGCAGCATCAAGCAGTGGAACGCCGAAACCGACCTCTCAAATGGTTGGCACTGCCCTGCAAGAAACTTTAGGTACTGCTGACTGGACGTACACCGATAATATGTACCCAATGATAAAGACTCTAGAGAATTCTGAGTACATGATTATGGCTGCCACAACTATCGTATTAGATGCTGCTGACGAACTAAATGACGTTAAAACAAAGTTCCACATCAGCACGCCTCACGCTGTTGAGTGGGAATGCGACCCAATATCTGTTGTTGCATTCTCCGGCAACAATGCATACTTAGCAAAAACCACATCAGACCAACCGGCTGTTGTAACCGCAAGTTTGGGAAAACTCAAGAAAACTTTTGACCTTACCATTAAAGCTGGCGAGTCTCTTTTGCAACCTGATATTGTTTGGAATATACCCCAAACGGATTTCACTTATGGCGATAAACTGACAACTGCTATGCAAAATGCCACAGAGTCACACGGCTACGAAGGCCATTTTGAATTCAATTTCGATGAAAACCACGCCTTGTCAGTCGGTGGACATAATTTGACAGCAACATTTATTCCTAACGATGAAGCACAAATTGCCATAAAAGTTGCTTCAAACGCAATAACTGTCAGCAAAGCAAAACCTACAATCAATTGGAGTGTAGAAAATGGGTTAGAAATATATTATGGCACCGATGCTGATGAAATTCTAAAAACCGCAAAAGCAACTTTGAACGGAGAAGATGTTTCTGACGAAGGTACATTCTATTACACCATACCTGCTCTCATTGTTGATTCACACGTAATAAAAGTCAAATTCATTAGCGACAATTACGAGAGCGATGAAGAAACGAGAGACATTGAAGTAGTTGCCGCCACCCCGGCAATTGCTTGGGCAACACCCGCAGCAATCGACTACGGCACAGCACTGTCCGACTTGCAACTCGGCGCCGTTTCGGGTGTTGAAGGTACGTTTGAGTACAAAATAAATGACGAAGTGGTAACCGCTGATATGAATAAGATTCTTGATGCCGGCACTTACACCATTGTCGCCAAATTCACTCCCCAAACGAGCAACTATTCAACAGTGGATGACATAGAGCGCACACTGGTTGTTAACCCGATCCAACCGACTGTAACATGGGCAAATCCTGACGCCATCACCTATGGAACGGCCATCAGTGCAACACAATTAAACGCTGAAGTTGAATCTGAATATGCAACTCTGGGCACAATCACATACTCTGAGGGGACAACTTCAATAACTGATGGTATGGTATTAGATGTTGTTGATGGTGGACACATTATAACAGCCACATTCACACCGAAATCCGAATATGCACAAAACTACAATTCGGCAACAACAACGGCTAAAATCACAATTAACAAAGCCCCCGCAAATGTTCAATGGAGCGAAAACCTTGATGCCATCATCTACGGCGAGAAACTATCGGCCGCACAATTGTGCGCGACATCAGATGCCACTGGTGTTGAATTCACATACACTGTCACTATCGATGGCAACTCCGTTAACGCAATGGGTGCGATTCTTCCTGCAGGCGACGAGCGTGTAATTAACGCTGTTCTTCCGGAATCGAATAATTATTCAGGTTGGAACGGCTACAGAACAATAAAAGTTAATCCATCCCCCACTACAATTACCTGGGACGATCCTGTAGACATTTTCTACGGAACATTATTGTCTGACGAACAATTGAACGCGACAGCAACAGCAATTATTAATGGCGAAACAGTTACTGTTGATGGTGTATGGACGTACGAACCCGGCAAAAACACGAAACTCAATGCCAGTGACACCCCACAAGAACTTACCGTTAAATTCACTTCAACTGACAACAATTTTAAATCGGTTGAAGAGACAAAAGCATATATCACTGTTAAAAAAGCCACACCCGAAATTGAGTGGGAAGACCAGCAACACTTAACCTATGGCGCTTCGACAGAGGTCATTGAGAACACGCTGAAGAATGCCACCGCAAAATTCGATGGTGTAACTTTGACTGGCGATTACGAATACACACTTCCGCTTACAACTGATTTGCAAGCAGGGGCAGACAACATCACCGCCTCGGTAGAATTCAATCCGACAGGCGAGGATGCCAACAACTTTGAATCTGCAAACGCTGTAATAAACATTGTTGTTGACAAAGCCGACCCGACAATAACATGGGTGATTGCCGATGAGGATAAAACATTCACTTACGGCTTTGGACTATCAGACAAGCAACTGAACGCAATATCTGATGGTGTTGGCGAAATTGTGTACAAAGAAGGGGAAAACGTTCTTGCCATTGACGCAATTCTTGATGCTGGCACACACACAATTACTGCCACATTGCCTGAGTCGGACAACTACAACGAAACAGCAGCCACGGCTACAATTGTTGTAAACCAAGCCGAGACATCAATCGAGTGGAACACTCCAGCTGCCATAGCATACGGAACCCCAATTTCGGGAGTAGAGTTGAACGCAAAAGCTAACGTTGAAGGTTCATTCGCATACACCTTGAATGGTGAAGAGGCTAAAGGCCAGACTCCTAACGTAGGTAGCCACAGCATTACTGCAACGTTCACACCCTCTTCGGCCAACTACAAAGAATCGACGGCAACGGTAACACTGCAAGTGGTTTCTACTGCTGCTGAAATTACGTGGACCGCACCCGCCGCAATCACCTACGGAACAGCCCTTAGCAGTGCTCAACTGAATGCATCATCTGAAATTGATGGTACTTTTATTTACTCTCCTGCCGAAGGTGCAATTCTTCCGGTAGGCGACTCAACTCTTTCAGTTGTATTCATTCCAACTTCGACCGACTACGGCAGAGCTACTGGCACAGTTAAACTGACTGTCAATAAAGCTACTCTTTCGGTTTCAGTTGCAGACATTACTGTAAATCAGGGCGACGATATGCCGCAGTTCAATATCGATTACAAAGGATTTGTCAACAACGAGAATGAGAGTTCTCTCACCACCGCACCTACTGCCACTTGCACCGCATCAACCGATAAAGCTGGGACATTTGACATCGTTGTGAGCGGCGGCGCATCGGACAACTACAATTTCGAGTACAAGAACGGCAAACTGACAGTGGTAGCTAAAGAAGACACCACGGCCATTACCGGTACTGAAGTTAAGATTTCGGTTTACCCGAACCCAACAGCCGATGTATTCTTTGTAGAAACCGACAGCGAAACCGATTTCATCTATGTTTACAACATGGCCGGCAAACTGGTTGCTACCGAAGCCAACATCGGCAAAACACGCATTGATTTGAGTGACGAACCACAAGGCACCTACTTCGTGAAAGTTGGTAAGAAGACACTCAAAGTTTTGAAATTCTGATATTAACAGAGCATAATACAAAAACAGGCCGTCACTTATGTGACGGCCTGTTTTGTTTATACAGTGTGAATATCAAGCGATTACCGCACTCTCCTATTTCAACAACCCAAGCATATCCTCATACACCTGATTCCACTCGTGCCATTTGGCTTGACCGAAATGCTGATTGTGCCAAAGAGTTGTGAACGTGCCGTTTGTCTTACGTATTGCTTCAATTAACGATTCAATGCGACTTTTGGCTTGCGGCGGTGTCAACTCCATATAGTTGCGCAGTGTAACATCCATCATAACAAGCGGATGCAGCGTTATGTCTGTTGTTCTCTCGTTTTGCAAATCGTAGAATTTGAACTCGCGGCTTGTTCCGGCTCGGAACCCTATGTTGGCCGCATAGCCGAAAGAATAGTCGTGTGTGATGCCTATGCGCTCAAGCATCTGATAATATTGCGGCAACACTATCCGCAGGAAATGCTGACGCGATTGGCAACACTGTGCGCTGGTAATTTGCTCAAAATCTGTCTTTTCTGCCATAAACCGATATTCATCGAGCGACGCGGCATACGATGGATGCAAACCCACATCCGATGTGGCTGACAGTTGCCGCACAAAACGGCGGAAAGCAAGATTCTGAGGGTTCACCGACTTGTCGTACTTTCCGTGACGACCAACCAAAACAAAATATTTCAGCGGCAACCCGCGATGAAGTTCGCCAATATAATCGAAGGTAAAAAACGGGTCGTGGCGAAGGCGCAGTAAAACCATAATGCGCTCGGCAACCAAAGCAAAATCGCGACGGGCCACATCACGCAACAAGCCGCCAACGTTACGTACCACGCCTTTATGCAGGTAGCTCCACGGACTGTCAATATCAATTGTCGGGCGGAACTCAAAGCACTCGTCTTTCATCCGCAAACTGGGGAACCGTCGCTGCAACTCGTTGCGAATGAGCATTATCCATTGGTCAACAATGGGCGTTTCGAGCAGGCCGTAACGTCCAACGAACGATTCCGAAGGCGAAAAACGCCCGTGACTATCGGGCAGGAACGGCAGATATTCTTCGTAACGACTTAACATCCAAAAAATTGCCGCAAAAACATCGAACTTGAATGTGCAGCCAGAATGGTCGGCAAAAATGATTGGCAGACCGTTGTCGAAGATCAGGTCAGGTGTGAACTGCCAAATGTCGGTTTCGGACAGTAATCCACTACTGGGCACACAGAAACAATCCGTCTGCGGCTGCGTGGTGTACCAGATATCCGCAGAATCAGAATCAGGCGAGCAAAGCTCATATCCTACCCCCAAACGCATATTAAACACGTAATCAAGCACATAATGCAAGCGCGGTGTTGATATGTCGGAAGCGATTTTCATAGCAATGGACGATAAATTTCGTTCAATCGGGCGGTCTCGTTTTCCCAGCAAAGCTGATTGGCCGCCTGTTGCAAACGGGGCTCATATGCGGTGGCACTAGCGGCCACGGCAGCAATTTTTTGCGCCAGGCTCTCGGCCGTTCGCTCTGTCAAGACCTCGCCAACTCCATAATCATCAACAATTTTGCGCATTTCGGGCAAATCGGCTACCACAACCGGCACTCGGGCCTGTATGTAGTCGAAAAGCTTGTTGGGCAAGGCATAATGGTAGTTCAGTCCCAAATCTTCTTCAATCGACAGCCCCACCTTAGCCTGGCGGGTTTTCTGACACAAATCGTCGGGCGACAAACGGCCCAGGAACTTGATTCGCTGCCCGTAACCCGACGCTTCAGATTGCTTCTGCAAATCAGCCTGAACATCGCCAGCACCTGCTATCCATAGCTCGTAATCAGAAAGATAGCGCATTGCATCAATCATCAAGTCGATGCCGCGCCCAACGTTCAACGCACCTTGATACATCACCACATTGCGGCGGTCGGCCATCGGCGTATCTGCTTGTCGATAAGGAAGATTCCGCACCACACCAAATGTTTTTCCATATTTCTCGGAATATATCGCGGCAAGCGAATCGCAAACCGTATAAGCAGCAACTGTGTGTGGCACAAACATTTGCTCGGCTTTGAGCCATATTTTGCGCTTAGCCGGGCGGCCAACAAGCTCGGGCAGCTCGGTAAAATATTCGTGGCTGTCGTAAACCACCGGACGGCGCTTCAGCCGTGCCGCCAACGACACACCCGCAAGCGTGTCCAAATCGTTGGCCAATACCACATCGAATTTATGAAACAGCAGATACCAAAAAAGCCGCCAATTAAGCAACGCATAAAACGCCATTCCTTTGGTTGCCAATAACTTAAATCGTTTTGCACTAAAATCGATATCAAGCGGACGACTGGCCGACGTTACCCGCCCGAGCAGGAACACATCGAAACCCATCGCCTTGAGCGAGCCCGCTATGCGCAGCACCCGCTGGTCGGTGTTCAAATCATCGCTAACCGCAATTAGTATCCGTTTCATATCGGCAAACTTACGAAAGTTTAGTGAATTGGTGAATCGGAATCAAAATCATAACTTCACACACCAAATCATCTTGTTATTTGCATCGGTTTTCACCAAATTTGCCGACCGAAAACGAAGCGGTGGCACCTTGTCGCCTGTCGTTGTAAAATATTATTAGACAACAAAATGCAAAGAGCAATAAACGCGCATTGCCACATCTATCCGGCGAACATTGCTGCCAGGGCCGTTGAAGGAATTAGAGGATTCTACGATTTGAGAATGTCGCTCGACGGCACCACCGAAGGCTTGATTCGCGACGGCCAGAAAAACGGCGTGGTTCACTATCTGGTTCATTCTGTGGCGACTACGCCCAAGCAAGTGCGTTCAATCAACGAATTTATCAGCCACGAAGTAAAGTCACACCCCGGCCTATTCACCGGATTTGGCACCCTGCACCCCGAAAGCACCGATATTGAAGGCGATTTCAAACATCTGCTGGAACTTGGGCTAAAAGGCGTAAAGCTTCACCCTGATTTCCAGCGTTTTTCGCTTGACGGCGAACGTGCTTTCGAAATAGGCAAAGTCATCAGCGACGGCGGCGTGCCGGTGCTCATCCATTGCGGTGACTATCGCTATAACTATTCGAACCCCAAGCAGGCCAAAACGTTTCTCGATGCATTCCCAAGCCTGACGGTCATCGGGGCGCACTTTGGCGGATGGTCGGTGTGGAAAGAAGCCGCCGCCGTGCTTGCTGGAACGCCCAATCTGTATGTCGATTGCTCATCGAGCCTGTCGTGGCTTGCACCCGACGAAGCCGCACAAATTATCCACCAATATGGCGCCGACCGCGTTCTGTGGGGCACCGACTACCCAATGTGGGAATGTGACGCCGAACTTGAGCTGTTCCATCGCATCGGACTCACGCAAAGCGAAGAACGGCAGATTCTCTACGACAACGCTGCAAAACTTTTGAAAATTGACGATTGACACCTCTGAAAAAATACCGATATTGGCATAAAGTAAAAAACGATTTATATACTATCAGTAATATGAAAAAACGATTTCTCACGATATTAGCTACAGCATTTATCAGCTCAACAACAATATGTTGCGATGTTCAGAATGATTTAGATGACGACAAATCACTATCGGGCAACAATTCCGCTTCGACAGCTGATGCCACTGCCGATGTAACAAAAGCTTTCAGCCAGGAACAAATCGATATGGCAAACACCGCAAAAAACGCATCGTATCTGACTGACGAAGAAAAACTTGTGATTCAGTACTGCAATTTGGCGCGACTCGATGGCTCGGCATTTAGCACGGCTTTTCTTGCCGACCTAAAATCATCGGACAACAGTTATGAGAAATCGCTGATAGACACACTTGAAAGCATCAAGAGCCTTACGATGCTAGTGCCTAACGAGCAACTCTGCAAGGCCGCAGAATTTCACGCCAACGACATCGGGCCGAAGGGTGAACGCGGGCATAACTCAACCGATGGCACTTCGTTTGCCGACCGCGTACGCAGCTATTATAATGGTGGATGGGTTGGTGAAAATATCTCGTACGGTTACAACGACGCCCTGAAGATTGTGCGTCAACTACTTATCGACAAAAACGTCGAATCGCTTGGTCATCGTAAAAACATTTTGAATGATAACTACTGTCGAATCGGCGTGGCAATAAGAGAGCACAAAGAATACAACAATTGTTGCGTGCAGGATTTCTCGGACAGTAATGGCGAAAAGTAGTTTAACTGATTAGCCAGTCAATTACAATTCAACACTTTATCCTTATCTTCAAAAGAAAACACCAGTCGGTTTTGCTCCGTCTGCATTTCGACCCCCGGAATCGAGCCAATCAGCTTTGACAACGATGAAAAACCATAGTCCGACGGTCTGAAATTCGGGGCTTCAAGCCTGATTTTCTTACCGATGACATCGAGCGGATATTTGTTGGGTGCTATTTCCTCGCCCTCGATGGCCTTTTGCAGCAAATCAGAAACAAAATGCTCTGTATCAGCTCTTTGTTCAAACGCTTTCTGCTGCAACATCTCCTTTTTCTTCTTTAAATCACCATTGCGTTTTTGCAGTTTTTCGTTGGTTCTCTGCAATTTGGCAAACTGTGCCTCAAGTTTTTTATTGGCGCTGACCGATGCACGAAGTTCCTTTTTCATCGCTGAAATTTCTTTCTTCAGGTCGGCAATGGCGCGGTTTTTCTCAGTCACCTTCTTGCGTTGAGCCAAAACCGCAGTGTTCCGCTCCGTAACTTTCGAGTTGAGTGTGTCGATAATGTTTTTCAGCTTGTCAGGATTAGATGTCCCGGCCGACGACGCCAACTTGTCCTGATTGATAAACATATCGCAGATGGTGATGAAGTTGTAGTTGGTTTTGCGCCGACCTACTCCAATCACAAACTTGCCCTCGTTGCGCAGCCTGACAGCAAGATTGCTGAAATCGCCGTCGCTCGACACTATCACAAAAGCGTCATATTTTCCGGTGTAAAGCAGGTCGATGGCGTCAATCACCAACGCAATGTCGGAAGTATTCTTCTGAGTACTGTGAACATAATGATGCATTGTCCGCAGGGCACACGCCGACACGGTTTCGTCCCATTGTTTCAGTTTATCCTGAGACCAGTCGCCGTACACACGACGAGTGGTTATCGTGCCCATCCGCCCGATTCGCGCCAAAATGCTCTCAACCTTCAGCCGGTCGACGTTTTCACCGTCGATAAGGACAGCTATTGATGAGAATTTGATGTCGGGAACCTGATTTTTTGTTGCTGCCATGACGAACTTCAATTTACGGCGACAATATTAAGAATTATCAGCGTTCTATAGGCCTGCAACCAACTTCAAATCAGCCAGCACAATGGCGGTCATTGCTTCGACAATGGGCGGGACGCGCAAGGCGATACAAGCGTCGTGGCGGCCTTTAACTATCAGTGGTTCAACCTTGTGAGTCTCGAAATTGTAGGTCTGCTGCTCGCGGGCAATGCTTGCCGTGGGTTTCACCGCAAGGCGGAAATAGATTTCGTTGCCGTTGGTGATTCCGCCGTTTATGCCGCCAGCGTTGTTGGTGGCTGTGGTTCCGCGCTCGTCAATTATGGCGTCATTATGCTGTGAGCCAAACATTTGCGCTGCCGCGAATCCGCTTCCGAACTCAATGCCCTTGATGGCAGGAATGGCAAACACCGCGTGGCTGATTAGCGATTCGACCGAATCCCAGAACGGCTCGCCCCACCCGACGGGAAGTCCCGTCACGCGGCAATCGACAAGGCCACCAACCGAATCGTTCTGCGCCATAGCCTTGGCCACAGCGGCTTCGATATCGGCTTGACCGCCAACTTCGACAAGCGTTGAGCGAATGCTGACGCCGTTGAGCACCTTTTTGGCCACAACGCCTGCGGCCACAATGCCCACTGTGTTGCGCGCCGAAAAATGTCCGCCGCCGCGGTAGTCGTTGAAACCGCCAAACTTGCAGCGGCCCGTAAAGTCAGCGTGGCCAGGACGCGGCTGCGCCACAAGGTTCGCGTAGTCGGACGAGTGGGTGTTCGAGTTTTTGAACAGAATGGTTATTGGCGTGCCTGTGGTGTGGCCGTTGAACACGCCCGAAACAATTTCAGGCTCATCGGCCTCAATGCGTGTAGTGGTGCCTTTTCCGCCACTCTTGCGCCGTTGCAGGTCGGCAGTGAAATCGCTGTCGGTCAGCGCGATACCAGCGGGGCAGCCGTCAATCACAACGCCAACTTGCGCGCCGTGCGACTCGCCAAATATGCTCACTCTGAAGATTGTTCCAAACGTATTCATATTCTTGTTTTTTAAAGGTTTAGAAGGTTAGAGTTTAAAGTTTAGATTGTTGAGCGCTTTGCTGTTTAGATAACTAAACTTTCTAAACCTTCTCAACTTCTTACCTTTCATTGTTAATTATTCATTGTTAATTATCTGACGTGATAAACCGCGCCCTACCCTTTCATAAATTCAATAATCGTGCTCACTTGGTCGCCCAAACGTTCAACCACAAATATAGCATCATCGGCGTTAAAAACATCCAAAATCAGTTCATCGGCGAGTTTTGCGGGCTTTTTGAACTCAACACGCATATTGCGCGGCTCAAATCCGTCGGGCAAAAGTTCGAGCGCCAACCTGACATAATTGGCGTTGTTCATATGCCGATTATAATCGATATCGTTTCTGACAACTTTGTAAAGCGTTAAATATTCAGCATTTATCTTCGGCAGAATTATGCGGCGGTCGCGATAGTCCATATCGAGTTTGGGCTCGCGGTGGAAATTGGCCACAAGTTCGTCGCTGATTTTGTTGAGTTTGCCCGAATCGAGTTTGACAAACGCGCCCATACTCCAACTCTTGTAACACGGCTGACCTTCAGCATCATAGATAAAAGTATTGCGAAAACCGAACATCGGGCTCACATCGAAAACCGAAGTTGTAACTGTCAGATTCTCTTTGTATTGCGGCACGCGAACCACTTCAACCTGACGCGACGCCAACAACTGCGCCATTCCATTTTCGGTAAAAAAACGGTCGTATTCGGGCTCCGACGTCTTCCAAAGTTCCGAGCAGTCCTGCATCATCTGCAAGGCCGAGAACAGTTTTAAACGCCCGTCGGCATCGCACATCGAAACGGTTACTTTGTAATTGAGACTGAACATATCTATTTGTTGGTGAATTGTTTATAAGTTTAAAAGTTTAACGGGTTTAAATGCTTCGCTGTTTAACGTTTTTTTGACTTAAGACTTCGGACAACAGACTTCAGTCAGTGGTCGTAATTCGTAATTCAAAATTCGTAATTAACTAACACCCAATACCATATATCATTTTTCAAATTCCTTGCCTATGCCTTATTTACAATACTTTCCAAATCCTCAAAGAAGTTAGGATACGACTTGCCGACGCACTCTGTGCCTTCGATTGTTACCGCACCCGACGCATTTAATGTGCAGAGTGCCAGCGACATAGCCATTCGGTGGTCGTTGCAGGCCGAAGCCGCGCCGCCACTAATCGGGCCGCCACTGACAATCATCTTATCGCCTTCAAACTCAACGCTGACGCCGAGTTTGCCAAGTTCGCGCCTGATTGCCTCGGCGCGGTTGCTCTCCTTGTGGGTGAGACGGTGAACGCCAGCAATGGCCGACGTGCCCTTGCAATTGGCCGCCAAAGCCGCCAAAACAGGGAACAAATCGGGGCAGTTTGTGGCATCGAAATTGAATGGTTGCAGATTGTCGTTTTTATTGACAATCAGGCAATTATCAGCATCAAAAGCGAATTTTGTGCCTGTGAGCCGCAACACGTCAATAATGGCGCGGTCGGCTTGAGCCGATTGCGGATTCAAACCGTTGATTTTCAGCGTTCCTGCAATGGCCGCGGCAACAATAAACGCCGCCGCCCCACTCCAATCGCCTTCAACGCGATATTTTGCGTTGGCGTACTGCTGCCCGCCTTTTATAGTAAACTGCTCATAATCTGCATTTTCCACAAAAACACCAAAATCGCGCATAATCTGCAGCGTCATATCAATGTAGGGGCGGCTCGTCAAATTGTTGACTGTCAGTACGGTATCATTCTTAAGCGTGGGCAGCGCAATCAGCAAACCCGTCAGAAACTGCGAACTGACCGAGCCGTCAACTGTGGCTTTTCCGCCTCGCATCGGGCCTTTGACCGCGATTGGCAAAAGACCGCTATTTGTCTGAACATCAACGCCTAACTGACGCAGAGTGTCTTCCATAAAACCCACAGGCCGCTGCGTGAGCGAGCCCTCGCCCGTCAGTTCGACGCGGCTACCCAAAAGCGACGCAACGGGCGTGAACATTCGCAGCGCCAAGCCCGACTCGCCGCAATGCAAATGGCTGCCCGACAATCCGTTAGCAGGCGGAACAATCCGCAACTCATCGGCTGTTTGCTCCACGGCGCAACCAAGATTGCGGGCAACGCCAATAGCCGCGCGGCAATCGTTGCAATCCGATAAATTGCTGATAATGGTAGGGTTATGCGACAAAACGGCAAGCGCAATCGCCCTCTGCATATAACTTTTCGACGGCGGCGCTGTAACCGTTCCAGAAACACTCGTTGGCTTTATTGTCAGGTTCATTTTTCAGTAAGCAATTGTTTCATTTTTAGCATTATAGCCTCATCAATTTGGCCAGGTGCGGTTGCTCCGCCGTCGACTGTGGCGACAAAAGTGAATGGCGCGCCCATTGTGATGGCGGCAATGCGAGTCAATGCACCCACACGCCCCATTCCGATTGCAAGCATCTGATAATCGGCATTATACAGATTAAGCAGATTCATAACATCGGTTTTTGAGTGGCACATACAGGCCAACTTCACCACATCGGCGCCCATTGAGTGTGCAAGGTTGGCAATCTGCTGCAATTCAAGAAATTGCGGCGTCTCGTCGTAGTTGTGATACGACACAATCACCTTGCAGTTGTGCTTGCGGGCAATGTCGATAATGTTGCGGCGGTAGTCGTCGTCGGCCTCAACCTCAACATCAACCCAAGCGGCGCCACCCTCAATGGCGGCCTGCAAATAGGCTGTCTGCTCGGCTTGCGACAGTCCGACGGGGCGGCACGTGGCAAGCATATTCTTGTGAGTGCCAAACAGTTGGCGAGTTTCGTCGATTGTCAGGCCCGATTCCTCAAGGCGGATTTCGACCATCTCGGCCCCCTGAACCAGGCGGCTAACGGCATCGTAGCCTTTTATCGCCACCGAGCGGCATAATGCTGTCATAACTCTATCTGTTTCAGTTCGTTAATATCAATTTTCTCAATCACCACATCGCCAATGCCGCGCATCAGCACGAAGTTGATTTGCGAGCCTTCGCGCTTCTTGTCGAGTTCCAAAGCGCTGTAAATGGCTTGTTTATCGCCAGTTATGACGGTTGGCAGGTTGAGCCGCTTGAGCAGCGCCACAATGCGGTCGGCATCGGCCTGAATGAGCAGCCCGCGCTTGACCGAGAGCCGCGCAGCCACCACCAATCCAAGGCTGACGGCAAATCCGTGGCTCACCTGAAGCACCTTTTCGGCGGCGTGGCCGTAGGTGTGGCCAAGATTGAGTTTGCGACGCTCGCCGCTCTCCTTCTCGTCGCGGTTCACAACGCCCGACTTAATGTTGACCGAATTATCGACCAGCGTCTCAATCACATCCATATCGAGATTCAAAGCCTTTTCAGCGTTTTCTTCCAAATACTCAAACATTTGGCGGTCGGCAATGAGTGTGTGTTTCACAATTTCGGCAAAGCCGCTGTCGAGTTGGTCGGCGGGCAGAGTTGTGAGCATCTGCGGGTCGCAAATGACGAATTTCGGCTGATTGAACGTGCCAACCATATTCTTGAATCCCAAATAGTTAACGCCATTCTTTCCGCCCACGCTTGCATCGACCTGCGAGAGCAGCGTGCCCGACACAAAGCCGAACCCGATTCCGCGTTGGTAAATAGACGCCACAAAGCCCGCAACATCAGTCACAATGCCGCCTCCGACCGCCAGCACAAAGCCGTTGCGGTCGATTTTCAGGTCAAGCATCCGCCCTATCGCCGCCGAAACCGTGTCGAGAGTTTTCGACTTCTCGCCCAAACCAATCTCAATTATCGGAAAATCAGCAAAATACTTGCCGTAAATGGCGTTCACGTTGGGGTCGGTAATCACCACAACCTGCTGCGTGGGCAGATACTTGCGAAAGTTCTTAAAACTCTCGCCCACAAGTATTTGCGAGTCGCCTTGTGCTCCGTGGATTGTTGTTGTTTTCATTTTATTCTTTGTTGAACTGTTGAATCGGTGAATTGAAGTTGAACAAGTTGAAACGCTTCGCTGTTTAACAGGTTGAAACGCAATCTTTCAATTCAGTCTTCAATTAATCAATCCTTCAATCAATCAATTATTATTCATAATCACCGTCTGCTTGTTGATTGACTCTTGGTGAATGGCCTTGAAAACGGTGGAAATGAACTCCTCGCTCAAGTTGTGTTTTGCGCCTTTTTCAACAATGCGGCTAATGATTTCGTCCCAGCGCGACGGCTGTAAAATGGTGATATTGTGCTCTTTCTTGTATTGGCCAATGGCTTCGGCAACCTTCATACGCTCGCCCAGAATCTTGAGCAAATCCTCGTCGAACTTATCGATTTTCAGACGAAGGTCGTCCAAAGTCTCCTTCTGCGCTTGGTCGAGTTCAACGTTACGCAAAACCAACGATTTCAGCAATTTACCCAAATCTTCGGGCGTCAGTTGCTGTTTGGCGTCGCTCCAGGCCTCCTTCGGGTTGCAGTGGCTCTCGATAATCAGACCGTCGTAGTTCAGGTCGAGCGCTTTCTGCGACACTTCCTGAAGCAGTTCAGTGCAGCCCGAAATGTGCGACGGGTCGCAAATCATTGGCAAGCCAGGCATACGGCGGCGGAACTCAATGGCCATTTGCCACTGCGGAACGTTGCGGAAGCGGGTCTTCTCAAACGACGAGAAACCGCGGTGAATGACGCCCACGCGCTTGATCCCAGCGCCCATAATGCGCTCAACGGCGCCCACCCACAACTCAACGTCGGGGTTCACGGGATTTTTGATAAGTACAGGAACGTCAACGCCTTGCAGAGCGTCGGCAATCTCCTGCATTGCAAACGGGTTGGCCGACGTGCGGGCGCCAATCCAGAGAATATCAACTCCAGCGCGCAACGCCTCGTAAACGTGCTTGAAGTTGGCCACTTCGGTCGAAGTGAGCAGACCAGTCTCGGCCTTCACGCGTTTCAGCCAGGTAAGTCCCTCAGAGCCAACACCTTCGAACGAATTCGGACGGGTGCGCGGTTTCCAGATTCCCGCACGGAAAATCTCAATGCCCTGCTCTTTCAGGCCGCGGGCGGTTGTCAGCACTTGCTCTTCAGTCTCGGCGCTGCAAGGTCCTGCAATCACCACAGGACGTTTTGTGTTCTTTATAATTCCCCACGATTCAAACGGGGTTTCGGTTGTGTTCATTTTTTTCAGTTTTTTTTGACTTCGGACTTCAGACTACCGACGACAGACGTCTTTTTTGGTGAATCGGTGAATCGAATCCTAAATTGTTAATTATTAATTGTTAATTCATTTTTTCCGTAAATCGGACGCCATTTTTTATTGGTGTTTGGTGTTAGGTTTTGGGTGTTGGTTGGGGCGAAAAATTTTTCGCACCTTCTAATGCCTTTTGCCTAATGCCTAATGCCTTCTACTTCAGCACTCTGCGAATCCTGTTGGCCTCGTCAATCATATTGTAGACGGCCTCGTTATTGTCGTCCTCAAGATTCTTCTTAAACTCCTGAAGATATTTAATATAGGTGTCGAGCACAATGAGCACGTTGTCCTTGTTCTGCTCAAAGATAGGCTGCCACATAGCCGCCGAACTCTTTGCCAGACGCACCGTCGAGTCGAAACCGCCCGACGCAAGGTCGAAAATGTGCTTTTCGTTCTTCTCCTTGTCCAAAACGGTGAGCGCCAGCGCAAACGAACTGATGTGCGAGATGGCCGACACGTAAGCCGTGTGCACGTCGTGGTTGGCGCTGTTCATAAAGATGATGCGCATATACATTGCCTCGTACATTCGGCGCACCAGGTTCACAGCCTTGATGTCGCTGTCCTCGGTGTCGCACAGAATGGCCACCTTGCCAGCGAACATTCCCGCCTTGGCCGCCCACGGGCCCGAATACTCCGTTCCCGCCATTGGGTGCGAAGCCACATAACGCTGACGTTTAGGATGATACTTCACCCAATCGCACAACTTGCCTTTGACCGAACACATATCGGCCACCACCTGATTGTCGTTCACAAGGTCGAGCACCTTCGGAAGCACCTTCAGCGCCGCATTCACGGGCACGGCCACCAGAATCAGGTCGGCGCGCTTCACACCGTCCTCCAACTCACAAATCTCGTCAACAAGCCCGATGTGCTCCGCTCCTGCTGCGTTTGTCGGGTTGCTGTCAACACCGATGATTGAATCAGCAAACTTCTGCTGACGAATGTCGATTGCGGTTGAACCGCCAATCAAACCCAAACCAATGATTGTTACTATCATAATTATTTGATTTATTGATTTTTATTTATTTTTGATTTCTGATTTTCGATTTTTGATTTTCAATTGAACACAGATTTTATTGTTTCTAACCGATTTTATCAGATTCAATCAGAATAAGTTTTCGGTTAAAATCGGATTGAATCGGTTAACGATTTTCTCACCATTCTGCCTTCATTGTTATTTGTTAATTGTTAATTATTAATTGATAACCACTTATGTTTTTATAACTTCTAATTCCTAATTCCTAACTCCTATCTCCTAACTCCTAATTATTAACCGACGCCCCTTTGTACTCGCCCAAAACCGACAAGTTCGACACAAGATTGAGCACACGGCTCGTGGCGCGGTCGAAATTGCTGCGGTCGCTCCACTGCAAGTCAACATAGAACGCGTATTGGAACGGACTGCCCAGAATCGGCAGCGACTGAATTTTCGTCAGGTTGATGTCGTTGTTCTTGAACACTGCAAGCACGTCAACCAGCGAGCCAGGCTGATGCGTCAGTTCGAAGCAGATTGACGCCTTGTCGTTTTCAGGCGAATCGACCGCCGTGCGGCTGATGGCCAGAAAGCGCGTATAGTTCTTCTTGTGAGTCTGAATCTGCGCCGCAAGTATCTGAAGACCATAGAGTTCGGCCGCATACTCACTTGCAATGGCCGCCGTGTGGGCGAGTTTCTCCTCGGCCACCTTCTGCGCCGCCGATGCTGTATCCGACCAGTTTATCATTTTGATATTCGGATAGTTATCGAAAAAATCCTTGCTTTGCTGAATAGCGATTGGGTGCGAGTAAACCTCCGTGATGTCCTCAATCCGCGTACCAGGCAGAGCCATAAGGTTTTGCGTGATGTGAAGGTTGAGTTCGCCAATCACCTTGAGTTTCGAGCGCTTGAGCAGCAGGTAGTTCTCCAGAATGCTGCCCGCAATGGTGTTCTCGATGGCCACAATGCCGTAATCGGCCGTGCAGTCCTCAACAGCGCGGAACAAATCGCGGAATTGGTCACAGTTGACCGTCTCAATATCGGCACCGAAATACTGCCTTGCGGCTATTTCGTGAAAGGCTCCGTTCACTCCTTGAATTGCGATTTTCATATTCATTTTCAAAAAAAAAGCCCCGCAAAACGCGGGGCCTGTATTCATAATCAATTACACGAACATTACCCCGCCTCAATTACTGAAGTAGTAAAAGAAATAATAAGCGAAGTATGAAGGTGTGTTCAACATTGTTTTCTGTTTTTAACGCCGCAAAAGTAATAGGAATTTCAAAAGTTGTTCGGATGATGAGAGATTTTTTCAAGAAATTCGATAAGGATACGTTGCGCACGTAGAAAAGATTGATTGTCTAACACCAATTCATCTCCTATGCAATCCGCACCCGCAATGCTCGAAATCAAGAAACCAAACTAAATTCCCTACTCGATTTCCTGAGTAAGCGCCTGATTCTACGTCTCCGCATATTCAACCAATGCTCGAGCGCCAGATTTTCAACCTCATAGTTGTCAAGAGCTGTTTTGCGGCGCCGCTCCGATTGAAAAGCCTGAATAATGTACGCACCAATATGGCGCCTCATCTTTTCGCGATAGACTGCGTCGAAAGGAATAAGTATTCCAGTGTCTTCAATGTTGTGCATCAATCGGTTAACCGCCGTGCCGAACATCATCATCTGCGAAGACGCTGAGATATAGGCGGTTACATTCGGCGGAACGTTCACCCCGCGCATCCTGACAGCGGCTTTCAGCAATCTGAAGTCTTCCGCAAGATCGTCTTTATTCACTATCAGGTTCATCAGGTTGGAATCGGAATCGGGCATTACCGACTGGTCGTCCCAAGGGCGGATAAGTTCTTCTTTATCACCAAAATGCTTCCAAAGGAAATGGTAAATCAAATCTCTTGAAATATGGTCGTACGACGGATAAATGGTAATCTTTCCGAAGAAATACAACAATTTGGGATTCTTCATAATAATGGCCACAAGGCCGTCCCACAGGTTGTCGAAGGCGAAAATGGAATTTGCGCCGTTTCGGGAACTCTGATATTCAGGTGCGACAAAATTGCGCCCGAGTTCAATGGCGTACGGCAGATAGTCGTCGATAAACTTCTGCGAAAAGTGGAACTGGTGTGAGCTTGCCAAAATGGGCTGACCGTTCGCGTCAAACGCGGCCTCCGAACCCAAAAGGAATCGGTAGCCACCAATAATCGCCTCGTTGTCAGGGTCCCAGACAATCAGTTGCTTATACGGTTTTTCCATCTTATCATACTCATCAAGGTCAACGGCATTGCCTGTAGAGCCGCCTGCCTGACGGAAAGCCACTTCGCGCAAGCGGCCGATTTCAGTAACAACATTCGGCGAATCGTGCCACGTGACAATGTAGAGTTCGTTGTGGCCCTTGTTGGTGTCTTGCAGTTTCTTCGATTGGGTGAGTTCCGCCTTAATCAGTTCAACTGGTACGGGTTCAATAATTGTGTCCATAATGAAAAAATTCAATCTACGCCTGACGGCCAGGGATTTGAGACAATGCCCGCCATATCAAGCATCGCTTTGTGTGCAACATCACGCATCCGCGCGGGTTCATCCTTCCGCGACGCCTTAACATCGGGGATAATCGGGTCGCCAACGTGAATGGTGAGCAGCGGCTCGTTTTTACTGATAAACTTGCGCCAGCCAGTGCGGGGCCTGAACGAAATCATCAACGGCACTACAGGAAGCGAGTACCTGTAAGCCATATTGAATGCTCCTATTTTGAAAGGTCGAAGCGGCGCGTAGAATTTCCAACTGCAACTTTCGGGGAAAATGTGAATCCACTGCTTGGCTTTGTGCAAGTCGTCCAATGCTTGCGCGAACTTTGTAAGCCCGCCGTACTCATCGGGAATGGCTATGCCGCCAATGGCTTTCATTATGAAGCCGTCTTTGCCGTTGAATGGCTGCGAGTACATAGGAATCCACGCCTTGCGGAAACGCATTGCCTGCATAACGCATATCATATCCCAACGGTGAACGTGGTTGCAGACGGTCATCACGCCATTGGCGAAGAGTTTGCGGTTGCGACGGATTTTCTCGCGGCCTTCAATCTTAAGGCCATACCTGATTCTGTTCACAGGAAAAGCCACTGCCCAGGTAATCAGATAAACAGCAAAATGTATTATTTTGAATTTCAGCGATTTGTCGAGATAGGTATAAGTCTCGTCGAATTTAATGTCCTTGTTTTTCCCGCGTATGGGCGCCATTCTTGTGAATGGATTTTCACCAGAAAATTCCACGTCAGGTTTTGGAACATACACACCTTCCCTAACCTCGAAATTCTTATACGCAGGGCCGTACGCTGAATAGTCCCTTAACATCAAGTTTATCAAATATTTAATTGGACTGTTATTATCTCTTGTGCAGTCCGCACTCCCTATGTTCGGGATTTTCCCACCACCAGCGGCCCGAGCGAATGTCCTCGCCAGGCTCGACGGCGCGCGTGCAGGGCTGACAGCCGATTGACGGGAAACCCTTGTCGTGCAGTTTGTTGTAAGGCACGCGGTGCTCTTTCACATACTCTTTCACTTCGGCTTCGGTCCAGTTAATCAGCGGGTTGAGTTTCACAAGGCCGTTGTTGGCGTCCCACTCAACAAGTTGCATATCCTTGCGCGTAATGCTCTGCTCGCGCCGAAGACCACAAATCCACACCTTCAGCCCCTTCAGGGCACGCTGCAGCGGCTCAATCTTGCGCACATTGCAGCACAGGTGGCGCAGTTCGACGCTCGTGTAGAAAAGGTTCATTCCGTGCTCGGCGACCATCTTCTGAACGTTCTTGTAATCAGGAAAATAAACTTCAAGTTTTATGCCGTAGCAGTCGTTGGTGCGCTCAATGAGCGAGTAGGTTTCGGGGAAGCAGCGGCCCGTGTCGAGTGTGAAAATGCGCGTCGATTTGTCGATTCGGCAAATCATATCGGTCAGCGCTTGGTCCTCGTAACTCAGGCTCGACGAGAGCGCAATCGCACCCTGAAATTCCTTCAGAAAATACGCCAGAACCTCTTCCGCCGACGCGTTTTCAAACTGCTTGTTCAGTGATTCTATGTCCATTTTATGTAATGTTTGGTGAATTGGTGAATCGGTGAATCGGAAGAGACGCACGGCCGTGCGTCTCTACAAACACCCAACACCTAATCACTAATACCCATTAATTCAATCAATCATTCCCGCACCCAGCGTGTCGTTGGTGTCGGGGTCAACAATTATCAGGCTGCCCATCACCTTGTTGGTGTGGTACGGCTCAAACACCAGCGGACTCGCTGTTTTCAGTTGGACGTGTGCTATATCGTTCATTATCAACTGACTGATATCGGCAATTTTGTCCTGCGAATTAATGTCAATTTTGTAGTCGATAGCCTTGAACATTCCCACAACTTCCTGCGTGGCGTGGCGCACAATGTAGCGTTTGCCCAGTTGCAGTGGCGTTTCACGGAACCAACAGATATTCAGCGACATAGCCTGCCCCACCTCGGGCATATTACCATTGTCGGCGCACAGAACGTCGCCGCGGCTAATGTCGATATCGTCTTTCAGGCAGACTGTAACAGAGTCACCTTCAACGGCTTCGGTGAGTTGCTTGTCGGCAAACCAGAGCGAAGCCACCACCGACGTCTGCCCCGACGGCAGAACGCGAACGCTGTCACCAACCTTCACCTTGCCGCTCGCAATGCGCCCCGCGTAGCCGCGAAAATCGGCGTATTTGTCTGATATCGGGCGAATTACATATTGAACAGCCATTCGGAAGGCTTCTTCGGTATCGTTTTGAATTTCAACGGTTTCTAAAAACTCAAGCAGCGGTTTCCCGTTGAACCACTGCATATTAGCGGATTTGTTCACCACATTGTCGCCCAACTTGGCCGAAATCGGGATAAAATCGACCTTGCCAATGGGCAGGTGCGCCGACATCGCCTTGTAATCGGCAACAATTTTCGCAAACACATCTTCCGAAAAATCCACCAAATCCATTTTGTTCACACAGACCACTATCTGCTTGATAGCCAGCAGTGCAGCCACATACGAGTGGCGGATTGTCTGTTCCATAATTCCATGCCGCGCATCGACCAAAATCACCGCCAAATCGGCTGTGGAAGCGCCCGTGACCATATTCCGCGTGTACTCGATATGTCCAGGGGTGTCGGCAATAATGAATTTGCGGCGCGGCGTGGCAAAATAGCGGTAAGCCACGTCGATAGTGATTCCCTGCTCGCGCTCGGCACGCAGTCCATCGGTCAGAAGGGCAAGGTTAACTTCCTCGTTTCCACGACTTTTCGAAGCCGACTCAACCGCTTCCATTTGGTCCTCGAAAATCGACTTGCTGTCGTAGAGCAACCGCCCAATGAGCGTGCTTTTGCCGTCGTCGACACTGCCCGCAGTGGTGAACCGCAGCAGTTGCATATCTAAATATCCGTTGTTCATTCTTGTGTAAAGTTTAATGTGTAAAGAGTAAAGTTGATTTTGCGTAACTCAAACCCTTTATTCTGAATTCGTAATTCTATGTTTAGAAGTATCCCTGTTTCTTCCTGTCTTCCATCGCGGTTTCCGAGCGTTTGTCGTCGGCGCGGCCGCCACGTTCGGTGACGCGGGTTGCGGCAATTTCGGCAACAATATCCTCAAGCGAGTGAGCCGTGGAAAGTGTTAATCCTGTGCAAGTTATATCGCCAATGGTGCGGCAGCGAACTTCCTTCTCAACCACCACTTCCTCGGGGCGGCGCCGAATGCAATCTTCGGCGGCAAGCCACTGTCCATCTCGTTGAAACACTTTGCGTTTGTGAGTGTAGTAAAGCGACGGCAGTTCGATTTTTTCCTGAAGAATGTACTGCCAGACGTCCATCTCGGTCCAGTTGCTGATTGGGAACACGCGGAAGTGCTCGCCCATATTCTTGCGTCCGTTGAAGATATTCCACAGTTCGGGCCGCTGATTTTTGGGGTTCCACTGCCCGAAATCGTCGCGGTGCGAGAAAATACGCTCTTTGGCGCGGGCTTTTTCCTCGTCGCGGCGGGCGCCACCAATGCAGGCATCGAATTTATGGCGTTCGATAGTGTCGAGCAAAGTGGTGGTTTGCAGTGCGTTACGACTTGCATTGAAGCCCGTTTCCTCTTTCACGCGGCCTGTGTCAATCGATTCCTGAACCGAACCCACAATCAGTTCGGCGCCCAAGCGCTGCACCAGCGCGTCGCGGTATTCGAGCGTCTCGCGGAAGTTGTGCCCCGTGTCGATATGCACCAGCGGAAACGGCAGCCGTGCAGGATAGAAAGCCTTGTAAGCCAGGTGAGTAACCACAATCGAGTCCTTTCCACCCGAGAAGAGAATTGCGGGCCGCTGAAACTGCGCCGCCACCTCACGAAGAATGTAAATCGACTCTGCCTCAAGTTCTTGTAAATGCGTTTTCATATCTCAAAATCATATTTTGCCGCAAAATTAGAGAGATTATCCGTATTAACCTATCTATTTAATAGGTTTATGTACAAAATACGATTTTATACTTACTGAACGGGGCGAATGTGCGTAGTTGGGGGCGCAGGGATATTATTACCCATCCACAACTCAATATTTTTTCGAGTTATGGACGGTGAATATATCAGTTTGGCGAAAGAAAATCACGATTATGTGATTGATTGTCAAATCAATTAACATACCGATACCCAACCAAATCATACCTAAAAAGGTTGGCTATCGCCATAAATGCGGATTTTTAAGCCTGTTTGCGGAAAAGGCGCGGACTAAAGTTGTTCCAGACGCAGCATCTCGTCAATGCTGTGGCGGGCGGCTGTGAGAGTGGCGGTATCGAGCGTGATTTCGTCACCGCCAATGCCCCTAACGCACTCATACACATCGCCTAACGTGGTTGCCTTCATATTGTGGCAGACGCAGTTTTTCGACAGGGCGAAGAAACGCTTGTCGGGGCAGGCGAACTGCAGGTGCTGAACAATGCTGTTTTCGGTGCCGATAATGAATTCGGTGGCCGTGCTTCGCTTGGCGTAATCCATTATCTGCGTTGTACTTCCAATATAATCAGCAAGTTGCACAACTTTTGCCGAGCATTCGGGGTGGACAAGCAGCAATGCGCCAGGGTGTTTCTGACGAGCCTGCTCAACGTTTTGCGGCGTAATGAGCAAATGCGTGGGGCATCCGCCAGGCACAAACTGAAACTGCTTTTCGGGAGTCTGCTGCTGCACCCAACCGCCCAAGTTACAGTCGGGTATGAACAGAATCTTATCGTTTTTGATATTCTTTACAATCTTCACTGCCGACGACGACGTGACGCAAACATCGGTCAAGGTTTTCAGGCTTGCGGTGGTGTTTATGTACGAAACCACCGTGTGGTCGGGATATTTCGCCTTCAGTTGCAAGAGCAATTCGGGCTTCACCTGCTCGGCCATCGGGCAGCCTGCTTCGGCATTCGACAGAATGACACGCTTTTGCGGCGAGAGAATCTTCACCGTTTCGGCCATAAACCTTACGCCGCACATCAGCACGGTTTCGGCATCCGACTTGGCCGCCTGTTGGCTCAATCCGAACGAATCGCCCACATAATCAGCCACTTCCCAAATATCGTGGCTTTGGTAGGCGTGCGCCAAAATGCAGATTCGCTTTTCTTTTTTCAGGCGAATGATTTCCGATTGCAGTTCACTTGTCAGCATAAATTCAAGATTTTGTGGGGCAAATATATTATTTATTTCCGCTGACTCTTCGGAAAGAGCTTTTTGAATCCTGTGAGCAGGTGCGGCAGCTTGCCGTCGGCCACTATCACCGTGACGGCCAAAATAATTAGAATCAAACCGATAGCTTCACGACAAGTGAGCTGTTCGCCAAAGACGGTGATTCCGAAAAAAACAGCGGTGGCGGGTTCGAGCGCGCCTAAAATGGCTGTTGGCGTTGAGCCGATATGCTGAATGGCAATGGTGGTGCACGAAAGCGATAAAACGGTGGGTATCAGCCCTAAAGCTATCAGATTGAACCACAAATACCACCTTTCGGCCGACGGCACGTGAAACTCGCCGCGCAACCCGATTCGGGCCACAAACACGGCCAATCCGAACAGTAAAACATAAAATGTAACTTTAAGCGTCGGTAACTCATTGAGTCCGTGACGGTTGATTCCAACAAGATAAATGGCGTAAGTGAGTGCGGAACCAAAGACCATCAGGGTGCCGAAAACGTTGAGCGTGGCGCCGTTGCCCTGCCGATAGAGCAGCAGAATACCCGTCAGCGCGGTGACAATACTCGCCACGGTCTGCCATTTCAGCTTCTCGCGGAAGAAAACCGTCATTATGACCGCCACCATTATCGGATAGACGAAAAGCAGCGTTGACGCTATGCCCGCGTCCATAAAGTTGTAGCTGACAAACAGACAGAGCGACGAGAGCGCCATCATAACACCATAGAAAATCAGCGGGAAAAGGTTGCGCCGCCCGAGCGCGAAAACCGTCAGGCGGCTGCCGTACTCGCCCGTCTGCCCGACGTGCTTGGGTTGGCGCCAAAAGAGCATCATCGCAAGAATCAGTACACCAATAAAATAGCGGAAGAAAAGCACCGAGTCGGCGTCTAAACCGTCGTGGTAGAGCGGCAGCGCGAACAGCGGATTCATTCCGTAGCTTATGGCCGCCGCCGCGCCAAAAAAGTAGCCTGTGAGTTTGCCTTTTACCATCTGACGAACGTTTTGACGGCGCAAAGATACTACTTGCGTGTCACCGACTGCTTGTTTTTTCAATTATTTAACCGTGACTTGCAGTGCGTTATAACATTCAGTTTATCAGGCATTTGTATCGAAAGAGAAAGAAGTCGATTCCAAAAAATCAGCTTATCGTGCCCGAAAGATATTTCTGCGTGAGTTCGTGCTTCGGATTTTTGAAAACCTGCTGCGCATCGCCAACCTCAATCACCTCGCCCATATAGATAAATATCACATAATCAGCGATTCGCAAGGCCTGGCGAAGCGTGTGCGTGACCATCACAATCGAATATTGCTCTTTGAGTTTGACAAACAAATCCTCAACAATCTTGCTCGAAACAGGGTCGAGAGCCGAAGTGGCCTCATCGGCGAGAATGAATTCGGGCTCGACGGCAAGGCTTCGGGCAAGGCAGAGACGCTGCTGCTGACCAATCGAGAGTTTGGTGGCGGGGCTTGTCAGGCGGTCCTTCACCTCGTCCCAAAGGCCCACAACTTTCAGGTAATGGCGCACAATTTTCCGCAACTCGCGGCGGCTGCTGACACCGTGAATCTTGCAGCCGTAGGCAATGTTGCCGAAAATGGACATCGGCAGCGGTGTGGGACGCTGCGGCACAAGCCCGATACGGCGGCGAAGTTCAACCAAATCGGACGCCGAACAGTTCACAATGCTTTTGTCGCCAATGCGGATATCGCCCGACGTGCGCACGCCCTCAATCGTGTCCGACAGGCGGTTCAGGCTCTTGAGCAGAGTGGATTTTCCGCAGCCCGACGGTCCCACAATGCACGTGATTTTGTTGGCGGGAATGGTCACCGACACGTCTTTCAGAATGGGCGAGCCCTCAATCGACAGGTTGAAATGGTCAACCGTGAGTTCGGGCGCCACATCGGGGTGCTTGAACTTTGCGTCGGGCACAAACGGCTCGTTGCTGTCGTTGGCGAAGATTTTTCGCAATATGAGTTTTCTCATCGTAGTTTATGTTTTGAGAATCGGTTTGTTATAAATCGACCTAAAAGACTGATTACAAGTACAATAATTGTCAGCACGACGGCGGCGGCGTAGGCGCGGTTCTGCACTTCGGCCTGCGGCGCGCTCAATTGGAAGAAGATTGACAGCGGCAGCGTGGCCGTCTGCTGCGAGAGCGACGTGGGGATTGTGTCGGAAAAACCTGCTGTGAACATCACACCCGCCGCATCGCCGATTGAGCGCCCAACCGAAAGCAGCGTGGCGGTGGCAATTCCAGGTGCTATCTGCCTCATTACCACGCCCATAGTTTCCCATCGCGTTGCGCCCAACGAGAACGAAGCCTCGAGCAAATCGCGCGGGAAATTCTTTGCCACCTCGTCCATCGAGCGGATAAGAATGGGGATAATCAGCAGAGTTTCAACCAGAATGCCGCCCAAAAGCGACGTGCGCAGACCGAAATAAATCATCAGCGTGAATGCAAACGCGCCGTAAACGATTGACGGAATGCCAAATAGCACATCGAAAGCCAGTCGTGCCACGTAGGCCAACCGCGACTTCGATTTCAGATAAACGTTCAGAAAAAAGACCACGGGAATGCTGATTATCAAACCGATAGCCGTTGACGACAACACAATGTAGAGCGACCCGACAATGGCGTTCAGGAAGCCGCCCGACTTGCCAATGTAGAATCCGCCACCAGGCAGCGACGACACCATTTCCCACGTCAGGCTACGCGCGCCGCGCTTGAAAACCGTCCAGATAATGCTGCCCACCAGCAGAATGACAGCCGCTATCGACAAGTACATCGCCACACGCGCAATTCGTTCTTTTACAACAAGTTTGTTCATTAAAAGTTTAGAGTTTAACGTTTAGAGTTTAGAAGGTTTAGTGCTTCGCTGTTTAGAAGGTTTAGTTTAATGTTGAACAGGTTTAACAAGTTTAAAATCATTATTTTTCATTATTAATTTTCAATTGTCAACTGTCAATTACTTTCTTTCTATCTTTCTCAAAACCAATCGCGAAGCAAGGTTGAACACCAGCACCACCACGAAAAGCAGCAGCGCGGCGAACATCAGCGCCGACTCGTACATCGGCAGCGACAGCATCTCGCCGTAGTTGTTGGCAATGAGCGCGGGGATTGGGTAGCACGCGTCGAAGACCGAATGCGGCACGGCGGCCATATTTCCGCACACCATCAGCACGGCAATGGTTTCGCCCAGCGCCCTTGAAACGGCCAGCACCACCGACGCGAAAACACCAGGCATCGACTTGCGCAGAACAACGCTTTGCGCTGTCTGCCAGCGAGTTGCACCCAATGCGTACGACGAGTCGCGAAGGTCGTTGCCGACGCTTGAGAAGAGTTCGACAAACAGACTTACCAACAACGGTAAAATCATAATACTCAGCACGATACCCGCCGCCAGAGTTGTGTATCCCGACGAGAAACTGACAAAATACGGCGCCAGCCTGTCCGAAATCCACGGCACAATGACCAGCGTGCCCCACACGCCGTAAATAACCGACGGCAGAGAAGCCAGAATGTCGAGCGCGGGATAGACGCATTTTTTCACCCATCGGCGGGCGTATTCGGTCAGAAACACAGCGGTGAAGAGCGACAGCGGCAGCGCAATGACGACGGCAATCAGCGTCACCCAAATGGTGCCCATCACAAAAGGGAAGAATCCGAATTTGTTCTTGAACGGCTGCCACGTTGAGTCGGTAAGCAAGTCCCACAGCGGGATTTCGCTCAAAATGGGCGCCGATTTCCGATAGAGCCCCCATCCCATCACCAGCACAAACGCCAGCGCCACAATGGTCACCGTCCGCATAGCGCCACTCGCCGTTCTGTCCTTGATAATCCGTAAGTTACTCATTTTCGCCTTGCTTTTACCTATTATATTAATAGGTGAATCGGCGGCAAATGTATGCTTTTTGATTATTCAGCCTACCAAATTAATGGGTTAAAAGGTAAAAACGGGTATTTATACTTATTTGAAGGGGGTGAAAATGGGTAAAATGGAAGGTAAACACAAGAGCAGCCCTTATGCTCGAAGCCGCACTCGACGTCTCCGCTGACGCACTAATGTATCTGCAATACGTATTTATATTTAATTGTATTCATCAAATAACTGAAACACACAAATTTTAGAGCAATCAATTATTTGGCGTTTTTATTGAATCAAGTTTTAACAAATTCAGGGAATAAATATTCATTTGGCATATCTTTAAAGCTTGCTTTATACTCATCCATTACAAAAGCACTAAACGATTGTAAATTTTTCCAACCACGAGTAATATAATCTAATAATACATCCTTTAAAACCAGAATTCCTTTATTTAATCTATAACTCAAGGAAAGTAAATCATTATAATCAATGATTATGGGAAATGAAATAAAAATGTTGTTAAACTGATATTTTTCGAGTAACCCCATAAAAGATTCTATTACAATAGCATTAATGCCAGTTGCAGAAAATGCTGAATCCGTAACTGTAATTATCGGGAAAACGAACTTGGTGTTTGGAATTTCCGAATCAAGTTCATCTATAATACCTTCATTTATAATTCTATTAATAGAATATAATAATTGTCCAGCTCCTTTTCTATACTCGCCATCATCAAAACATAATCGTTTGGTAACTTCATTCCTAATACGATTAATATCTCCTGAGAATTTAATACTATCCCCCAGTAACAAATCTTTATGCTCAAACAAAAAAATGGAATCACCTTGCCTCATATAGAAATCAGGTTCCCCGTCTTCCCAAAAATGTTTTAAAGTTTTTCCATTATATAATATGCATTTATGATTCAAATATGTCTTTTTCAAAATATGATATAAAAGATAAGATTCTGAGAATAACTTCCCTAAAACACTATTGAAATTGGGGAAATCTTTATATTGCTTTCCTGTTGGAGTAAGTAATTTATACTTATCAACCACCTTCCAAAAATCAAATTTAATGGCTTGATATATTTTATCAACTAATAAATTGACATTTAACAATATAGATTGGTCTTTTGATATGGGAAAGAAAAATTTATCTCTTAGATATAACATACCGTTTCGTGGATTAGACCACAATGTTTTTACTTCTGTATCATTCAGATTTATTACAAATTGCTCAACAAATGTATCTGTCGTATTATAAACCGAAGAATTAAAAGACTGCCCGTAGTATGTAAATAATTTATATTCATATTCTATCCAACTATTTACTTTCTTTTCTTTAAGAAAATATGGTAAATAAGTTTTAAAGGAATCATTGCTCTCACAGAATTCAAAAAAACGAAGTGCTTTAAATAACTGAAATCTAAAATCCTTGAATCCCTTGAATTCAATGACGGGTAAATCTATAAGAATAGAAACATTTATTAATGATTTTTCAGATACTTCATCGGGAATCAATTGATTGTCTGTCCATATTTGATTACAATACAATAAGGTTTTGTAGATTTTCTCGTATTCTTCATCAGCGATATAATCTTCATCTTCGTTTTCCAACGGCACATAGTTTTGTATTGCCATTTGTATTAGCATCGTCACACTTTCGTACGCATATAATAAAACCTCATTATTATGTTTTTGAGTAAATCTAAAGACTTTTCTACGAATATCTACAGGTAATTTTGGATTATATTCTCTTAACAAGGAAAGCTGAGTCTTAGTGTCTGAGTATGCATACAAAACCTTATTGTATCTCTCAACAACAAACTTTAATAATGGTATTGTAGGTATGTCTTTTATGAAATTCTCGGGATTGACAGTATCGTAATCCGAATACAAATCCTTATAGGATATTGCAATAATTACTTTTGGGGAAGAAATTGTTACTCCATTCATCCTTTTTTCCTTTTCGCATTTTTCTTAACCAACCTTGCCGTATCTTTAATTGTTTCCAAATAAGCCTCTTCCACGGGCGAGAGTGTATTGTTTTGGTATTTGCGGTATTCGGTGGTGGCTTTCTCCAATGCTTGCGAATGGGTGACAGAGCCAGCGCCATTAAGCAACGGACGATTGCCTGAAGTGAGCACAGAATCCAACTGGCGGATGTAATCGCTCATATACATAGGTTTGTGCTCAAGAGCATTGATTTCAGCAATATCAAAATAACCCGAAACAAGGTTATTCAGAATTTTCAATTCATTCTCGTTCAGATAGTTTTTGGCAATGCCAATATCTTTCAACGCAGGCAACTCGCCCGAAAAAGTGGTCAGCCCCATAAACGGTTTGTTGGCATCGGCACGCTCATAGATTACTTCGGCAGCCGTATGCCCGTGGGCAGCATAGTGCAGTTTGTTCTGCACCATTTTGAAAAACATAACGGACTCATCGCTTTTCGGATTGTAATCGACACTTGTGGCGTACAAATCGAGCACCTGCCGATACATCACCTTCTCCGACGAACGAATATCGCGTATGCGGTCGAGCAGTTCCTTCCAATAATTGCCGCCGCCATTGCCCTTCAGCCGCTCGTCATCCATCGTGAAACCCTTTATGATATATTCCTTCAGCCGCTGTGTCGCCCAAATGCGGAAACGTGTTGCAATGGCTGATTTAATACGATACCCGAGCGAAATAATCATATCAAGGTTGTAAAAAGGCAACTCACGGCTTACTTCTCTACCACCCTCCTTGCGAACCTGTCGGAATTTCCGACAAGTTGAATCTTCGCTCAATTCGCCTTCATCATAAATATGTTTGATATGCTCTACAACATTGGTTCTTGAACTTTGATATAGTTCTGCCAACTGCTGTTGATTGAGCCAAACAGTCTCATCGTCTAATTTTACATCGATTTTTGTCAAACCATCATCGGTTTGATAGATTATAATGTCGCCTGTGCTTTGTGTGCCGTTTCCCATTTCTTCGGTATTGTTTCAAATGGATTTCTTGTCCGTTTCTTTGTCAAAAATACATATTTAAGGCAATTAAACCAAAAACGCCGCACAAATCAGAATTCGCACGGCGTTAATGGTTATCGTATTGACAATCAATGCTCACTACAAGTCCATAAACTTCTTCGCATTGTTGTAGAAGATATTTTCAAGACCGTCATCGTCGACGCCGCAAGCCGCAACTTTCTGAATCTCAACTGTTGGGTGGTGGAACGGCGAGTCGATACCGAACATCACGCGGTCGTGGCCGACGGTGTCGTAGGCGTTCTTAATCTGACAACTCATTGACGTGCCCGACGTTTCGAGCCAGATATTGCTATAGCGGCGGGCCATAGTTATCGCCGCATCGACATACACCCCGTGGGCGTGGCCCATATGAATCATCACAATGGGCAGGTGCGGGTGACGCTCGGCCAAGAGCCCGATTTGCCACGGCAGCGAGAAAGGCGGGTGCCCCGAATGCACAAACAGCGGACAGCCGTATTTCTCGCAGAGTTCGGCCACAGGGTCAACGCAAGGCGCGTCGGCGGTGTAGCCATCGAAGAGCGACTGCAGTTTGGCGCCCGCAAAATGCTCGTCGCGCAGATAATGCTCGAGCAGGTCGTAGGCTGGCTGCCCCTGCGCGCAGTTCACCCACATCAGCGGCACAATCTTGTCGGGGTGCTGACGGTAGGCCGCCACTGTGTCGTCGTTCGAGTAGGCGCTCGACGCGCAAAGAATGGTCTTCTCGATATTGTATTCCGCCATCTGCTCAAGCAGCCGCTCGGTGTTGAAATCGATATTGAACGGACTGCCGAACGCTCCAATGTGCGTGTGGGCGTCAATCTTTTTGAATTTGCTGAAATCGTTCATTTATAGTATTTTATTTAAGGTGTAAAGATTAAAATGTTTTTAATCCAATGGCGCAAAAGTAACTGATTGCCGCAGTTTTTTTTTGCAGAATTTCACAAAAAAATCCGCCACAAGAGCACTTTCACCCTTGCGGCGGGTTCAATCCGCGAAAGCGTTTATATTATTTATTCTCAAGCAAATTCAGCGCTTTCTGAATCTTTTCCTGAGTGATTTCGATATAGCCCACAGGTTCATTCTTTTTCTGACCGTCGGTGAGCACATATTTCAGAAAAGCCTTAACCACGGGGTCGGTCGGGACGCCTTTGGTGACAAGGTACAAATCGCGGGCGGGCGGCGACGGATAGCGGCCTTCGGCAATGGCCTTGGTCACGTTGTCCTTCAGGTTGTAGAACTGCTCATCGTCTGATATTGAGCCGTTTTCATCGGTATCGACAGGAAAAATCTGAAGGTCGGCGTTCAGGTTATGGGTGTCGTTGTCGTAGGCGTAACCGATATTGTTGAAGCCGATCCCGTAGATATCTTTCTGAATGGCAGCGGCAAGCCCAGGGTCGCCAAAGACGGCCGTTCCGCCAAGGTCTTCCTGCTTGGCGCCGAACCAGTTGGCAAACGTCTCGGCCGCACCGCAGGCGTCAGAGCGCGTGTAAATGTGAATCGGCGTCTCATCGTCGGTTCCGAGCACATCGCCCCAAGTCTTCACATCGCCGTCAATCCAAATGCGGCGGGCGATTTCTTTGGTGATTCCGTGCTCAAGTATCTTGCTGATAATCGGGTTGTTGGCGTTGATTGTCGGCACCACGGCATCTTTAGCCGACGGGAAACCAACGGCGCCCTTCTCCTGCTCCTGCGGATAAACTTCGCGCGAAACCATTCCGAAATCGACCACGCCAGCCAGCACGTCAGTCATTCCCTTGCCCGCGCCGCCAGCCGACACATCGACCTTCACGCCAGGATTCAGTTGTTGGAACTCTTCGGCCCAGACCACCGCCAGCGGATAGAGCGCAAACGCGCCCGACAGCGACAGTTCGCCCTTCAGTTTGCCGTCTTTTGTAACCTTGTTGCCCGACGTGCTACCGCCGCACGAGTTGAGTGACGCCGCCGCTACGGCCGCAATCACCACGTAATTTAAAATCCTTTTCATTTTCATAGTTTTAAGTATTTGAAGTTTTAAGTTTTAAGTTTTAAGTTAAAAGTTTAGAAGGTTAGGCGCTTCGCTGTTTAGAAGGTTTAGTTGAAAGTTGAACAAGTTTAACAGGTTGAAAATCATCACTTTTAATTATTCATTGTTCATTCCTAATTTCTAAATCCTAATTCCTAACTATCAATATTTCACCGTCACCATAAAGTAAATCCCGTTGCGGTTGTCGCGGCCTTTGTTGTTTTCGAGAGTGTAGTTCAGTTTTAAATCAATGGGTTTCACGGGGTTATAATCGAGACCGACGGTGATATCTTGCTCCGAATAGTCGCTGTTGTCGGTGTCGTCGTCGAAGAAATCGTAGCGTGCAACAAGCGACAAGCCTTTCAGAAACTCGTATCCGCCAGCAACATAGAAGCCTTGCGAGTTCAAGTCGCCAGTTTTTCCTGCAATGTATTCAGCGCGCGCAAATGCCTTTGCCGATTTGTATGCTACGCCGCCGCCAAAGCGGTTCATCGAAACGTAGAGATTGGTGTCCTGCGCCGCAAACTTGCGTGTGGCTTCGTTGTAGCCAGGCAGCGCGCCTTCGCCCCATTGGAAGTAACCCGCAACCGAAAGTTCCTTTATCGGATTGACAATCAATCGTCCAACAATGTCCTTCGACTCGTTGTTGTCGTTAGCGTTAAGCGTGTGGCCGTTGAAGATTGCCAACTCGTAGTTCAACAACGAATAACCGTCCTTCTTGAATGCGCTGCCCAAGAACTCAAGGCCAAGGTCGCGGCCGTTTTGATTGTAACCCGAAAGGTCGTTCTTGCTCATTCGCACAAGCCGCTGAACCACAAGCGAATAGTTGATAAACTCAAGTTTCACGGGGTTGTATTCCGAGTTCTCGATTGATAGCGGCGACTTGTACTGTCCCAGCCGCACGCCAAACTCGTTGATAGGCTTGTAGCGCACAAACAGGTCGAGAATTTTGGGCGTTCCCGTAAGTTCAAGTTGCAGTTTATAGTCAACCTTGCCAGCGTCACCTTTGTAAAGGTCGCCTTGCAAAACGAGCCTTGCGCGGCGAAGCAAGAAGGTCGATTGCGGCGCGTCGGTGTAAGTGTAGCCCGCCTGTAAAAATCCCGACGGGGTGACAAGTTTCTTAATCTGCCCAGCCAGTTCACTCGTGGTTGGCTCGGCGCCTTCGGTTTGAGCAAACGCCCCCACCGCCGACAACAGTAATGCTGTAATAATCAAATTTGTACGTTTCATTTTAAATAGTTTTTAGTTTTATTCAATCTTTATCAACCTATTAAACTGATAGGTTATTTGCCAGCAAACGTACAAGGATTTTTGAAACTACCTATCGAATTGATAGGAAAAACTAAAAATCGGGTATTTATACTTATGCGGAATAGGTAGAAATAGGCAGCAAATCTGCAAAAAGTAGGCAGTAAGAAAATTCAGCATCACCTCAAAAAATGACAACAGAGTTTAATGTTTGGCATTTTCGCAAAGCGGGATAAATTTGTCGAAGAAATCAGATATGGTTACAGAACTAAAAATAAGCATTTTGTCAGACAAGCAAGCCCTTTGTGGATACGGTGCAGAACATGGACTGTCGTTTCTGATTGAAGCCGACAGCCGCGTGCTGTTCGACACGGGCGCATCGGATTTGTTTGCCCAAAACGCTGCAAAAATGGGAATTGACCTTTCAACGGTCGATACGGTTGTGTTAAGCCACGGCCACTACGACCACGGAAACGGCCTACAATGGATAGCCAACAAGACGATTGTGCTACACCCAGGGGCATTTTCACAACGCATTTCGGGACGCTCGGGGCGAAATATCTCAATGGCTGTAAGCCGGCAGTCGGTAGAGAGCCGCAACACAATAATCGAAACAAAGGAACCTCTTTGGCTGACCGGGAACATGGTGTATTTAGGTGAGATTAAACGCATTATGCCTTTTGAGCAAGAATGCAGCTCGCCATTTCATTTTGCCGATGGCTCATCTGACTCGGTTGCCGACGATTCGGCATTAACCGTGACTACCAACAAGGGTTTGGTTGTGATTTCTGGTTGCGCCCACTCGGGCATCTGCAACATTGTTGAACAAGCCCGCCGTGTGACAAGCATAAACAATGTTTATGCAGTTATAGGAGGATTCCACCTTACCGCCATCGACAGCCGTCTTACCGCCACCATTGAATACATGAAAAACACTGGTGTTGAAATTGTTATGCCATCACACTGCACCAGCGACGAAGCCGTCGCCGAATTCCATCGACATTTCCGTGGCGAAACGGTGATGACGGGAATGGTTATCAGGTTTTAGGTATAGGGGGCTAGTGATTCGGTGTCGGGTGGAATTTAGGAGTGAAAAATGAAGATAGAGAGAGACTGCCCACTGCTCAAAATCGACTGAAGTATGTTGTCGGTAGTCTGTAGTACCAAAAACTCAACTCTAACACTTAACATTTACCTTTCAATTCACCAACTACGTTTCTTTCACCAAAATAGAGCATACATTAATCACATAAGCCGACAAATTCAAAAACTTTTCTGTAGATTTGCGTCATGATTCGCAGATTGCTACCCATATTATTGCTATTATTCTGTTGCCCAACCATATACGCACAGAACAAGCAAGTATTGCACGCCAGCGAAAAACATGGCAGCAATGGACTGTCTATTAAAGGTAGCAGCCAGAATCAAATAAAAATGTCGGCGAACATTGGCGTCATCAGTCTGAACGACACCACAACAAAAAAAGGCGATTTCATTGAACTGCAAGCCGATGGCACATATATTTCAGGTGCAGAAGGCGAACCGCAACTGCCTGCTCTACGGAAACTTGTGGAAATGCCTATGGGCTCGAAGCCGACAATTATTATAAAACACGCAGATACAACATTTTATGCATTATCAGATTTCGGCATCGACCGAAAACTATCGCCACATCAACCATCACAAAGCAAAAGCGGTAAAGAGCAAAAAATCAAATACAAGAAACGTTCATACCGCCGCAACTATTTCACTCAAAGTGAACTTGTTTCCACCTCATTAGTTGGTTCAATGCGCGGTGTCGGCATTTATCAAATAGCCGTTAATCCTGTACGATACAATCCAAAGCAAAACACTCTAATGGTGTTCAGCAACATTGAGTTTGACGTTGATTTTGACAGCGGCACGGCAAAATCAAATACAAACGAAACATCACCTTACTTTGAAGGCGTATACTCATCGCTCGGGAACCACAAAAGCCTGACCACGCCATCAAATCATCCTGTCAAATATCTGATTATCACCGATACTGCGTTTGTTGGCGCACTTGCCGACTTCATCACATGGAAACGGCAGAAGGGTTTTAACGTTGTAGTTGCCACCACCGATACCATCGGTAATTTCGCAAACGACATAAAAGAATGGGTTTCAACTCAATATCATTCAGCAACCGACGACAATCCCGCACCATCATTTTTGCTGCTAGCCGGTGATACCGACAAAATTCCAACATCACGAACAGGAGCATCATCTGGCTATGGCACAGATCTTTATTACGCTTGCATGGACGGCGATGATGACATCGTTCCCGACATCTACTATGGTCGGTTCTCGGCCCGCACATCCGCACAAATGAAAGCCATTGCCGACAAAACCATTGCTTACGAAAAATATCAATTCGAAGACCCATCGTATCTTGCAAAAGCCACACTCATAGCAGGTTATGACGGCACATACCGTTCTGCCATAGGCATCCCTACGGTAAACTACATTACCAATAACCGCATTAACGCAAAAAACGGCTATAGTACCATCAACAAGTACACCCAAAGCTACACAAACTGTTATTCCGATCCATCGATTTCTGTTGGACTGGTAAACTATACAGCACATGGCTCAACAACAACATGGGAAGACCCCGAACTGACACAAAACAAAGTAAGAAGTTTCAACAATCAGGGCCAATTCCCGTTTGTTATTGCAAACTGCTGTTTGTCAGGGCAATTCACCAAAGACGAGTGCATTGGCGAGACTTGGCTTCGGAAAGAGAACAGTGGTGCAGTGGCCTACATTGGCTCATTGCCTAAGACTTACTGGCACGAAGATTTTTATTGGGCGGTGGGCGCGCACAACTATAGTTCCGGCGTAAGTCCCGACACTAGCGCCACCACCACCGGTGCGTTCGATGTGCCATTTGTGTCCGACTATGTATGCGGTGGTGGCATCATGTACACAGGCAATCTGTCTGTTGCCGAAGCATACAACAACGACTATCATACCAACGTATCGCCACGGTATTATTGGGAAGGCTACAACTACTTGGGCGACCCATCGCTACTAGTATATTTTGGCGAAGCAAAAGATAATGTTGTCAGCCATAGCATTACAATACCAGTTAGCAGCAACACTGTAACTGTCAATGCTTTAGGCGGCTCATATATTGCAATATCACACAATGGCGAGCTATTGGGTGTTGCATACGTTCCAACTTGCGAAAATACTGTGAACGTAACCATCAAGCCAATCAACGAGCCTGGCGAAATTGATGTTGTAGTTACGAAACCACGTTACAAACCATATTTCGGGAAAATCACTGCAATACTGCCCGACAAATCATATTTGGTAATAAACGAGAATCCTTTCAAAAACAACGACTTACAATATGGTGGTACAGCCAATTTCGATGTTGTGGTGAGCAACTTAGGCCAACAAACATCACAAACAGCCACCGTGAGCATCACCAGCACGAGCCCACTTGTGAAAAATGTCAGTGCAACACAAACAACACTAAGCCCCATAGGAAGTCAGACAAACCAGACCTTTGCAAACCTATGCCACATTGAACTTAAGGAAAACATTGCCGATGGCACAAAAATACCATTCATATTCTCTGTAACTGAAGCAGAACGAACAACAGCAAATGTATTCACACTTAATGTAACAGCGCCTAAACTGAAATTGGACGCTTCGGCAACCATCGACAAACCCAACGGGCATTTGTTCCCAGGCGAAACAGCCGATATCATCATACCAATAACCAACATTGGCCACGAACGGATGGATTTTGCCACTATAAAACTGACAGCAGACGGCAATCAGCCGACAGTGATGGTTATCAGCAGCGAACAAACAGTGAGGAATCTGAATCCGGGCGACACAGCAATCTGCCGCTTCACCATTGCCGCCGACGAATATGCAAACATGATGACGCTGTTCAACTTCAAGGTTTCCGCAACGGCTGGTGAACCACTTCACTCCGACACGTGCCGTTATACCATAACCATCGGCAAACTTGAAGAGAATGTCATCGGCACATCGACATCCCACACTGAGTGGTATCCTCTAAACAACTATTATAAATGCAGCATCACGCAAGTTTTATACACGACAGCAGACCTTGGAAAAGCACCTATGCAGATTGACGAAATGGCATTACAACTTGCAAAAATCACACCGCAAAACAAATTTGACGGATATAAGGATTTCAAGATAAAAATGAAGTTCGTAAAGTCTAACAGTTTAAAAGATATAAAGAAATTCATCGACATGTCCGATGCAGAAACGGTGTTCGACAAAGATCTGCTGGTTATCAAGGAAGCAGGCGAACTGAAGCTGAAATTCGACAAGCCTTTCGTCTATGACGGAAAGAGCAATGTGCTAGTTGAATTCTTATGGGGGAAGAACAGCGGGACTGTTGCCAAAAATGACCGCCCCGACGTTTATTGCCATTCAACATCAGTAAGAACAGTAGCTTACGATGCCGAAGATGATCCTGAGGAGTTTTACGTGTACAATACAACCTCGTATCGACCGAACACCACATTTCTATACCAAAAACCAAAATATCTATTATTCGATGTTAAAGATACTGACAGTCAGCCTGTTGCCGATATCGAAATCATGGTTGACGGCCGGAAGTCTATTACTAATATCAATGGTTTTACACAACTATACACATTCTCCAACCGACGTATCGAATATGAACTGAATACTATTGATTACGCTGTGGATAAAGAAGTTATAGAGACATCTAACGACACCGTGCGATTCAGCCTGCAACTGCGAAGGACAAATGTGTTTGCCGTCACCTTCCACGTTATCGATTCAACAACACACAGCAGCCTTGAGAACGCACAGATAACCATAAACAATCACACCGTTACAACCGACAACTATGGATGGGGCACATTCGACAAGGTACCAAACTGCCCCACAAAATACAAAATTGAAGCCAACGACTACTATACAGCCAACGGCACAATCAACATTAACACCGATACTCTTATACTGATTGGGATTAGCAAATTGCCACTTATCACGTTCAACATCAACGACAACGGCACTCCCGCGGCAGGTATTGTAATCAACATCGGCGAAAGTCAACTAACAACCAACAATCAAGGTCTTGCATCGTTAAGAACAGCCCAAACCGACATAATCCCCTACTCTATTTCCATTGGCAATCAAACGGCTCTCGCTGACACCATCTGGAATCTACGCAAATCGGCAACCATCAACATCAATTTGGCACTCATCGATACCATTGGCACCGGTCCGCAACCTAACGACACCGTTGGTAATAGCCAACAGCCAAACGACACATTGCCACCCAAGATGTACTCACTGACTTTCTACCTGTCTGATGGCGTGAATCCAATCGACTCGGCTCTGATAACCGTGAATGGCATTGACAAAAACACCGACAGCACAGGGCACGCCGTATTCGACGGAATTGCCGACAGCACAAATATCGCTTACACTATCAGCAAAGACGGCTACGAAGTTGCCAATGGCCGCAGAACCCTATCGGACTCTATGATTTGCACAGGCAATATCACAATCAGACTTTCTCTTCGGAAAGTGGCCGGCACAAGTTATGGCACAGAAGAACAGGCCGGTATAAAAATCTATCCGAACCCATCGGATGGACTGATTAACTTGCCCGACTTCAACGGACAAACCGTTTCAATCATTGACGCCAACGGCCGTCTGGTGAAAAAAGCCATAGTCGATGGCGGAAGAATAGACCTACGGCCGATTACGGCAGGCATTTACACTCTGACTGCCGAAACGCAGAACGGCATTGTGTCGGTCATAATAGTAATCAAGTGATACTGAACATTCCCCCGCCAGAATCAAATTCTGCTGCGAGTTGAAAATCATCATCACAAATGATTATCCGGCGCACTAAAAATCCCAACTTTTAATAGTTGTTTTATCTAACCGCCGACACATATTTAAAATACATTTGCGCCCGAAATGGAGAATGGTATGGAGGAAGCGATTTTCAACAAAAAACGGCTGTCGGAACTGACTGACAGCAAGCCGGCCATCATCACCAAAGTGCTGGGGCACGGCGCTTTCCGCAAACGTATTACCGAAATGGGCTTTGTTTCGGGCACCAGCATCAGGCTGATAAAATACGCGCCGCTGAAGGATCCGATTGAATATGAGTTGCTTGGCTACCACGTTTCGCTGCGGCGGAGCGAGGCCGAACTGATTGAAGTGGTTACCGACCCGAACGCGGCAACCAACCAAGGCGATAATTTCGACAAGGATGCTGTCATCTCGGAGCCCTTCCGCAACCGCGCCACTCAGATGAGCCACACCATCAACATCGCCCTTGTGGGAAACCCCAACTGCGGCAAAACATCGCTATTCAACCACGCCACAGGCCGCCACGAGAAGGTGGGCAACTACAGCGGTGTGACCGTTGACACCAAAATGGCCAGCGTCACGCACAAAGGCTACACCATCAACATCACCGACCTGCCCGGAACTTATTCAATATCAGAATATACGCCGGAAGAACTCTACGTCAGGAAGCACATTTTCGAGGAGAACCCCGACATCATTCTGAACGTCATCGACGCATCGAACCTTGAGCGCAACCTTTACCTGACCACGCAACTTATTGCGATGAATATCAAGATGGTAGTGGCGCTGAACATGTTCGACGAACTGAAACGCAAAGGCGATGTACTCGACTACGATATGCTTGGCAAGATGCTCGGCATTCCGTTTGTGCCAACCAACGGCCGCGATGGCGCAGGACTTAACCAACTGTTCGACAGGATTATAGAAGTGTTTGAAGAACGCGACACCGATGTCCGCCAGATTCAGGTCAACTATGGCAGCAACATTGAGAAGGCCATCGGCGTGGTGAAGTCGGAAATTGAACAACATCAACTACTTAACGAGAAATATTTTCCGCGTTTTGCAGCCATCAAACTGCTCGAAGGCGACAAGATTTTCATCAAGAACATTGCCGCTCACCCAGATGCCAATCACATCATTGAGTGGGCCGACAAGGAACGCGCCGAACTTGAGCGCGAGTATGGCAACCAGGCCGAGACGGTGCTTGCCGACGCTCGTTATGGTTTCATCCGTGGCGCATTGAAAGAGACCTTCCAACCATCGCAGCAACCCGATAACGGCAAGGGTTACCGCATCGACAAGATACTGACACACAAATGGTTGGGCATTCCCGCTTTCATCTTCTTTATGTGGCTGATGTTTGAAGCCACGTTCGTTTTGGGCCAATACCCGATGGATTGGATTGAAGCCGGTGTGGACTGGCTTAGCGACTTCCTGTCGGGACTGATTCCCGAAGGACTGCTGCACGATATGCTCATCGATGGCATTATCAGTGGTGTTGGCGGAGTCATTGTTTTCCTGCCTAACATACTGATTTTGTTCTTTTTCATATCCATCATGGAAGACACCGGCTATATGGCCCGCGCAGCGTTCATAATGGATGTGGCGATGCATAAAATTGGCCTTCACGGCAAGTCGTTCATTCCACTTGTGATGGGCTTCGGCTGCAACGTGCCAGCCATTATGGCCACCCGAACGCTCGAAAACCAAAAGGACCGCCTGCTCACAATGCTCATTGTGCCGTTTATGTCGTGCAGCGCGCGGCTTCCTGTTTTCATATTGCTTATTTCGGCGTTCTTCAGCACGCATCAGGCGCTTATCCTACTGTCAATCTATTTGATAGGCATCGCTTTGGCGATACTTTCAGCCATTGTTTTCAAACGCTTGTTCTTCAAACACAGCGAAGCCCCGTTTGTGATGGAACTGCCGCCCTACCGCATCCCCACACTGCGTAACACATTGGTACACATGTGGGATAAGAGCGCACAATATCTAAAAAAGATGGGAACGGTGATTCTGTTTGCGTCAATTATCATCTGGGCGCTTGGGCACTTCCCGCAGAAGGTGCACTATTCAACGCCATACAACATGGCCATCGCCCTTGTGGCAGAAGACACCACGCTGACCGACGACCAAAAAGCCGTCAGCATTGAGCAACTCGAATATGAAAAAGAGTCTGAACATCTCGAGAAATCATACATCGGACAGTTGGGGCACTTCATTGAGCCTGTCATCCGCCCGCTGGGTTTCGACTGGAAAATCGGTGTCTGCCTGCTGACTGGATTGGCTGCTAAAGAAGTGGTTGTGAGCACAATGGGTGTTCTATACCAAGCAGGCGACAGCGATGATGACACCGCCGCCCTGCAAACCAAACTGCAACAGCAAACCTACAAAAGCGGACCGCACAAAGGCGAGAAGGTGTTCAATCCGCTTGTGGCCTTCAGCATGATGATTTTTGTGCTCATCTATATGCCGTGCATTGCGGCCATCACCGCCATCAAGAAGGAAGGCGGCCGCAAATGGGCGATCCTGACAGGCTGCTACACCACAGCACTCGCGTGGCTTATGGCGTTTGCGGTGTTCCAGATTGGAAGCATGATTATTTAGGATTTAGGATTTAGAAATTAGGATTTGAACGCTGATATTGACTACAGACATCGGACAAGAATTGAGTAATGATTAATGTGTAAAGAGTAAAGTGTAAGGATTCGTAATTCATTATTCACTAACACCCAATACCTAACACCAGAAAAAAAATGCTTCAAACCATCATAGTCTGGATTTTGATTGCGGCGGCGGTCATTTTCTTCGCCAAGCGACTCTACGACCGTATCACCGGCCGCGGAAACGACTGCGGATGCGGATGTGGAAAGGATTGCCAGTGCGGATGCGAGAATTGCCAGATAAAACGGTGATTTTACATATACTGCAAAATTGATTTATATAAAATCGCCAATAAAAATCCAAGAACCACATACTAGTGAGAGTTCCCATATATTGCAATAATTTGTTCAATCGCAATTAAACAAAACAAAAAATATTATTTTTGTGGCTCATTTTTGCAGATTTGACGAATGTTGGAGAACGCTAACCTTCAAAAGCAAAACAGACTGATTGACGAGTATGGCTCGTACTTCGGTTCGATTGGTTTCCAACCCATTGCGGGGCGGATTATCGGGCTGTTGTCGGTGTCGGACTGCGAGGAGTTGTCGTTCGACGAGATTACAAGCCGACTGCAAATCAGCAAGGGCTCGGCAAGCGTGGTGCTGCGCCGTCTGGTGGCCGAAGGCAGAGTGGCGGTTGTAACAGTCGAGGGCGGCCGTCGTCATTACTATCGGCTGAACCAACAGAATCTGTTCGAGGTGCTCGACGAGTTTGAGCGTATGTGCGACAGCGTGCGCGGCCTGCTCAATACCACTATCGACCTGAAAGCCGACAAACAATCGTCAAACGCAAAGTATTTTTATCAGATTATCAACACAATAGACAAATACAAAACGAAATTGGCTTCAATGAGACAAGCCGTTCAAACAGCATAGAATTATGAAGAAAAGAGTTGTTATAACTGGAATGGGAATTTACTCGTGCATCGGCAAGAACCTTGACGAGGTGCGCGAATCGCTATACAATGGAAAATCGGGCATCGTCTTCGACCCCGTGCGCAAGGAAATGGGCTTCCGCTCGGCGCTGACCGCCTATCTTGAGAAACCCGACCTGAAGGGCGTTTTGAGCCGCAACCAACGCGTTTATATGCCTGAGCAGGCCTTGTACGCCTACGTGGCCACGGCCGAAGCGCTGAAAAACGCGAAAATCGACCAAGATTATCTTGACAGTCACGTAGTTGGCCTAATGTATGGCAACGACAGCAGCGCCGACCCTGTGGTTAAGGCCGTTGACACAATGCGCGCCAAAAAAGACACCACGCTGGTGGGCTCGGGCGCCATTTTCCAATCAATGAACTCGACGGTGACAATGAACCTGTCGTGCATCTTCAAACTGCGCGGCATCAACCTGACGGTGTCGGGCGCTTGCGCAAGCGGCTCGCACGCAATCGGCTTGGGCGCACTGCTCATCAGCAACGGCCTGCAGGATATGGTTGTCTGCGGCGGCGCGCAAGAGGTTAACCCCTTCTCTATCGGCAGTTTCGACGGCATCAGCGCCTTCTCTGTCCGCGAGAGCGACCCCACACGGGCTTCGCGCCCATTCGACCGCGACCGCGACGGACTGGTTCCTGGCGGCGGCGCGGCAACGGTGATTATCGAGGAATATGAGCACGCCGTGAAGCGCGGCGCACCCATTCTGGCCGAGGTGCTGAGTTACGGCTTCTCGTCGAACGGCGACCACATCTCGACTCCAAACGTGGCTGGCCCGACGGCATCGCTCGAAATGGCTATCCGCCTGGCGGGAATCAACATCGACGAAATCGGCTACATCAACGCCCACGCCACATCGACGCCCGTTGGCGACGCTCAAGAGGCAAAGGCCATCTACAACGTCTTCGGCGACCGCCGCATTGAGGTAACTTCGACCAAATCGCAGACTGGCCACGAAATGTGGATGGCAGGCGCAAGCGAGGTCATCTACTCGATGCTGATGATGAAAAACGACTTCATTGCCGCCAACATCAACTTTGAAAATCCCGACGAGGACTCGGCCAAACTGCTGATTCCCGACAAGCGTATCGAAAAGAAATTCAATACGTTCCTGTCGAACTCGTTCGGCTTTGGCGGAACCAACGCAACGCTGATTGTCAGAAACATTGATTGAAGGATTGAAGGATTGAATGCGTGAAGGATTGAATGCGTGAATAACTGATAAAAATCGATGGAAAGTACAGAACTAATAAGTAAACTTAACAATATTCTGGCTCAGGAATTTGAGGTTGACGTGGCGAAGATTAAGCCTGAAGCAAACATTAAAGAGACACTGATGCTGAACAGTTTGGATGCAGTGGATATGATTGCGGTAATTGAATACGAGTTTGGCGTGAAAATCCCGTCGGGCGAATACGCGCATATGAAGGTTTTCTCGCAGTTGTATGACTATATGCTGAACGCGTTGAAGAATTAAAACTGAGTAATGTGTAATGAGTAAAGAAGAATGTTGAGAAAAGTTTAGAAGTTTGAGATTGTTGAGACTAATAAACCAAACATTATCAACAGCAAAGCGCTAAACTTTAAACTTGTTAAACTTTAAACTTGTTAAACTTTAAACTTGTTAAACTTTAAACTCGAAAAACTTATAACTAAAAATATAAAATATGGAAAAACAAGAACTTATCGCAAAAATCAACCAAGTTTTGGCTGATGAATTCGAAGTTGAACAAAGCGTTATCACCCCCGATGCCGACATTAAATCGACACTCAATCTCGACAGTTTGAGCCTTGTGGATATGGTTGCTCTCATCGAGGAAGAATTCGGTGTGAAAATCAAAGGCACAGAGTTGGCAAGCGTAAAGACTTTCGGTCTGCTCTACGATTTTGTTTTCGACAGAATGGAAAAATAGCGGACGCACCGCCGCAAAACATCGCCACTGATGAAACAAGCTCTATTTCAAGGTGATGACATTGCCAAACTCATTCCGCAACGTCCACCGATTGTGATGGTCAGCCACTTTTTCGGCGCAACCGAAACAGAGGCCGAAACGGGGCTTGAAATATCGGCAGGCAACATCTTTTGCAAAAACAACAAACTTACAGAGCCTGGGCTGATTGAGCACATTGCTCAATCGGCTGCGGCTTTTGCGGGTTTTAACGCCATTGGGGCTGGGCAAAAGGTTGTGCTGGGCTACATTGGCGAAATCAAAAAACTGACCATCAACTCGTTGCCGCAAGTCGGCAAAATGATTGAAACCCGAATCGGCATTGTGTCGGAAGTGATGAACGTGCTACTGATGAGCGCCCGCTCAACCGTTGACGGACAGACAGTTGCCGAATGCAGCATCAAGCTGTTTATGGATAATAAGTAGTGGGTGTTAGGTGTTGGGGTAAACAACACGTATGTTAGTCCTGAAAGGACGACATAACACAGGCAGTGGTGTGAACCACTGCAAAAATGCCAAACACAAAAATTAAGCCCTGACGGGGCGACACTATATATGTTTCACCCCTTCGGGGTTCTAATGGTTTGCGTATGAGTTTACGGGGGTTAACACCCCCGTCTATATTATGTTAGGCCTTCGGCCTTCTTCTACAAACAACCAATAGTACCATTTTGATTTAAGAATTTGTATTCGAGAGTGAAACTGCTATATCCAACTATTTTGAAATTAATTACACAATATCCCGAATAACGACATAGCCATTTTTTAGTAAGTTTGTAGTCGAAATATGATTTAAAACGAACAAAATACAATGAGGTAAACTTAAAGTAACATATTATTAATCAAAGCGTTTGCTTTTCCATTCAGCACTGCTTCAGGAATCTGGTAAATTCAAGAAAGTAACGAATGTAATAGTTGTGAATAGTCAGCGAACGTCTGCGTTTTGCGTGGACGTGACTTATCAACTATTACAGGCAATTACCAGAGCCTCTGAAGCGTGGGTAAGATTATATCCACGCTTTTTGTTGCCCTGCAATTGCCTGTATGCTGAAAACAAATAAGTCAGACGCCATAAAAACGCAAGGCAAAAAATGACAACAAAAAGTGTTGATTCGCTTGTCAATACAGACAAGTTAGAAAACTGTCGAGGTGTATTAACTTCAATGGATTTATTTTCAGGATGTGGCGGACTTACAAAAGGGTTTTGTATGGCTGGAATCAAATCCATATTTGCCACCGACATTGACGAAAACTGTGAAAAAACTTTTACCCGTAATTTTCCCGAGACACCATTTTTGTGTAAGGATATTACCGAAATAGAGAAAGATGAGGTTGCCAAACTCACAAATGGTGTTATTCCTGACATTATCATAGGAGGTCCACCTTGTCAAGGTTTCAGTCTTGCCAATAAACGGAGAAACAAAATAAAAGATGACCCTCGCAACAAACTTTTTTATGGATTTGTAAAATTCATCAATTGGTATTCCCCAAAGGCTTTTGTAATGGAAAATGTCAAGGGGTTGTTAAGTATGCAAAAAGGTGAGGTTATAAAGACAATTATTGAAGAATTTACAAACGCTGGTGAATGTGGGTACAATGTTGCCTGTAAAGTTCTTAAAGCATCCGACTATGGTGTTCCTCAAAATCGTGAACGTGTCATTCTTATAGGATTCCGCAAAGATTTGAACATCAAGCCACAACACCCTGAGCCATACAACCAAGACCATTTGATTACTGTTGACGAAGCAATAAGCGATTTACCACAAATAGAAGCTGGGCAAGGCGTTGAAATACAAGATTATCTTACTGAGCCACAAAACGCTTACCAACAGTTGATGCGCACAAATTCCAAACAAGTGCAGAATCATATTGCAATGAAGCATTCTGCACGACTTATTGAAAGATTTAAGGCCATTAAACCTGGTCAAGACCTATTAGACGTTTGGGAAACACACGGCGCACTGAAACGCGGCGCACCAACTGAAAAATCAACTATAAAATTCCATCAAAACAATAAACGATTATTTGGAGACCAACCTGCGCCAACTGTTGCTGCAAGTTTTCAATCAAACTTTGTACATCCCCATTTAAACAGAAACTTCACTGCAAGAGAAGATGCAAGACTACAATCATTCCCTGATGATTTTGTGTTTGAAGGGATGCGTACAAAAATGTCGTGGGAAAAGGGGTTGAGTCAGTATCAACAAATCGGAAACGCTGTTCCCGTATTACTCGCCAAAGCGATAGCCATTAGTATTGTTAACCAATTAAATACCATTAAGAAATGAAAAGTAATATCGAAAAAATCATAGAGTATAAAGACCAATATCCTCAACTTTGTCACGCTTCAAACATTATTGCAAAAAGCAAAAAAGGAGATAAAATAGCTGCATTACAAAAAATTATTGAACAGTATATTAAGTATTTGGAAGGCAATTTATCTTTGGTCGGATATACTGATGATATAATCAGAAAACGAGTAAAATTAGTGAATAACTATTACAACTTTATTCATAATAATAACTATGATAATTTGTTTACAGCGCAAAGCAAGTTTCGTTCAACAATATTGGAAGAATTTCCGTTTCTTTTATTTAAAAATTTTGTAGAAAAATATCAAACGAAATACCACGCAAATTACAAATTGGAAAGTGGTAGTGTGAATGCATATACAAACCTTTATTTTAAGGCGAAATCATTTGGCGACTTTGTACAAAATCCCGAAATGGGAATAAATGTTAAAGACCAAGATTTTGCCATTTATCGAAAAATTGAAATCACCCAAAATGATTCAAACACGATTAATTTGTTACAAGTTCCTGCTGTTGCTATAGAAGTAAAAACGTATGTAGACAAAACAATGTTAGAAGGAATTATTGCCACTGCAGAAAAAGTGAAAAGTGGGAATCCTTATTCGATGTTCATTGTACTAACCGAAGCTTATGATGTCACATTCGATGCTGACCCTGCATATTCACGAATTGACCAAATCTATGTGCTACGAAAATCTAAAAGTAACGAGGAGCAAAAAACTATTGATGAAAATGTTGTTTTAAGAATGTTTCACGAAATTCAAAGACACCTTGAACGCCCTTGGTCTGATGTTGAAGCACGAATGAGAAATGAAGGGGTAATTATTTAAACAACTTTCGAAGTATGAGACATTCCCAAGTCACCGAAACGCTTTTTAATCAGGCAATCAACGAGACTCCTCAAGAAATAAAACAAGAAGTGGAATGGTCGTATGAGATTGCCGATAAAATATACGAGACACTGCATCGTAAGGGTATGTCGCAGAAAGAGTTCGCACATCTTGCAGGAACATCGGAAGCCGCTGTGTCGAAATGGATTGGCGGTGGCACAATTTCACGCTGGCAACATTGGCTAAAATATCGTCGGTTTTAGGGGAATCAATGATTCAAGTAACAGTAAAAGCATAAAACACATTAACAATCACGCCTTTCCCTTCCTTACGCCCGCACCAATTAGTGCAATCATTTTTATATGTTTTTCTATATTTTTGCGCCGCTAATCGTAATGGTACGAAAAACATATAAACTTCAAAAGCAATGCTTCTAAAGAACTATTACTCAATAATATCGCAAAGCGCAGATGATGCGACGGGCGCGCATTTGTTCCGAATCAAACTGAATGGCGGTCACGAAATTTACAAGGGGCATTTCCCTGAAAAGGCTGTGTCGCCTGGCGTTTGCAACTTGCAGATTATGAAGGAATGTGCCGAGCGCATTGTGGGCAAAGAACTGACAATCAAAACAATGGCGCAGTGTAAAATGCCCGCTATGATTACACCCGACGGCACGCCCGAACTCACCGTTTCGGTGAAAACTGAAGATACGGCCGACGGCTGGCAGACTATCGCGTCAATATTCAATGAATCAACAACTTACATCACTTTCAAAGGACTTTTAATTCCTGAACAGCAATGACAAATCTGACAATCAGCATATATCGGTTTTTCAAGAATCACCGCGCGGTAATGTACGCGGCAATGTTGTTGAGTTTCAGCGTTTTTGCGCTTGTGGGCAGCCGAATGGAATATGAAGAGGACATCTCGAAACTGCTGCCTGGCGTCGACCCGTCGAAATCGGAAGGGCTGGTTTTCAGTCAGTTGCAGATAAAAGACCGCATTTTTGTGCAGTTTGTGGCCAACAACGACAGCACGGCCATCGACGAACTTTTTGAGGCTTGCGACGAGTTTGCCGACTCGCTGCTTGAGCACGACGCCGCCGACAACGACGTCCGCGACCTGTTCTATCGGATTGACGACGAAATGATTATGAACGCCGCCACGTTTGCCGTTGAAAATGTGCCCGTTTTCATCGATTCGGCCTACTACACGGTCATCGACTCAATGCTGGGCAAAGAGAACATTGAGCGGCAAATGGACGAGAATCTGGCGCTGATAATGTCGGGCGACGAACTGGCCTACAGTTACCTTGTGCCTTACGACCCCGTTGGGTTCCGCAATCTGGCAATCAATGCGTTAGGCAATGGCGGCAACAGCGGTGCAGACAGTTTCACGCTGGTTGACCGCCATCTGGCATCGCCCGACAGCACCGTGGCCATCGCCTTGCTGACACCGAATTTTGTGGCTTTCGACTCGAAAACGGGCACCCGTCTGGCCAACAAGATTGAAGCCGAAATTGCGGCGCTGCGGCTGTCGCACCCTGGTGTTGACGTGCTTTTCCACGGCGCGCCCATTCAGAGCGTGTTCAACTCGCGGCAAATCAAGGCCGACCTAATGCTCACAATGGGGCTCTCGCTGCTGCTCATCTGCGTGGCGCTGCTGCTTTGTATGCGCAACAAATCGACACTGCCAATGCTCATAGTACCAATAGTTTACGGTATGGCCTTCGCGCTCTGCGCCGTTTATCTGATTCAGGGACGAATGTCGCTTATGGCGCTCGGAATCGGGGCCATTGTGCTGGGCGTGGCGTTGAGTTACTGTCTGCACGTAATCACTCATTATAAATACGTTAGCGACCCCGAGCGGGTGCTGCGCGAGCAGACTCGCCCCGTGCTTCTGGGCACGCTCACAACCATTGGCGCGTTTGTGGGGCTGCTGCTCACAAAATCGCCGCTGCTGCGCGACTTTGGAATGTTCGCATCGCTTGGTATGGTGGGCACGACGGGGTTCTGCCTAATTTTCCTGCCGCAGTTCTTCCGCCCCGAGCGCAACCGCAAATCGGCCCGCGCCTTCAGCATTCTTGAGCGGTTCAACAGTTTCGAGTTTGAGCGCGTCGGGTGGTTTATCGGGCTGATAGCCACGGTGTTTGCCGTCTGCATTGTAATGTCAAGGCGCGTCACTTTCGATTCCGACCTGAAGAACATCGGCTATTTTGAGCCGAAGGTTATGCAGTCGAGCCAACTCTATGCCGAAAAGACAAACAACGGATTTTCAACAACTTACTACGCTGTTACATCGCCCGACCTTGACTCTGCCCTGCTCTACAACCGCACGCTGGCCCGCACTTGCGACTCGCTTGCCGCCACGGGCGACATCCGCGGCTACAGCAAGGCATCGAACCTGCTTCTGCCCTACGCCGAACAGCAACGCCGCATCGACTGCTGGAACCGCTACTGGACCGGCGAACGAAAAGAGTCTGTAAAACAACTGATTGCGCAGGCTGGACAAAAGCGCGGCATCAAGGCGGAAATGTTCCAACCGTTCTTCGATATGATTGACGCCGACTATCAGCCCGCATCAATCTACGAAGCCGAAGCACTGCCTAACGGTCTGATTTCGAGCCTTGTTGAGAAGGTTGGCGACTCGTATATGGTGTTCACGCAAGTGAAAGCGCCCGCCGAAAACGTGGCCCGCAACAACGATTTACTCACGCAACTGCCACATACTGTGGTTGTTGACCCGTTCTACTACACGGGCAATATGGTAAAACTGCTCAACGACGATTTCAACCTTGTGCTGGGCATCTCGTCGCTGTTCGTGTTCATTGTGCTGCTGCTGTCGTTCAGGCGGATTCTGCTGGCCGCCATTGCCTTCCTGCCAATGGTTATGAGTTGGTACATCACGCTCGGCGTAATGGGCATTTGCGGCCTGCAATTCAACCTGATAAACATTGTCATATCGACGTTCATCTTCGGCATTGGTGTCGATTACAGCATCTTCATAATGGACGGCCTGCTGAACCGCGCGCGCGGCAACGCTGGCAACCTGCTAATGTTCCACAAGACGGCCATCGTCTTTTCGGCCTTTGTGCTGATTGTGGGCATTGCGTCGCTCATTTTCGCCACGCACCCCGCCATCGCGTCAATCGGCTTTGCCACGCTTGTTGGAATGACATCGACAGTGGTCATCGCCTACACCGTGCAGCCGTTTCTGTTCAATCTGCTGCTGAAGACGAAGGTTGGACGGAAGATTGTGGGATAGGAAGTTCAGGTGTTGGGTGTTGAATAAAAGGCACTAGGCACTAGGCATTAGAGAATTAGAGAATTAGAGAATTACGAATCATTACACATTAATCATTACTCATTACTCAATTCTTGTCTGTTGTCTGAAGTCCGTTGTCTGTTGTCCCTTTTTTACCCACTAAACTTTAAACTTTTACCCCCCCTTCAATGGACAATCGCGACAGCATCGATTTTGAGAGTGAGAACATTGCCAAGTTGTTCAGCAGCATCTTCTTTCCCACCCTTTTGGGAATGGTTTTCAGCATTGCCTTCATTCTCACCGACGGCATTTTCATCGGGCGCGGCGTGGGTAGCGACGGCTTGGCGTGCGTCAATCTGGTGGGGCCGCTGATGATGCTATTCTCGGGCACGGGAATGATGTTCGCCATTGGCGCATCGGTGGTTGGCGCCATCCATCTGGCAAAAAACAACACCAAAGCCGCACGTATCAACATTACACAGGCTTTTCTGGTATCGGGGTGCATCGCCATCGGCGCAAGCGCAATTATGTACTTGGCGTCCAATCAGATACTGCGACTTTTAGGCACCACCGAGCACCTTTTGCCAATGTGCCGTCAGTACTATCTTTGGTTCATTCCCACCTGCCTTTTCACCATTATCGAGACCATCGGATTGTTTGTCATTCGTCTCGACGGCTCGCCGCGCTTTGCAATGATGGCAAATATTATCCCCGCTCTTGTCAACGCCGCACTCGACTATGTGTTCATTTTCAGTTGCCGTTGGGGACTGATGGGCGCTGCTCTCGCCACCGACATTGGCGGACTGATTGGAGCGGCCATTGTGGGCTGGTATATGCTGCGGCGCGTCAAGGTTTTGCATTTATATCGACTGAAAGCCAACCTGTTAAGTCTGCGACTGACGCTGCGCAACACTGGCTATATGTTGCGTGTCGGCTTTTCGGGGTTTGTGGGCGAGTTTGCAGTATCCACAATGATGATTGCTGGAAACTATATGTTTCTCAAATATTTGGGCGAAGACGGTGTGGCGGCTTTCAGCGTCATCTGCTATCTGTTTCCGATAGTGTTTATTGTGAACAACTCGGTGGCGCAGTCGGCGCAGCCCATCATCAGTTACAACTTTGGCGCCAACCGCCCCGACCGTGTACGCCGCGCCTTTGTGGTGAGCCTTGGCACGGCGGCTGTGTGCGGCCTTGCGGCAATGCTGCTGCTTGGTTTGTTCGGCGAGCCGATAGTAACCGCCTTTCTGCAGCGCGGCACGCAAGCCCACAGTTATGCCACTCACGGTGTGAAACTTTTTTCGGCAGGTTTTATGATTCTGGCGCTTAACATTTCGTGCATCGGATACTTCCAAAGCATTGAGCGAATGAGAGTTGCCAACCTGATAATGATTCTGCGCGGCGTGGTTCTGGTGGCGGTCTGCTTTGTAACGCTTCCGCCGATAATCGGCACCAATGGTCTATGGCTTGCCGTTCCGCTGGCCGAACTTATAACCCTTGTGCTTACGGTGGCGTTGGTTGCCTTTACTACTCTTCTTCCCAAAAATCGGCATTGCTGATACCGAACTCTTGCGGATGGAAAACAGGTTCACGGCCTTCGCTTTTCTGCCGCTCGTAATCGTTAAGCGCACGCAGCGCCTGCGACGACAGCAGCAGTATGGCCAAAATGTTTATCCAAGCCATCAGCCCGACGCCAATGTCGCCCAACGTCCACACCGAGCTGCTGCCCGACAGAGAGCCCGCAAACACCGTCAAGACGGTGACGCAGCGCAACAGCCAAATAATCAGGCGCTCGCCCTTGTCGCTGGCCGCACGGTCATCTTCCGAAAATTCGGGGCGGTTTCGGCGGCGGCGCCAACGGCTGAACAGGTAAACAATGTTGGTCTCGGCGTAATAGTAATAGGCCATAATGGTTGTGAAAACGAAAAAGAAGAGCGCCACCGACACAATTATGTCGCCCGCCTTCGGCCCCACAACGGTGCCCAATGCCGAAGAAGTGTAGAACACGCCTGGCTCGCCCGCGGGGGCGTTGGCGTTTTGCTGAAGATAGGTAACAACGGTTTCGCCCGTGGGCGCGGTCTGCACAGTGTCGATAATGTTGTAGGTTTTGCAGGCCAAAATCATCAAGGCTGTGGCGGTGCAGACAAGCAGTGTATCGATATAAACCGAAAACGCTTGTACAAGTCCCTGTTTGACAGGGTGATTCACGGTTGCTGCAGCGGCAATAATCGGGCCTGTGCCCTGCCCCGCTTCGTTGCTGAAAATTCCGCGCTTCACACCCATCGCTATTGTCGTGCCCAAAATGGCGCCGCCAACCTGGTTTACGCCGACAGCCCCGCGCAACATCTGCATAAACATATCGGGGACAATATTGTAATTGACAGCGAGAACCACAATGGAAAGGACAATATAGATAAAAGCCATAAACGGCGCGACTATCTGTGCCACCTGGGCAATCCGCCGCACGCCGCCAATAATGACAAGCGCTATCAGTAGAGCCACCACCGCGCCTATCATCCACGGCTCAAGGCCGAACGTGCGGGCGCAGGAAATGGCCACGCCGTTGCACTGAAGCGGCGGCAGACAAACGCCGCAAGCCAATGCCGTGAACACCGCAAAAAGGCAGGCGAAAAACGTGCTGTGCAGCCCCTTTTCGATATAATACGCTGGTCCGCCGCGGAACTGTCCGTTGTGCTTCTCTTTGTAGATTTGCGCCAGCGTGGCCTCGGCAAAGGCTGTGCCCGCACCGAAAAAGGCGATAATCCACATCCAAACAACAGCGCCTGGACCGCCAAAACCAATGGCCGTGGCAACGCCGACAATGTTGCCCGTCCCTACGCGTCCCGACAAGGCCAAGGCAAACGCCTGAAACGAAGAAATGCCCACGCGCCGCTTGCTGTTGTTGGCTGCGCCGAAAAGCAGACGGAACATCTCGCCAAACCGCCGCACCTGGACAAAACGCGTGCGCAAACTGAAATAGAGTCCCGCGGCCAAACACAAAACCACCAATGCAGGACACCAAACCAAACCGTTTATAAATGATACCGCCGTGGCGAACCAATCACCTATGTGGTAGAAAAAACTGCTCAAAACGCAACCTAATTGTTAGATTTTACATTATGTGCATCAACCAAACTCATTGTTAAACACACACTTACATTCAAAATTTCGCGGCGCAAGATAGTTTTTTTTCGGATTTATTTATGGAATAGTCATGAATCGCGGCAAAACGAATTCAATTTGAATTTTCAATTTAATATCTAACAAAACTAATCAAACAAAATGTTTCGAATAACAGACCAACAAAAAAAGCGGAAGCAACTGGTCTGACCAACGCTCCCGCTCCAAACTCAATCACACGAAAGACTATTTCATCTTCCTGCTTTCTGATGTTTCGGCTGCCTCTTTTGCTGCATAGGCAGGCACGTGTTTGTGGTGCTTTGCCATGTTCATTTTCGGCTTTTTGATTCCATCAGCTTTCATAATTTGAACCTCCACTATTTTAAGTTAAACATAAAACAATCGAGTTGTTCGGTTATGAAATATCATAGCTGGACGAGCTCACGCGGCATTGTGCAAACAGCGTGCAAACCGCCCAACTCTGCCAAAAAAGGTCGATTGTGGAAATTATGACAAGTGACAAAATGGCAAAGCTGCTTTTAAGCACGGACTATCGGTTCCCAAATGCCGCTGTTGCTCCGATTATTTTTCACTCATAAATCTGATAATTGACTACTTTTGGCATCGGTATAAACAAAACGACAATGAAAGTACTTCTAATAAACGCAAGCCCGCATCCGAAGGGCTGCACCTACACAGCACTCTGCGAAGTGGCTTCGGCCCTGAATGCCAACGGAATCGAAACCGAAATGCTGCAGTTGGGCGTACAGCCGATTGCAGGCTGCATTGGGTGTGCACAATGCCGTACAAAGGGCAATTGCTTCCGCGGCGATGTAGTGAACCAATTTGTTGACGTGGCCGACCAATTCGACGGCTATGTATTCGGCTCGCCTGTGCACTATGCGTCGGCCGACGGTGCCATAACATCGTTTATGGACCGCGCCTTCTACGCCGCTTCGGGCAAGATGCGCAACAAACCTGCCGCAGCCGTTGTCAGTTGCCGCCGCGGTGGCGCAACAACCGCTCTCGACCAACTGAATAAGTACTTCACAATCAACTGTATGCCGGTTGTATCGTCGAACTATTGGAATATGGTTCACGGCAGCACACCCGACGATGTGCGGAAAGACCTTGAAGGTCTGCAGACAATGCGAATTCTGGGCAACAATATGGCCTGGCTACTGAAGTGCATCGATGCTGGAAAATCGGCTGGCATGCCCGCACCCACCACAGAGCAGAAAGTCTGGACGAATTTTATTAAGGACTGAAGGATTGAATGCGTAAAGGATTGAAGGAAAGGCAGAAGGGAAATGTAAAAAATTAACAATGAACAATTAATAATTAACGACGTGAACTATACTTAAGGACTGCGGTCTGTTGTCCGTAGTCTTAAGTCTAAACACTAAACTTTAAGAACAATGAAAGCATTCGTATTACTCGCCAATGGTTTTGAAGATATTGAAGCCGTTGCACCCATCGACATTCTGCGCCGCGGTGGCGTTGATGTCAAGACTGTTTCGATTACTGATTCTACCGATGTTGAATCGTCGCACGGAATCCCAATGAAGGCCGACACCACCATCGGCAAAGCCGATTTTGCAAACGGCGACGCTCTGATTCTGCCTGGCGGCTACCCCGGCTACAAGAATCTGGGCGAATCGGCGGCTGTGGGCAAAGTGCTGAAAGATTTCTACGGCAAAGGAAAACTTGTGGGTGCCATCTGTGCAGCCCCAACCGTTCTGGCAGCCAATGGCGTTGCCGAAGGCGCAACGGTTACGTGCCACAGTTGCGCAGTTGAAACGATGGAAGCACGCTACAACTACGTTGGCGGCGATGTGGTCAGCGACCGCAACCTGATAACCGCTGTGGGCGCAGGCCTGTCAATCGATTTCGGCCTTGAGCTTCTTGCCGCTCTCACCAACGAAGCAACGGTTGAGAAGGTGAAGAAGGGAATGGAATTGGCGATGTAATTTAGGATTTAGGATTCAGGATTTAGGGATTTGATACGAACCGGTTACAAATTATATCCATCTTAACATTCAATCCTTCAATCCTTCAGTCCTTCAATCAGTCAATCCTTCAATTAATCAGTTAATCAATGTTACAAAAAATCAGTCAGTTACTATCGAGCAAGGCTTCGTGGTTTGTGATTGCCACGGCGGTGTTCACGTTTTTTGTGCCGGGGGCGTTCCGTTGGGTTTCGGGCTACACGCAGACGGTCATTCTGGGCGTGATAATGCTCTCAATGGGCCTGACGCTCACCACGCAGGACTTCAAAATACTTTTCTCGCGGCCGGGCGATATTTTCATCGGGGCGTGCGCGCAGTTCACCATTATGCCGCTGGTGGCGTGGTCGCTGACGCGGATATTCAATCTCGATACCCCGATGGCCATCGGCATTATTTTGGTGGGCTGCTGCCCGGGCGGCGTGTCGAGTAACATTATGAGTTTCCTATGCAAGGGCGATGTGGCGTTTTCCGTCGGGATGACCACCGCTTCCACCCTGCTGGCGCCTATTATTACGCCGCTGCTGGTGCTTTGGTTGGCCGGTCAGAGTGTCGATGTTGATGCCGTTGGAATGTTTATCAACATACTGATTGTCACCATTATACCCGTCACCATTGGATTTTTCCTAAACCTGTGGCTTGGCAGCCGTCAGCAGTTCAAGAGCATTCAGAGCGTGATGCCCGGCGTGAGCGTCATTTGCCTTGCGTGCATTGTTGGCGGCGTCATCTCGGCTGTTCACAACCAACTGATTTCCAACGGCTTGACAATGTTCCTGCTGACATTCGGCGTGGTTTTCTGCCATAACACCATCGGCTATTTGCTTGGTTTCCTGACAGGTACGTTGTTCAAATTCAACACTGCCAAAAAGCGCACCATCAGCATCGAAGTGGGTATGCAGAACGCCGGACTGGCAACCAATCTGGCCACAAACTTCTTTATGGCCACCAACCCGCTGGCCGTTGTGCCGTGCGCCATATCGTGCGCCTGGCACTCGATTTCGGGCACCATTCTGGCTGGGATTTTTATGCGGTTCGGGAAGAACACAAACGGAAACTAAAAACACAACTATATAGCAATGAACACTTTAACACAACTAAAACCCACCAAAGTCTGGCAACAGTTTGAAGAAATATGCAAGATTCCGCGGCCGTCGAAGCACGAAGGGAAAATGATTGAATATCTGGTCAACTTTGGCAAGAGCCACAATTTGGAAACCACCACCGACGATGCCGGGAACGTGGTAATCAAAAAGCCTGGCACTACCCGACTTGCCGGCAAGCCAACCGTGATTCTGCAAAGCCACATCGATATGGTCTGCGAGAAGACCGCCGACTCTACGCACAATTTTGAGTGCGACCCGATTGAGCCGCGCATCGACGGCGACTGGGTTTGCGCCAACAACACCACTCTTGGCGCCGACGACGGCATTGGCGTGGCCACGCAACTGGCCATTCTGGCGTCGGACAGCGTTGAGCACCCGCCGCTCGAGTGCCTGTTCACGGTTGATGAAGAAACCGGACTGACTGGTGCTTTCCATTTGAATCCCAAGATGTTGAGTGGCAAAACTCTTATAAATCTCGATTCGGAAGACGAAGGTCAGATTTTCATCGGGTGCGCCGGCGGCGTCAACACCACGGCGGTGTTCGAATACGGCACTGAAGCCATCGCGGAAAGCGCCACAGCCTACATGATTGAAGTGACGGGGCTGCGCGGCGGACACTCTGGCGACGACATTCACAAGGGCTTCGGCAACGCCAACAAGATTCTGAACCGCATTCTGTGGCAGGCGCAGAAGCAATTTGGCCTGCAACTGTGCGCGATTGACGGCGGCAATCTGCACAACGCCATTCCGCGTCACGCTCAGGCAACCATCGCCGTCGAGCGGAAAAACAGCGACGCCCTGAAGCAGCTTGTGGCAACAATGAGCGCCGACATCGCCCAAGAGCTGAAATACACCGAACCCGACCTGAAGATTAATCTAACGGCGGCCGCCCTACCCGCTTCCGCCATCGCGCAAAGCGACCTGAAACGCCTGCTGAACGGCATCTACGGCTGCCCCAACGGCCCGATTGCAATGAGCCGCGCCCTGCCCGGGCTGGTCGAGACATCGACGAACCTGGCATCGGTTAAGATGAAGGAAAACAATCAGATAGAGATTGTTACGAGCCAACGAAGCTCGGTTCTGTCGGCACGCACCGACATTGCAAATATGGTTGAGAGCGTGTTCGCGCAAGCGGGCGCAACGGTTGAGCATTCCGACGGCTACCCGGGCTGGGAACCGAACCCCGAATCGGCAATTCTGAAAACGGCCGTTGATAGCTACCAACGGCTGTTCGGCCGTGAGCCCGAAGTGAAAGCCATCCACGCGGGACTTGAGTGCGGACTGTTCCTTGAAAAAATCCCCGGAATGGATATGATTTCAATCGGCCCTACGCTGCGCGGCGTGCACTCGCCTTCGGAACGCATCGAGATTAAAACTGTGAAAATGTTCTACGATTTTCTTATCGACATTCTCAAAAATATTTAGGATTTAGGATTTAGAAATTAGGATTTAGAAATTAGGATTTAGGATTTAGGATTTAGGATTTAGGATTTAGAAATTAGGATTTAGTTCCGATAGCTATCGGGATTAGGATTTATGAATTACTAATTGGGATATTTAAGATGCGACACGCAACATCTCTATGGTAATTCCGTTTCGCTAAAAACACAAAAAAAAATTATTGAATATGAAAGAGATACAATACAACATCAGCATTAAAAGCACGACCAACATTGGCGAACTCAATGCAAAAGAGCAGGAACTTGTGCAACGTGCCCAAAACGCGGCCAACCGCGCCTACGCGCCATACTCGCAGTTCAAGGTTGGCGCCTGCCTGCTGCTCGACAACGGGCTGATGATTGAAGGCAACAATCAGGAAAACGCGTCGTATCCGTGCGGCTGCTGCGCCGAGCGTACCGCGCTGAACTACGCCAACGCCACCTATCCCGATGCAAAAGTTTCGGCCATCGCCATATCGGCATTCAACAGCCAAGGTCTTGTTGATGAGCCAATTACACCTTGCGGCATCTGCCGTCAGGCATTGCTCGAAACCGAGATGAAGAACCGTCAGAGCATTCGCGTGATAATGAACGGACAGAAGCACACCATTATCGCTGAAAGCGCATCGGACCTGCTGCCGCTGGCATTCGACGACAGCCAACTATAGAATTTACCACGGAAATTTTCCGCCTATTGTTTATGCAACTTTTTTCAAAAACGTCTGAAAGACGTGATTTGCATAACCGGCCGCAAGCGCAGCGCAGCCGCCGGATAACACCCCACACGATGTAACGCTCTGAAAGAGCGAACTATACAATGATTCTGTCTTTCAGACTGTTTTTTCTGGTGGTATTTATACCACGGGTTACGCTTCGCTTACCCGCGGTTATGAAGATTTTGTCCTTCGGACAACTATTCAATTGAATAACAATAATATAATTAGTCTTTCAAATTAGAACTCTTTGCAAAATGCAATTATTTGATGCAAGTTATGCAACTTTACGCAAAAAAGTGTGCAAACTTTACGCAAAAAGTGTAAATTGCAGATTGTTGGCAAGAAAATGCAAGCAAAAGCCAAAAATCTTTGTTTCAGACAGATAGCCGACGAATATTGTTTTTTAAAACTCTATGAAGATGAAAAAAGCAGCAACAATCAAGGACATTGCAAAAGCGATTGGCGTATCGGTTTCAACCGTTTCACGCGCCTTGCAAGACAAACCCGAGATTTCGGACGAGACAAAAACGCTTGTTCGCGAGACGGCGTCGAAGATGAACTACCGCCCCAACACAATGGCGGTTGCGCTGAAAACACGCAAATCGTACTCAATCGGCGTGGTTGTGCCGCAGATTGTCAGCTTTTTCTATGCCACTGTGGTTCAAGGAATTGAGCAGGTTGCAAATGAGCTGGGCTATCAGGTTTTCGTCAGCTCGTCGAACGAAGATATGATTAAAGAGATGCAGAACGTGTATGGTTTCCTTGACCACCGCGTTGACGGAATGATTGTGTCGCTCTCGAAGGCAACCGACGAATTCACTCATATTCACCGAATTGAAGAGAACAACGTGCCGCTGGTGCTGTTCGACCGCACATCGAAGGAAATCAACGTTCCGAAGGTTGTAGCAAACGATGCCGACGCGGCCTATATGGCTGTTTCTCACCTGATTGAGCGCGGTGCGAAACGCGTGGCGCTCATCACCGGCCCCGAGCATATGCTCATTGGCCGCAACCGCTTCCGCGGATACCGCGCCGCCCTGACCAACCACGGGCTGCCCATCGACAACCGGATGATTGTTCGCTGCAACCTGACCGTTGACGACGCGCGCGAAGCCGTGCTGAAGATGTTCGATATGAAAAACCCGCCCGACGCCATTTTCGGCATCAACGACGAAGTGGCCATCGGCGCACTCTACGCAGTGAAGGAAAAAGGCTTGAAAATACCTGAAGATGTGGCGATTGTGGGCTTCTCGAACAGCCGCCGCTCAAGCTACATTGAGCCGACGTTGAGCACCCTTGACCAAAACCCAATGAAGATTGGCGTGCTGGCCGCAAAACTGCTCTTCGACCAAATCCAAGGCAAACCCGATTTCAGTGAGAATAAGGAAGTTATTGTGCCGGCAACGCTGATTGTCAGGGCGTCGTCGAACAGGTAGACGGAAGAGAATGGACAATGGACAATGGGCGGTGGAGAGTGGACAATTAACAATTAACGACGGACTACAGACTACGGACTACAGACTACAGACGGCGATCGTTGAAGTTTTTATGAAATTTTGTCTTTAAATTTTCTATCAAATTCCACCCGACAGGGCGCAACCACCCAATTCTCGCCTGCGAGAAAAAATCGGATTCAATCGGTTAGATATAAACGTTTAGGGCTGATTCCACCCCTATCTTTTATGCACGTTGTACCAAACACCGATGCGGCGCACCACGCCCAACGCAAGAAAACACGTTGTTTCCGCAAACGTTTTTCCACCTTTGCGACCGAAAAACGCTTTTGATTTTCACACACATATGGAATCGCGTCATCGGCAAAAAACGGCCGTTGATAGAGTTGTTGCGCAATAATTTTTAAGAAAACTTTTTAGAGCCTTAAAGTTTTCTACTTTTGCGCCCTAATTCAGAAAAACGCGCAAAATGGACGCTAAAGACTGCATAATTGAAGGGGCTAGAGCACTTTTCAGAAAAAACGGACTGAAAAGTGTAACAATGGACGAACTGGCGCGGTCTTTGGGTATGTCGAAGCGGACCATCTACGAGAATTTCAAAGACAAAAACGCGCTCATTGAGGCGTGTCTGCTGAAATCGGCGGCCGACGCCACCGCTCGACGAAATAAGATTCTCGACTCAAACTCAAATGTTTACGAAGTAATGTATCAGTTTGCGCAACTGCAGCACCAAGAATTTAGCGGCATCAACCCCGTGCTGTTCGACGACCTGCGCAAATACTATTCCGACCTGCTGGCCAAATCGAAAAGCAAAAACCAAAACAACTCGCTGAAATTGCTCGAACGGCTGTTCAAGACGGGTATTGACGGGCAGTTCTTCAACGGCGACAATTTCAACGTGGAAGTGGCAAGCCGACTCATCTGCAACTCTATTGAATTTGCGATTGACCTTATCGATAACCACAAATTCGCGCCATACGAGGTTTACCGCACCATATTCTACCCTTTCTTCAGGGGCATCAGCACCGAAAAGGGCATCGGCGAACTGGACAAGGTGAACCTGAAAATGTGCGGACACAAAAAGCAATGACAACACTATTTAAATTATAAAACAATGAAACAGAAAATTCTAATCACAACTCTGGCTACAATGGCGGTGAGCCTTGCCGTGGGGCAAGCACCTGCCGACTCCGCAGCCAACAGCGTGGCTCCGACGGCCGACGCTGTGAAAGCCGACACCGCTGGCACAATGCGGCTGACAATGAAAGAGGCACAGAACTACGCCATTGAGCACAACTACTCAATGCAGAACGCATCGCTCGACGTGCAGAAGGCCGAGGCCGCACGCTGGGAAGCCATCTCGACTGTGCTTCCGCAGATTTCGGGCTCTATCGGCTACTCGAACTACTGCGGCTACGAAATGAGTTTCAGTATGGGCGGCGGCATTATGGACTCGTTCGGGCCTATTTTTGAGGCTATTGGCAAGGACCTGGCGGCCGCTGGCTCGGGCACCAACTTCGCCAACACAATGGCGCAAATGGCTGCGGCTCAGCAGGCTGAGTCGGAAGAAGGCGGTATGAAAATGCCGACTACGGCGACTTTCGGCGTGCAGGTGGCTGTGGCACTGAGCGGTACGCAGTTTGTGGCAATGAAGTTGAGCCGTCTGGCGCTTGAAATGTCAGAACTGTCGAAGCAGAAGTCGGAACAGGACATCCGCAACCAAGTGAAGAGCCTTTACTACTCGGCTCTGGTTATGGAAGAGACGGTTGATTTGCTCGACCGCAATCTGGAAAATATGAAGAAACTGCTCGAATCGACCAACAGCGCCGTGAAGGTGGGCGTGAGCGAACAGATTGACGCCGACAAACTGCAGGTGCAGGTGCTGACAATGGAATCGGGCATCAACTCGACAAAGCGCTCGCTTGAAATGGTGTATAACGCTATGCGTCTGCAACTTGGCGTTGACGTAAGCACTAAAATCGAACTTACGCAGAAGATTGACGACCTGCTCAACCTTGAACTGACAATGCAGTTGCTTGCGAACGAACTGAATTTGGACAACAACTACGACTATCAGTTGCTTCAGAAGAACGTTGAACTGAGCGGCAAGCAGGTGAGCATTGCCAAGTGGAACCACACCCCCACGCTGAGCGCCTACTATCAGCACTCAATTGTGAAATACATTGGCGACAAGGGCTTCAGTATGACGCCGCCGAATATGATTGGCGCGACGCTGTCGGTGCCGATTTGGTCGAGCGGAAACAAGTGGAACTCGCTGAAAGAGGCCAAGATAAACTATCAGGAACAGCAGAATACGCTTGAGAGTACCACCAACGCGCTTTTGGTGCAGCACAACCAACTGAAATACAATTTGGCGTCGGCTTACGAGACGTTTGAGAACCAAAAGCAGAACACTGAGGTTACTCAGCGCGTGTTCGACAAGACGAGCCAAAAATATGAGCAGGGCGTGGCTTCGAGCCTTGAGGTGACCAACGCGGGCACCAACCTGATTTCGGCGCAAAGCAGTTACGTTCAAGCACTTATGGAACTTGTGACGGCGCAAATCGAACTTGAGAAACTTCTTAACATCGACAATAAATAATAATCAATAATAAAAAAGATAAAACAATGAAAACTAAACAGTTAATCAGTTTTGCAGTTTTGGCTTGCGTGGCTTTGGCAGCCGTAAGTTGCAAGCAGGAAGAGAAAAAGGCCGAAAAAGCCCGCATTGAAAAGGTTAAGGTTCAGAAACTTAAGAAAGTGACCATCGACCGCGTGTATGAAGTTTCGACAACGCTCGAGGGCTACGAGACAATGAACATCGCGCCGTCGCTCACGGGAACCATCGAGCACATCTACGTTGAGATTGGCAGCAAAGTGACTGCAGGTCAGGACCTTGTGCGTATGGACCAGACACAGTACAAGACAACCAAACTCACCGTTGACAACCTGACAACCGAAATGCAGCGTATGGACGCGCTGAAAGAGAGCGGCAATGTGTCGCAGCAGGTTTACGACCAGACCAAGGTGGCCTACGACCAGGCCAAGCAAAACCTTGATTTTCTGCGCCAGAACACGTTTGTGAAGGCCAAATTCGCAGGCAGCATATCGGCCAAGAACTATGAGGACGGCGAACTCTACGGCGGCGGCCCGATTCTGACGCTCACACAGATTGACAAACTGAAGGCCTACATCAACATTCCCGAATCGTACTTCCCGCACGTGAAGGAAGGAATGTCGCTGACGCTGAAGTCGGACATCTACCCCGACAAAGAGTTCAAGGCCGTGGTTGAGATTGTTCACCCGACCATCGACGCGTCGAGCCACACGTTCCAAGCCAAAATCAAGATTGACAACAAGGCCAACTACCTGCGCCCAGGAATGTTTGTGCGCACCACAATGCCCATCTCGCAGCAGGAAGTCATCATTGCCCCCTATCAGGCTGTGCTGAAGCAGATTGGCTCAAACGACCGCTACGTGTTCGTCAACAACAACGGCCGCGCCAAACGCGTGCCTGTGAAAATGGGCCAGCGTTTCGACGAGAATGTTGAAATCATCACCGACGGCATAACCGAGAACGACGAACTTGTGGTTGTCGGCCAGGGCCACCTGATTGACGACGTGCAAATCGACATTGTGAAATAAACCAGCCATTTTGTTGGAAACAAACAAGATACAAAAATGAGTATATATAAGACATCCATAAACCATCCAGTCACCACATCGCTGATATTTGTGGCTGTAATGATTATAGGCCTGTTCTCGCTGAAACAGTTGCCTATCGACCAGTTCCCCGAAATGGACCCGCCCTACGTAATGGTTATGACCACCTACGGCGGCGCCAACGCGAGCGAGATTGAGACCAACGTGTCGAGACTAATGGAAAACACGCTGAACTCGGTCGACGGACTGAAGGAAATGAACACCATATCGAAAGACAACATTTCGGTGGTGACAATGGAATTTGAGTGGGGCCTGAACCTTGACGACATTGTGAACGACGTGCGTTCGTATGTGGATATGGTGAAGGACAACCTGCCCGACGGCTGCTCGACGCCGTTCATCTTTAAATTCAGTTCGAGCGCAATGCCGATTATGATGTACGCGGTTACGGCCAACGAGAGTTACTCGGGCCTTGAGAAGATTATCGACGACGACATCATCCCGCAACTGAACCGCGTGAACGGCATTGGTAACATCTCAATGTCGGGTCAGCCGACGCGCAACGTCTACATCGACATTGAGCAGGAAAAACTCGACGCCTACGGCATTCCGCTTGAACTTGTGGGTCAGGCCATTAGCGCCAACAACCTGAATATGTCGTCGGGCAACGTGAAAATGAGCAAAGAGCAGTACGCCCTGCAGGTGCGCAGCGAGTATGCAAGCAGCGCCGAAATCAACAATATTGTGGTGACGACAACGCCCACAGGAAAGCAGATTTTTGTGCGCGACATCGCCACCGTGCGCGACACCATCAAGGACCTGTCGCTCGACGAGAAGATTAACGGCCGCGAGGGTGTGCGCCTTATGATTACCAAGCAGTCGGGCGCCAACGCGGTGCAGATTTGCAAGGACGTGCGCGAGACGCTCAAGGAAATGAAGGACAATCTGCCCGCCGACATCAACATTGAGAACATCTACGACTCGTCGGAAGAGATTCAGAACGCCATCAACAGCCTTGCCGAGTCAATTATGTACGCGCTGCTGTTTGTGGTGCTGGTGGTGCTGTTCTTCCTGGGCCGCTGGCGCGCCACGGTCATCATCGGACTCACCATCCCTATCGCCCTGATTGTGGCGTTCATCTACCTGCTGGCTGTGGGCAGTTCGCTCAACATCATATCGCTCTGCTCGCTCACCATCGCCATTGGTATGGTGGTTGACGACGCCATTGTGGTGCTCGAGAACATCACCAAGCATATTGAGCGCGGGTCGAGTCCGCGTGAGGCGGCCATCTACGCCACCAACGAGGTGTGGATTTCGGTTATCGCCACCACGCTGGTTATTGTGGCCGTGTTTGTGCCGCTGACAATGCTTTCGGGTATGGCGGGCATCCTGTTCAAAGAGTTGGGCTGGATTGTCACCATCGCCGTCTGCACATCGACAACGGTGGCCATATCGCTGACGCCTATGCTTGCGTCGATAATGCTGAAGGGCAAGAACCTGGTGATTGAGAACGGCAAGATTGTTGAGAAGAAGGCGGCTGTGAAGAAGTGGTCGTATGAGAACACCGTGGTGCGCCTGCTCGACAAGATTGACGCCCTGTACGCCCGCCTGCTGCGCGTCTGCCTGAACCATAAGAAACTGACAATGACGGGCATTGTGGGATTCTTCGCGCTCTCGCTGCTGCCCGCCATTCTGGGCTACATCGGCACCGACTTTATGCAGCAGTCGGACAACGCCCGCGTGAATGTGACCATTGAACTTCAGCGCGGTACGCGAATTGAAGAGACGCTGAAGACGGCCCGCAAACTTGAGGCGCGCTTCCGCGAACTGATACCCGAAATCGAGATTATGTCGACATCGGCTGGTACCAACGACGACGCAAGCGTTGGCGCGCTCTTCGCTTCGACCAACAACAACAAGATTTCAATGATTGTGCGCTGCTCGAAAATGTATGACCGCGACCGCTCGATTTTCGAGATTGCCGAGGTTATGCGCGAGGAAATGAAGCAGTATCCCGAAATCAACAAATACTTCTGCTCGACATCGGGCGGTATGGGTGCGCAATCGGTTGACGTTGAGATATATGGCTACGATTTCGACCAAACAAGCCTTCTGGCCGAGGAAATCCGCCAAATGATTAACGACAGCATTCAGGGCGCCCGCGACGCGCAAGTGAGCCGCGAAGAGGACCGCGCCGAACTGAACGTGAAGGTTGACAAGGAAAAACTGGCGCTGCACGGCCTGACATCGGCCACAGTGGCCACCTACGTCCGCAACCGCGTGAACGGTATGACGGTGGGCTTCCTGAAAGAGGACGGCGACGAGTACAGCATCATCGTCCGCCTGAAAGAGGAAAACCGCAACTCTATCAGCGACCTTGAGAATCTGACCATTCCGTCGGCCACGGGCGCGCAAATCAAACTGAAAGAGTTGGCCACCATTGAAGAGTACTGGTGCCCGCCGCAGATTGACCGCCGCAACCGTCAACGTATTGTAACCGTGAGCGTTACGCCTTACGAGACATCGCTTGGCGAACTTGCCGAAGACGTGAAGGCGCTCATTGCCCGCAACGTGAAAACCACGCCTGGCATCACCGTGAAAATCGGCGGTAGTTACGAGGACCAACAGGATACGTTCGCTGATATGGGCCTTCTGCTCGCGCTGATTGTAATGCTTGTGTTTGTGGTTATGGCGTCGCAGTTCGAGTCGCTCAAAAAGCCGTTCATTATAATGATGGCAGTGCCGTTCGCCATTTCGGGTGTGATTCTGGCCTTGTGGATAACCAACACCACATTGGATATGATTGGCGCTCTGGGTGTTGTAATGCTTGTGGGTATTGTGGTTAAGAACGGTATTGTGCTGGTCGACTACATCAACCTTATGCGCGACCGCGGCTACGAGTTGAACGAGGCCATCGCCCTTTCAGGTCAGTCGCGTCTGCGCCCCGTGCTTATGACCGCAGCCACCACCATTCTGGGTATGCTGCCAATGGCGCTGAGCCGTTCTGAAGGTTCCGAAATGTGGATTCCAATGGGTATTGTGGTCATCGGCGGCCTTCTGGTTTCGACCATAGTAACGCTGCTGGTTGTGCCTGTGCTCTACTCGATTATGTCGCGCCACGGCGAACGCGATAAGGAAGAGGAAATCCGCCACTCGTTCATCTTCTTCGATATGGACGAGGATTCGGTTTACGACAGCCGTGTTAACAAATAACTGAAGGATTGAAGGATTGAAGGATTGAATAACTTAATTGAACGACAATGAAAGCAGTATTTATAGTTTACAATCAGGCAAATACAGAGCGTGTTGAGTATATGCTCGACCGCCTTGGCATAAAGGGATTCACCTATTGGGAAGACGTTCAGGGGCAGGGCTCGGTTGACGGCGAGCCGCGCCGCGGAACGCACACGTGGCCCGAAATGAACTCGGCCATCATCACCGTTGTCGAGGACGAAATGGTGCCCGAACTCTTGAGCCGCATCAAACGCTTGGACAACCGCAACAAAGAGGTCGGCGTGCGTGCGTTTGTGTGGAATGTGGAAGCGACGGTGTGATTTATTTAGGATTTAGAATTTAGGATTGTAGGGACGCGATTAATCGCGTCCGCCCCGATTCACCGACACATATCCTACCGCAAAAAGTCTCATTCTTGATTGAATGGGGCTTTTTTTGTTGCGGATTCTGTTTGCGTTTTCGGTGGCGTTTGTGTTATCTTTGAGAGTCTTTTAAAAACTAAAACTATGTCAATCATCCAACACGACGGAAAATTCCAAATGCCGCAACTTGCCTACAGCGCAAACGATTTGGCGCCGGTAATCAGCGGCGAGACTTTTGAGTACCACTACGGCAAGCATTTGCAAGCCTATGTCAACAATCTGAATGCGGCGCTGCCTGGAAGCGGCTTCGAAGGCAAGACACTTGAAGAGATTGTGCAGAAATCGTCGGGTGGCATATTCAACAACGCCGGTCAGGTTTTGAACCACACGCTTTATTTTCAGCAGTTTAAGGCGCCAAGCGAAGGCAACGCGCCAACCGGGATAATCGAAGCTGCCATCAACTCTGCGTTCGGCGGATTCGATGAGTTCAAAGCTGAATTCGAAGCCAAAGGCACATCGTTGTTCGGCTCGGGTTGGGTTTGGCTTTCGGCCGACGCCAATGGCAAACTTACTATCACACAGAATATTAACGCCGACAATCCGGTAACCGCCGGTTTGCGTCCGCTGCTCACTTTCGATGTTTGGGAACACGCCTACTACATCGACTACCGCAACGCTCGCGCCAATCACCTTAAAGCGCTTTGGAACATAATCGACTGGAATGTGGTTGAGAAACGGTTGGCAGAATAAATAGATAACACTGATGCTGACACAAACCGATGGACAAGAATTTACTCGACCATCTGTTATCGGTAATCAATAAACTAAACTTCTATCAATAAAAATGAAACGTAAACATCTTATTTTCACTGTTGCCGCCTTGTTTGCGGCTTCGCTAATGCCGGCCAAGGCACAACCCACTCAAGGCGATGACACCCCTACTCTTGAGTTTGTATGCGAACTTCACGTTAAGTTGGGCCAAACCTACACCGTTGGACAGACAGCCCACGGCGCCCGCGTGGTGATTCCAATCACAGGCGGAACATTTGAAGGCCCGAATATGAAGGGCACCGTTTTGGAAGGCGGCGCTGACTATCAGCTTGTCGACCAAGCCAAAGGCCGCAACGAGATTGAGGCCATCTACTCAATCAAAACCGAAGACGGCGTATATATTCACATCCGCAACTGCGGCTTGATTGTAACCGGCAAAGACGCTGATGGCAAACCGAGCTTCTACTTCCGCTGCGCACCCAAATTCGAAGCGCCAAGCGACAGCAAGTACGACTGGCTCAACAACTCGCTCTTCCTTTGCAAACCGGGCGGTTTCACCCCCGAAGGCATCTCACTTCGCGTTTGGAGAGTATTGTAAATAGTGATAGATTAACGGCTTTCTTTTACATCAACAAAGCGGATTATAAATTATCTGCACCCTACAACCTCACCACCGCCGAAGCCTCGTGCCGCGAAGTTGTCAGAACTGTCACATTTTGAGCAATTTGAGAGAATGCTGCTAATGCTTTTTCAATAGTGTTGTTCTCGGCGGAAATGTGCGACAGAAAAATGTGCGACAGAGCTGGCGAAGCGTGCTGCGAAGCTAATTCAAATGACTGATTGTTAGACAGATGCCCAACTTCGGAAGCCACGCGTTGCTTCAGGAAATATGGGTACGAGCCGTGCCAGAGCATATCCTCGTCATAATTCGACTCAAGAAAAACCGCATCGCACTGCGCGAAATGGTCGGTGACTGCCTCGGTGACAATGCCAATGTCGGTCATCACGCCAATTTTGCGGCCGTTTGTTTCGACCACAAAACTGCACGGGTCCGACGCATCGTGGCGCTTGCCGAAAGTGTGCACCTGAATGCCGAACACATCGCAGACATCGCCAGGCTCAAAAAAGCGCACTTCGGCAGGGCGGAACTGACCGCGGGTGTTGTTAAATGTTTTTCGGGTGAAGTAGAATGGCAGACAGAGCCGCTTGCCAATGCCATATGCGCCGCAGACGTGGTCGGTGTGCTCGTGCGAAATGAAGACTGCACGCACCTTGCCAATATCGACGCCTGCAGTTTTCATCCTATCTATCAGACATTTAAAGTGAATGCCCGCATCAATCAGCACTGCATCGCTATCATTGCCAACATAATAGCAATTACCGTTACTCCCCGACGCCAATGCACATATCTCTACCATATTCTTTATCAACTAATTATCTTTATCACCGAATTAAACCAATTCAACGAATTAATTTTCCTTTTTTACGAATATCCACAGGCGGATAAGCGAATTTAACGAATCGGCTCTAACCGATTTTTACAGATTCAATCCGAATCATAAATCAGTGAAATTCTGTGTCATCTGTGTCATCTGTGCGATTTTAACATCAATCCGCCAAAGCCTCAACAGCGCCGTCTCCGCAAGCAGAACCACCAACGCGAGCAGGGCGAACAGCCGCCAAAGGCCAAAGTCGGCCTGGGTGGCTGCCACCGAATCGGCAAATGAGTCGCCCGCCTTCAAAATATCGACGTTAAACCCGCGCTGCCGCAGCATTTCGGCGGCCTCGTCGGGCTCGTAGAACTGCTTCACCGACTCCACACGGTCGAAATTCAACGAAGCATATCCAACCATTTCATTTTCAGCATTGAGCGAGTAGTTTCCCGCCGTCAGTTCGGCAGCATCAGGATAGAGCACAACTCCGCCGCCATCTATCCGCTTGACGGGGAAAAACGACGCACCATCGGCCTGAACAAGCGATATGTTTTTCGACGCATCTTGCACATTGACAGGCAACTGCATATCGGCGGCAAGCGTGGTGTACAACCGCCCTGGCGTGGTGCTCTGAATGGCCATATTGTAGAACATCGGCACGAAAACGGGGTGGAACATCAGGTTGGTGTGGGCGGCGGCGAGCGGAACGGCCGAAACATAGATTCTGCCTTGCCCGCAGCCGTATTCAAACATCAGCAGACCGCCCGACTCGGTATCGAAAAGGCGCGTTATGCGTTGGCGCGAAGTGGCCGCAACCTCGAAAAAGCCGTCGTAGGTTGGCATTGAGTAGTTTTTGGGGCGGTCGGAAAAGGCGTCACGGAACAGGCTGTGGCGCGTGTTCAAGTTGGCCGCCGCACCGTTTTGCACAATCCAGCCCTTCATTTGCGGACCATTGGTTGCCCGCAGCAATTGGTCGAAATCGCCCTCACGCGACGGCAGCAGCACCAAATGTCCGCCATCAGCCACAAACTTGGCCAACTGCTCCACCGCTCCCGACGACAACTGCACGAGCGAATCAAGCACAATCAACTGATTGTCAGCAAGTTTATCATATTTAACACTAAACGGCGACACGCGGCAGTAAAGCACAGCACTGTCGGTTCGGTAGAGCGCGGCAAGATAATCAACATCGGTTTTATCGCTGATACACAAAACGTTAGTATGCCGTTGAATGTTAAAACTGAAAAACAGTCGGTTGTCGAACGTGATTGGGTAATCCTGAATGGCCACGTAGCCGCTGTTCCAACCCTGACGGCTGTGCAGGAAGGTGCACTTCACGTCGAGCGCGCTGTTGGGCTCAATCGAGAACGGCACGGTGTTCTTCATTGTGTCGTTGACAAAAACCTGCAAATTAAGGTTCGAGAGCGGCTCGCTGCCGTGGTTGCGCAGGCGGACGGTCATCTCCTCAACATTGCCGACATACAATCCAGGCGAACTAAACCACAGAGAATCAACGCTGATATTGTTGCGTGAGCCATTGGCTTCGGGCGCTAGAAAAATATGCTGACGGCCGTCGGGTTGCGAGTTTTTGAACACGAACGACGGCTTATGCAGGTCGGTGAACAGGAACGAATAGAGCACGGCGTTGGTATCGCGGCCGATAATCTGCTGACGATGAAGCACTTCGTCGATTTCAGCGACAATGTGCGTCGACTGCACGCGGCGCACCCAATCGGTGAATTGCTCCGCCCCCACCCAACGCTGTTGCTGCGGGTCCATATCATTGGTTATCAGTAGATAATCCGTCCCAACGGAAAATGCGTCAACCAGTTGGCAGGCCTGCGTTTTGGCACGTTCGAGCAGCGTTCCGTGGTCGTCACCTGCCTCCATACTGAACGAGTTGTCAATGTAAACCGCAACTCGTATTTTTTGAATGTTATCGTCCTCGTTTTTAGGGATATACGGCTGCGCGAATGCCAGCACAATGAGTGCCACCGCCAGCAGCCTCAACACAAGCAAAAGCCATTGGCGCAAAGTGGAACGCGTGCGCTGCTCACTCTGTATCGCCTTGATAAACTGAGTGTTGCTGAACGGCAAAATCCTGTATCGGCGGAAATTGAACAAATGCACCACCACAGGGACAGCCAGCGCCGCCAATGCCCACAAAACCGTTGGAAAGAGAAAATGCACGTCTTTCAGATTTTCGCCAAAGATAGAAACTATTGTGGACGAGAAATTCTGATTATCGATTTCTGATTGGTGATTTTTGATTCATACATAGAAACCCATTGCGGCGGCATCTATGTTCGGGTAATCGGCAAGAAGTTGGTCGATTTTGGCCTTCATATCGTTGTTGGGCGAAATAATCTCCCCAAAATTTTGTATCGTCACAAAAAAAACGCCTCGCCGATTTAAGCATCATTGAGAGACTTGGCGGGTTCTCGTGTTGCGAAAAAAAATGATTTATAGAATTATCAAAATATCTTTCAATGGGTTACAGCGGTTATTCAGCTTAACTTTTGCTTTGCCAAAGCGGCTACCTTTTCAATAAGTTGCCCTGTCGGCTCAACAAATGGCAACACGTCTTCTTCGGTTAGTCCGTAAGAGTCATCATAGTCACCTGTTTGCCGCATCGAGAATAGGTTATGGTATAAACGACCGAATTCGGCGGAAAACACTCCAGTTTTAATGAATTTCAGTCCGAAAAGATGGATGACGCCATTATGGGATTGAGCTGAGTCGCCATTGGCTATAAGCAGCGCCGATACGGCATTGTATGCGGCATAGTAAAGTCGGTTGGCAATTGTCTCCCAATATTTTAGCGCCAATACACCTTTTGCTTGTTCGTAAGCGCGTTTTGATTTTTCAATCCGAAATTCGACAATGGCTTTGCGTTCTTCTTCCGTCATACCACTCATAATGCAACTCCCTCCCTCATAACATTTTTATAGAATGGCGTAAAACTTCTTGATTCCCAATCTTTTGTCGTGTACATAATTGGATTGATTATCTCGTCGATATCCCAACCCAACTCGCGTATCGGATAGGAAATATCATCCATATCGGCAGATGTGATGCGGTCTTTGTCAAGCAGAATCAGTACGTCCCAATCGCTGTCATTGCGGGCATCGCCGCGGGCGCGCGAACCGAACAGAATGGCCCGGGCATTATGCGGCGCTGCGGCATTGAGTATCTTCTCTATGCCATCAACTATAATCTGCTTGTCCGTTTTGCTTTCCATTGCCGTGCCCTATTTTGCTATTCCTCAAATACAAATGTACGTTTTATATGAATATTAAGCAGGCTATTTCGCAAAATATTACAAAAACAAAAGGTGCAACAATGTCGCACCTTTTAATAATATTATATGCAAACAACTTATAATTAGATTGTTGCGATAGCCTTTTCGATGCGTTTCAGCGTCTCTTCCTTGCCAATAAACTCGCATATATCGAAAATGCTCGGGCCTTGGCTGATACCCAGAATGGCAATGCGCAGAGTGTTCATCAACTGCCCCATCGACATTTGGTTATCGACAATCCATTGGTGAATGGCAGGCTCGGTTTCGGCGGCGGTAATCTTGTCGAATTCAGCCAGTTTGGCGGCCAGTTTCTTCAGATTCTCAACATTTTCGGGCTTCCAGAACTTGGCAACCGATTTCTCGTCGTAACTGCTTGGCGCAACAAACATATACTCGGTGAGCGGCAGCAAATCCTTGGGGAATGTGGCGCGCTCCTTAATCAGCGACACGGCTTTGGCGGCGCGCTCGGCGGTTGTTGAAACGCCCTTTTCGGCGAGCATAGGAAGCAGTAATTCAGCAAGTTTCGCATCGTCGCACTTGCGGATATACTGTGCGTTGAACCATTTTGCCTTTTCAGGATTGAAACGCGCTCCTGCCTTGCTCACTTTTTCGAGCGAGAAGGCCGTGATGAGTTCGTCCATCGAGAAAATCTCCTGCTCGGTGCCAGGGTTCCAGCCCAGCAGAGCCAACATATTTATAAATGCCTCAGGCAGATAACCGTCTTCGCGGTAGCCAGCCGAAACCTCGCCGTCGGGTGCAACCCAACGCAGCGGGAACACGGGGAAACCGAACTTGTCGCCGTCGCGTTTCGAGAGTTTGCCCTGCCCCTGCGGCTTAAGCAGCAGCGGAAGGTGTGCAAACTGCGGTTGCGTGTCGGTCCAGCCGAAAGCACGGTAAAGCAGGTAGTGCAGCGGCAACGACGGCAGCCACTCCTCGCCACGGATAACGTGCGAGATCTCCATCAGATGGTCGTCGACAATATTGGCCAGATGATATGTCGGCAGTTGGTCGGCCGATTTGTAGAGCACCTTGTCGTCCAATGTCGATGTGTTGATGGTGATGTGTCCGCGGATTATATCGTCCATCTCAACATTCTCGTTTTCAGGCATTTTGAAACGGACAACCCATTGGTCGCCACGTTCAATACGTTGCTTAACCTCGTCGGCAGAGAGTTTCAATGATGTCTCCAACTGATTGCGAACCTGATAGTTATAGGCAAATGTCTGTCCTTTCGACTCTGCCTCTTTGCGCATAGCATCGAGCGACTCAGCCGAATCGAACGCATAGTAGGCGTTGCCCGAATCGATAAGTTGTTGAGCGTATTGCAGATAGATTGCCTTGCGCTCGCTCTGGCGATAAGGTGCGTGCGGTCCGCCCTGCTCTACGCCTTCGTCGGTTTTAATGCCGCACCATTTCAGCGCCTCGATGATATAGTCTTCGGCTCCAGGCACAAAACGCTGAGAGTCAGTATCTTCGATACGAAGAATGAAATCGCCGCCGTGGCTACGGGCAAACAAATAGTTGTACAAAGCGGTGCGGACGCCTCCAATGTGAAGGGCTCCTGTGGGACTTGGCGCAAAGCGCACTCTAACTCGTCTTTCCATAACAAAACATCGTTAAAAGGTTCATAAACAGCATAAAAACTGTTTTAAACAAAAAAAGCTGCCTTCTCGCAGCTTTGGTAGTCGATAGGAGAATCGAACTCCTATTTAGAGATTGAGAATCTCTCGTCCTAACCGTTAGACGAATCGACCGGTTGTGTCGTTTTGACGGTGCAAAAGTAGTGGTTTTTCCGTTTGTTGCAATAGTGCTGAAAAAGTTTTTTTTAATCCAGAAAAAGAAAAGGCCAGACAATTAAATCCAGCCTTCTGTTTATCTATAAAAAAGACGACAATCTTATTTTGAGTTAATTATTTTAATAATTTCTTCCAAACTTTTCTTAGAGTTCGGCATAATGCTTTCGGGAACCGGCTTACCTGTTGCCTTGGCAGCCTGATAGCGCTTGCACTCTTGGAATTTGCCAGGAACAAGGCAATACATATTCTTATATGCAACTCCTGTATAATCGTTTACAAAAATACCTTTTTGAAAAATCGGACATCTCTCAAGACTTGCGCAAACGTTGTTTTCCATCTTTTTATAATTATAGCCTATAAATCAATTATATAACTTCACCTTATGGCAAAACATACTTTCATACGCATATATATGGGAAAAAGATACATTTGCAGCGAATATTTTTTTTGAATAATGGATTTTTTGCCAAACGACCCCGCAATTTTAGTTTCAAGCATCAATATGCTGCTTCGCGATGATGAATTCGACTCATTAGAATCGCTTTGCTACAACTTCAACCGTGAGCCCGACGAGATAAAAGCCCGCCTGCTATCCAATGGTTTCGTTTACAGCGAAGAACAACGCCAGTTCCGCCCAAAAAACTACAATGCGCAATGATAGGGAAAGACTGCATTGAAACAGCCTACAGTTTTCTGCACCAGAAAGAGCGAATCTACGCCCACTCCACTCTCGACTGGCAGAAAGACGACATTGAAATTGCCATTGGCGATTATGTCTGCAATATGAACCAGGAACTTTACAAGACTCTGGCCCGCGGTCGAGCCGATTTTCTGCACGACCACAGCACCTTTGCCAACGATATAGCGGAAGCGGTTGCCACGCTTGAAAGTATGCTGTATCAATAAGTTATATCCGACAAATCACCATATAAAAAATAAAGGTTGGCATGTTGGAGTCACCACAAATATTTGCCTATCTTTGAAATCGTTTCTAAATACAATTATGCGCTATTTATTACCGCTGATTATTGTTTTCGAATTACTTGTGTCATGCGCAAGCAAACCAATGGCTGACACAATCAACATTGCCGATATGGACACCACCATAAGACCGCAAGACGATTTCTACCAGTACGCTTGTGGTGGATGGATTGCCAACCATCCTATGCCGGAAAACAAAAGCAAGTATAGCATCAGCGATTATCTTTCCACCCAAGTTGACCAACAGATTCTCGATATCCTCACCGATATAGTAAACAATAAACAGATACCCGGCTCGACAAACGAGAAACTGGCCTTGTTTTTCAAAAGCGGCATGGACACCGTAACCGTAAACGCTGCCGGCATTGAGCCAATCCGCTTTTTTATTGACGAATTCAACTCAATGCGGAATTTAGCCGATTTGCAGTATTGTATAGCATTGTTACAGAAACACTATATAAGAGCGCCTTTCGGGATACGTTTCGGACCATACTTGTCAAACAGTAGCATTTACGCCTTTGTTATTGAAAACGACGGGCTTTCCCTCGGAGATAGAGAGTTCTATCTTGAAGATGACGAATACTATGCAGAGATCAGACAGAACTACAAGGCGCATGTCGAGAAAATGTTCCTGCTTCTTGGGCAGGACAGTGCAACCGCGCATCAATCGGCAAAAGCAACCTACGACATCGAATACAAGATAGCGGAAATATCGCTCGACATAATGCAGTCGCAAGACAGAGCGCACGTTATTCACAACAGCAATATAGAGGATCTGACAACAAAGTTGCCTGCGTTCGATTGGGAATTGTACTTTAAGCAACTCAATCTGCCAATTCCTGATACAATCGTTGTAAATACCGACGATTTGTATCTTCCCCGACTCGACACAATCATGAGGGAAACTCCCATTGATAACTGGAAGGCATATCTCACATATATGCTTATCAATGCCATGGCGCCAACGCTTGACAGCGGATTTGTTAATGAGAACTTCGATTTCAAAAAAAGAATCCTGTACGGCCAGGAAGAGAACGACCCCCGGTGGAAACAGGTTATTGATGAGATGAACACCGATTTTGATGATGCAATCGGGAAATTGTACATAAAAAATTATTTTCCACCCGAAGCTAAAGCTCGCGCACTGGAAATGGCCAACAACATAAAATCTGCACTTGCCGAGCACATCGCCAATTGCGAATGGATGTGCGACAGTACCAAAACGAAAGCATTGAACAAGTTGGCCAAAACAAAATTAAAAATCGGCTATTCCGAAGAATATGTTGATTATAAAGATTTTATCATGTGCGACACGTTTGCCACCAATGTACTGAATTGCTTGGCGCGATATTTTGAATATGAAATGAGTTTCATAAACCAGAAAATCAGCGACGATTTATGGTACAACATTCTTCCTCATACGGTCAACATGTTCTACGTTTATAATCAGAATGAGATTATTGTTCCGGCGGCCATGTTGCAACCTCCGTTCTTCTACAGCAACGGCGACGACGCCCTCAACTACGGCGCAATTGGTGCTTCCATCGGACATGAGCTAACGCACGGATTCGATACTCAAGGGCGGATGTTTGACCAATTCGGAAACTTGGACGATTGGTGGTCGGACAATGACAAAAAAGAATTCGACCGCCTGGCTCAGAAACTGATTGACCGCTTCAATTCGTTCATTGTCATCGACACTATGCACGCCGACGGCAATTTAACTCTTTGCGAAAATGTGGCCGACCTTGGCGGATTGTTGGTGGCATACACTGCCTTCAGCAAAACCGAACAGTGGAAAGACCAGACAAAACTCATCGACGGACTGACTCCTGACCAACGCTTTTTTATTGCTTTTGCACAATCGTGGGCCGGCAGTTACCGTAACGAGGCTATCAGATCGCGGACAAAAACGGCCAACCACTCTCTGTACCGCTTCCGCATTGAAGGCACGTTGCCTAATATTGATGCATTTGAAAAAGCCTTCGGCACAAAACCCGGTGACAAATACTATTTGCCAGACTCAATGAAAACACACATTTGGTAACATCTATATGATTGATTAAAAATCATGATAACAAAAACGAAAAATAATATGCGACAACTTATCCTATGTTTAGCCGTTGCAACGGTTATGTGCGGTTGCAACAATAGCGACAGAGCCGAACGCCAATCAATCAACAAACTCAGTCATGGATTGGTTAAGCTCTCCGAAATAAACAGTCTGCTCAACGGCTCATCGCAAGGTGTGAAAAGCACCTACGTTGACTCTATTGCAAGCACCATCAAACGTAGCATGAGCTACGAACAGAAATTGCTGAAAATATATGAGATGGAATTCGCCATAGCCAACGAACTGTCATACGCTTGGGTTAACTCTTCGGTAAACAAATATATGTCATCCGATAGCACAAACGTAATTATGACGAACGGCGATCAAAAGAACGCCGACCGTTTCAGGCTAGCCATCGCTCAAAATCTGATTGACGCTCAAACGCAACTTAACATATGCAAAGCTGAAAAATCTGTGAACTTGCGCGACTTGTCGGAAATGTCATTTACCGCGCTCACGTCATTCAACACCTTCTTTTTCTGCTATTACTTCTTAACCGACAACATCAAATACTTGCAATTTTTCTCACACAACAGCGAGAAGGTGAACAATTTGAAAAACTACGCCGACACCATTCTGGCCGACAAGGAAATGACTGAAAAAGAAGCCCTAAGAATGGCCTCGGCACTTGAGGCCACCGCATTTACAATAACCATGAACACATTATCGTTCAACACTTTATGGAATGACCATTCTGCAAGAATGGATGAGATATCCGATTTCTTCAATACCAAGTCCGAACTGGTCATATCAACATTCTTTGAGACATCGGACAAACGCGAATTGGAGTTTATGAGTGAAAAAGAGTACATAGATTATCTAAATAAAGCCACCAAATATAAACTTGAACTTATTGACATGGTGGTGCAAGAAATACGTAGAACTGAACAACAATAACACTAACACAACTATGAAACCACATTTCCTTACGCTGCTGACAGCGGCAGCACTGACAATCGCAGTTGCGCAAACACGAGCACAAGCCCCCGTATATCTTGATGTAAATCAGCCTATTGAGCAACGCATCAATGATGCCATGAAACGTATGACCACCGAGGAGAAGGTGGCGCTTCTGCATGCACAGAGCAAGTTCAGCAGCGCAGGTGTGAAACGGCTCGGAATCCCCGAAGTATGGTGCTCCGACGGCCCGATGGGCATCCGCGACGAGGTGCTTTGGGACGAGTGGGAACAGGCCGGCTGGACCAGCGACTCGTGCATCGCATTTCCATCACTGACCTGCCTTGCAGCAACTTGGAACTCCGATATGGCCGCGCTCTACGGCAAAAGCATTGGCGAGGAGGCACTCTACCGCCGAAAGAATGTGTTGCTTGGCCCGGGCGTGAACATCTGCCGCACCCCTATCAACGGCCGCACATTTGAATATATGAGCGAAGACCCGTTCCTTAACGCGCAACTGGTGGTGCCATACGTTAAAAACGTTCAGCAGAACGGCGTGGCGGCTTGCGTCAAACATTTCGCATTGAACAATTTCGAGGTTAACCGCTCGTCGGCGAATGTGATTGTGAGCGACCGTGCGCTGTACGAGATTTATCTGCCGGCCTTCAAAGCCGCCGTTACCGAAGGCAACGCTTGGGCCATTATGGGCAGCTACAACCTTTACCAAAACCAGCACTGCTGCCACAACAAACGGCTACTCATCGACATTCTGAAGAGCGATTGGAAGTTCGACGGCGTGGTTATATCCGACTGGGGCGGATGCCACAGCACCGACGAGGCCGTAGCTAACGGACTCGACCTTGAGTTTGGCACATGGACTGGTGGCAAAACCTGGGGACGCAGCAACTCATACGACAATTATTTCCTTGCAAAGCCATATCTCGATGGCATCAAAAGTGGCAAATACACCACCACCGAGCTCGACGACAAGGTGAGCCGCGTACTGAGGCTGATTTTCCGCACATCGATGTCGGGACAGGCACGCTGGGGCTCGCTCTGCTCCGACGAACACTATGCCGCAGCCCGCAAGATTGCTGGCGAGGGCATCGTCCTTCTTAAGAACGACCGCAACATTCTGCCCATCGACGCAAGCAAGAACCCGAAAATACTTGTTGTGGGCGAGAATGCCATAAAAATGCTGACACTCGGCGGCGGCTCAACATCACTCAAAGTGCAGCGCGAGTTGTTGCCGCTTGACGGCCTGCGTAACCGCTTTGGCGCTGAAAACGTGACATTTGCACGCGGATATGTTGGCGACACAACAACAACATTCGACGGAATTGACACCGGCCAGAAACTTGCCGACCACCGCTCAGCGCAGGAACTGACCGACGAGGCTGTACGTATGGCCAAAGATGTTGATTTTGTAATATTTGTGGGCGGGATGAACAAGAGCAACGGTCAGGACTGCGAAGGCACCGACCGCGCATCACTCGAACTGCCTTACAATCAGAACAATGTAGTGAGTGCAATTGTGAAGGTGAACCCGAATCTGATTTTTGTGAACATTGCTGGCTCGCCTGTCACAATGCCGTGGCTCAACTCGGTGCCAGCAGTGATTCAGGCATGGTTCATCGGTTCTGAGGCTGGCAATGCCATTGCCGATATACTCTCAGGCGATGTAAACCCGTCGGGCAAACTGCCACTCACCTTCCCCGCCAAACTCGAGGATGTTGGCGCGCACTCGGTTGGCGAATATGTGTGCAAACCGAGTTTTAAGGTTGTCGATGTAGAATATAAAGAGGACATCCTAGTGGGCTACCGCTGGTTCGACACCAAGAAAATCAAACCTCTGTTCCCATTCGGCTACGGCCTGTCATACACCACTTTCAGTTACGGCAAACCATCGATTGACAAAGCCACAATGACCGCCGACGGCAGCGTAACTGTTAAAGTTGACGTAACCAACACTGGCAAACGCGCTGGTGCCGAAGTAGTGCAGCTGTACATTGCCGACCTGAAATCGAGCCTACCGCGTCCAGCCAAGGAACTGAAGGGCTTCAAGAAAGTGCAGCTCAATCCGGGCGAAACCAAAACTGTTGAATTCACCATCGACAGCAGCGCACTCTCGTTCTACAACGACACTAAAAAACAGTGGGAAGCCGAGCCGGGTGCATTCGAAGCCATCATCGGCGCATCGTCAGCCGACATCAAGGGGAAAGTGAAGTTTGAATTGAAGTAGAAGTAAGTTTTAGTAATAAAGAGAAAGGCATAGGTGATTATCACTTATGCCTTTTTTATTACAATACCTATTAATAATGTCACTCAATATTAAATTCTGATTCCAACCAGTAGAATATCGTCCGTTTGATTGACTATCTCATGACTTTTGGGTGATTTCGACAAAGCGTAGTTGATGTATTCAGTTTGTTCACTAAATGGTTTGTCATAGATAAGAGTCAGAAGCTCAGTAAGTATGCCTGTTGAATATTCCCATTCAGTGTTAAGCTGCTGAGCAATGCCGTCAGTGTAGAGATAGACAACATCGCCTTCGTGCACAGCAATTTTTGTGTTTGTGAAACCTGCCTGGCTATCACCGCCGTCACCAATGTGAATATCGTCGGAAGGAATAACTGTCAGCTTGCCGTTGCGCACAATGAACATCGGGCTGTGGGCGCCAGCGAATTGCATGGTTTCATTTTGTGTGTCGATTATGCATAAGCCAATGTCAATCATGCTTGCGGATTCCGATTGCCCCTGTTCCGGAATGGCGCTCTCGATTTTACGACGCAGTTTGTCCAATATTGTCGAGGCAGAAGGACAATGACTGTCTGTTACTTCGCTTGAGACAATGTCGTTGAGTGATGTGATGCCCAGCATGCTTGTAAACGCCCCAGGAACACCGTGGCGCATACAATCGGCCACAGCCAGTAGTTTGTAATGTCCCTTCTGTGTTGCCCAATAGAAGTTTCCCGACACAATGTCGAGTGGCATCCAGACCACAAGGTTCTCACCGAAGATGGCGTTCATATTGGCTGCCGACGGAATCACAGCATTTTGTATCTCTTTCGCGTAGCGGATGCTATCAGTGATTTGTATGTTGATGTTAGCCAGAATGTTGCGTTGGGTTTCGTAATCATCTTTCTGCTTAAGTAACATCTTGTTATTAGCCCTCTTGTTGCGCATCTCGAGCAAAGCCACAATTGCAAACACCACCAACATCACAATGAATATGTATGTCGACCTATTGATGATTCGTATCATCTTTTTGTGCTCCTCAAACAGCAATTCACGGTTCTTTTTTTCTTTCTCTTGCTGCCGTAGCGATTGATCGAATTCCTCTTTAGTGCTCGATTTTGAAGATTTCAGCGTTGTTTCCAAATAAAATGCCTGTCGTTCCGCCAAGTCTCTCTTCTTTTTGTATTCCAATGCCTTACGATAATTATTCATTGCAATGTAGCAATCGATGTAGCAGTTGTAATCGATTGGCGGGGTAACCTCATTGGTATCGGCTTCGGCATGCATTCTAGTCTGTTCAAGCTGGTCAAGGCAGTCGGTATAGCGGTTGTTCAGCAGCAAGTGTTTGGCTCGGCTGTATTCGAGCATGTAATAGTTGTTTTCATAGCCAAATTCGTGTGAGAACACCATCGCCTGATGATATATCTGGACACAACTGTCAAGCAAATGCTGTCGGGCTGCCGAATCGAGAGTGCAGGCATATTCGAGACAGATGGGCAGCGAACTTTGCAAAACGAAAAGTATGTACGACGTGTCGTTTAACTCGGTCGCTTTTTGGTACGAGATGTCATTATGCTGCTTGGCCAACATAATACATTGCCTGTCTTTAAATTCTCGGTATTCATCATATTCGGTCATTGCCATATAGTTGTAGTCGATAATCAGTCCCGCTGTCGAATTCAGCTGCGAATCTATCTTTATGGCATTCTCGAAATACTTCTTCGCAGTCTCGAAAATCTTGTAATCCTTATACATAGAGCCAAGATTGCGATAAATCGACGGGAATTCCGACTCCATTCCCAAGTTGTTGTAAATATTTAGTGCTTTGTGGAAGTGCTCATCAGCCGATTCGTAGTCTTTCAAGTCAAGCAGATCCTCGCCCGTGGCAATGTAGCACCGTGCTATTCCTACTGTATCGGCAATAGAGTCGTAGATTATCAGAGCGCGGTAGTGGTTGGCAAGAGCTTTCTCATAGTTGCCCTTCCAGCCGTAGCACCAGCCTAAGAACTGATGGGCGCGTGCGTAAGTGCTGCGGTTGCCAAGACTGGCCGACAGTTTGACCATTTGCTGGGCATATGCAAAAACCGTGTCTACGTTGGGGTGTCTGGCGCAAATCTCATTCAGTGCAACCAGTTTGCTGTCGTTGTTTGGCAACAGTCGTGCTGCGGCGATAAGGCTGTCGGCTTGTGCGGTTGTCATTGTCTGGCTGGCACCCGATTGGCACGAAAGCCCCAGTGTGAGCATTACTGCGATAGTTAGGATAATATGTCGCACCGTCTGTGTCATTACATTCTAATTCTGAATCCCAATAAAATAATGTCGTCGGTCTGAGCACACTTTTTTTTCGAAGCAGGTGCACGCCAGTTGTCGATAGCGTTTTCGATGATAATTTTTTGTTCGCTAAACGGCTTGTTGCAGTTCTCTTCGAGAATTTGCTTCAGACGCCGGCCTGAAAACTTTACCTGTTCACCACCATCATTATAGCCGAATTGGTCGGTGATACCGTCAGAGTAAATGTATATCGAGTCGCCTGGGGCAACGTCAATCTTCACCGTTTTGAACGGTCGAGGGTCTGGGGCGATGTAGCTTATCGGCATTCTATCGCCCTTGTACTCTGTGAGTTTCCCATCGTGAACGACCAATATCGGGCGGAAGGCACCTGCAAACTGCAAAACGGGGGAATCCTCGTCAATGATGCAGACGGCCATGTCCATTCCGTCGAGCGCCATTGCACCATCTTCCGACTGTCGCAGCGACTCTACCACATTGTCGCGCATCAGGTCGAGCAACTGGCCTGCTGTCATGCTACCGTCTTTAAATGCAGGAGTCATTGTGATGTCAGACAATATCGACACGCCGAGCATGCTCATAAATCCGCCAGGAACACCGTGTCCCGTGCAGTCGGCAATCGTGACCAGTTTCCGCCGGCCCGATTTCATGCCCCAGTAGAAGTCGCCCGAAACAAGATCAAGAGGCCGCCATAGAATGAGCGTGTCGCCCAGCAGCTCATTCATCTGCTCGGCGGTCGGTAGCATTTTTGTTTGCATATGGTGGGCGAAGTTGATGCTCGATGCAATCTGATTGTTTATACATTCCAACTGATCTTTCTGCGACTCAAGATCTTCGTTTCTCTTTTTAAGTTTCTTTCCAAGCAGTTTGTTCCGTTTCAAACCTTTGTAGACGATAAATGTCAGCACGGCTATCATTATCAGCACAAATGCCGTTGATGCTGTCGACACAACGAGCCTTATTTCCTGTTCGCGGCGCACAATGTATTCTTGCTCCCTGACAATCTCGCGTTGTTGAATGATGTCGTCGAGTTCGTTTTTCAAACTCAATTTTGCCGATTTCACGACAAACTCACGGTTAAGCTGCCGTTTCTCAATAATAGTTGTCCATTCCGACCATTCGTACGACTGCTGATAGTCGCCTACAGCTTCAAAGTAGCTGGCCATTGTGTGTCCGTAGTCAACCTGGAATATTTTTAGCGGGTCTATTTCGATTAAGGCTTTGGCTGCTTTTAGCTTTTGCTTGGCTCGACCGTATTGCTTGGTTTCAATGGCGTATTTGCTTTCCCACAGTAAGTAATCGATTTGTGCAGCCACATTTTTCGCATTTTTCATCAAGTTCAGGTCGATGTTGTGGAAGAAAGCACTGCTGTCCAGAAACATCTGTCGTTGGCTGCCAACAGCGTTATGGGCGCACTCTATGTATATGTACATCAAATTTCTGCATGCATAGGTAGCGCTTGTGTTGTCTTTTGCCGTTTTAAAAATTTCGTACGCCTGTAAGGTTTTCGCCTTGGCTTGTAGCAGAAGACTGTCGTTGCGCATGTCGAAGTATTTGCGAAAATCGATCAGTCCAAGATATACATAGTCGTAAGCAATTTCTTCGTAGTTGTTGTTTGTGCGGATATTCATTCGCGTGTCGATTTCGAGTGCGTGGTTAAGCAATTCGGCAGCAGTATTATATAAGTGGTGATTTATGCACATCAAGCCTAATGTCTTGCCAGTTTTGCTGATGTATTCCTCATCGTTCAATTCGTAAAAGATGTTAATGGCATTGTGCTCATATTCATTCGCCTCGTTGTACCTGTCCATGATTGCCAATATATTGGCCAGATTGTGCAGGCAGATTGCCTTGTTTCTGCGATCATGGGCTGAGTCACATATTTGTAGAACTGTTTGGTACGTTGCGGCTGCCATGCTAAAATTATTGCGGCAGAAGTAACACCATGCAATATTGTTGTATGCCCTCACAATCCTACGAGTATTGTTGGCTGCTATTGCGACGCTCAAATTGTCGAGCGCGTTGGACATGGAGGTGTCGATGTTTTTGTGTTCAATGTAGATTAAGTTGCGTAAATGCGGTTTTGAAAATTGTGAGACATTCGCCTCCGCCTGTATCGGTGGTGTAATGTTCCATGCCGAACAAGGTATTGGTAATGAGCTGACAGCAATGATCGCTGCCAACGCAAATACAATAATCGGTGATGTCTTTTCTCGTCCCATTCGCAATGGTTTAAGTAAACTTTAAATATGCATTTTTTTTGCATACTGATCAACAAAAAATGATGTTTGCAGTGGAACATTTCTTCATGTACGCTTTTCATGGTGATTATTAGTGTGTTGGCGATAATCTTTGTGTCTAAACATGACACAAACACCTAAATCCCGATTTCTATAATCCTAAATAATAAGCTACCTTTGTGCGCAGATAGCAGGCCGTCCTGTCGCGCTGCGCGAGCAGTGAGGAAAGTCTGGGCAGCACAGAGCATCGACCTTCCGAAAGAAAGGTACTTGTGAGGGTACAGAAGGGCAGAAGAAAACAACCGCCGCGCAAGCGGTAAGGGTGAGAAGGTGGTGTAAGAGACCACCAATGCCGCGGGTGACCACGGCAGTTGTGCCCCTGTCGAGATGAAAGGCCACGTATATCGCAAGCCGCTTCGGCGGGCAAGGCTGCTCGTCTTGTTTTTGGCGACAAAAGTTGCGAGGGGTAGGCCGATAGTGGTTGCGGGCAACCGCAATTCGAGATAAATGACAGGAACTTGCGCTAGCAAGTACAGAACCTGGCTTACAGGCCTGCTATCTTTTTTTATCATCTGTGGTTTTTACATTTCCGATAAATGTTTTCGTTGTTAAAAAACGCTACTTTTGGCGGTATGAATCGAACAACAAAACTGATGGTGGCAATAGCGGTGTTAGCAGCCGCTTTCTCGGCGTGCAACAACGAGCCGCCCGAGTGCGGGCTCGACCCATTTCCGCCGCTTCGCTGCCAGCTGATCCAGCTGTCGGGTAAAAAAATCGACTCACTATACGTCTACCATCACGGGCTCGACAGCATGATCGGAGTCTATGCTTCTTTGCCGTCAACACTGACATTTCCCCTCAACATAAATGGAGACACAACTTTCGTGCAGTTCACCATTGTGGGCGAGACTCAGACTGTTGTCGAACGCTACAGCAGCATTATTGGCGTGGCATCAACCCCCGAGCTCTGCATCGAGAATATCGATTGCGGCCCCGTTTACCGTTATCTTGATTTGGATTACACTTTCTATTCTGTTACTGGATACCAGGCTGTTTATCAAACCGATACAGTACGCGAAACATACAAAGACTCTGTTTATACATATATCGACAAGCGTAAGGTGTCGGTGGATACTGTAAACTACATCATGTCGATTGACTCAATTCAATATTTCACAACCGATGTTGACCAGGACTATGAGGTGCACGCGCGGATATTTTTTTAGTTTGGCAATGTTATGCGCATCGGTTGGTTGCTATGCGCAGAAACCGGTCATCGACGATATGCCGCGCCGACAGGTGTTTGTGCGCGTGGGCTACGATTTGTCGCGATTGGCTTTGCCATACGTCCGTAACAATGGCTCGCATGGGTTCGAAATGTCTGTTGATGGCGAGTTGGCCTACAACTTTTTCCCCACTGTTGAAATCGGCCAACAATCGCTCAAACGCAGCTCTGACAGCCTTAGCTACACCATGTCGGGCAATTATTTCCGTGTGGGATTGGATTACAATCTTCTCAAATACAAACATCGGCTCGACCGTGATATTTTCTTTTTGGGCGTGCGCATGGCGGCATCGCGATTCTCGCATGAGGCCCCTGTGGCTGTAGTCAGCGGTGTGTGGGGAATGGTTGAAGGTAGCATTCCAAAAACGAATCATAAAGCGTTGTGGGGCGAGGCTGTTGTGGGATTGAAAGGCGAACTGCTACCCAATTTTTATATGGGTGTTACGGTGCGCGCCAAGATGATGTTCACGCACTCCTCTTATCACAATATGACGCCATACATTGTACCTGGTTTTGGTAAGGGCTTCTACCGGTTCAATGCAGGCTTGAGCTACTCAATTCTCTATGCCATTCCAATCCGAGGTGCCGGTTCCGATGGCTTTCCACCTACTGAATAGTTATCCGATATAAACTAAAAAAGGCCGTCCCTAATGGAACGACCTTTATTGTTTGTGTTATGTTTTCTTAGAATTTGAAAGATACACCAAGATTCAGGTAGCTCATATAAGCAGAGTAGTTAAGTTCTGCCGAAAGAGCCAGATTGTCAGTTACGAAGAAACGGCAACCTGCAATACCCGCCCAATCCAATACGGTTTCTTTGTCTTTGTCATCGGTATACCATGCGTGGTCATGACCATGCCATTCATATTTCCAAGAGCGGAAGCAAGGACCTGTTGCGGCACCGGCGTGAACTTCAAATTTATCAGTAATGTTTAAACCGTAAGTTGCACGAGCCATGATTGAAAAGTTAGAGTAAATTCTTTCGTATTTCCAGTCTGCATAATGATATTCGTCATCATCTCTGTTGAAACCGAGGAATCCACCAATTGTAAAGTGTCCCTTCCACCAAGAGTTAACAAGTACATAGTCGCCAGAAATATTGGCACCAACACCCGGCAAGAAGCCAACATGAGCATTCAAGCTGAAATCGCCTTCATGGTTAGGAGCTTCAATAGCAGAAGCACTCTGTGCACCGAAGCACAACATTGCAGCCGCAGCTGCTACTAGTAAACCTTTTACTTTCATAATCAATTGATTTTAAATTAATAAAACATGTTTTCCAGAATTGGCCAAAGCCAATTCACGAGCGCAAATGTACGATATTTTTAATTGTGTTATCGTCTGATTATCGGCTGTCTACAAAAAACACCATTTAGGAACACCCTTTGGCAGCCGTGAATCATTCAAGCGTTTTCCTGCAATGCAAATCACAGCAATCTTTCCCAAAAGTCTTCATCCTTCACACCATCAATGAGTTATGCTGACACCACAAGACAAACGCCCTTTATTTATAGACCAACAGTCAATAATCAGGCTGAGAGTCGCCGTCAATCCGCCTATCGGTTGTCCGACAGTTCGGCATTTTAATCCGATAAAACCTTTTTGTTGTCGATTTTGACGTCATGGCAATGGGGAAAATCAAAAAAAACGCCCTATCTTTTGCAATGATTGTCAATGAGGTTCCATTTTTCCTGGTCAGATTCTGGAAAGATGGTTTCATTTACACATACGGGGGAATACACATTTTTAAACAATAAATTATCAGATTATGAAGAAGATGATTGCAATTGCGATTCTGATGGCCGCCACAGCGAGCTACGCGCAGAATTTGCAACTGAACGACCGCGAATATTTTGAGCGGCAAGGTGTCAACGTGCTGGTTTTCAGCAACAGTTTCAACGGAGGTTTCAACGACGAGAAGAATTCGGGCATCGAGATTATCCATCATGGTGTGCGGACTGTTCAGGGTGGTGCTGTCCGTTTGAACAAAACGCCCGAGCAGTGGGATTTGGTGCCGAAAATGACCAGCCGCAAGGTTGACCCAGCCAAGGGCACCATTGAGGTGGCAATGCGCTACGACGATTACGATTTCGACAGCCGCGTGGTGGTAACAGCCAAAGGCAAGGCCGTTGAGATTGCCGTTTGGCTCGACAAACCCGTCCCCGAAGCTTTGACCGACGCAGGTTTCAATCTTGAATTTCTGCCGTCGCAATACTGGCTGAAAACATTTGTTATGGACGGACGGCTCAACCGCTTTCCGCGATACGCCACCAGTCAGACCGTGACGCGCCCCAACAGCGAGAAGCCGCGCCAGTTCAAGGGCTTCAAAACCTACGACGACCGCGGCACCGACCGTTTTGTTGATCCTCTGCCAATGGAGAAAGGCCGCCAGATTATAATGGCAACCGATGACCCCGAGCGCATGATTACCGTCAGCAGCGATGCGGATTTAGAGCTCTACGACGGCCGCATGATAGCACAAAACGGCTGGTTTGTGCTGCACAGCGCTCTGCCGAAAAACAAGACAGGCAAGGTATTGACATGGACCGTGGAGCCAAACGCAATTGAAGGTTGGATTCGCCAGCCAAACATCGGATTCTCGCAGGTTGGCTACATTCCAGACCAACCAAAAGTGGCTGTCATTGAACTTGACAAGGTTGACAAACCGCTGCCAAAGGCGTCGCTCATGCGTATCAACAACGATGGTACAACAACAGAGGCTTTCAGCGCCGACGTCAAGCCATGGGGCGATTATTTCAAGTACAATTATGTCAAGTTCGATTTCTCGAAAGTCTCTGAGCCGGGTGTGTACTATATTAAATATGGCGATGTCCGCACCAACGATTTCCTGATTGACAGCCATGTTTACGACCGCATCACCGATGCCACAACCGACGTTTGGGTTCCCATCCACATGAACCACATGTATGTGACCGAAGGCTACCGCACATGGCATGGCGAGCCGTTCCGCGAAGGATATCTGCAGGCTCCGACCAGCGATCATTTCGACCTTCACCGCCAAGGCCCCACAACCGACACCAAATACAAGCCGCTTGAGTTGATTCCCGGGCTGAACATTGGCGGATTCTTCGATGCTGGCGACTTCGACATCGAGACTAACTCCAACATCAATGTGGTGCAGAATTTCATTCGCACGTGGGAACTATTCAAGCCGCAACGCGACGAGGCTTTCGTCAGTCAGGAGCAGCGCTATGTTGAGCTTCACCGCCCCGACGGCACACCCGACGTGCTTCAGTTCATTGAGCATGGAGTGCTGAATCTTGTGGCACAAGCTGAACAGATTGGCCACATGGCTTCAACGCTATCTAACTCAGTGCTTGACAATTACCATCACTTGGGCGATGCTGCCAGCATTACCGACGGTTTGCATTATGACCCGTCGCTGAAGCCTTACGAGGTGTCGGCCGACGGCAAGAGTAGCGGCACACCCGACGACATGTGGGCATTCACAACGCGCAATCCGCAACTCGATTTTCAGGCTGCCACAATGTTTGCCGCCGCAAGCCGCGCACTGAAGGGGTACAACGACGACCTCGCGCAACGCGCTCTCACACAGTCGAAACGGCTGATGCAGGAGGCCACTGAACTAATGAGTCAGCGCCGTGGTCCGCGTGCCGACGCACAGGCTCAGGCCGATGCCGACTGGCTGACTGGTGCAGGCGATGGCAATGCAACCCAAAACAACAACAACAACAACAACCGCCGCCGTCAGAACAACGCCCGCAACAACCGCAGCGACCTTGGCACCAATCTGCAACTCTACGCCGCCACTGGCGAGAAGCAGTATCGCGACAACTTTGAGCAGCAGATTTGGACGGCCCTCGACTTTGGCGTAACCTACACTATGCAGACGGCTCTTGACGCAGTTCCGTACATGGACGACAACTACAAAAACAAACTGCGCCCATACGTCGCAAAATATGCCGCCTATATCGACAGCCTCGCTAACGACAATCCTTACGGAGTGCCAATCGGGCTGGGCAACTGGGCTGGCGGTAACGCTGTTCTCAACTTTGGCACAACAGTTTGCTTTGCCCACCGCTATTTCCCTGATGTTGTGAAGCGCGATGTTGTGTTCCGTACGGCCAACTGGCTCTACGGCTGCCACCCATACCACAACTATTCGTTTGTGGCTGTTGTTGGCGCCACTCGCCCCAAAGCGGTTTTCTATGGCAACAACCGTGCCGATTTCTCGGCCATTCCGGGTAATGTGGCTCCGGGCCTGCTCTTCCGCCGTCCCGATCACTTTGAGAACTTCGACGATTGGCCATTCCTTTGGGGACAGAACGAGGGAACCATCGCAGGAAACACGCAGTACATCATCTTCGGCTCGGCTCTGAAGGACATAGTTAGCAAAAAGGATTGATATCAATTAGATGGATTAATAAGGAAACGGGGCTTAACAGTCCCGTTTTTTTGTAGCATACAACAAAATCCTTCGATTCAACAAAAAAAGAGAGCCCGCCATCGCGACGAGCTCTCTCCTATTATTAAACAATTTAAAACTACTTGTCAAGTCCTTCGATTGTCCTGATTTTGCCATCGGCGTCGTACTCAAGTTCGCAAACTTTGAGCGAACGCAGCCAGGTCTTGTCGTTCGACGGAACGCAATCGTGGTGGAACAGATACCATTTGCCCTTGTACTCGGCAATGGCGTGGTGAGTGGTCCAGCCGACAACCGGTGTCATAATCACGCCCTGATAGGTGAACGGTCCGAACGGATTGTCGCCGATTGCGTAGCAAAGGAAGTGGCTGTCGCCGGTAGAGTACGAGAAGTAGTACTTGCCGTTGTACTTGTGCATCCACGAAGCCTCGAAGAAGCGGTGCGGGTCGCTAGCCTTGAGCGGCTGTCCGTTCTTGTCGACAACCAGCACGCGGCGTGGTGCTTCGGCAAACTGCAACATATCATCGCTCATCTTAACCACGAAACTCGGAAGAGCCGGCATATCGGGTTTTGCAAAGAGTTCGCCGTTGCGTGTCGGCTCTGCTCCCATATCAACAAGGCCGTTATTGTCGCCGTGCTTGCCGTGGATAGGCTCAAAACCCGGTGCAAATGGCTGCCACCACTGAAGTTGGCCGCCCCAAAGTCCGCCAAAATAGGTGTAAATGGTGCCGTCGTCGTCTTTGAACACGCAAGGGTCGATAGAGAACGAACCGCGAATTGGATGCGGCTGCGGCTTGAACGGGCCTTCCGGCTTGTCGGCTACTGCCACGCCAAGACGGAACACACCATCGTATCCTTTACCAGAAAAAACATAGTAGTATTTGCCGTTTTTCTCAACCACGTCACTGTCCCACAACTGTTTTTCGGCCCAAGGCACATCTTTCACATCGAAGATTACGCCGTGGTCGTTGACCTTGCCTGTCATCGGGTCGCCGTCAATCGAGAGAGCGTGATAGTCCTTCATCTGGAAGTGACCGCCATCGTCGTCCTCTTCGGCGCCTGCTTCCCAGTCGTGCGACGGGTAAATGAATATTTTGCCGTTGAACACGTGAACGGCTGGGTCTGCCATATAGTCGGCAGGGAATAAATAACGTTTCTGTGTCATTGCTTTAAGTTTTTGGTTATTAATAATATACTATTAGTTCTTTGGTGTTGGGTGTCAGGTATTAGGTGTTGGTGTTATTGTTTGTAACTCATAAATCCTAAATCCTACCTCCTAAATATTAATTCTCCATCGCCAACTTGATTATCGCGTCAACAAACGGTTTCGGCTGATAGTTGCGGTCGATAGCGAGCGGATAGTCGGTGCGGCCAGGCATTGGCCAGCCGTTCTTCCAACTGTCGGCGTCGGTCAGGCCCCAGAAGGTTACGCGGTCGATAACATCGGCGTGCTTCAGGTAGATTTTGAAGAGTTTCACGAAGAAATCGGTCTGCTCCTGCGCTTTGGCGGCAGGAAGGCTGTCGGTATAGGGATTCATCTCCTTCATATACTCGAAATTGGTCTCCACGGCAGCGCCGTAATTACCTTGCGGCCAAGGCAATACGCTCAAATCGAGTTCGGTGACCATAACCTTCACACCTTCGGCGGCGTAAGCCTCAATGCTCTTCTCATACTCGTCGAGATTGGTGTCGAAAGCCACGTGCGACTGCATTCCAATGCCATCAATGCGGCAGCCTGCAGCCTTCAACTCACGCACGATACGGATTGCGCCTTCGCGCTTCGACGGATTGTCCATACCATAATCGTTGTAGTAGAGTTCGGCGTCGGGGTCGGCCTCGTGGGCAAATTGGAACGCCATTTTAATATACTCGGGGCCGATAATACGGTAGAACTGAGTGGGGCGCAACTCGCCGTTGTCGAGCAGAGCCTCGTTCACAACGTCCCAGCCTTTGATTTTGCCTTTGTAGCGCGACACCACTGCGGTGATATGTTCACGCATTCGGCTAATCAGTTCATCTTTAGTAACTTGCTGACCTAAATCGTCTTTAAAAAACCAATAAGGCAACTGTGAGTGCCAAACCAGGCAGTGGCCAGTAACAGCCTGACCGTTGCGCTGCGCCAACTCAACAATAGCGTCGGCATCGCGCCAGTCGTACAGGTCTTTTTTGGGGTGAATCTCCTCTGGCTTCATACAGTTTTCGGGCACAAGCGCGCTGAACTGGTCGCGGATAACGCACTGCACCTTCGGGTCGTCGCTTTTCACCTGACGCACATTGACAGCCGCACCAAGCAGAAACTTCCCGTCAAATGCATGACGCATAGTGGCTTTGCCGTTGTCGGGGCAGTCGCATTTTGCTGGCAGACTGCTCTGCTGACCGCCTTCGTTAGTGCCGCAGCAACCCGCAAGAGCGGCAGCCACCAAAGCCATCGATAATAATCTGATATTCATATCTTTAAAATTAAAAAAAAGACGGAAGAGACGCTTTCCTCCCGTCTTATGTTTTCAATAGTTATGCTTTTGTGCGAGCCTCAATTTCGCGGTTCATCTCGTCGAGACGCTCATCGGTAAGCGGATACTTCTTAATCAAGTAAGCCACAACAATGAGAAGCGCTGCAGGGATTATGGTCGTGAACACCAAAATCGCGTTTTGTGCAGTGGCTGAATATTTGCCCAACTCTGTGTAATAAGCATTTACAGGTGCGCTGATAAACGAAGCCAGGAACACTACAACGAAAATGCCGAGCACCAGTTGAAGGCATTTGTTAGCCTTGAACTCACGGAACATATCGCCGAACGAAACGGGTTTCTCGGGTGTTGTGGTGATATTCTCCTTGCTGCCAAGGAAGCAAAGCGTCAAGAGCACAAATCCGACGAGCGCGAAAATGGCGGTAACTGTAAACCAGGCTTTCGGGTCAGTTGCCAAAGCCGATTCCTCACTTGCAAGGTTAAAGCCGATAAGTCCCATAACCAGCGGTGTAATCCAGCCTGCAATCGAGAATCCCGCTTTGAAAGCGACACCTGCCAAGGCGTTCACTGTGGCGGCAGGACGGTTGCCTGTGCGGTGCTCCGACTCGGTGATAACTTCAGGAACCAAAGCCCACATCAGCGAACCAACAAGCAGACCAACGCCAGTCATAATCTTTGCAATCTGGACAAGCAGCGTGCAACTCTTGACATCGCCGAACTTGCCAATGCCGAACAGAATGGCAAAGCCAATAAAGCCTATCGAGAGAAGTGTGTAATAAAGACCTTTTTTACCCAGCAGTTTCTTCAAAACAGGCAGCAACGGCAGGATAATGAAGGCAGGAATGGTACCAATGGCCATAAAAATCGCCTGCTCCCAGTTGATTGCAGAGTGCACGCAAATGGCGAGTCCGATAGGGAAACCAGCCTGAACAATAATCTGACCGATATTGGCGCAAACCATACGGGTTGAAGTAAGGATAAGAACCTCGTCGTTGTCGCGGGTCATACTTGCCATAATCGAGCCGTACGGGATATTCACCACCGAATAAATCATACTTAATATGGTATAACTCAATGTGGCGTAAACCATCTTCGCTCCCATCGACCAAGTGGCTGCGGCGGGAAGCATCAGGAAGCAGGCGGCAACTGTGAGCGGAATACCACCCCAAAGAAGATAAGTGCGATACTTGCCCAATTTTGGATTGCGGTTGTCGATATACTTTCCTACTACAGGACTCCAGAAGCAGTCGATAAGACGAACGGTGAGAATCAAGCCGCTGACAAATGCTGGATTGATTTTCAGAACCGTAGTAAGATAAAGCATCAGATAGCACGCAACCGTTTGAAAGATAAGATTTTGTGCCAAGTCGCCTGAGCCGAAGCCAATACGTTGAGCCCACGATAGTTTGTAGAATCCTTTCGATTCCACTTCATTTTTTAATTCCATTACGTTTAGTTTAAGTTATTACTCTAAAAAGCCGCGCCACGGTGTTGTGAAAACCGCAAAAAGCGACATTCCAAATGTAAATTTTTGTTTAATGTTTCCGCCACTTGTTTCATTTTTTTTTCAAAAAGGCACAAAAAAGCGCCATCTCGTCATTTTTTACGGCCCGCCGTGTCCACCGAAAAGAAATCGGCATTATCTTGCACAATAATTTTAAAACGAATGATTATGAAAAGGATTCTTATTGCAGCCGCATTGCTTTTCACTGCAAATGTGGCAATGTGTCAGATTTTCGCATTGGGTATCAAGGGCGGTTTGAACTCTACAAAACTTAAAATGAAAGATGTTGTCCAACCACTTAAAGATGCTAATGGCAATGAAACAAGGACTACAATTACAATGGAAGAAGCCGCTTCCGATTTAGGCTTCCACGTTGGTGGCTTTGCCCGCATCAATGCTCTGGTGATGTTTGTGCAGCCTGAAATCTACTACACAAATATGAGTTCGCACATCAAAATTTCAACTAGTGACATTCTTTCCTCAACAAGATATGAAGATGAGTCTGAAACCGCCGAAGTTAAAAACCACCGCATTGACATTCCGGTTATTGTGGGCGCAAAGTTTGGTCCTGCGCGCTTAGGCCTCGGCCCTGTTGCCTCTTTCAATTTGAAATCGAAGACAAAAGTGTCTAACCAGATGAAAGAACAAATCGGCGCAGGCCTCGACGGTGCCAAAAACACAGCAACATTTGCAATGCAAATTGGCGCAGGTCTTGACATCTTGAAGAAACTGACTCTCGACCTCCGCTACGAATTTGGTTTGAGCAAAATGGGCGACGAATTAACGGTTGGCAAACAATCGTTCAAAACCGACCAACGCGCAAACTCATTCATTGCCAGCATTGGTTGGATGTTCTAAACCGATAATCATAAAACATAAAAAGATCCTGCCAATCATGGCAGGATCTTTTTGTTTCATATAATTTATAACACAGATTCTTCCCCCACTCCAAAAATGCCGACTAATTGATATGTGAAATTCAATAAAAAATTGAAACTTGCGGAAGAACAATTTAATAACAACTATTATGAACAGATTTATTTCAAAAACTACAGTTTTCGTTGCTCTCGCAGCATTGCTTTTTTCTTGCAAAAACAATGATGATACAACACCAATCGACGTGGATAAAGAATTTTCATTTACAGCACCCGACGGGACAGAATTAACCTTACAAGAAGACCATACATACATTAGTAAATACCGGGACAACCTGTATTCCCTATATGCCACAACAAATGGTCAATATTGGAATGAAATCATAAGTCTGATGATGGACATCAATGATTTGGATAAATACAGCCCCAACGAAGATGTTAAAGCAGAACGAATTGACTTCGGTATGATGGCATCATCTAATTCTAACTATACCACGACAGAGTTTACTGGCAAGATTTACTTATTAAAGTATTCAAAAGCAGAAGTATCCCTTTATTTCAACAACCTGATTTTCAATATTGCCGACGGCTCTTATACAATAAATGGAAAACTTACATTACCAATAATTTTAAATGATGCAGATTGAACTGAATTCTCACAACAAAGAGGAATACCCACCAATGCACACCACCGAGCACATTGTAAACCGCACAATGATAAATCTTTTCGGCTGCGGGCGGGCGTTTGAAGCGCACATCGAGCGCAAAAAAAGCAAACTCGACTACCGGCTCGACCACTGCCCCACTGACGATGAGGTTGCTCGGCTGGAACGAACTGTAAACGAGGTCATTAGTCAAAACCTTGACGTAACAACAGAGTTCATTACGCAAGCCGAGGCGCAAAGCCGTTTCGACCTCACTCGCCTGCCCGATGATGCGTCGGACACCGTTCGCGTGGTGAAAGTCGGTGACTACGACGAGTGCCTGTGCATTGGGCTGCACGTGGGCAACACTGCGGAAATCGGCCGTTTCAAAATCATCAGCCACGACTGGGATGCCGACACAAAACGCTGGCGGCTGCGATTCAAATTGGAATAGGTTTGGTATGTTTTTTTAACTACTTTCGCACCATTCCGCCATACGGAACAAAATATTGCAAATATCAATAACACCAACAATTATGAAGGGAATCGATTTTAAGAAGCTTACGCCATACATTGTGGCTCTGGGTGTGTTTTTTGCGCTGACAATGGCCTACTGCTGGCCAGTGCTTAACGGCAAAGTGCTGTCGCAGACTGATATGATAAGCGGCGCCTGTGCCGGCCACGAGGTGAATGAATTCGCGAAAGCCACCGGTCACACATCGTATTGGACCAACTCGCTCTTTGGCGGAATGCCAACATATCAAATCTCATTTTCAACGCCTTCATCAAAAATAATCAGAACGTTACGCAAGGCTTACACCTTCTTTCTCGGCTCGGTTTGGGCGTGGTTTCTCACATATCTATTCGGATTTTTCATTTTGATGCGTGCCTTCGACATCAGCAAATGGCTGTCGATAATCGGGTCGGTGGCAGTGACATTATCCACTTATTTTCTGATAATTATCGCGGCCGGACACATCAACAAGGTGTTCGCCATCGGCTATATGGCCGCCGTGATTGCCGGTTTTGTCTACATCTTCAAAAAACGATACCTGCTTGGCGCCTGTCTGACAATGGTTTTCACTGCTTTCGGAATGATTCTGCACCCACAAATGGCGTACTATTATATGATGATGCTGGCTGTTTTTGGCATCGCCGAAGCCTATATCCACCTGAAAGAGAATCGGATAAAAGACCTTATTCTGGGCGTTGGCATTTTTGCTGTGTCACTCGGAATCGGTTTGGGGACAGGCTACAGCAATGTGAAATCGAACGCCGACTACGTGAAGGAAACTATGCGCGGCGGCCACTCAGAACTGCATGACAACGGCGGGAAGGCACAGACGGGACTTGATTTCGACTATGCCACAAGCTGGAGCTACGGCATCGGCGAGACAATGACGCTGCTTGTGCCGAATTTCAACGGCGGCTCGTCACACTACAATGTCGGCACAAAATCAGACCTTTACAACGAGATGGTGAAACAAGGCGTGCAAAAAAACAACGCCAAACAGTTCTGCCAAAGCCTGCCGATGTACTGGGGTGATCAACCCTTCACCGAAGGCCCCGTCTATGTTGGCGCCATTGTCTGCTTCCTGTTTTTGCTGGGGCTAATAATTGTGAAAAGTCCTTACAAATGGGCTTTGCTTGGCGCAACGGTGTTTTCAATCCTGCTATCGTGGGGACGACATTTCGAAGGACTTACAAGCCTGTTCTTCAATTATTTCCCGATGTACAACAAGTTCCGCGCGGTATCATCGATTTTGGTTGTGGCCGAAGTTGCAATGCCGATTCTCGGATTTATGGCCTTACAGCAGATTATCGACAAACGTATTAGCCGTCAAGAACTTAAACGTGCCATTCTAGTATCGGGTGGCGTGACGGGCGGCATCTGCCTGCTGCTGGCATTGTTCGGCAGTTCGATGTTCAGCTTCACATCGGCCAACGATGAGCAGATTTTCCGTCAGCTGCCCGACTGGATTAACAAGTTGATTATAAGCGAACGTGCAACAATGCTGACATCCGACGCTTTCCGCTCGCTGCTGTTCATTGCGGCTGCCACAGTCACGCTCTGGCTGTTTGTAGCTGACAAACTCAAGGTCAAACCAATGCTGATTGTCATCGGCTGCCTGGTGCTCATCGACCTTTGGCCGGTGAACAAGCGCTATTTCGGCGATGATAATTTTGTTAATGACAAAGACCGCAAAAGCTACTTCAACCAACTGAACTATGAAACTCAAATCCTGAAAGATACAGACCCGGATTTCCGCGTGTTGAACCTCACTACAAACACTTTCAACGACGCCCGCACATCGTACTACCTGAAATCGGTTGGCGGATACCACGCCGCCAAACTACGCCGCTATCAGGACTTGATTGAAGAGCACATATCGCGAGGCCACATAAATGTGCTTAATATGCTGAACACCAAATATATAATTCAGCAAACCGAAGAAGGTGCAACACCGATGCTGAACCCCGATGCGTGGGGCAACTGCTGGTTTGCCGACTCGCTGATTGTGGCCTCAACACCACGCGAAGAGTGCGATGCGCTGAACCGCATCAACACGCCGCAGACCATCGTCACCGATGCACGTTTCGACAACTTGGTGCAAAACTTCAACACAACGCCCGACACCGCCGCCACCATCCGCCTGACGCAATATGCGCCCGACGAACTTGAATATGAGTCGGTTTCGAGCGAAGCAAAGACTGCCGTATTCTCGGAAATATATTATCCATACGGTTGGAAGGCTTACATTGACGGACAGCCGGCTGAAATTTTCCGCGCCAACTACGTGCTGCGCGCGCTGAACGTTCCTGCTGGAAATCACCAAATTAAGTTCGAGTTCAGGCCCGACACCATTTACAAAGGCGACAAGATTAGTATGGCATTCTTGATTGTGATGCTGGCGTTTGTGGCAGGCTGCATCGGTCGCGAGGTTTACAAACGCGTCAAAACAGCCTGACGCAAAGCTTTTAAACAGCAATGGCGCGTCCCGAGTTTGCCGAAATAAAAGATTTTGAAGAGTTTAGCCGATACTATTGGTATCGCGACGAGCTGATTCAAATATGCAAACAGCTGGGGCTGAAAGCCGATGGCGGGAAAATTGAGCTGAACAACGTGATTCGGGCCTATTTCGCCGGTGAGCATATCGTGCCAACACCCAAGAAAACAGCTACTAAACGACGCCCGTCCACCCACGCCGAACTGACCTTGGACACTGGGCTGATTGAGTGTGGATTCACATTCGGCAACCGTTTCCGCGACTTCTTCGCACGCGAAACCAATACGGACCATTTCAAATTCAATGTTGATATGGTGGCCACAGCCAAGGCCGTGAAGGCCAACGGCGACGAGTCGTTCACATTAGGCGATTTGCTACAAATCTACTATGGCACAAAAACTTACGCGCAATACGACAAGTCGGCGCTTCAGTGGAACCGCTTCGTGAAAGACTTCTGCGCCGACACCGCCACACAAATCTACAGCGAGCGCCTGAAAGCCGCCGCCGCACTTTGGAAGATTGTCCGCGAATCGGACCAAGAGAAGGTATACTCGCGCGAAGTGCTTGATAAATACAAAGATAGAATTGTAAAACCATAAAACCTATGCCATCAACAACAGATTATCTCGACTTTGTGTTAGACCAACTATCTGATTTGAAAGATATTACCTATCGTAAAATGATGGGCGAATACATAATCTACTATCGCGGGAAAATCGTGGGCGGCATCTACGACAACCGTTTCCTGGTGAAACCGACCTCATCAGCGCGCGCCAAAATGCCGCTTGCTCGGTTCGCCATCCCCTACGATGGCGCAAAGGAAATGCTGTCGGTGGACGAAATCGACAACCGCACGCTGCTCACCGAAATGATTGCGGCAATGTACGACGAACTGCCCGAAGTGAAGAAAAAACGATGACTCCGAGCATTTGAAATGCCTTATATTCAACACTATACCACCCCACCCGACTTCGACGATTTGCTGATGAGCAGCGACGGTAAAGTCCTGACCGGCTTGTGGTTCAGCGGCTCTCGCGACGAACGTAAGCACACTGCCGATTGCGTGATGAGTGACCTGCACATATTCAAGGAAACGACACGGTGGCTCGACATCTATTTCGGTGGCCGCCAACCCGATTTCACGCCTGCCTACCGAATGGAAAATCTGACGCAGTTTCGAAGCGCTGTTGTCGAGATAATGATCCGTATACAGTTTGGTAAAACATTGACCTATGGTGAGATAGCACGGCAAATAGCCGCCGAGCGCAACTGCGGAAAAATGTCGGCGCAAGCGGTTGGCGGCGCTGTGGGCTGGAATCCGATTTGCATCATTGTACCATGCCACCGCGTGATTGGCGCCAACAACCAACTCATCGGCTACGGCGGCGGAATCAATAACAAAATTGCACTGCTGAAATTGGAAGGGATTGACGTATAATCAAACAGTCAACTCATTCATAATCGTATCAACAATCCTTTGTGACGGCATCACGCCATCCTTCGGGTAGAGATATTCTTTGTAGAACTCGTCGCGTTCGGTTTGCATCGTGTCGTTGCCGGCAATCACAACATTTTTAATGTAATCCTCAACATCCGACGGCTGATAGGCATGGTAATGCAAATCGAAGCACTTCTGCCCGAACGTGTTCCAGTGATTAGTGTCCTTATCCTTGACAATGAACATTGTGGGTTTCCTGGTGTAGAGATATTCGGCCGTGAACGACGCACAATCGTGAATCATGGCGTCGGAAGTCAGGAAAAGGTCTGCATAATAACCATCCTCAAGTTGGCCGTTGGGCAAATCGCGCCAGCGCTGATAGTAGGCTTCGGTGCGCTCGGCGCCCCAAATGTTTATTAGTTTGAATTTGAGCACCGGGTGAGGCTTGAAGGCAATCTGAATCTCGTCTTTATACTTTTCCGCCAACTCGAGCATAAAATCGCAGTAAGCGAAGAAGTTAGAGAAGTTGAACAGATAATCGACCGTATGATGCGGCGCCCAAATAATGCGTTTCTTGCGCACAGACTGCGGTTTCCAAACATCGACAGGCTTGTAATCGGGCAGCATCAGCGGCTCCATTCCCAAACTACCCGAGACAACAGTATTGGCTCCGCCGCAAGTCTGGTACTGTTGCGAGTAGCCAATATGATATTCATTCTCAACAAAATAACGCCAAAGCAGATTATGGAACGGCAAATTGAAGTTTGTCCGATAAATGTCTATACAGCAAGTTCCATACATTATGTAGCAGTTTAGTTTATCGCCAAACCTGTAAATATGGTACTGCGGAAGGGTGTCTTTGTATGGCTTTGTGTAGAAAATGACATCCGGATTGAGCATCTTTTTGACATTCTTCCATTTATTTTTGTCGTAGTCGAATGTTTGGAAGTACCGGTAACCACGTTTTTTTACAAAATCTTCCGATTGAAGCATTACACTTCGCATCTCATTTCTATCATAATTCAAATGAACATTGAACGGGCACAAAACAATAACTGGCTCAAACCGCTCATTATGTTCGAACAGCCAGTACAATCGGTCATATTTCCAAACCGACGGACTTTGCAAAAAGAACGCCACGGTGATTTTAGGCTTGTTTTTCAATGATTTTACAAATCTAACACGCCGCCGTTCCAATCGTTTGGCTTTCCGTTTAAGACAAAAAGGAATAGTCGCAATAAAAAAGTCTCCGAACGTGAGCGTTTTGTAAACATTGTCCCAAAACGACACTTCAAAAAAACTCTTTATTTTCTCAATGGCAAAAATCATAAGCTCTTAATGCAATATCTCCATTGTACGATTAATGGCATTCTTAAAATCGTACCCTGGTTTCCAATAGGTATTTTCGAGTTTGCTGTTGTCGAGCACGGCACACATGGCCACAGAGTACCCTTTTTTTTCTGTTTCTGTTGGTAATTCAAATACAACATTTTTCCCTGCAAACTTTGCACATTCTGCAGCAAAATCTTTCAGCTTGACATTACAATTTCCGTTTGAAACATTATAAGCCTGCCCGTTTTCTCCGTTCAACATTACGTGCAGCATTGCACTCACCGCATCTGCGACATAGGTGTAAGAGAAAATTTGCTCGCCCTTGCTTTTAAGAACAATGTCTTCTCCATTCAGTGCTTTCTTTATGAACTGCGACGATGCTTTGGTGTCAGATTCCAACATTGTGGGACCGAAAACTCTGCTCAGCCTGACAATTTTCACATTGACATTTTTTTCCGAGATATAGGACTGACACATTGACTCGCACACCCTTTTCGATTCAGTATAACACGAACGTGCGGTTGATAAATTCAATTCTCCGGTATAGCTTTCTGTGAAAACGTCGCCTTCACGAGCATTTCCATAAATTTCAACAGAAGACACGCACAATACGACAGCGCCGCATTTCTCCGCCTTGTCTAAGGCATGCTTAACCCCATAGAAATTAATTTCAATAGTCTCGATTGGAAATTGTGAATAAGCCATTGGATGTGTGTTGCTAGCAGCCGGTATGATATAATCAAACGACAAGTTTGCCGGCAGTTTTTCTCTAACATCCTGTTCAATAAAATGAAAAAACGGGCTGTTGTAGTACTCGCCCAACCGTGCTGCTGCTTTTTCACAACTTCGTCCTACAGCATATATCCCAATGTTCGCATTTTGCTCGATGTTGAATTTCATCAGCGCATCAATCATACACATTCCGAGCAACCCTGTTGCGCCAGTAATCAGAATTTTTTTGTCTTTCAGTTTGTCCAATCCTTTTGTTCGAAGAATAAAACTCAGATCTTCTTGATATAAAGGATGTTGCTTATTGAGTTTTATTTCAGCCATTTCTCGTTTTTGCTCTTTATGTACCCCTTAAACATCTCAAGGTCATCTTTTGTGGTAAGTTTAATGTTTTTGTCTGAACCCGTTGCAAAATACAGTTTCTCACCAAGTTCCACCATCATCGTGTTTGCGTACGATGAGCCATATATACCAATTTCTTTTTCGAATGCCTCATGATACGCCCAATTCAGTTTGTCAAATTTATACGCTTGTGGGGTTTGGACTCTGCGAAGTTTTTCACGTGGAATATACTTGGTCGTGGTTTTGTCATTATCTTCATCTATGACAAATATTTGCTCGTTATACGGCATAGATGTCACCCCGTTTCCATTCTTCTGGCAGCACACAATAACATCCGACAGAACGGAATCTTCAACAAGTGGCCTGATTCCATCATGAATTATAATTGTGTCATCACCATCACATTTACCTTCCAAATTGAACACTCCGTTTCGAATTGATTCCTGCCCGGTGCTTCCCCCTGTGACAATCCATTTTAATTTGGTTATATTGAAGTGTTTGGCATAGGCATCAAGCACCGATTCCCAACCTTTGATGCAAACTACTTCAATGGCATCTATCAGCGGGTGGTTTTGAAATCCTTCTAAAGTGTAAATTATGACAGGCTTATCATATATGCTTATGAATTGTTTTGGAATGTCTTGCCCCATTCTGGCACCTGCTCCGCCAGCTATTATTATTGCAATGTTCATTTTACTTTATTTTAAGTTTACTAAAGTAGCAAACGTATTTGTAACAAAACTGTTATTACACAATTATTTTAATTGTTTCGAAAACGGATACTTAAGTACAATGACCAAGTGTGCGACCAAAGTGCGTATAAGGCCAAAATGCCTCAGCATTATTTGGTAACGCTCTATCCACGATGCCTTACGGTTTTTGGCCGATATACCCGACAGCATAAATCTCGATAAATAGCCATTTATATAACAATTGTTGCGCGATACATTCAACACCTTGCAAACCCAATCATAATCAGCAGAATAACGATAGCTCAAATCGTATGCAGGTGCAATTTCTCGTCGTACAACAATTGATTGGTGACAAACAACCAAACCGTTAATCATATGCTTGAACTTAAGGTTGTTTGGCGCAATTTTATGGCGTTCGCCATACGGATTGTCATTACTATCGATTATCAACGTCTGACCATATATAACATCCAGATTATCAGTTATCGCATCGACAACTTGCCGCACAGTTGTATTGTCAAACAATTTGTCACCAGCGTTTATGAACCAAACGAAATCGCCAGTTGCCATTTGCAGCCCTTTGTTCATTGCATCGTACAAGCCTTTGTCCGGCTCACTTATCCACTTGAAATCAATCCCTTTCGCCCGGACATTTCCTTCACATTGCCTGATAATGTCAACAGTGCCATCAGTTGATTTCCCATCAACAATTATATACTCAATGTCAGTGCATGTCTGTTCCATAATGCTGCGCACTGTTCCTAACAGAAAGCGTTCGGCATTGAATGTTATGGTTATTATCGAGATTTTCATTTCTTATGCGTTTTTCCTCTTTTTCTTGTAACGCCAAAAGTATTCTTTATGTCCAAAAGTATCTTTGCCATATCATAAGAAATATTCAACGCGGTCCAAAGAATCATCTTTATAGAAAATGGTTTCTTATAATAATTCTTCCATTTTACACATGACAAAAATGAGAATGCTTCCTTGAATTGTTTTTTTGTGAATTCTGCAGACTTTAGAGCTGTGTATGCTACGTCAAGATATTTGTCATTAATTCCGTCTTCAAACCCTATGGGCAGTAGCTCTTTTAATGCAGATACGAACTTTATTCCTTGTTGTATTTTTTTCAAAGAACTTCCTCTGGAAGCAGAATTGGGATTTACTACAGTATCACAATGGTACAAGGCTTTGGGTAGATATGACACAGAAATCCCGGCCATAACAAGTTGTAGATTAAACAGTTGATCTTCTCCCCTGTCAAATCCTTTCGGGAAAGTTATATTTCTGTCAACATAAAATGAGCGCCTTACCAATTTATTACAAGGACCGTTTTGAAGACGACATATCAAGTCGTTTAGAATACTGTCTTTGTCAAACGCGGTGGGCTCTTGTTTGTGCAAAAAGCTTTTAATTCCGTTTTCAAACAATATGTCGCATATCACCATATCAGTTCCCGATGAAACCGCCTTGTTGTAAAGTTGTTCAAGGAAATCGGGCTCAACCCAGTCATCAGCATCGGCATGAATGGTAAACTCTCCTATTGCGTGCTCAATTCCGAACTGCCTTGTGGCGCCTATACCTTCGTTAGGTTTATGAAAAACCTTGAATCTGCAGTCAGCTTCTGCATAAGAATCACAAATTGCCCCTGAAGAGTCGGTGCTTCCATCATCAATCATAAGCACTTCAAAATCCTGCATGGTCTGCGCCTTCAGACTGTCTAAAAGACGGGGCAAGGTGTCCTGAGCATTATAAATGGCAACTATGACTGATATCTTAGGAAATTCCATTTGTTATACGTTTTTTTTGTTAATGGAAATGGGGGGTATCAAAGCAGCCATCAATATTGTTATGACCAAGCAGCATGATACATAAATATACGGATGCAATCTTACCATTTGAGGAAACAATGTTAGCAAAGCAATCATAGGAAGCCTTTGGTATATGTATAACAGAAACAGTTTTTTCCCGCACCATCTCAATATCCTGCTCTCTATCACAAAGCGGTCAGTAAGCACATATACAAGGAAAGCAAACACTACCGACATTATAAGATGCACTAATACAATATAACGGAAATGAAAGCATAGAACGAAAGAGCAAGTAAGTACTATAATGCTAGAAATATAAAAATGGTCCAATATGTGAAATATGTATCTTTTATTCATTGAGACAACCATGCCGGCAAGATAAGCCGGAATGGTGTTGTACCACCAACCATCCTTAAACTTGTAAAGAACAATAATATATATGAGCAGAAGGAATGCATTGAAACAGAATGCGTGTTCTCTTTTGGTGAATAATGTGAAAGATATGAATGTGGAAACATAGCAGCATAATATGGCAAAAATATACCAGTTGCTCTGACCTACGCTCTCCCATGCAACCAATGAAAGAAGATACTGTTTTATTGTATAATGAATGCCTAACAACTTATTCATGACAAGGAACACACCTACAGCAATGACATAATTAATCAGTGTGGAAAGAACCCTTTTTACCGGTATGGCCTTCACATAGGGGGCGCCCTTTATACTGATAGATTCCATAACTCCATATCCCGAATAGAACAAGAACATTACGACCATAAGCTGTCCCATCCTATAAATGAGTCTGTTTGACGGGACATCAAGTATGGGCGAAAATTCCACTCCTGCGGTTGTCATGTATGAAACCATATGGCTATAAATAACTATGATAATGAATATGCCTTTGATTACGTCTGTGTAATCTTTTTTTAAGCACATGTCATGATTATCAGTTCTTCTTAAACCGACACAAGATAGAATGAGCAGTGTGAGCAGAATTAAAATCATGAGTTTATAGTTGCAGAATCTTTAATAACTGTTTCAACAACCCGCTTTGTACTGTGTCCGTCTTTATACAAGTGTAAGGCGTTTAATGCATTAACTGGGAAGTAGTATTTTTTATCTCTAATTATTTGTAAAAGTTCATTCCAATTGTACGCTCGTACTCCTTCAATTGTTTTGTCATAATCGAAATAGAAATCTCTCGAATTAGCTATATAATCCTTATAGTCAAATGGAGCAAGAATCACAGGCTTTTTTAAAAGCAGAAAGTCAAAATAAACACTGGAATAGTCTGTAATAAGAATGTCAACATCCTTAATCAGAGAATACATGTCATTATACATGGAATCATCTAATACAAGGAATCTGTTGCCAAAGTCTTGTTTCAATTTGCTTATTTTCAGGTCGACATAGTGTCCTTTATACATGAAGAACAGGTTTTCCTTCTCTAACAGTTCCCTAAACTCATCAGAGTTGAACCCGAACCCGCCAAAAGGGTTAAATGGTTCTTCACCATAGAGTTGCGAATAATCTCTGAATGTGGGCATATACAAAACCTTGACAGGGTTGCCGAATGAATGATTGATATTGGTTATCAAACTTTCTTCAGATTTTTCAAAGAAGGTGTCATTGCGAGGAAGTCCGGAGATTAGGATTTTGTCTTCATTTATGTGGAAGGCAGTTTTAAATGCAGAGTTCCATTTATCAGAAATACTGACAAAGAAATATGGATTGTCAGACTTTGCATGATTGTTAAATGGAAACAGTTCTCTTATTCTGTCCTTTATAGCATTTCTATACAAATGATGATCAAACCCCACCTTTTTCAAAGGCATTCCATGCCAAAGCCATATTTGTTTAATTCCATTGATATACCAATGATTAACATCTCTAAGGCCTTGTGTAAGGAAGGCATATCCTGCTTTCTTGCAATAATCAATACCTTTTTTTGAATTAATCATTGCAACAGATTTCCCGGATTCCGAAAGTTTTGAATATACCGCAGGACTATTAGTAAGCCAAACAGCTTTGATATCTTTATAGTTCTCTATAACATATTCATATACAATTCTTGAATTGTCTGAATAGCTATTGCCAACCCACGATCCAAAAATCCATAGTTTGGGGTCTCTCTTGTTCTTTTTTTGCAAATACCAGACTGGAAGATGAATGATGTCTCTGAACAAATTGACTATAAATAGATTATTAATGTCCATTTTTTCTTCTTATTACATTGAAAACAGTCTCATAAAAGTGTTTCTTCTCTGACTTAGTCATGCCGACTATTAACACTGATAAGGATGTCATCAGAACAGAAACGAATCCTACCAATAGAAATTTTGTAAGTCCGTTTTGGCACGTTATCTCCAAATACAAAGGCAGTGGTGCTGATAATAAAGTTACACCGAATATTGGGAAAATAGCTTTGATAATATAATTATGAAGTGACAACCCTACGGAATATTTAACAAATAATGCCCTTATCCATATTGCAATTGCGCAAATGATAATGGAAACGTAAAACACTGATTCCGGGGGGAAGTTCATCCGAAGCAGAACGTATGATATTGGCAAAATGGTAAGAGTAAAACCTCCACACAGTAAATGATAGTTGCGGATTTTGCCATAGGCCTGCATGGAAACAGCTAACGGATTCGCAAGAACATCAATAAGTGCGTTGATAATAACCAACCTAGTAAACAAGGCGGTATAATCGGGTACTTTCTTCAACCAAATATTCAGTATCGGTTGGGTTTCCAACAAAATGGGCAGTGATACCAGAAACAACAGATAATAAGAGAATTTGGAACTTTGGATAACCAGTTTAAGCATATCTGTGGTGTTGCCACAGGAATATGATTTGAGGATTTGCGGTTTTACAGCAGTAAAGAAATTGTCGGCAAATAATTGAACTGTTGTGAAAACCTTGTAAGCCATAGCTCTTGCTGCATTTACAACTGGGCCATAGAACATATTTAGCAGCATGTTCAATCCTTGACTTTTACATATCCCGGAAAGTGCGCCTATCATATTCCAACCTGCGAAACCAAATATCTCAAAGAATTTGACTTTATTCCACCAAAACTTGTATTTGCATTCTGCATAGAATCTGTTGCAGTATAGATAATAATAAAGTGAAATGAGAATATTTACAATTAGCATCATTGCAGCATAAAGAATAAGCCTATCATTAGAGTAATGGTCAATAGCAATGGCTACACCCAAGTTGAATAGAACTTCAACAATACTGATGTAGGTAAATACTTTCATTTTTTCCTTAATTATGACAATTCCTTGGTATGGTGTACGTATTATGGTAAAAATGAATGATAATATACTCAGTTGGAACACCCATTTTGCCGCATCCATTCTGCCTGCTGTCTGAGCTTTATGATAGAGGAACCATAGTCCCGCAGTTTCACCCAAAAGGACAATCAACATTGCTATGACAATGAATACAGACACACACAAGCTGAAAATGTGTTTCAGTTCTTGAAAATTGTTTTTACCTATTTCATCTGCAAAAAAACGTTGACAAGCTACAGCCATAGTACCACTTAAAAACGAAAACATGGTTACAATGCCTCCTACAGCATTGTAAATGCCCATGTCTATTTCTCCTAAAGCGTCAAGAATAACTCTGGAAGTATATAGACTGACCAATAGCATAGCTCCCATCCTGACATACAGAAGGATGGTATTTTTTGCTATCTGTTTTTGGTTGACTGAGCTCATTTCACCGTTTGTCCAACATATTCAAGAATCTCTCAAGACAATACATAAGCCATTTTTGGTTGCCTGAATATTTGGTTATATCAATATCCTTCCTAAACTCAGGTCGAACCGGACCTTTCCAGTTTGCAAAATATATGTCAACAGGCCTGGGCATAGGTAGTTTTTGAGGCACAGGAATAGGATATTTCATTTTGAACAGCTCTCTTACGATATATTTTGATTCTCCGCTTCTAATCCTTTCTATATCCAACGGCACGGAAAGGGCAAGTTTCTCATATGGATCTATGAAAGGCATTCCTGCGGTATGAAAGGCATTCTCGTACGATGCGTAACTTTCATCTGTAACAACTTCATTATAAAAACGAATATAGTCAACGCTGTTTTTGCCTATTCTGTAGCGCTCAAACAAATATCTAATATCACTAGGGTTAACAAGAATTTCTGCCGGGTCAAGATATATTGAACGTTTGTAATATTCATCAAAAGTCCAATCCTTGGACAACAGCCCATCCATCCCTCCGAATATGTAATCGGCCCCATCTCCCACTACCATCATTGTTATCCCGTCTTTTTCGGCTTGTTTTGCGGCATAATAGATTTGTGGTTCTATGGAATGGACCGGAGCGCCCTTTGATTTCATCAAAGTATCTACGGTAGACTCTACAATGTTCCAATCAATATCTATATAGTGGAGATTCAAACCATTGTATTTGGCAAAATATTCAGCTCTTTCAAGCTCATCAGGTTGGAACGCACCTCCAAGAAAACGGAATGTATAAGCATCAGAGCCCTTAGGCATGTACGAAGCCAGAACACTGCTGTCCATTCCTCCAGAAAGCAGTATTCCCAGTTTTTCATTGCTAACCAAATGAAACTGATTTCTAATGGCTATATCAGCAGTCTCGGCTGAATTAATAAAATACTTCTGTTCAAGAGGAATTTGCTTGTACCTTTGATGTTTTATTCCCTCACAGAACTCTTTTTCGTCGTTCTCAATGTAGCGCAATGCCAAGAATGAACTCATACAATACTCTTTGTCTACCATTTTAGTCTTCATTAAGGTGTTTGTCGGAATTGTTTATTGAAAGGTTATTAGACCACCCTCTGGTGTTTTTGAGTGCTTCAGTAATTCTTGTGGATGATACGCCCTTTGTGTAAGGGAAGTATATGATTTTTATTCCTGCTTCGCTGAATTCTTTTTCATAATGTTTCCATTTGTCAGTAGCATACCAGTCATCACCGACAAAAAGGAAAGATGCTCCTAATTTTTGGCACATTGAAAGTTTATCCATATTGTCTTGAGGAATAGCTGCATCAACATATTTTATGCTTCGGACAATTTCAATGCGATCTTCAAACGGAATCATTGCATGTTTGCCTTTGTAAGAAACCAGATCGTCTGTTGTAACACCGACAATAAGCTTATCACACATTCCCTTGGCGTTCTTTAGCAGATTAAGATGACCTATGTGGAAAAGGTCAAAAACTCCGGTTGTGTAACCTATAACTGTTTTTTTTTCTTTCTCCATATATATTCGTTTTTGTTTTGACTTGCTATTATTATGTAATTTGTGTTTTAAATCATTCTACAAAGTAGGTTGTCAATATATTGTTTTCCTTTTTTGGCTGAATTTGTTCTAGAAAAAATCCATCATAATTCCGCCTACCGCGTTGTATATGCCAAAATCCACCTCGCCCAACGCATTGAGCACCACACGTGAGGTGTAAAGCCCACAAGCATCACCAATCCGCAAATAAAGCAGCAGGGAGTTCTTCGCTATCCGTTTCTGGTCGATTGCTGACATAGTGTTGTTTTATGCAAATGTAGTTTTTTTGCTTTCACACGACACATTCATCATCATACAATAATCGTTATGTAAGGCAAAATGTTGTGTTTTCGACTATTCTTCTTTTTAGGAAAATCACACTATTTTCGCGGCTTAATTCAGATAGGCGATGGCGCAACTGCAAGCATTTTTCGATTATGTGTGGCACCGTGGCAAGAACTCTTGCCTGACGCTGTTTAAATTTATGGTGCCTATCTCGATAATAATCAGATTTATACAGCAGTGGGGCTTGCTCTCGTACGCTTGCGACTATCTTGAGCCCGTGATGCAGATTGTAGGTCTTCCGGCCGAGACCTCCATTGTGTGGCTAACTACAATGGTTGTAAACATTTACGGCGGTTTCCTGACGCTTTTCAGCATCTATCCGCATATGGAACCGATGACAGTAGCACAAATGACAACCCTTTTCACTATGATGCTGGTGGCACACACCTTCCCCATAGAGATTACAATTGCACAAAAGACCGGTGTCAAGGCTTGGGTTATGACTGCCATCCGCTTTGTTTTCGCCATTCTGCTTGGCGTGCTAATGTCGCGAATGTACAACGCGCTCGGGGCTTTGCAGAACGAAGCCTCCATATCGCCGTTTCTCACCACCTCACAGACAAGTTGGGGGGCTTGGGCACTAAATGAGCTAAAAAACTATGTAATAATCACTTGCGTAATATTCTCACTCGTCATTTTTCTGCACCTGCTCGATGTTACGGGGCTTATCCGTTTCGTGAACAAAGTTATGGAACCCACGCTCAAATGGTTGGGGATAAGCCAGAAAGTACTACCGATAACTATCATCGGACTCACACTTGGCATTGCCTACGGCGGCGGATTGCTGATTGAAGAGAGCCGGCAAAAAGATATCGACATCAAAGGCATTTTCTACTCAATGACGCTTATGGGGCTGTTTCACAGCATTATAGAAGACACTCTGTTAATGCTCTCAATGGGCGGCCACTGGACCGGAGTGGTGCTATTCCGCTTTATCTACGCCTGCCTCATCACCTTCATTTTTGTGAAATGCACCAACCGAATGCCACTCGACAAATTTGAACGGCTGTTTATGACAAAGGCGGCAAGAAAGAGTTAGGTGTTAATAGTTAACTGTTAAAAATCAAATTTATAAATCCTAAATCTTAAGTTAAAACACTAGCTTCACCCCGCCCATAACGGTAGCCTTCGGCATCGGGTAGCCAGCGTTGATTTCGTACTCCTGTCCAAGCAGATTCTCGCCGCGTACCCACAGGCCAATGTTCTTTGTCAGTTGATAACTACCCGAAAGGTTCAAAAGGCAGAAACTCTCAGTCTGCTCGTTGTCGCCGACAACAGTGTACAAATTGTTAATATATTGCAAACCAGCTGTTAATGCAAGTTTGCCATAGTTGCAGTTGGCGCCAACGAAACCAGCGTATTCTGGTGCGGCCACCACGCTGTACTCCATATGCAAGAACGAGTGGTTGGTGCTGAACGACCAATGCTCGTTCAGCGTGTAGGCCGCATCAAACTCAAGGCCGTAGTTTTCAATCTCACCCGTGTTCACATTACGCGGCTTGCCGTCAACTGGCTGTGTCTGAATCATATTATCGGCTTTCAAATAGTAGATGTTGGCTCCATACGACAGATTTCCGACACGATGCCGCCACGACAACTCGTAGTTCCATAGCCGCTCGGCCTCAAGGTCTTCATTTGACGGCGGATAGAGATACATTTCACGCATTGTCGGATTGCGGAAACCCTTACTAACCATTGCCTTAAGGGTTCCTGTAGCCATCGGACGGAACACAACGCCAGCCTGCGGAATCATCTCTGTGCCAGTCACCGAATGATGGTCGAAACGGATGCCCACATCAACTGTAAACCAATCGGTTACATCTTGGCGGAAATCAACATAACCAGCAACTTCGTGCCGTGTCGATTTGGCCGTCTGCTTGTTAGGGATTATCATCACCGTGTCGGTTTTCTTGTCGGTATAGTAGGCATCGCCAAAAATATGCTGATAATCAAAGCCTACGGTCACGCGGTTGCCGCCGAAAAGTTGCGCGCTCTGATAAACCGAGACGCCCGTCAGCGCATCCTTCGAGCGGAAATAACGATTAGTGGTCAGAGTATCGACCTTTGTACCATCGTCGATTTTGTGGCGACCGAAATTCGAATAGACACTCACCGCGCCACTTGTGCTGCCGTAATTGTTCTCAACGGCCGCCGTCATCACGCCACGCAGAATCCACTGCTCGGCGCCGTAGATAGGCTCGGTTGTGCTGCCTGGGTATTTCGAGTCGAAGCGGGTGATGTCGGCATCAGCGTATGCGTTCCAGTTTTCGGTAATATCATAGCCGAGTCGCACATAGCCGCCCATCTCTTCAAATTCCATATTTGGTCGATGGTTGTCGCTGCGGTTGTACTCGGCCGACACAGTACTCGAGAACTTGCCCGCACGCACCTGGTTCGACGCCTGGGCCGTGAACGTACCATGGCTTCCGCCGCCCAGATTCACGCTGGTGCGGACGCCGTCCTGCTTCATCGAGCGTGTGACGATGCTGATGACGCCGCCCATAGCATTGCTACCGTAGAGCACTGACGCTGGGCCGCGCAGCACTTCAACGCGTTCGGTCATCATTGTCTGATAACTGTCGGAAATTGGGTGGCCAAAAATGCCCTGATACTGCGGATGGCCATCGATAAGTACCAGAATATCAGTATTTGGCGAACCACCGACACCTCGAATATTGATAGCGCCCGAGCCTCCGCCCGACACGCCGAAGCCCATCACCGCGCGACTTGTCACAAACAAGCCTGGCACTTGCTGCATCACCGTTGGCAGAATCGATGTTTGGTTTTGCCGTTCAAGTTCGGCCTGCCCGACAGTGGTTACCGTCATAGGCAAATGTCTGATATCTATTGGGTTGCGAGTTCCTGTCACTACCACTTCCTGAATGTTGACTGTGTCGGTCTGCGCCGATGCCGCGCCGTACGCCATTGTGGCGGCCAATGCGCCGATGAGCATTTTGTTCATTACTATTGTTTTAAAATTTGCGTCAAAAATATCAATTCCCTACAAAATCAATAGTTTGATTTAGCCGTATTTGAAAATTATATAGGAAAGGGCGATATTTCCCGATATACCGCCCTTTTCTTATGTCCGTTGTCTGATGTCTGTAGTCCGATGTCCCTATTTATCCAAATCAACCACTGTGTATTTCATTGTCCCCAGCCCCAGTTGTTCGGCGTAATCGACAATGTAGGTGCCGTGCTGGCGGTTGATGCGTTTCTGCAGCGCGGTGGCGTCGTCGCCCGATGTCGATTGGTAGTTGAAAACAAGGTCAAGGCAGGCTTTGTCGAGCGCCACGGGGTCGGTCGATGCCAGAATGCCGATGTCGTTCATCTCGGGCCGAGCGGGCGAACCGTCGCAGTCGCAATCAACAGAAAGGTTGTTCATTACGTTGATATATACGATGTTGCGGCCGTCTTGCTTGAAATAGTTGTGCACCGCTTGAGCGGCTGCCACCATCGATTCCAGAAAAGCGTCCTGCTCTGCAACGCGCCAGCGGGTTGTTGACGCGCCTGCCGAGTGGATGTAGAGTTTTCCGCTATGCGAAGCCACGCCAATGCTCTGATTTTTGAGCACACCGCCGAACCCGCCCATTGCGTGCCCCTTGAAGTGCGCAAGGTTTATCATAAAATCGTAGTTGGCAAGATGTGAGCCAACAATATCATATTCAATATGTTTGGTGTCAGTCACGGGCAGTTTCATAGTGCCTTCTTCGTCCATAATGTCAACGGTGGCAATCTGCGCGTAACCACGTTCTTCAATGGCTTTGCGATGGTCGGCGGTGGTAGAGCGGTTGCCGCCGTAGGCCGTGTTGCACTCAACCAGCGTGCCGCCCACGCTCTGCACAAGGTCTTTAATCAGTTCGGGGCGCAGGTGGTTCGATTTCGACGACTCGCCCGTCGATATTTTCACCGCCACGCGGCCCGTGGCATCAACGCCGAGAGCCTTGTAAATCCGCACCAGCGCTTCGGGTGTAATCTCTTTTGTGAAATAAACCACGCTCGCACTAGCATTTTCGTCAGCCGCGGCGCTGTTCGGCGTTGGCTCGCCGCCCGAGCACGAAGTAGCGGCCATAAATCCCGCAATTGTCAGAAAGATAATACGTTTCATATCAAATATTTTTTGTTCATTGTAAAAGTATGGCAAAAAAATCGGTTGGGAAATACCCGAATTTCGGTTCTTTGAGCACATTTATCGGTATTTTCTGCCAGCCACGCTTCCACCCTTTCGTTTTCCGCCGGCAATCGCGCCAGGCGGACCACCGAACCTATGCCTGCTCTTGCGGCAGCGGGAACGACACGAAGAACGATGTGCCCTTGCCCACTTTTGAGTAGAACCAAATGGCACCGCCGGCGTCTTCCACTATGTTTTTGACAATGGCCAGTCCAAGACCGGTTCCGCTGGTTTTGGTGGTAAAGTTGGGCTGGAACAGCTTCTTCTCAGTTTCCGGCGAGATACCTGTTCCGTTGTCCTGAATCTCAACAATCGCACGCCCTTTCATACAGCGAAGCGAGATATTTATTTTGCCTTTCTGCTTTTTGGGTATGGCCTGAATTGCATTTTTAATCAGATTATTGAACACTTGCAGCATTCGTTCGTTGTCAGCAATGATGTTCACCGTGAGTCCTGCAGGCTCGACAAATGTGATTTTGGTTGTTGTGGTGTCGCGGAAGAGCTCAACACTCTGGTTGATGCGCTCGTTAAGGTTCACTAGTTCGGTGCGGCCTTCGGGCATACGGGCAAACTGCGAGAATTCCGATGCGATTGACGACAGGCTGTCGATTTGCTCAATCAGGGTGCGAGCGGTGTTCTCGAACCGTTCGTTGAAATCGGGGTCACCGTTGCGCTGCGAACGCTCGAGCAGTTGCACGCTGAGCTTCATCGGTGTAAGCGGGTTCTTGATTTCGTGAGCCACCTGCCGGGCCATCTCGCGCCATGCGCTTTCCCGTTCCGATTTGGCAAGCCTTGACGCACTGATACTCAACTGTTCAAGCATCAGGTTATACTCATTCACCAGCTCGGCAATCTCATCGTCGCCATCATATTCAACACGCTGGTTGCTCTTGCCAAGGTCAAGGCTGCGGATTCGTTCCTGCACACTCACAATGGGCCGAGTTATGCGGTTCGACAGGAAAATGGCAATCACCACGCTCAACACCACTAGCACCGCATAAATATTGATTACGGCGACAGACACGCTTGTAAGTTCTTGACGCAAAGGTGTTTGCTTGATAAAATACGGCAGATTGATGTAAGCCAGCAGCTTGTTGCGCGAGTTGATGAAGGGCACATAAGCCGAATAGTAGTTGAGTTTTCCGATGCTCTCACTCTGCACAATTCGCGATTTTTTGTTCATTTCAAGTTCACGGAAGGCAGTGGCGTTCATCTTCTCACTCGTGAGTTTGCGCGAGTAAATCTCGCGGCGCGACGTGGCAATCAGGTTTCCCGTCTGGTCGTAAAGATTGATGTCAGTAAGCAGAGTGTTCGATATCGATGCCATAAGCGAGTTGAGCTCATCGGCCGGAATGCGTTTGATGTCGGTAATGTTCGAGTAGCGCTGCTCGATTTCCATCAGCGCCGACTGGACCTTGCTCGACAGTATCTCGTTCTGCGAGCGTTTATATTGATTGATAGTGTAATAGACCACGCCGCCGGCCACTGACACCGTTGAGATGATGAGAATGACCAAAATCGACACCAGCACCTTGTTTTTTATGGTGAAACGAATGTCGAACATCTTGGTGTAGGAATTGCCCAAAACCAGTAACAATGTGATTATCAACAGAAAGAACACAAATGTATAGGTGAGCGCAATCATAATATTAAAGGCAGTGATGGTTGGCGTGCTCACAATAATGCAGTTCTCGCTGTCGCTGACGTACATCACGTGGTCGTAATGTTCCATACTGAAATGGCTGAACTCGCCGTCGTGCTGGCCATAAACCTGATTGTCGAACGCATAGGGGAACGTGCCAGAGCGCGCTGTGAGTCGGCCGTTCTGGTATTTCGCATAACTGATATGCTGTTTGTAGCGGTCGGTGCTGAGCGGTTTCTCAAGCAGCAATTCGGGATAGCCAAGCACTTCATAATTGAGTTTCGGCGCCAGGCTGAAGAACAGCGTCACGGTTTCCTTCTGACGCGACGGAACGGCGATTCGTATCAGATAACTTGTTTCCGACGATGCGTTCTTGATTCTGAACAGCCCCTGCACCGGCGTCTGCGAGCCGTACTGCCGCAAATAGCGGTTGTAATACTGATGGCAGTTCTGTTGGTTCTGGTCGGGACCGAAACTGATTTCGTCGTGCTGGTCGCACACCGTCAGACTGAAGTTGTAGCGGTTCAGATAACCATTGAAATACTGATTCTCGATGTATCGGTAAAGGTCGTCGTGGCTGTATTCTGATACGGCCAGAATGGTTGCTATCTGCTTGTCGGCCTTCATATTATTGATAATATCCGACAAAATGACTTCAGCGGCTGGGTCCTGCATCTGCGAAAGATTGACGCAGAGCACTTCATTCTCTTCGGCATGGCGCATACGGCTCTCAATTCGAGTGAAATTGGTCACGTAAATCGAAATCAAGCCAATCACCATTACTTCTGAAGCATAGTTGACACGATTGGTGTAGCGCAGATAGAGCCACAAAACACTGACTACCAGGAACGACACGCACATCTGAATGTATGGCGAGCTTGGATAGTTGCAGAGCAGCAGAGTCGTCGCTATAGCCCACACTGGCATCACAATCAGCAGCGCCCGCCAGAAACTGAAGGTTTTGAGCAACTGAATGACTGCCTTGTCGAGCAGAAGCAGAAATCCCACAAAACACAACGCAAGTATCAGATAACCAAGTACACCGTAGATGTTGAGATTAGTTATTTCATATATCTCAAACGGGAAATTCGAGTCGTGGATGAGTGTGTTAAGCGTGTATGTCAAGAAAACATAATATGTCATGAGCGCAACCACCCAAAGCACCGAGATGGCAATGCGGCGCACGAGCGAGTATTTGTCGAGCCGCTGCAGATGTACCTTAAACGAATAGACAAATATCAGATACACAATCATTACCACGCTAATCAGCAAATCGCCAAGCGACGGGAAAATCACCGATGCGGCATAGTGCTGCGGCGAGAAAATGCCTAGCTGAGAGTAGTAATCCTGCGGCAGAAACATCTGAATGCCCATTCTGGCCGCCACTGCTATCAGCGTAAGCACAAAGAACTTACGGTTACTGAGCCGGTTCTTTTTAATTCCCTTCTGAGCGTAGAGCATCAGCAAAAGAAACGACAACAACAGCAACGGGAACGCCACCCGGCGTCTTTTGCCGGTGTCGCTTGTGTTTTCAATGCTAAACGAGAACAGATAGTTGCCGTCGGTGCTGTAAACGGCGTCTTCCGATGTTTTATCATCGGTATTTAAACTCAAATTACTCTTTATCCCGAACGACGAGTGAAGTCGGTTTTGCAGGAACTCGTTCTCGTATGTGAAGTCGGTTTTAACAACAATCACGCTCACAACCGTTTGCTGTTTGTTGGTCTTGTAGCGCGGAATAACACTGGCGTTTCCGGTGTTTACAAATGGCTTTTTGTACCACATTGTGCCTTCGGGAATGGCAACTGAATTGTTAGTCCAATATACAAGATTCCGTCCCGAGTACACATAAAGAATAATGCCATGGCGGTCGAACAGACGGTCGGGGTTGTAGTTACTGCTGTTGGCGAACTCGCTTATGCGGTTGTTCTGCGCATATTCGAACAATGTGTCGGCCAACTGCTCGGCAAACAGCTCCTTCTCATGCAGTGATTGTATGAACTTCTGCCGCTCAGGCTCAACAACCTTTGAGCTGTTATCGGAACTGAGAATTTTCAGCCCGGCCATAAAACAGATAATGGCGTAAAGCAATAACCGATGGCGGACAAGGAAGTGCATTTAAGAGAAGTGGTGGCAGTTAGAGTTTAGAATATTGTACAACTGACTACAGACAACAGACTGCTTGTATGCAATGAGCCATCAGTGTTGATTGATGTTCTGCAGTTGTCTGTGCGTAATTCGTAAATCATAATTCGTAAATCAAAAAAAATCTAAACGTGATGGTACGGCTCGCCTTTCAATATTGTGTGGCAACGGTACAATTGTTCAACAAACAATAATCGAACCAATTGATGCGGAAAAGTGAGTTTCGATAGCGAAATTTTTGTATTGGCGCGATTATAAACATCATCAGAAAAGCCGTAAGGCCCGCCAATCAAGAACACGAGCCGCTTGTGGCCTGCCGCAAACACCCCGCTCATCCATTCGGTCATCCCCACCGATGTCAGTTCCCGACCACGCTCGTCGAGCAGTACCACATAGTCGCCGTTTTCTATCTGTTTCAAAATCAGCTCGCCTTCCTTACTGCGCTGCACAGCTTCGCTCATACTTTTCGAGTTGCGGATGTCGGGCAGAGCCACAAACTCAAACGGCGTGTACCGCACAATGCGTTGACAGTATTTTGCTATGCCGGTGTTCAAATATTCATCATCGGTCTTTCCGATAGCGTAGAGAATGGTTTTCATCTGTCTAAAGTCATTATAAAATATTACCTTTGCCGATGGTCAAAAATATGAATTTGAAAATGTTTTCGGCAAAAAAAGTGTTCTTGTTGATGGCGGTTTTGGCCGCGACGACGGTTTGTCCGCTGCAAACTGTGTCGCAAGTGGTTGTCGTTGATTCGGTTGTCGACTGCATCACTCGCACCATTGCCGACGGTAACGCCGACTCATTAACCGCATTCTTCAACAAGCGCGTCGAGTTGCTGATGCCCGACTACTCAGTTGTGAGCAGCCGCAACCAGGCAAAAATGATTCTGAATCAGTTTTTTACCAAAAACAAGCCGACGCAGTTCACCGTGCTTGCTCAAAACATCAGCCCCGACGGCATCTCGGTCATCGGAACACTCGACAGCGGAATCCATCGCTACAGAATCAGTTTCCTGACCAAGCAGCAATCATCACAACAACTTGTATATCAATTTTCTATAGAATAACATGAACAATCAAGAGTACATAAAGGATTTTATAGCCCGCGCCATCCGCGAAGATGTTGGCGACGGCGACCACACATCGTTGAGCTGCATTCCGGCCGATCAGCGCGGCAAGGCCCAGCTGCTTGTCAAGCAAGACGGCATTCTGGCCGGTGTCGAAGTGGCCCGGATGGTCTTCGAAGAGTTCGACAAAGACCTGAAAATGACCACATTCATCACCGATGGCACACCCGTGAAGAAAGGCGATGTGGCATTCATCGTCGAAGGACGCGAACTCTCAATCCTGCAAACCGAGCGCCTGGTGCTCAACTTCATGCAGCGTATGAGCGGAATCGCCACACAGACAAGCCATTACGTTGAATTGGTCAAAGGCCTGCACACCAAAATTCTCGACACCCGCAAGACCACACCCGGGATGCGCGTCTTCGAGAAAATGGCCGTGGTGATGGGCGGCGGACAGAACCACCGCATCGGGCTATACGATATGATTCTCATCAAAGACAACCACATCGATTTTGCCGGCGGCATTCCGCAGGCCATCAATCGCGCCAAAGAATATCTGAAAGCTAAAGGCAAAAACCTGAAGATTGAGGTTGAGGCCCGCTCGTTCGACGAGATAAAACAGATTATGGAAATCGGTGGTATCGACCGCATAATGATTGACAACTTCTCGATCCCGGACACCAAAAAAGCTGTCGAGATGATTGGCGGCAAATATGAGACCGAAGCATCGGGCGGCATCACCGACACCAACTTGCGCGACTACGCCGCCACCGGTGTCGATTTCATATCGGTTGGCGCGCTAACGCACCAAATCCGCAGTCTCGACTTGAGTTTGAAAGCCATAAAATAATGAAGATTAAACAGATAATCGATAATTGGAAGGCTCGACTCGATGCTGTCATCGAGTGGACCAAGCGCCACACGCTGCCCGGATTCGGCCGTCTGTCGATCTTCGAAGTGGGCTCGTTCTTCGTTAAAGGAATGTCGAACGGCACACTCGGCATCCGCGCGGCAAGTATCGCCTTCAACTTCTTCCTGGCGGTGTTCCCGGCGCTGCTTTTCCTGTCAACGCTTATCCCTTACATCCCGATTCCCAATTTCCAAACAGAGTTGATGGATTTGCTCGAGCAGCTCATCCCATCAGACACGTTCGAGACCATCGAAGAAACACTGGCCGACATTGTGATGTATCCGCGAAGTGGCTTGTTATCAATAGGTTGCATCACCACCATCATCATTGTATCGAATGGTGTGACGGCTGTCATCCGCGCCTTCAACGCATCAATCAACACCCACGAGACGCGCGGATTCCTGAGGCTTCGGGCTTCGTCGCTCATTATGGTGGGCCTGATTACCGTGCTTTTGGCCACAGCCATCGCGTTGCTCATTTTCGGTCGCACAATTCTAGCCTACCTCATCGCCAAACACATTCTCTTCGGTACTTTTTCAACGGTGATGTTCTACGTTGTTCAATGGCTTGTGATTCTGTCGCTTTGCATTGTAAGCGTGTCTGTTATCTACTATTTCGCACCAGCCCAACACACCCATATGGGTTTCATTTCGACCGGCTCGGTGATGGCCACGCTGCTGTTGCTAGTCACTTCGGCAGGATTCGGTTTTTACTTGGCTAACTTTAGCAATTACAATGCATTATATGGTTCAATAGGCACGCTTATTGCAATACTCGTCTGGCTCAACTTGAACTCGTACATCTTCCTTTTGGGATTCGAACTGAATCTGAGCATCCAGGCGGCACACGAGAAAAAAGCCGAAGCGCTGCCGCAACACACATAAATTTTTATTTTTACAGAAAATTAATATTCAAACAGATATGAAAAACATTAGACTGACATTGACCGCCTTGCTGCTTGCGATTGCAGGCTTTGCGTCGGCGCAGATAACAGAAGTTGGATTGGCATCGTTCTACGCCGACAAGTTCGACGGTCGGATGACCGCGAGCGGCGAGACTTTCAGCCAAAAGAAGATGACGGCCGCCCACCGCACGCTGCCATTTGGCACAGTGGTTCGCGTCACCAATCTCGATAACAATATATCTGTAGATGTGACGATTAACGACCGCGGTCCGTTTGTCGAAAAGCGCATCATCGACCTTTCACGCGCTGCCGCCGAAAAACTGAAATTTGTGGCCAAAGGCACGGCAAGTGTCAAGGTTGAAGTGTTGAGTCTGCCCGAATCGAGTGCCGCCGCGGCTACCGAGACAAAGCGCAGCTCATCGCCCGCATGGCCGGGCAAGCAAGTTGCCGCCGATGAGCCGGCTGCAGCCGCACAACCAGCCATACAACCCGATGCCGAGCCCGAGACAGCGCCCGTTCGTCAAACACAAGTGACTGAAGTACAGGCACCGGCCAACGAATATTTCAAAATCGAATCGACGCCCATCCACCCAAAAGGCTTTGGCGTACAGCTGGCATCGTATCAGGAAGCGGCCAATCTGGTGAAGCGTTGCGCCGAAATCAAATCGCTGATTAACAAAGATATAATGATTCAAATCGGCGACAAGGACGGCGTGAAGGTCTATCGCATCATTGCCGGTCCGTTTGAGACGCGCGAAAAGGCCGAGCATTTCAATAAAAAACTGACCGATTTCAACGGCAGTTTCATTGTAACTCTCGAATAATCAATCTGATGAACGTTGCTATATATAGTCAGTTGTTTGGTTCGCAGCACCAACCGTTGCTCGAAGTGCTTTTTGGTGCGCTTCAGCGGCACAAGGCCAACATTTGGCTGCATCCGTTGTTTGCGCCGGTTTTCAAACTCTGGCAGCAAAGTAGCGACCTTTCCTATACAAACATCGACACATCGGTCCAAATGCCTGACAATCTCGATTTTATCATTGTTCTGGGTGGCGACGGCAGCTTTCTGAAGGCCATCAGTGAATTTGAGCACCTAAAAGTGCCGTTTGTGGGCATCAATACAGGGCGGCTGGGGTTTCTGGCCGACATCTCGCCCGACGATATCACTAATGCCATCGACGCTCTGGCCGACGGCAAGTTCATTGTCGAACAGCGCCCGTTGCTTAAGTTGCAGCCGCAAATCAACGAGATTAAACACCCGTTTGCTCTCAACGAGATAACAGTGCACAAGTGCGACAGCTCGAGCATGATTGTCATCCACACCTACATCGATGACAAATATCTGGCAAGCTATTGGGCTGACGGACTGATAATTGCAACACCAACAGGCTCAACGGCCTATTCGATGAGCGCCGGCGGCCCCATCTTGTCGCCCGCGTCGCAGAACATCATCATCACGCCCATCGCATCGCACAACCTGACGGTGCGGCCGCTCGTCATTCCTGACTACAGCACCATCCGCATCACGGTTGAAAGCCGCGAACAGAACTATATGCTCTCGCTCGACTCAACGTCGGTGGTGTTGAGCAATCCGTCGGAAATCACCATCAGCAAGGCTGAACGCAGCGTGAGCCTGATAAAATTTGACGGTCACGGATTCTTCTCAACCCTGCGCAACAAACTGATGTGGGGTGCCGACAAACGGAATTAAGGCGATGGGGAACCTTTGGGCAAAACTTTTCGGCAAAACCGACAACACAACCGTGCAAATCGCGCGCAACGCTGTGGTTGAAGGCATCCGCTATCTGACCAACATTGCCATTCTGTGGTACCTTAACGAACGACTGCTTGGTTCCGACTGGCTAGCTGTGTCAACATTTGTGGCATCGCTGCTTGCCGGACTTGTCAACTACGGACTCTGCACCATCTGGGTGTTCCACAAGAAAGCTGGCGGTGCGGGCAAGAGTCTTGTGCAGTTTGCCGTCTTCACGCTGATTGGCGCGGCTGGACTGGCCATCAACATTGGCATCACCACCGTGCTCACCAACCGCTGCGGCGTTTATTTCCTGATAAGCAATACAATAGCACAAATAACGGTTTTCTTCTTCAACTTTTTTGTGCGAAAGAAAGTGGTGTTCAGTGAGAAAAAGGCGGAATTCAAAAAATCCTAACTCCTAAATCCTACATTTTTCATTATTTTCGCGCCCGATTCGGTTCCATAGTTCAATGGATAGAATATCAGATTCCGGTTCTGACGATTAGGGTTCGACTCCCTATGGAATCACCAAAGGCATAATACAAGTATCTAACTATCAGTTAGATACTTGTATTTTTCATTTTTCCTGCTTTGATTATTAGCACTTGCCGATGATTGTCGATTTCAATTTTCATCAACCGACTATTATTCGGATGATTTATGTGCTCCTTTATACTTATTTATAAGTGCCTTAAATTCATCGGTGTTGCGGATGAAATCCAAGTCGAAATCCTTTTCGATATGGAAGAATCTTGCAAAGCCTAACTCTAACGATTTCTCCAGATATTTTAGAGCATTTGCCTTGTCTTGCATTCTGGAATAAAGGCAAGCGGCATCGTAGTAAACGCCACTATCTGTTGGGGCTTCGGCAATTGCGGTGTTTATGGCTGCTACGGCCTTGTCTGGCTCACTAAGTTCAGGATACGCAAAATAGACACATTCGGCCTTGTACGGTGAATCTTCCATTTCTACAACTGTTTTGAAATCAGCCATAGCCAAATCATTCTTACCCTGTCTTTTGTAGGCGCTGCCACGCGCAATATATGCGTATGCATATTTGGGGTCAATTCGAATGCACCAAGAATAGTCTTCTATGGCTTTGTCGATATCTCCTGATATTTCCTTAAACCATCCTCGCCGATAGTAGCCCCAGCCGTATAATACTTCATGGCTTAAAACTTCATTAATATCAGCGAGTGCCGACTTTACGTTGCCCATTTCATAATAGATGTCGGCTCTGCGCTGGTAGAACTGCATATCCACCTCATTAGTTATGCTGATGGATTTGTTTATGTTGACCAGTGCATCTTCGAACATTCCAAGTTCTTTATAACAATCTGAAATTCTCATAAAAAGATTGGGAACGGCACAATTCTCGCTACAGGTAATATACCAACTGATTGCATCCTTAAATTGTCTTTCGTTTTGATACAGAGTCCCCATCAAAGACGTAAAAGCGGGGTCATCCTGTTTTTTCTCCAGTTGCATTTTAATCTTTGGCATAAGGATTTGGGCTGCGGGATTCCTTAATCCTTGAGCCGTATTTAAAGCCGTCACGTTCCAATCAATTGCAATCGCACGAATAAGGTCGTCGGTTGCCTCATTCCATTTCTCCAACCCAAGGTATGACTGGGCACGTAACGCATACGCTTCCGAATCATCGTTCGCTATTTTTATGGCACTGTCGAAACGTTTGATGGCATCGGCATAGCGCCCTTGCAAGTTGAAATTACGTCCGCTACAGAAATACGCCAACTCATCGTCTGGGTTCAACTCAATAAGTTTCTGGTAGTCGGCTTCGGCAAGTGTGTATTTCTTTTGTGAATAATAGATATATGACCTGTCCAAATACAAAGTTTCATCGTTAGGGCAGATATTGATTGCAGTTGCATAATCGGCTAAAGCACTCGCGGTGTCATACAAAAACATATTCACCTGTCCTCTTGTTGTATAATTGAAAATCAAGTAAGCGGTATCATTTTTTGCTATGTACTTAACCGCCATGTCGGCTGCTGCAAGAGCCTTTTCGTATTCTTCGATATTCAAAAACGACCATGCAAGATATGAGTATGTATGCCCGCTTTCGGGGTTTTCTTCAAGGTCTTTGTTGAAGTATTTTATGGCTTCTTCATAATCGCCATTGTCGCAAGCCGCTGCTCCTCGATAGAAAAGTTGCGAGTCGGTGTTTTCTGCGTTTTGCGCCATAAGCGTGGTGCAGAACGAAACAAATAATGCAACAAGTATCTTTCTCATAATTAAAATCATCTTAATAAGCAACTATTTGTAAATCATCATTGTTTCTTACTCCACCACAACCCTCATCACCGCATTGCCTGTTTTTACAATGTAAACACCTGTGCCGTTGACGGTTATTTCGGTGCGGACGCGGCACGCCACGTCCCTACAGAGCAATTTGCCCATTGCATCATAAACCAAAATTTCGTTGGTGGCATTCTCAACAATAATGGTTTTACCTACGGCGTAAATTACTGGTGCGACAGCGGCATCATCCTCAATGCCAGTGACGGCTCCTGCGGCAAAATAGGCTGTGAGCATCTTATCTTCCTCAACCACAAACTCGTAGGGGTTGGCGGTTTCGCCGTTGCTCCACTGCACAAAATGGTAGTTTGGATAGGGCTTGGCAAGGCAACTCACGCGCTCGCCGTAACTGTAAACGCCGCTGCCCGACACCATTCCCATATCGGCATTGTTCTGCGACAGAATAATGTTGTACTGCATCGGCACAAAGACGGCTGTGTAGGTGGCATCGGCTATGGCGCGGACGGTACGCGGGTTATCGGTGCGGCCATCGGACCACTGCTCAAAGAGGTAGTGGGCGCTGGCTGTGGCCAAAAGCGTGGCGTTATTGCCCACAACATAACTGCCCGTGCCAGCAACCGTGCCCCGAAGCGAATCGTTGGCCGCAACCATAATATTGACTGTCTGCAACTTACCAAACTCCGCCACAATATTTGTATCGCTCTCAACGGTGAGAGTGCGCGGATTGGTTGTCACACCATCGCTCCAGCCTGTGAAATAGCAGTTGGCGGCTGGCGTGGCCTGCAACTGAACGCTGGCGCCGTAATCGTAACTGCCTGCTCCGCTCACTGCGCCGCAAAGGCTATCGGAAACGGCAAGCGCAACCGAGTGGCGGTCGATAGCGAACACTGCCTCAAACGCTGTATCGTGCTCAACCACAAACTCCTGAGTTGTCTGAACGGCGCCGTTTGTCCAGCGCACAAAATGGTGGTGCGCCGCTGGCTTGGCCTCAACTTTGGCCGCCGAGCCGTAACTATACAGCCCTGCGCCGCTCACTGCGCCCATTGCCGTATCGCACTTGGCCGCAACGCTGAAAGTATCGATGCCGAAGGCGGCCGTGAGCACCGTATCGCCACGAAGCAACAACTCGCGCGGGTTTTGGCGGTTGCCATCGTTCCATTGGACGAAGTGATGGTGAGCCGCTATTGCAGTGGCAGAAATTGTGGCAACCGTCTTATACTCAAACGAATTGCTGCCAGCAACAGTGCCTAAATCCTCGTTTGCTGACGTAACCTGCAACTCATATACCTTCGGTGCAAAAACGGCCGTAAAAGCCGTGTCGCATGTAAGATGAATCGTGCGCGGATTGTCAGTGTTGTTGTCCGACCAATGGACAAACTCGTAGCCATAATTTGCAGTGGCAAGTATTGCATTGTCAGTTAGGTAATTGAAACTGCCGTTGCCCGAAACTGTGCCACGCTCCGTTTCATTGCAATTGACTGATATTTCGTATTGATTGATAGCGAATTGAGCCTGAATTGTTGTGTCTTTAATTAGAGTTATAGTGCGTGGGTTGGTTGTAACATTATCGCTCCATCCTGTGAAATGATAGCCATAATTAGCTGTGGCTGAAATGGTTATTTCATCTGAATAATAGTGGATACCTGATAAATCAGTTACCGAACCTTGAGTGGCATTGGCAGTTGTTATTGAAACATTGATTTTTGCCGCTGAATAAAACGCAGTGAACGAAGTATCTTTTGTTACAGCCACAGTGCGCGGATTGTCGGTGTTGCCATCATTCCAATGGTCGAATGCAAAACCCGTGTTGCTTGTAACATTGAAAACGGCCTGATTATTGTCACAAGTTGGGTACCGCGTTACAAACGCAGTGCCGCACTTGCTGTTTTCCACATTCACAGTGATGTCATATACCGGCGGCTCGTAGTAATTCACGAAATCGCTCCAATAATTGCTGTTCATGTACGCATCAATATTGGTGCACGGCACGTCAACAGTAATCCATTTATCGATGTCTTCAAAGGTTGATTCTGAAATAGTTGGCGGTGTTGCGTTACCGATTTTGATATAGCTGACAGCGCCGCACCCACTGAAAGCCGACTCACCAATGCTTGTGATACCTGAACCAATTATAATCTGCGAAAGTTCAGCACAACCCGCAAATGCATAATTGCCAATAATTTGTACAGAGTTAGGAATGATAATTTGCTTCATATTGCCACATTCTGCAAACGCATAATCACCAATGCCTGTAATGTTACATTGCAGACCGTTGATGGTTGGTTTTGAAGGAATTACCACATTGGAACTATTTCCGGTATATTTTATGATTGAAACCTCTCGACGTGCGGCGCTTGTTATCTGATAGATGAAATCACCATCGATTTTTGTTCCCCAAACAACAGGACAATCGTCTGGGTTCCAATCGGTTGACCACTGTTTTGGTTTGCTTGTGGCAATGCAGTAGATGGTGAGACTGCTGCAACCACCAAACGCGCCTTGCCCCATTGTGGCCACAGAGTTAGGAATAATTATCTGCGGCAGACGATTGCATCCATTGAACGCATCATCGCTGATGCTCACAATTGTATTTGGTATGGTTACCGATTTAAGATTTTCGCACCCTTTAAACACTGACTCACTTATGGTTGTAACCGTGTGCGCTGTACTGCCAAACGTTACGCTTGCTGGTATCGACAAAACGCTGTCTGCTCCGATATATTTCAGAATTTCAGCCTGATGCGAAGAAGCGTTTGTAACGTGTGAAATATAACCGTCTACTATTTTTACACCCCAATAAACCGTTCCCAAGCCGCCATTCCAATTGACACTCCAATTTGTTGGCTTACTATTAACCTTACAATAAAATGTTACCTTGCTATTGTTGAAGGCTTTTTCACCAACTATTGTAATATTGTTTGGAATAACCACAGAAATAAGTTTGGGGCAATTGAGAAACGCATTCTCTTCAATGCTGATAACTTTATATTCCGTTCCGCTGTGTGCCACAGATTGTGGAATCGTAAAAAATTCGCTGTCACCAAAATAATTTCTTATTGAAACAGTTGTGTCAGAAGTGATATAATAAGCAACTTCATCCTCAACAAACGACACTCCCCAATAAACTATGCCCTTATGAGCGTTCCAATATCGCCATTCGTAACTTTCATAATTTCTCCAGCCTTCAGGTTCATACAAATGCTCACAATAGTAGGTTGTACTATTATTGTTGAATGCGTGCTTTATATTGATAACTGATTTTGAAATAGTTGCCGTTTTTAAACTATCGCATTCACTAAATGCATCAGCACCAATGTTGGTTACTGAATTTGGAATCGCTATTGTTTTCAATCCTTTGCAACCTTCAAAAGCACCTTCTCCAATGTTCGTGACAGAATTGGGAATACTGATTGATGTTAATCTGCTACACCCCGAGAACGTGTATATACCAAAACTCGTTATGATATTAGGAATTGTTATTGAAGTCAAACTGCTGCAAGATGCAAAAGCACCTTCACCAATATTTTCTACAGAAACAGGAATGTTTGCTGATTTTATTTTACCACAATTTTGGAATGCCCATATGCCAATACTTTTCAAAGAATTAGGAAAATTCACTGATACCAGATTGCCGCAATGAGAAAAAGCATAGTCAGCGATACTCGCGACAGAATCGGGAATGGTTATAGAAATTATATTTCCACAATTATAAAATGCTCCGCATTGTATATAACGGCCACCAGTTATTGTCACTGATTTCAATGACGATGGTATATTATAGACTGTAGTTGTTGTTGTGTTTATATTGCTGCCATAATACATTTGTTCTGTGCCTCGGCTACTTGGTCCGAAAATATATCCAAACGGATATTGGTAAGTGTCAGTTGGTTGATGTGGTTTATCGCCAATAAAAGGCAGAGTTATTGATGTCAGCCTACTGCAACCCGAAAACGCCCCTTCTCCAATGTTTGTGACGGTATTAGGCACAATAATGGATGTTAATTCAGTACAGCCTATAAATGCGTTTGCTGGTACACTTGTAACCGTATAAGTTATACCAGTAACTTCAGGATAATTAATTTGTGATGGAATTTCAAGTTCACCAGAAAGCGTTGTAGAACTTTTACTCACTGAAACATAATGGTTTTCGGCATCAGTTATTGTGTATGTCAAACCGTCAAGAGTAAAACTACTCTGCGCCATAGCGTTTGCTATGGTTAAGACTATAAATGAAAGGATTATAAATAGGTGTTTCATAGGAAAATTATTTAAAATCTTGTTCTGTTGGATGATAATGACTCATTACTACTTCATCTCGCACTGTTTTCATTTGGTGTTCAGGTTCGGGGTATACAAACGCTTCATTAATACCTAACAAACAGAGTTCTTTTAGGATATGTTTTTTGTCGTTCTTTTTTATGACAAATCGTTTCTTTTCAAATTCATTTCGCAATGAAACACACATTTTTTCAAAACGGATTCCTGTCATTTCTTTCTCTTCCAATTTTCGATTTTCCCCATCTTTTACCAATTCTATGTATTTTGAACTATACATAAAATCGGGTTGCATAAACGCACTAAATATGAATGCGCCTTTTTGAGCTTGTATTCTCGGATTCGTGTAATTGGGGACATATAAAAATGATTTGGGCAAATAATAAAAGAGAAAGCGTAAAACATCAATATCCTTCTCTTTTTCACATACTCCATTATCTCTCAACAAGTTCAAAAACGATTTTAGTCCCATAAACTCATTAGGCTCACGAATGGGATAATCATCTGGTTTCCCCATTGAACGCTTGTCAAGGATATTAAGATTTCTATAATCTTGCCAATGTTCACATAATGTGGCAATTATATTGGTACAATAATGATCTAACGGTTCTTTGTATGTGAACAAAACAGTACCATCCTTTTTGAATTCGCTTTCACAAGCAAAATAAAGGGCAACAAAAGGGTTTTCTGTAACATCGAGTAATCGTGTCGGCAATCCATAATGTTGCATTTCAACTATTCTATCAATAGAATCTTGACAAGATTTAAATAATTCAGGATAACATTTCTTTGCATTAGAAATCAAGTCATATTCCATTTGAACAAAAACATCGTTCTCTTGCAAATTTGAATCATTTTTATCACCTCGTAACAAAGACGCTCTTGTTTCCCATTTTTTATCTGCCTCTCCTCTGAAGAAAACAGAACTACGTTTCACGTCATACTCGTTTATGCAAATCTTTGTAACCTCTTCAACAAATTGAGCCACAGATGTAATTATAATATCATCTTTTTGCTTTTTCATTTTCCATTCCTCCATTTTTTTTCGGCTGCCACGCTGTGACAGCCCTACAACCTAAACCTTTATGCCCTTTCGTCCTTAATTCTCAATTTTCAACTTTCAATTATCAATTGTAACAACCGTTACTTCCTCGCCATACGCCGTGCCAATAGCATTTGTCGCATAAGCGCGCACATAATATGTGGTGTTGCTCTGCAAGCCAGTTATGCTACTGCCGAAAGTGCCCGAGCCGCTGCCGTCGGTGGTGTGCGGGTTGGCAATAGTGGGGGTGGGCTGCGTGCCGTAGCAAATGCCGCGTGCCGTAACGGCAAAACCGCCATCGGCCATCACTATGCCGCCAATGGTTACGCTGGTGGCTGAAATAGCTGTGGCTGCGGCAGTTACAACTGTTGGCAGTCCGCTCTGCGTGGTGAATGTGCCTTGTGGGCCGTAGGCTGTGCCAGCGGGATTGGTGGCGTAGGCGCGCACATAGTAGGTGGTGCCTGGCTCAAGCCCCGCCATTTGGCTCACAAACGGGCCAATGCCAAGACTGTCGGTGGTGTGGCTGTTGCTAATGGTTGGCTGCGCCGATATGCTCCAGCACACACCGCGTGCTGTAACCTGATAGCCGCCATCGGCCAGAACCTCACCGCCGCAGGTGGCTGTGGTGGCCGCAATGCGGGTAACACTATCGGTACGCAATGTGGGCAGGCCGTCGGCTGTGCGGAATTCAAACTGCTCGCCGTAGGCCGTGCCAATGCTGTTGGTGGCGTAGGCGCGCACATAATAAACGGTGTTCACGCTCAAACCTGTCATCTGGCTGGTGTACTCGCCAGGGCCGCGGCCGTCGGTGGTGTGCGGGTCGGCAATGGTGGGCAGTTGCAAGGTGCTCCAGCACACGCCACGGCGCACAACGGCAGAGCCGCCAATGTCGGTAATGTTTCCGCCCGAAGTGGCAACATTGCCGCCAATGGCTTGTACGGCAGCGGTTTGCACGGTTGGCGGCACTGGTCCTTCAACCTGCACCACGCCCAAACTGAACATCTGCCGCCCGTAGGGAAATTTTTCGAGCGTTACGCTGCGGCTGCCGTAGAGCGAGTCGGCCTCCACCCACAGATAGTAGTTGTGGTGCACATCTTCGGGTGTCACCTCAATGCTGAAACTGCCGTCGGCGGCTGTCTCCACCACCGTGGCAATGGTTTTACCGTCGGTTTTGCTCACCCGCATCCCCGCCACAGGCTGACTGTTCTGGTCGTTGATAATGGTTCCCGTGCAGACAGTGCTGTCGTAAACACCCTCATCTTCAAGACTTTTTATGCAACCGCTCAAGGCGAAAATCTCGCACAGAACACACAGATAACACAGATATTTTTTCATTGCTTTATTCGTTTTATCGCTTTGCGATGTTTTGGGGTTTTCGCTTCGCGAGAAATTTCACAAAATCGTTTTGAAAATTTTTAAAAAATTGATTTTTAATATTTTCTATAAATTTTATTTCAAATTTTCTTAAAATTTCTGCCCGTCAGGGCATACCATAAAATATATTTACCATTCGTTCTGTCCCTTATGGCGGATTCCATCGCCCTCATCAACAATTCCCGTCAGGGCATACCCGCTAAAACCTCACTCTCATCGCCACTCCAGGCGCCATCATTGCCTTCTCATCTTGCAGAATTACAGGGTTGAGCGAAATGCCGTCTTTGTATTTCGGTTGCATTGTGTAGGCGCGGAAAAGATTGAAAACGTACAGTCCAGCCGCAGCGCCCCATATCACATAACTGGCATCGCGCAGGCGGTTGTAGGTTGTATGGGAATTGGTGAAGTCCTCGTAACTCACACCGTCAGAATGCATTATGTCAAGTTTGTCTTGTGCCGACAGATAGCAGAACGTCCCCGCACCCACCAGTCCGGCTTCGCCAATCAGTGTGAGCGTGCCCTCAACATAGTGCCGCTTGCCAATTTGTCCCAAACCAGGGATAAACATCGATTTCAGCAGCGCATTGCCATCTTTAAATTCTTGATTCACATTACATTCGTTATAAGTTGTCCACTGCACTTGAATGTTGCCCTTTTCGGCCACCTGGCACAGCACATAAACGCGATATGTGCCGTTGGAAGTCCGTTCAGTATATTCACAGACTTTGTTTATAGGTATGTTGAATGTGCGCGAGATCACACTATAGTCGGTTTCTCGCTGTACTGCGCGATTAATTTCTGCCATATCAACTGGCTGTCCGATACGGTTGCCTGTTGTTTGGAAAACCCTTGCAATGGCCTGATTGCGAGCATCGTTTTCAGAATATGCAATGGCCGATTCAACCACATATCGATAGGTGTTGTTTTTGGCCTTCGGCTGTTTGTGAATCCAATCGGGCTTAGTTTGTGCCGTTGTACTAAGCGAAAGCAACAAAACGCCGACAATCAGTGTCAAACAATGTTTCATATTATTCATTTTCAAATTCTTTGTCAAATATTTTGCGGAAATCGTCGCGATGTTGCTCTACGCCCAATCGCTTATCTTTTGCGGCACTCTCAACAACTTGTTCCGCCATCTCTTTTTTAGATACTTGTATGGCAATGAACACATTATAGTTGCCAGCATCGTCTTGAGTAACTTTTTCACAAGTCTTTTTGGCGTCGCCTATCATACGCTCTATGGTTACCTGCATATCGCTCTCCAGAATTTGACTGGCATCTTCAGCATTCCCTATCGATATTGAACGTGTGTATAGTTCCGAGACTGATTTCACCTTACCGCCAAACCTCTGCACAAGCATACTTTTTGCCGTTTCAAACGCTTCGGTACGAGCGTTTTGCACATTAACAGCCATAGCACTACCAAGAGCACGGAAATAGTTGTTGTCGTCATACGAATACTCCATACACGGAAGGGTTATCTCCGCCCCAAAAGGACTGTTTTTGGGGGAATTAGCCACTTGTTTTTGTGTCCCGCACGATACCATTATAGCTGCCAAAGCAACCATCGGAATAAAATGTCTCATTATCATATTTTTATCATTACATCATTCATTTTAAATAAGACTATCAATCAATTAATCAGCCATTTGGTTTTGGCAATAAAAAAAGCATAGATTGAAACTTTATCTATGCCCTGGGGTCCTAGGAAAACCCACCTACCCAGATAAGTTCAACCTATGCGAAACGCATAGTGAACCTATTTGTACTGGGTAGGATTCTGCCGTAAAATTTCCTAGGTTTCAGGGCACTCCCAAATAAGCGACTGATGTCAATATGTCTTTAAATCAAAATTTTACCTGTTTTTTTTAACTCCTTTTTTTAAAATCAAACAATACTCCAATACACACATTTAGACGAAGCAAACGGTGCTTTGGTTGCGTAAATGTAAATAATTGTTGTGTAAATGGGTATAAAACGAGAAAGGGAAATGGAATGAAATATGAAATAGAAAAATCTGCGCAGTCCGATAGTTATTGCGACAGCGTTCAAAACAAAGCAAACAAACTATTCCATCAATTCTGATGCATATTTAAAATCAAATGCTACTTTTGCACTTGATTTTATTTACCACAAATAAATAATGACTTTAGAAATAGGAAATAAAATAAACAAACTACTCGTTGAAGGCACACACAACGGATTGTATTTTTCGTCGTGGCTTGCTGCTCACGGCTATTCGCCCCAATTAATGCTGCAATATCAAAAGACAGGCTGGTTTACAATGCTTAACCGCGGCATTTATTATCGTTCGGGCGAGCAACCTACTGCGTATGCGGCAGTGGCAAGTAGTGTACGGCAAACTGACGTCAATCTGCGCTTTGCCGCCCATTCGGCTCTCGAATTGCAGGGCATAATGCATTTTGTGCCAATGGGCAAGCCTCGGGCTATGGTAACAACCAGCAAACGGCACAAACTGAACTGGCTGCAATCCGACATCTTTGACCGCACATTCACTTATTTCCAAACGCCCCAACTGGCACAAGCCGACACAGAATTTGTTCCGTATGGCGAACTTCAACTGCCAGTATCACCGCAGGAACTTGCGGTGTTGGAATGTCTTTTTCTTGCGCCCAAACATTACTCATATTTGGACGTTTATATGCTTCTGGAACAAATGAGCGGCCTGCGGCCCAATGTTGTGCAGTCGCTGCTCGAAAACACCACAAGCCAGCGAGTCAAACGGTTGTTTTTGTATATGGCCGAAAAATCGCAGTATGACTGGTTCCAAAGTATCGATGTCAGCAAAATCGATTTGGGCGGTTCTGTTTTACAACTGACCGAGCAAAATGGCAGTTTCATAAGCAAATACAATATGGTCGTACCTACAGAACTTAAAGAATATGAGTAATCGTGATATATACCGTTCACAAGTCGCATTGCTGCTTCGTATTGTGCCTTTTGTCAGTCAGATAAGCGAATTCGCCATTCACGGTGGCACGGCCATCAATTTGTTCCATTCCAATATGCCACGATATTCAGTCGATATTGACATAACTTATACCCCTATTGAAGACCGTGATACAAGTCTGCAAAACATCAATCGGCTGTTGGCAGAGTTAAAATCTACGCTTCAGCGGCACATCCCGAACATCAAAATCATTCATAAGCCAAACGTCTGGAAACTGCTCTGCACTTTGAATATGGCGATGGTGAAAATTGAAGTGAACGGCACCAAACGTGGAATTGTGGGTGATACCATAATGCAGCCGCTGTGCGAAAGCGCTCAAAACGATTTCCATACCACTTGTACCGCCCGAACTGTGTCAATCACGCAATTATATGGTGGCAAGTTGGCGGCGGCCCTAAGCCGTCAGCATCCGCGCGATTTGTTTGATTTTACTCGTATGCCGTACTCTTTCAATGATGTACGTGACGGCTTAATGTTTGCTCTTTTAGGCAGCGACAAACCTGTTATCGAATCACTCAATCCCAATCCGATTGACCAGCATTCCGCTCTTGAGCAGCAATTTATCGGTATGACCGAACAGCCATTCACATATGCCAACTATGAAAAAGCAAGACTCGACTTGCACAATTTCGTAAAAGAAGGCTTGTCCACCGACGACAAACGATTGCTTTTGTCGTTTGAATCGGGTGAGCCAGATTGGTCATTGTCAGCAATGGGCGATTTGAGCAAATATCCTTCGGTACAATGGAAATTGCTTAATATAAAGAATTTGCAAAACACCAACGCCTCAAAATTTGCCAAAGGAATAGAAGGGTTGAGCAAGGTGTTAAACATTTAACTTCACCCCATCCCCCGTTTGATTTCAAATGCGGGGATTTTTTTCTACAACCGGAAAAAAATTTAAAACATCACTTTCTTTTCTTCATTTCCGGCAGTTCGGCATACATTGCCAAAATCAATTCGGTAAGGAATTCGCGGTTATCGACATTATCAACCAAAAGCATTTCTTTGGCACCTTCGTAAGGCAGTTGAAGTGGGGCTTCTGGCATTTTCTCTCGCGCCGATTTGACAGGCTTTACAAGGAAACGGTTGTCGTATATGCCGCCAATAATTTTGTCGCGGTAATAAATAATGTACTCGCCCATCATTTGGCGGTAAGTGATTTCATTCAACCTCGAGAGTTGTTCGAGAATGAAATCCAGATAGGATTTTGTTGACGGCATAACGTTATAACTTTTAATATTTTCGATTTTTCCCACACTAATCTCGGAATGCAAGCAAGATAAGAATTACAACTTTTCCACGGCAATGGAATAGAACGTTATTTCTCAACCGATTCCTTGACCAACCACAAAACAAAACCCGCCGTGCAACCATTTGTCGCACGGCGGGTTTGATTTGTTAGAAGCAGACCTTATTCAACCACAAACTTGCTGACTGTCTGACCATTATCAGTGAAGATCTTGATAAGGTACATGGCCGGTTGTAGGTTCCAATCGATGGCATCAATTTGATACGATGTGGCACCAGTAGTACCTATGGTGTGATCGATAACCGTCTGACCACTCATATCGGCAACCACATAGCGGAACTTGCTTCCACTAATGCCAGTAACCGATATTTTTATATTCTGGCAACGACCCGGATTCGGGGCAACACTTGCCGACAGAACAAGCTGTTCAGAATTTTCGATGACAACGGCAACCCAATCGGAAGCCACCGTGGTTGTACCGTCGAAATCGGTTTGATGCAAACGATAGTAGTGCGTACCAACAGGTTGGTTGATATGCAGGTAACTATAGTCTGCCCCCTCACCTGCTCTGCCCTGAGCCTCAACTGTATCAACAATCTCAAAATTACCATCGTACATATGCTCTATGGTGAAGTAAGCATTGTTGTTCTCCGAAGCCGTACTCCAATTGAGCCTTACATCGGCATTAGGCGTTGCCTCGGCATCGAACGAGTATAGCTCGATTGGAAGCGGGTTAATTTCCGGGAACATAGTACCGAATGTCACTTCGGTGCCACCATTGTCGGCCAACGCTTTTGGCGTTGAGTTGAGAGTACGTCTTGTTGCACCAGACCTCATTGTTTTTGGTGCTGAAGAGCCGCTTTTTATGGTTAACGTCTGCGAAGTCACATAACCAATGCTATCATCATCTGATATATAACTTCCATTTCTGCCGAAACTATACCACTTCCCTCCATTTAACACAGCCACCACTAATTTCTCATCATCGTGAATTTGGCTGTATTTATTGTCGTTCCAATAAAGTGTCAAAGATGCAGGAATGTCATTTTTATTATAAATATGCCATGACTCCAATTGACTTACCGTCTTCAGATTGTTTTCATCAATTTCTTCAACTGACTGTGGTTTAGCAGTCTTATATTCTGCAACCAGAGTTGCGGTCCTGGGCAGACCTTTAACGCCAAGCTGAGCCAAACCGCGTTCCGAACCAATTGGGAACACGAAATTACTTTGACCATCCCTCTCCATCTCACCAAGCACATACGAATCGGGGGTTCCAATTGATGATGTAGCCGTTTCAGTAAGAGTCAGGCGCGACGATGATGTTGAGCGCAACTTACCCTTTTTCAAATCAAGGTGTCCGGTAACCTTAATACCAGTTCCCAAATCAATTTGCGGCGATTCTGTACTCGTATTGTTGATTGTCAGATTTTTAAGCGCACGGTTAGGCGTAATGCTAAGCGTTTGACGCTTGTTGCCGTTAAGCTCCAATGTGCTGTTGCCATTGACAAAATTGCCATACTGATAAATCACCAAGTCGCCGCTAAGGCACATCTTATTATCGCCAGCCGCAAGTGTTGTGTAATTCGTCACGGTAATTGTGCCTCCGACATTTATGTCAGATGAAAGTGTTTTGGTAATAGGACTATTAGATGAACCACCTTCAAAAACAATATTGCAGCACGAATCCAACGCAATCGACTGGTTGGTTTCACTACATATATGCACTTCGGAATTTTCTGCCGGCAGAATTGTTGCCGATGCCGCATCAACATCTTTCAGGAATTTGATTTTTGCACCCTGGCCAAGTACCAATTCACCATTGATTATAGCATTACCATGAACTGTCAACGATGCGCCTGACGCCACTTCGAGTTTACCTCCAGCGTTAATTGTCATATCATAGCAATGACCCGCTGACGTTACTATTGGTGTATTGTTTCCTGGAGTGACAGCATCAACGCGAATGTTCACAATATCACTTGGTGCATATTTGCCGCTATTCCAGTTGCTTATCTCCATGTATGCATCCGTTGTGGACAATGCATTTTTCCAAATGATTGTCGGATAAGTGAAGCCAAACGTAAGTTCACCGGACTCTGCTATCGGCACTCGTGTTTCAATGTAACCTCTTGCTGTATCAGACTCGTAACCAGAAAGCGGTTTGATTATTTCCGTATCGTACTCGGTAACCCTGTCAATCTGCCGTGTCCATTTGCCACCTGTGTATAGCACAGCCGACACAACATCCATATCCTTCAGTTCGCTGTAAGTGCGGCTATACCAATAGAGTCTAACTCTCGGCATTGTTGTTCCCGAATTGCGTGTCAGTGTCCAATATTCCTTTGTACTAATCTGGTTAACATCAGCATCCAAATCAGTCTGATGATTGGGCTTATCACTATGATAGCCAATCTGATATTTGCCTGTGCCGCCCAAGTCAAGAATTTCAACTGGAGCGTAACGGTCGTTACCGCCTATTGGGAACAGGAAGTCGTCAGAGCCCTCTTTTTCAACTGTTCCGTTGATGTAACTTTCAGGACTGCCACCAACTATGCTAGCACTTGAAGTAAGTCGAATCGGGTTCGATGAGTTACCCTTTAGAATACCGTGAGAAAGCGTAAGCACTCCCGATATTGTTTGTGTGTAGGATGTTGAGAATGCCGCCAGCTTGGGATTACGGAATGTAATGTTGGTGAATGTCTCTGGTTTATTAATTACTTGTGCTGATGTGCCGGCAAAAATAACTGCACCATCTCCACCAACGAAGTTATTCGACTGCATTCCCGATGCAGGTTTTGTCCAGTTGCCACGGCAAGTGATATCGGTTGTTCCAATAGCTCTAACTGTTGTTCCAACCACAATGTCACCATCAATTTCAATGTTGACATTGATGTTTTTCGCACCCGTGCCAATCATTTCCAAATTATTGAACAACAGCGGTGTGTTAGATGTGATGTTTTGTTCGTCATCGCCATTCATTCTAACAGTTCCATTGCCGTGGATGAATGTTCCGCCTGTTTTGGTGAAATCACCGCCAATATCAAGAGTACCACTGTTGCAGTTGACATTACCACCGCTGATGGTGAAATCGTGCTCAACCACAAGCGACTTGCCGGTTTCAACCGAGAAGGTTATTTCTGCATCGCCATCGTTTTGTACTTCAAAATCGTAGAACGAGCAGCCATTCATGGATATGCTGCGGTTTGTCGACGATGCCCATATAACTTTCGAATTTCCACCATGGTCGAAAGTTCCGGAATTGGCAAACTGTCCCTTGATTGTCACCGTGCTCGGTGTGCCGTCCGATGCCTTGAATGTGGCGTTTTCACCAATTGAAAGGCCTAATGATTTTTCTGTTATCGACAGATTCTTACCGTTTCCAATTTCCAATGAAGCTCCGGCATAAACATCAATACCTTTAACCGACACATCTTCCACACTGATCACAGGGTACTTCCCGTGGTTAACTTCAGGTATAAACACACGCGCATCCGGACCTGGCACACCAATACCGGTTCCGCTGTCTCTCCAGTTGTGCGGATTCAACCAAGCCCTTCCTATATCTCCTGAAGCCGAATTATCAGTTTCGCCTAATTCATTCTTATTGCCTACCCAATAACGCACGTCACCGGAATATGACCAACGGACCGCACCGTCAGACGGTGAAATCGGGTCTTCTTCCTCAAAATAGAAACTTGCCAAAACGCCCACTGCATCGCGCATATCAATTATGCCGACAGCGGTTGACGCATCGCGTTTAACGTTTTTAGAAGCTCCGGCATTGAAATAAACATTGCTGATTCGCAACACTTCGTCGGCCGCGGCCAGATTATTCTCAAGCCACATATAACGTCCGCCTGAAGCTCCGCTCGAATATTGGCCATTAGAGAGATTGTCTGTATTATCAATTTTAGAGCCTGGCAGCAAATGCAGACCATCAGCGTTAAGACGGTCAATCTTATAGTGTCTGGCAGCTATTTTACCACTAACTGTAAACGAATAGGTGCCGCTGGCTTCCTGCGATGTCACAATTGCCTCACTATTCTCTATACCGACAAGCGAAATGACACCATCGCTCTTCACATTGATATAGGCATTGTCACCCATCTTGAGTTGGCCATTTTTTGTAATATACAGTGTTCCGCCAATATTCAGATTATCAACGCCGCTTCCGTCGCCCATATTGATTACATTATCGGATACCGTCAGAGAGCCGCCATCGAGTTCGATATTATGACTAATATTCAACTCATTAGACTCCAAGCTATAATTACCCGATTTGAACTGTATATTATTATATGTACTGAGTCCCGGGTCGAATGTATGACTGCTTTCGGCCACAGCATCAAAGATGAGTGTGCGGCTCTGCGGCATGAATATTCCTTCGTTGGTAAAATTACCACCCACGGTCACATCATAAGAGCCTACATCGAAGGTGCCGGTGTTGATTTTAAAGTCGCCGCCAACCTTCATGGCCGACTGCGCCTGCACAATGCCAGTGTTGTTAATCACCAGATTGTTGAAACTCATAGCCTTGTTCTGAATCGTCTTAACACCCACGCCCATCATCTCAACGGTACCCTGTCCTTCAATCAGTCTACCTGATGTTCCGATTACCCAGTTGCCGAAAAGTTGAAGTGTGTCTTTGACTGATGTCATATACAAATTACCATTTACAATGACATCAGACTTGGCTATAAGTGCGCGTCTTAGTGAATCTGGCTGTTCCGACTCGAGCCGGATATACAGATTGGCACCTTTGTCGATTGTCAGCTTCTTAACTTTGACAGAATCGCGGGTGATGATCGGATAGACATTGGTTCCGATACTATTACTTGATGTTAACGCAATGATGACGTTGTTCTCTTCGCCAGGAAGTGTACCCGGTTGCGGATCGAGCGGAATCTTGTTGATTTCGGCGCGCCAGTTCAACGGGTCAAACCAATCTGATGAATTGGCTCCGGCTGTCCAGACATACTCAACATCGCCTTCCCACTCAATAAGGTCATACGGGTCGTTCTCGTAAAGCTCACCCGAAAGCAAACCCGAAGCGTTATACATTGTAATGTTACCAGACGTGCTTTCTGTCTTTTTAATATTAACCGCACCACCACCCGGGTTGTTCGGGAATGACACATTCTTAATTCTATCATCCCCGATAAATTCCTGGTTGTTTCGAATATCGATGCAGACTCCGGCCGAAACCACATTACTGAACACTCCGTTGCTGAAATTATGCTTCGTTTCCAAATCAATAATGGCATCTTTCGAGATGATGATACCTTGTTTAGCCAAGTTTGAGAAACTATAGTATTCCGCCAAAATTTTACCACCACCTTCAACAGTGAAATAGTATCGGCCACCATTGTTGTTAATCTGTGCATAGTTGGCATTGTCACCAACAGCTTCAAATACGCCACCTGATTTCACAACGAACGACGATGCGTCACCAATTCGCAATTTACCTCCCTTTCCAACAATGTAGTGGCCGTAAATCAGACTGTTATCAAGCGAGTTACCAAGTGTAACCACATTGCCGTTATGATTGAATATACCACTTTGCAACGTAAAGTTTCCATAAACCGTAAGATCGTCGTTGACCACAAATTCACAACCAGCACCATCTATAATCAAATCGTTGAGTATAGAACCAGAAGTTGTGATATTGCAGGTTCCGCTTGGGCGGTATAGCTCATAACAACCTGATTGGTTAATTGAACCAGGTAAGCTGACTTCGACATCGCCCCTCACCTTGACACGGAAACCACTAACACAGCTCATCTTTCCGCCTCGCACATAGAGTGAACCGAGAATCGTCAAATCTACTGATGCAGCATAGAACTGTTGTGTTCCGGTTTTAGCAACTTCCAAGTCGTAGAACGGATTGTCAACCGACACACCAAGATATGCATACTGGTTACCACTGCTACCGTTGAAAATCACACGGCCCGTTCCTGGTATAAATGTTCCGTTAACCTGATTGTACCAATGTCCTGCAAGGAAGATATTCTTGCTGTTGGCATCAAGTGTTCCTCCATTCTCGCTGATATTAAGGTTTTTCAGAACTATAATGTCGCCCTCAAGAGTCTTGTACGTATCGCTGTTCATATATAGATAACCATACTGAACATTAGCTCCACCGCGGATTATCTGGTTCATCGGGCCATTATAGTATGAATAGCAACTTGTGCCTGTTACAGCATAACCGGAGAAAGTCGGATAGTTATTTTCGCCACGCGTATATACATTAACTGTCTTTGTTCCAGTCATTTCAAATGTTCCTGTACCATTAATATGGTAGGTTTGCATGTCAAGGTTGCACGCCTCGATACACAAATTACCAGTCATGTTAGCATCACCGCTGATATACTTGGTACTCAGCGTCATATAAACATCGTGGAATTTGCCGCCCCAGATATACTGTGCGTGATTGCCTCGGAATTCAATCTTACCATTGCCAGCATAACCTGTTTCCTTCGGAGCTTCCCAATAGTAGCCTGTGAAAGTGTGCGTCTTGTTGCCATCATTGAATGTGGCGTTCTCACCAATCAGCACATTACCCTTAATGGTTAACGGACAACTTGCCAGCAATGTCGCGTTATCCTCAACAATAATTGTCCGATAGGTACGCGAACTACTGTTGTATGTGGCATCGAATGTGCCAGCTATAGTCTTTGTGCCGCTGTTAGAGAATCGTACGCGGTTGAATTTACCATTAGTAATAACCTGGTCAACACCGTCGAACTGAACGAATCCTGTTTCAACATTATTGAATCCGCCTCCTTCACCAACAGTGTAATCACCTCTGATGCTGTAAACATAGCTTGCCGTTGAAGGCCACAATGTACCTTTCTCGATAACAACATCTCCGTTGAACTTGACAGTCGAACCTGACAGCATATATGTTGCACCACCCACAAAGCTTACGTTGTTGAAATCGGATTTGTGCGGAGATATTGAAACACTACCACCTTTGGCCATAAAACGAACCGTACTGTTCTTCGGAACAAAATAGCCTCTTGTTGCAATGTTCCAATCACTATAAACATCAATAACAGCATCGTCCATAATGGCAAAAATACCGCCGTCTTGTACATCAACAGAACCTTTGACTGTCAAAGCTGGTGCCGAGAGATTCTTGTCAATTGTCAACGAACCTTTCGCTATTGTAAGGTCGTTGCAAATTGCGCCATCACTGAATATAATAGGAGCATTGGCGGTAAGCGGGATCATGACCGATTTGGTCTCATCCGGCACTTCCTGCGGCAACCAGTTGCGGGCATCGAACCAATCGCTGCTGACACGGCCCGTCCATACATACAGGTCAATTTGTGGCCATAGAATCTTATGTTGGATTGGCTGCATGCCCGTTTTGTAACCCTTCGGGAACGCATGCATCTCATAGTATTGCGAACCAATACCGCCATTGACTGATGTCCGGCTGAAATCAATTGTTGTGGCCAATGTACTATCACGCAGAACATTAAAGTGTGTTCCAATTATCGGTGAGCCGCCATGATTGAACGACAAGTTATTAATAACCGGATTGTCAATATTCTCGGCATTGATAATCAAATAGACAAATGTATCAACAACTGTTGTCTTATCTTTCGGACGGTTATAACTTGCGCCTGTGTACATGTTCGACCAAATACCATTCGAAAGGTTGTTTGTTCCATCAATTCGCGCTTCCCTGTGAATATTGAAACCTGTTGGTGCCACATATTGAATCTGATAATTATTGGCAGCCACTTCGCCATAAATATCAATCTCAGTACCACGGTCATTGCTGCCCGCGCTGCGGCTGATCACAGCATTCGCATCGGTTGAACCGACAACCGACAGTTTTCCGTAAACTCGCAGATGAGTGTTATCATCTTGATGGTTGAACTGAAGTGACGCTCCACCATCGATATAAAGCTCGCCGCCTTCCAAAACATCAACATACTCACCGTCGGGTACAAATGGCGCTTCAGTAGCGTTGGCATCATCATTACCCACAACCAAGATGTTCTGATTCAAATGGAATGTGGCGTTCCGACCGATTATCATTCCTTCTTTCAATGTCATTTGGTCATAAAGCTTATAAGTACTCTCTTCGTTTGTGTACTTATTGAACACCACCATGTTAAATGTCTGGTTGTTAGCCTTGATTGTTTTATCGCCCGCACTTTGCGAATCGAAATAGACGGTATCGGCCTGACTTGTGAATGAGCCATCGCACACCCAGTTGCCTTTCACATAAACCGTTCTGGCCAAATCGGCACTCGAACCAACTGAGAACGTAACGCCTTCGTCGATTGTAAGGTTACCGACATGAAGGTCACCGTCCAGAATTTTTGAACCGGCATTTGAGAACTGGATATTAGCACACGTAATAGCCGGCAAATTCTGTGTTGAATTGCGGTTGAACACCAGAGTTGCGTCTTTAGTATCCCATAAGCTGTTTTCCGCCAACTCAATTTTTGGCGATGCAAGATGATGTTCGAAATTTCCCATGTGGAAACGTGCATCCTTGCCTATACTGAAAGTGCCGGTATTCAGAGTAATGCCGTTATTTCTAACAACAACAGTGTCTTTATCGGTGATAATAATACCATTGAAAATATTGTCATCACCCATATATATATAGTGTGTTGTATCACCATCGAAAGTGAACGAACTTCCGTAGTGGCGGAATGTACCTTTATTTAATATGGTGTCGCCACTGAACACAACGGCATCGTTGGTGCTGAACGATGTTTTATCCGCAATCTTTATTGTTCCCGAAATGTTCACCTTGGTATCGTCGAGCTCTTTAACACCCGAGCCGAGCAATTCTATGTTTTTGAGATTCATTTCGGCAATGTTGCCGCCTGTGGCTATTTTCTGGTCACCATCGGCCATCAAGTATAGCGTCGTGTCGGTGTGATAGTTACGAATATCGTTCGACGCGCCCCACAAATAGAATTCATTTTTCTGCGCATCGACTATTGTGGCATCCTGAGCATTGGTGAAATTGCCACGAACCCTAAGATCGCCGTCGAAATCGACAGTGCGGGCAACCGTTGCATTCAAATACAAAGCGCCATATTCAACATCTGTATATACAGTTTGGTCTGCCGACGCTTCAAGGTAGGTTGTTGTGGTCTCATCGAGCAAATAACTGCCGAATCCTTGCGGGAAGGCAACTCCATTTGATTTCTCGACCGATGAGTGCAACTGGCAGTTAACCCCCATTTTGAAGTGCTTCTCCGGGATACCTGTTATTTTGTTGCCACGCATATACAACCGGGTTTCGGGGTCGAACTCCATATCGCCTGTAACCGTCCAATCGCTTCCTGCATAGAGATAACCAGTACCACGTTTGTAGACATTACAGAAATCGGTTATGTTGGCGCTCACATCCCAACTGCCGCCAATATGAATGAGTTTACCATTGGCACCCCAGATGATCTGCTTGCCCTTATTGGCCATGGCAATCGTACCTGTAAGTGTGATTTCATGGTTGTCAACATCCAGCAATGCAAGTGAGTCGTTAATGTTCAATGTTCCGACAACAGAGATGTCGCCCGACAAAGTTTTTCTGGTTACACGCTGGCTGAAATCCTTACCGCTCGACCCCTTGTACTCATTCCGCAAAACCAGGTTGTAATAATGAGCCGGGAACACATATTGGTCAATAGAGTCGCGATAATAAACCGAACCACCAATCAACTCAATGGTATTTATATTATGTGGAAAGTTATCTTCACCATATATATATATTCCACCACCATACGATATCAACGAACTGATATTAATTCCGTTTTCTTCGTATCCGGTGATTGCACCATAGCGGCCAATCACCACATCAACGCCAGTAATCGTTTCAACCGAACCTTTGACAAGTGTTTCGTTATAGAAACATTTGCTTCCACTTCCTTGCAAAACCAAATTGTTAAACATCATGGTTTTGGTGTCGCGTGACGCTGCATTTTTTCCAAAATAAACGGTACTTCCGCTGCAAATTACAGCGCCGTCGCTTGTCTGCTCAAAAGCTTCCGGATCATCATTATAGTTATACCAGTATGTCGGGCGTCCAATAAGATGAATATTCGAACTTCCGGCATATACTTTTTTGGCTGTTTTGTTTACATAGAAGTTTCTAAGGACAGACAAGTCCGCTGAAATGATTTTATTCGATTTGCCGGTGAATTTTATTGTCCAGAATTTTCCGCCGTTAACTGTCTGTGTTTTAATATCTTCATCTCCACAGAAATCAACAGCCGATTCACCTTCGTCGAAAATACCGCCATTGTTAATCCAGTCGCCTTTCAGATTTATGGTAGCGTTGCTGCCAAGCAGTGTACCACCTTTCTCTATCACGATTCTATCATCAACCGCAATTTTTCCAAGAATCGTCAATGCTCCTGTGCCCTTGATTATCATTGCGCTCAACGGTTGCCCAACAGGAACCGACACTTGGTGAATGCCATCTTGCAAATCGAAAACGGTAGCCTGTCCGTTAGGCTTGTATGTACCACTGCTAATCCAAGAGCCATTCAATATCAATGAGTCCATGTCAGCCGTCTGCACGAGTTTCGAGCTCTTCATCATTGTCAGTTTGTTTTTCACAATCAAACCGCAAGGGACATCATCGCTTTCGCCATTCAATGTAAGAGTGACATTTGCGTCGATTGTCAGAGTCTTTACTGTAGCCCTAGACTTAATTGTCACATTATTTTTCCCTTCAACATATTTCAGATATGCTTCATCATCATCTCCAGGGACCACACCGCCAGACCAGTTACCATTCGTATGCCACAAACCGTCACCTGCATCACCCGTCCATACGAAGCCTGTTGGTTCTTCCCAAACAACCAGGTCATGCTCATCCTCGTCATAATTTTCTCCTGCCAACGAACCGCTATAATTAGAGAACGTTATTGCTTTTACTCCACCATCACGCTTCACGTTTTTGCCGGGGCCGTTATCACTTCCGTTGAATGACACATTGCTAATTTTGCAATTAGCCGGTATCACGAAGTCCGCACCTATTGTAATCAACGCATCATTGGTACCACCCTTCGAGTTCGAGAACATACCGTTTTTCAAATTACTGGTTGCGTCAATTGTTCCGCCAATAAGATTCAAACCGCCACCTTGCGTTCCTTCAATGCAATAGTTGTCGGCATAGATTGTTCCTGCTGTCTGCTCAATATAATAGTAATTACCTGCCGATGCCGTCTGTATTTTTGCCGGTGCGCCTTCATTACCCAACAATTTCAAATTACCGCCTACGTTTTTCAACCGACGGCCGCTAGGCATTGCCAGTTCCGCACCTGCGTCAATAGTAAGAGTACCACCTGCTTCAATTCTGACATCACCAGATTCATTAAACATTATGGTATGACCGTTCAAACACAATTCTCCGTTTTTGATATGTATCAAACTGTCTTTTTCTTCTGCAGAAGTTACAGAATACTGCAGATAATCGTTCATCAGATTATACTTGCCACCACCAACTATTTCAACTTGACGGATGGTATTAATCTCACCCGGATCGAACTTGTAAGTATTTCCAACACCGCCATCAGAGCCACCTAAAAGAAGTCTCGATGCAGCAACATAGTGAGAGTTCATTGAGAATGTGCCACCAAAGTTCTGCAGGTTCGCTCCAACAAACAACGTATTCCAATAAACATAGAAGATACCAGTGTTGATGCTGAAATCGTTCTCAACATACAAGTCGTTCTGCTCCGATTTCTCACTGTTCTTTGTCTTGTAAATCGGATACAAGCCCTTGTAGTTTGTCGGGTCGGAACAGTTAATTACAACATTATAGAACGATTTATAGTCACGGCCTTTATATTTACTATCGATTGAGTCACCCGAGTAGATATACGCACTGTTACCCACAAACGTAACTGTGCCTTGGCGCGGAATGAATTTTCCAGTTGAATGGCGTCCTGGTCCCCAAACATTGTTTTTCCATGTACCGCCCACTTTTATATCATAATATGTATTACCACCGTCGGGGCTGACATCGAGAGTTGAAAGCGAATCGATTTTCAACTGGCTCGACACATTAATCATGCCCTTCAGCATTTTAACGCCGGTACCTGCAAATGTGACGCTGCTGAATGCCGAACCGCTAATAAACTGATTGCCCCCGCCTTCATCACCGTCGTTTCGGTCGAATATAACTTCTGACGAGTGGTTGAAAGTTCCTGAGTTCTTCCAGTTGCCCGAAACCAACAACTTGCAACTGCTTGTCACAATGGCATCATGGTCAATAATCACATCGCCGTTGATATCGAATGTGTTATCGTACGGACGTTTGACAGCACTTCCCGAGAAATGCATTGTCGGGTAAGTATTCTCGGTGTTATAGTTGCGGATGAGCTGTTCTGCGTTGCTGCTGGTGAAATGCAGACTTGCGCCCTTAGTGTGAACAAACTTACAACCCTTGTAGAGATAGAAGTCTCCACCGATAATAAGTCTGTGATTGTCAATATCCAAATGGCCTTTGTTTGTTGTTGTCATCATGTTGTTGCCAACAAAAACATCAGTTTCGAACCTAACTGAGTCATTCTGTTTCTTCTCAATGTAAACATTATAGAACCGAGTGTTGATTGTGTCGTGACAGAATACTGATTGAATGTGAGTTGACGGACCATTAAGGTTCAAGCGTCCATAATTCTGATGATAGATACCGCCGCCGCCCTCATAATTGAAGAAATCGCCGTAAAGATTGATTGTACGGTTATCGGCATTAAACTCGCAACCCGAGTAAACCGACAAATCACCCTCAACGGTCAATGTTCCCTTAAGCACTTTCACTCCACTACCACGGACATGCAAATTCGGGAATTTGGTGCCAGTAATCTCCTGGTCGCCTGAGCCGCTCAGTATAACCGTTGCATCGGGATTGATATTCAAATAGGTTGATGATAATTTCCAATCGCCTTCAATATACAATTCTGTGTTTGCATCATCGATTGTGAGTATCGGTGTGCCGCTGTTCACGTTTATCCAACCCTTTACTGTTGTGGTACCTTCAAGTCTCTTGACTGTGCTTCCGTACAGATATATGTTGCCATAGTTCAGCATAGGAATAATCTGTGTACCACTTGTGGCATCGAATACAACAATACTGTTTTTGTCAAGAATCACATTGTTGAATGAGCTGACAGTCTCGCCCAAGTTGTTTTCTCCACTTACCTTGATGCGGGTGTTGTTGCCCAATATCAATTGATTGCCATCGGCCTTGCTGCCGGTAATCACATTATCATCAATATCGAGAGCCAAAAACAGTTGCTCGTTTGTACTGGCGTTTTCAAGTTCGAGCAAGCCGTCAACCTTTATGGAACCCATAATGGTTTTCGTTTGGGAATTGATTGGGTCACTGCTCGAAAATATCAGATTTTTGAACTGATATGTTCCGTTTGTGCGTTTATAGATAACCTGTGCACGGTTTCCATTCATTCTTACCGTTCCTGACGACAGAATTGACGATTTGCCTTTAACATCCGGATTATCAGTTATGTTAGTTCCGATTGTGTGTTCAAAATCGCCCATGTCAACATTTATCTCGTCGTTTGTGCCCGAATACACATACAATGATCTGGCAACATTAGTAGCACCCTTGAACGTCTTGTTTTTATATTGCAGATAAAGATTTCCATAGTTCCACGGGTGAATCTCTTGGTCGAAATTTGAATTGTAATATGTTGTACTTGTTTCGCCTATTGTAATTGTGCCGAACCCTGTCGGGAACTTATCAGAATAGCCTTTCAAATAGAACGCCGTTCCATCCATGACGGTAAAGGTTTTGTCCAATTTTCCAATCATTTGGGCGGAAACTTCAACCCCGCCATCGTATGTTCCGTTTAACACAAATCCACCTGTCTCAACCGTGACATTTCCTTCCGGTTTGAATGTATCGCCAGCCCTTACGTAAACGGTACCGGTTTTAACTGTTATGTCACCATTACCCAATGTGAATTCGCCCGTGTCACCATCACTATATTTCAACGTACCACCTTCAATTGTCATCGGGCTTTGCAAATAAATACCGCCCTCAGCTTTTGCTCCCGAGAACCTATGCTGGTAAGTTGCCGCATTGTCAACAATCTTAGCCTTGCCATGCGCACGCAGCTCGCCTGCTGAATTAATATTTCCAATAAATGTCTTTGTTCCCACATTGCTACCCGACCTACAAGACACTCCGGCAAAAGTCACATCACCGGCAATCGTTATTGTCTGATCAGCTCCTACCAAATTGTCAGGCCCGCCATCATAAGAATCGCCTCTAAAGAAACATGTGTAATCAGTGTTGGAATCATATGTACTTCCTGATTCAACTGTAAAATTGCTGTAAAAGCGCAGTGATGTCGACGAACTGACTGTAGAATTGTTTGTTACAGAAAAGTTACCTACGCAATACATCCTGCATGATATAACAAGGAATCCTCCACCAGAAACTTCTATATCATTGAAATAGTTACTATTTCCACTTCCTGATATCGACTGAACGGTTCCGTCGAAAATGATTTTTCCGTTTTCATAGTCAAAACACTTTTTACCTGATGCATTCTTCGTGAAATTACCAGCCAAATTCATTGTATGGCCACTCAATGTGAATTTAGTCGCCGAAGCTGCAATCGTAAACGCGCCGTCAATATCCAAATCCGATTTTGCGGTAACCGTTCCGCTTGCCACTTCGAAATTGCTAAATATGGTGGAACCGTTGCATGTTACGTCTTGAGTTCCGTTGAAAACCACATTCACGACTTTATTTGTGTTTCTCCGGAAATCGACGCTACCGTTATTTTCAAAGCCATTGGCAATCTGCAAAATTCGAGTACCGGCCAAATCAGCGACATTCACCGCACCTCCTGTTTTAACCAGAAATTTGCCGGTCACAGTTGCGCATTTGAATGTCTCATTCTCCCGGCCAAACGTAAGTTTACCACCAGTTTCCACCGTCAGGTCAACAACTTTGATGGAATCGCCAATGGTTACAGTGTGGCTGTTAGCAATAGTAAATGAGTTTGCTCCGTTCCGGAAATCTTCGTCCGACAAACTAGCACCCCATGTGTCGGCGCTGGTGAAATCACCAGATTTGACTGATGTATATGCTGTTTGGGCCAAGACCGCCGATGTTGAGAAAATATAGGCTGCAAGTCCAATTACAATTCTGCGTAAACAATTCTTTTTCATACACTTACATTTATACATTTTAAATTGTAAAAATAGTATTTACATATTAATATATATGTTGTTTTGTGGCGAAATGCAAATACATTTTGACAAATATTGATGGATGAAATTTTATTAAAAAAATAAGAACACAATATCAACATGTGCGAAAATACCTTTATAGATCATTGTTTTGGGCATACAAAGCGCTAATAAAAATTTTTGTATTTTGCCGCGATTATAACGCGACAGGTAGCAAACCGTACATTGCTAATAATCAATTATATGTAAAACTTACTACTACAAAATATTTATGAAAAGCGAGATTTTAGCACTCGCCATTATGGCCACAATACCGGTAATGGCACAAAACAACAGCGAGCAAACTGTAGTAACCATTGACGACAAAGCCATCAGCGTTGGAGAATTTGAACGACTATATTTGAAGAACAACACAAACGCGGCATTCGACTCTCTGTCGCTGAACGAATATATGCAGCTCTTTATCGACTACAAATTGAAAGTGACAGAAGCCGAGCAACAGGGCATGGATACAACATCCGAGTTTATAAACGAATTTGAAAACTATAGAACGCAACTCGAGAAACCATACTTCACCGACGAGCATGTCGACGACTCTCTGGCACACGAAGCCTACGACCATATGCACTGGGATGTCCGCGCATCACACATTCTTGTGACTTGCGATCAAAATGCCAGCGCTGCCGACTCTATCAAAGCCTACAATCGAGCTCAAAACATCCGCAACCGAGCACTTAAAGGCGAAGATTTTGCAAAACTTGCTCGCGAGAATTCTGATGATCCCTCGGTAACAAGGAACAATGGAGATTTAGGCTTTTTTACTGCGTTCTCAATGATTTACGAGTTCGAAAAAGTGGCTTACTCAACTGAAGTTGGTGCTGTGGCACCCATTTTCCGCACACGATTCGGTTATCATATTATGAAAGTTACCGACAAACGCCCCAACCCAGGGCAAGTTAATGCCGCTCATCTTATGTTGCGTGTTGCCACAAACGCCGATGAAACCACACAAAAAGCTGCAGCCGACAAAGCGAAAATGATTTCCGACTCATTAGCTGCCGGTGCCGATTGGGCGCAAATGGTAAGCCGTTATTCCGATGACGCCAGCACTCGTACACGACAAGGCGATTTGCAATGGTTCACAACTGGTATGATGGTGCCTGAATTTGAAGCTGCCGCCTTTGCTCTGAAAAACATTGGTGATATTTCCGCACCTGTACGTACATCATACGGCTGGCACATAATAAAACTGCTTGACAAAAAGTCTATTGACTCTTTTGATAACCTTCAGGAACAAATTAAACGCAAACTGTCTCGTGACATCCGTAGCAAAATAGCACAAAAAGCAGTTATTGACCGACTTAAACGCGAATACAACTTTACTGAAGACGTTGCCGCTTTCAACGAATTTGTCAATGTTGTCGACACAACGATTTGGTCGGGAACCTGGAACGCCGACCAAGCCAAAGGGTTGAACAAAACCATATTCACGCTGGCCGACACTGTCAAGTTCACACAGAATGACTACGCCGAGATTTTGTCACATCGCGGCCCCTCGCAGAAAAAAGTGCCTGTTGAGATATTGCTTAAAGACGATTACAATCAAATTGTCGAAAAATGCATTATTGACTATGAGCGCAAACAGCTTACCAGCAAATATCCTGAATTCCGCCATTTACAAACCGAATATCACGACGGTATCCTACTTTTTGCTTTGATGGACAAAATGGTATGGACAAAAGCATCAACTGATACTGCCAATCTTGAGCAATTCTACGAGACTAACAAGTTGAATTACACGTGGGGCGAACGAGCTGAAATTGCGTTCTGTTCATATGATGCCAATGCGCATGCCAATCCAACAGAAAAGAAAAACATCGATACAAAGCTGGCTGCCGCCTTAAAGACCGGCTCAAAAAAAGCCGATTATGCATCGCAGATAACAACCGCAATGCAAAAAATTGGTGTGGAAATAGACAGCATCAAAATGGCTGGTGATGTAAAAAAATACAACATTATTGATGGTAAAGACACCGATGCTAATGGTAAAATTATCGATGTAAAATATTGTGACATAGACGGTACTAAGATTAACGATAACGCATGGGGTAAAAACAACTCGCAGATTATCAATACCGACGGACGCACCTATGTCTATTATTTGGTGAAACGCTTGCCACCGATGCAAAAAACACTCGATGAGTGCCGTGGTTCAGTTATTTCCGACTATCAAAACAAACTTGAAGCCGACTGGATTGCAGAGTTGCGCCAGAAACATACAGTAAAAATCAACGAACCGGTGTTCAAATCATTGATAAAGAAATGAAAACAACAAGCAGTAACATAAAAACACTGCACATTAGTCTTGCTATAGCAGCTATCGCAATTGTGGCGGTGGTGGCAAGTTGTCAATTATGGGCCAAAAACACCCACGATGACACCGTTCTGGCAAAAACCAGCAGTGCCGTACTGACACTCAGCCAAGTAAACAAACTAGTACCCGCCAATCTGAAAGGTGCTGACAGTGTGCAATTTGTGCAGAACTATGTCGATAAATGGATTCACAACCGACTGATGCTTGAACGCGCCATTGCCAACATTGACGCAGACGGCTACGAGAGTATTGAAAACATGGTTAACGACTACCGCACAGCCTTGCTGGTCTACAAATATCAGCAGTTATACATAGAGCAAAACCTTGATACTTTAATACTTGATTCACAAATAGCAGAGCATTACGAAAAGTATGGCAACAACTTTTTGCTCGACAGCTGCGCTGTGAAAGCCATATTTGTACAAATTCCGCAATCACTGCCAGACGGTGCGCAAGTGCGCAATCTGATTCGCAGCAACAACCCCGACGATCTAGTCAAACTTGAGGAATTTTGCTACAAGAACGCCCGCAATTTCGATGTCGGCACTGACTGGCGCTATCTTAGCGACGCCGTAAGACAAATGCCGCAAGGCTCTATCAGCAATCCTATGGCTGTGGCCAAAAACGGGAAATGCATTGAAGCACATGACTCGCTCTACTCCTATTTCTTTATAGTCAAAGATTTTCTTGATGTGAACGAGCAGGCGCCCCTAATATTTGCTAAAGAAAAAATCCGCGAGATTTTGCTAAATCACAGAAAAAACGACTTGATACGCAATCTTGAGATTAAAATATACGTTGACGCAGTAAACAAACAGAGATTCACAAATTATGTTAATTAAGATAAAAAAAACAACCATCGGGTTGTCAGCGGCTATGGCTCTGTCATTGCCTTCGATGGCACAAGATAATGGTGTGATAATCGACAAAGTTGTGGCCATAGTGGGTCGTCAGATTGTCATGCTCAGCGACATCGAGACGCAAAAAATGCAGATAAAAGCACAAAGCTACTCTCTGCCAGAAAACATCGAATGCCAGATTTTGGAACAAGGATTATACCAAAAACTACTTGTCAATCAGGCGATAATGGATACCGTTGAAGTCAGCGAGGCACAAGTGACCGCCGAAACAGACCGCCGAATCAACTACTACGTGTCACAGATTGGCAGCGAAGAAAAGCTTGAAGAATACTACAAAAAGAAGATGCCTGAATTGCGCGAAGATTTGTTAGAAATTGTAAAAGAGCAACTTACCGCGCAAAACATGGAAGATGAAGTAACTCGCGACGTAACAGTAACGCCGCAAGAGGTGCGCGATTGCTTCAAGTCATTGCCAAAAGACAGTCTGCCAACAATTAACACCGAATTCGAAATTGAACAACTTTCTGTTTCACCGAAGATTGAAGAGGCGGAAATTCTGCGCATCAAAGACCGCTTGCGCGATTTCAAAACACGAGTTGCCAATGGCGAGAGCTTTGCCACATTAGCAGTACTCTACTCTGAAGACCCCGGGTCGGCGATGAAGGGCGGTGAATTAGGCTTTATGAGCCGAAACGACCTTGTTCCGGAATTTTCGGCCGTAGCCTTCAACCTTGTGCCCAACGAGGTGTCGAAAGTGGTGAAAACCGAATATGGCTACCATATCATCCAACTCATCGAGCGCCGCGGCGAGCGTATGAACTGCCGCCATATTCTGCTCAAGCCGCAAGTTTCGGCAGTTGAGAAGAAAAATGCAATTATGCGCCTCGACACCATCCGCCAAAAGATTGTGAACAAAGAAATTACATTCAAAGAGGCTTGTTGGATGTTCTCTGACGATGAGGACACACGCTTGAACGGCGGCGTGATGCTGAACCCCTACACCGGCACCTCGCTATTTGAGGCTGAACAACTCGACCCCAAGGTTGCCAATGCCATCCGTAATCTTGAAGTCGGTGAAATATCAAAACCTTTTGAAACTGAGGACGACCAAGGAAACTCTGTTTGTAAAATTGTACTTCTTCGCACGAAAACCAAGCCTCACAAGGCTAATTTATCGCAAGACTACCAATACCTTCAACGAATCGCCATTGAAAAAAAGAAGGGAGATGTGCTTGAAGAGTGGATATCCAACACAATCGATGCGACATACATTAAGATTGATGATGATTTCAAAAAATGCCCATTCCGCAACAAAGAGTGGCTTAAGACCGAATAATTGAATGACAATGGTTTACGATAACGATGTGCAGGCCGTCGATGCTCTGAAGGCCAATTTCGACAAGATTAGCGCTGAAATCGCGAAAGTGATTATCGGTCAGGACGATGTGGTAAGGTCGGTGCTGCTATCGGTGTTCAGCGGCGGACATTGCCTGCTGGTGGGCGTTCCCGGATTGGCAAAGACACTGCTTGTGAACACCATAGCCGACGCTCTAGGCTTGCAATACAGCCGCATCCAGTTCACACCCGACCTTATGCCGTCGGACATCACCGGTTCCGAAATTCTGAACGAGAAACGCGAATTCAAGTTCATCAAAGGACCTGTTTTCGCCAACATAATACTGGCCGACGAGATTAACCGCACGCCGCCAAAAACGCAATCGGCGTTGCTAGAAGCCATGCAGGAACGCTGCGTAACCATCTCTGGCACACGCAATAAGCTGCCCGAGCCGTTCTTTGTGCTGGCCACTCAGAACCCCATCGAGCAGGAAGGCACATACCCCCTACCCGAGGCTCAGCTCGACCGTTTTATGTTTATGGTCAATCTCGACTACCCAAAAATCGACGACGAAATCAGCATTGTGACAGCCACAACATCGTCAGTTACAGCAAAAGCAGAAACAGTGATTTCGGCCGACGAACTGATTGCATACCAACAGCTTGTACGCCGTATTCCGGTCAACGAAAACGTGGTGCGCTACGCAGTGAACGTGGTGGCGCAAACCCGCCCGAACACCGACACAGCATCGGTTATGGCCAACAAATATCTGGTTTGGGGCGCCGGCCCGCGCGCATCGCAGTATCTGATTTTGGGCGCAAAGGCTCATGCAGCCGTATCGGGCAAATATTCGCCTGATGTTGAAGACGTTAAGGCTGTGGCGCCATCGGTTTTGCGCCACCGCATTGTTCGAAACTACAAAGCCGAAGCCGAAAACGTGACCGACGACAACATCATCAACGAAATTTTAGGAAACGTAAAATTCTGATATGCTGACACATCGGCCGCTGATTGGATTTCTTGTGCTTGCATTTGCTCTTTTGGCTGCAAATCAGTCGGTTGCGCAACGCAAAACAAAGGTTGAACTGGTGCAGGCCAACGCCATCCGGTCCGACAAGAACATCTGCAACGGCGCACGGCGGCTCATCGGCAACGTTAAATTCAAGCAGGACAGCGCCATAATGGAATGCGACAGCGCTCATTTCTATTCCGACCGCAATATGTTCGACGCTTTCGGGCACGTGCATCTTTACAAAATGAACAATAAAAATATGGATGTGCGAGCCGATTTTCTGCGCCACGACGGTGACCGCAAAATCGCGCATTTCCGTCATAATGTGGTACTTCGCGACAGCAATGTGACGCTCACCACCGACTCGCTCGACTACAACCTACAAACCGACATCGGCTACTACGAGCACAACGGCCGCATTGTGGACAGCCTGACGGTGCTGACGAGTCTCAAAGGCTACTACTACAACAAGCAGCGCGAGGTGTATTTCCGCAGCAATGTGGTGATTGACCACGACAGCGGCGAATATCAGATGTTCACCGACACCATCCGCTACGGACTAAACACCAAGGTGATAGACTTTTTCGGCCCAACCGAATTCTACAATGACACCAACTACATGTACGCCCGCTACGGCTGGTACAACACAGAGACTGAACTGTCGATGTTCAAGCACGATGCTCTGTTCCGAAATCCGAATCAGACAATCACTTGCGACAGCATGATGTTCGACAGACTCAACGAGAGCGGCACTGCATACTCAAATGTGGTGGCCATCGACACAACGCAGAACCTTACAGTGACCGGCGACTACGTTGAGATTCATAAAGAGCCTGAATTGCTGATAGTTACCGACAGCGCACAAATCATTTACGCCGTCAATGGAGACTCACTTTACCTACATGCCGACACCCTGAAAGTATGCCGCGATACATCGGGACAATTCCGCACATTCAGCGCCTATTGGCACGTCCGCGCCTACAAATCGGACCTTCAGCTGCAAGCCGATTCCATATTTTTCTCAATGAGCGACAGCATAGCTCGTTTTTTTGGTAATCCGATTTTCTGGGTTCAAGGCAACCAAATTACCACTGAGTATATGGAAGCTTTTGTGAAAAACAATCAGTTAAGCAAGTTTATGCTCTACCGCACAGGTATGATTATCGCACCACACGACAGCACGCACTTCAATCAAATCAAAGGTGCTCAAATGACCGGTTACCTGCGCAATAACGACCTTTACAAAGTAGATGTATTCAAGCGTGCACAAACGCTTTACTTCCCCGTTGATGACGACCAAATTGTAGGTGTGAACAAAGGCGAGAGCACCGACTTAACCATTTATCTGAAAGACAGAGCCATAAAGCGGCTTGTTTATCGTTCGCAGCCACATTCCAACATTTTTCCAATAGACAACGTTTCCGAAGCCGACATGCGTCTTGGCGGTTTTGTTTGGTTCGACGACATCAGACCCAAAACACCAACCGACATTTTCATTTGGCATAATACCAGCACAACAACCAGTTCGAGCCGCCGGATTACCGCCCCCACCCAACCTGCAGACAACGCAGCTAAAAAAGACAAGAAACCTTTGGCGCCAAACCGCAAAAGCGTCAAATCAGTTGGCAAATAATCAACTTTTGCTCTTTCAAACCACCGAGAGAAGCATTCGCCCTCATAATCCCGCCACGCCAAATTATTGATAAACATCTAATATTCAGCGCTATATCGGCCCCACCATTTTTTATTCCGTCTTGTTGTGCAGAATGAACTTTTTTCTACTTTTGTCGTCGGAAAGATGGCAGAGTGGTCGATTGCACCGGTCTTGAAAACCGGCGTGCTGAGAGGCACCGGGGGTTCGAATCCCTCTCTTTCCGCCAAGAGAGAGTGATAAAATTTCAAAACCCTGACTCATAACGAGTTGGGGTTTTGTGTTTTTGGGGGATACCTTGAAAATAGCCAAAATCTGTTCGAAAAGTGAGACTGACAAAAGTTTCAAAGTGAGACTGAAAAATGTTGGTGTAAATAATTGAAGTTTAACTAACAAGCTTTCAAAATTGTAATTTTTCGGCGCGAAAACAGGAAGGATTCGTATGTTAAAATACACAAGGATGTTGTGAATTGCTTTCAAAATTGTAATTTTTCGGCGCGAAAACAGGATCTCGTCTACGGGCTTGCCGCACTTCTTTGTTGTGAATTGCTTTCAAAATTGTAATTTTTCGGCGCGAAAACAGGAGAGGAAGATGAACCATTTGTAAAAGTATAGTTGTGAATTGCTTTCAAAATTGTAATTTTTCGGCGCGAAAACAGGCGCGAATTTCCCGTACCGGTATACCCTGTTGTTGTGAATTGCTTTCAAAATTGTAATTTTTCGGCGCGAAAACAGGTTGGCTGACATCTTGGCAGTGGTTGATGTGGTTGTGAATTGCTTTCAAAATTGTAATTTTTCGGCGCGAAAACAGGTCGATATTACGAATGGCTTGTTGGTATATGGTTGTGAATTGCTTTCAAAATTGTAATTTTTCGGCGCGAAAACAGGCAAAAGCGGATTATCCTCAATATCATTATAGTTGTGAATTGCTTTCAAAATTGTAATTTTTCGGCGCGAAAACAGGTGGTGTTTATATGTCAAATGAGTTGCATAAGTTGTGAATTGCTTTCAAAATTGTAATTTTTCGGCGCGAAAACAGGAAACCAAATAGGAAGGTATCTTGAGAATAGTTGTGAATTG
>CAMKOM010000002.1 GCA_946414435.1 uncultured Bacteroidota bacterium
TTCTCAAATCGTGAGAAACGGGTTGGGCTGCGCCAACAGTGCCTTTAGTTGCAACCACGTGAGTACGCAAGTCATGAGAAACAGGTTGAGCTGCGCCAACAGTGCCTTTAGTTGCAACAACGTGAGTTCTCAAATCGTGAGAAACGGGTTGGGCTGCGCCAACAGTGCCTTTAGTTGCAACCACGTGAGTACGCAAGTCATGAGAAACAGGTTGAGCTGCGCCAACAGTGCCTTTAGTTGCAACAACGTGAGTTCTCAAATCGTGAGAAACGGGTTGGGCTGCGCCAACAGCGCCTTTGGTTGCTACAACGTGAGTACGCAAGTCATGAGAAACTGGTTGAGCTGCACCAACAGTGCCAGCAGCAGCTGTACCATCATAAAGTTGCTCTTCGAAATCTTCATCAGTACAAGAAGAAACACATACTGCAGCACCAAGTAATACGGCTACTGCCAAAAAAGATTTTTTCATAAAATGTAATTTTAAAGATTAATGATTAAATAGTATCGTAACAAAGATATAAAAATTTTGTTTCGTTATACTCCATGAATGTAATATTTTTTGCATCGGACCTATTTGAAATTGATCAATTTAAGACTGCCAGACGCCTCAGTAGTGTGTTTGTCGGACGGCGTCAGTTTTTTGACTAATGCCGATTGAGGATTGTTGATACTCTTTGTAAATTAGCGGCCAAAATGTTTTTGAATCAAAATTGAAAACAATGAAAAAGATTTTAGGAATGGGCAATGCCCTTGTCGATATTATGACCACTCTGCCCGACGACGGCGTGCTGGCCGAATTTAATCTGCCTAAAGGCAGTATGCAGTTGGTTGACAGCAATTTGTGCGACAAAATCAACAAACGTATCGAGTGCTACAACCCAAAAATTTCGGCAGGCGGCTCGGCGGCTAACACCATCAAGGCTCTGGCACACCTTGGCGCACCTTGCGGGTTCATTGGCAAAACCAGCCGCGACAAACTGGGAACGCTTTTCCGCCAAGACCTTGTTGATTCGGGCGTTGTGCCTCATATTCTTGACAGCCAGTCGGCCACGGGGCACGCCATTGCCTTGGTTACTCCCGACTCAGAGCGCACTTTCGCAACACATTTGGGGGCAGCTGTTGAGTTGTCGGCTGCAGAGATTAACCGCGATGTATTCGCTAAATACGATTATTTCTACATTGAAGGCTATTTGGTTCAGAACCATGATCTTATTGAGACGGCCATTAAAACCGCCCGAAGCTTGTCGATGAAGGTTGCCATCGACCTGGCAAGCTACAATGTGGTGGCCGAAAATCTTGATTTTCTGCACCGAATAGCAAAAGATTATGTCGATATTATTTTTGCCAACGAGGAAGAAGCCAAGGCGTTCACAGGAAAAGACGCCGAAGCCGCAGCTGAGGAGCTTGCCGCAATGTGCGACATTGCCGTGGTGAAGGTTGGCAAGCGCGGTTCGATTGTACGCAATGGCAACAATATCAGCCGTATAGGAATTATCGATGCCAACTGCATCGATACCACTGGCGCAGGCGATTTTTATGCCGCAGGATTTATGTTCGGACTGGCATCTGGCTACAGCCTTGACAAGTGCGGGCAAATCGGCTCACTGCTGTCGGGCAAGGTGATAGAGAGCCTTGGCGCCCAGATTTCGGTTGAAAACTGGAAGGTTATTGACGAAGAGATGAAAAAGATTAAAAGTTGAAAGGCTTATTCAAAATACTAACCATCATCGTATTAGTGGCAACGCCTGCTATCGGGTTGTATGCGCAGCCGCACGAGTACCGCTTTACGTTTAAGGTGGGTAGCCGGACTCAACTCGACAGCCTGTCGCAAATGATTTCGGTAGACCGCGTAGATGGCAGCCGTGTGTGGGCATATGCCAATCCACAGGAAATGGAGCTGTTCCGTCAGACTGGTGTTAGTTTTGAACTTTGTGCCGCCAAAGGCGCGTCAAAAGCAATTCCGATGGCGGCCACTGTTGCAGAAATGGAAAATCTCGACCACTACCCAACATATGAGGTTTACGATACGCTGATGCGGAATTTTGAGCGCGACTATCCGCAACTGTGCCAACTTGAGGAGGTGGCAACATTGGTTTCGGGGAGGAAGATGCTTGCACTTAAGATTTCGAACAACGTGGAGCTTGACAACACCGACAAACCTGAAGTGCTTTGTACAGCCACAATGCACGGCGACGAAGGTATCTGTGCCACTACGGCACTCAACTTCTGCAATTACTTGCTCAGTAGCTATGGAACTGACAACTATGTCAGCCGCCTATTGGACAGTATCGAATTCTGGATCATTCCGATCTTCAATCCTGATGGGATGTACCATGGCAGCAATAGTTCGATTAGCGGTTCGACGCGCTCGAACGGTAACTCGTACGACCTGAACCGCAATTTTCCGAAGTTAGGCGGTGGAGGCAATACTTTGCAGCCTGAAACCAGAGCGATGATGGAGTTTTTTGGCAGACATCACTTTACGCTATCGACAAATCTGCATGCAGGTAACGAGTGTTTTAATTATCCGTGGGACACATGGTCGCGGCTGACGGCTGACAACAGTTGGTGGCGATATGTGGGAGGAGCTTATCGCGATACCGCACAACATCATGGTTCAAACGGTTACTTCGATGATGGTTGCTCAAATTCGGCCAACGGATTGACTAATGGATACGCATGGTATTCAGTTGCGGGTGGGCAGCAAGATTGGGCCAACTATTTCGCTCATTGTCGCGAGGTGACTATTGAGATTTGTGGAACAAAAGAACCGACATCGACATCTACTATTGCAAACATTTGGAAGTACAATAAAAACTCGTTGTTGAACTTCTACGCTGAAAGTCTGAATGGAGTGCGGGGAATGGTGACGAACGCTGCCGGAGAACCGCTTGCAGCCCGTATCACCATTGAGGAGCATGATAAAGACAACTCATGGATAGAGACAGATGCCCGTGTTGGCGACTACCATCGTCTGTTGAAAGCCGGCACCTATAATCTGACTTTTGAGGCTGAAGGTTACGGGTCGCAAACAATAGCCGTCAACGTTGCTGATGGTAAACCAACATGGCTCAATGTGACGCTGTATAAAGAAGCTGCAAGGTTGTCGGTTAGCAGTTCAAACATTTCTGTGGCTCTTCCGCCGGAATCGCGGACAACTCGGCAGATCACCATCTCAAACCTAGGCTCAAGTGCAGGCGAATATTCCATCAGCGGAAACACTGCCGAATGGCTCACGTTGGACCACAACAACGGTCAGCTCGACGTTGGGCAATCAAATACTTTGACGGCAACCATCAGCAGTCAATGGCTTGATTTGGGATCATACTCAACAATGGCATTTATCCAGTCGTCGGTTAGTCAGACTATAACTTTATTATTTAATCTCGAAATTAGAGATGTCCCTGATGAGATCGGTTTTGCTTGTTTGCCTCAGAAACTCGAGTATTCAATCGGCGACACGCTCGATGTGAGGGGAGGAATGCTTTCGTTGCGTTTTTGTAACGACTCGCTGGCCTACATCCCCATAACACGCCAGATGGTGAGCGGATTCAACAGTTCAACCCCGGGTGTAAAAACGCTCGAGGTTACTGTCGATGACCTAACCATATATTTTAAGGTAATAATTCGCGACAACGTTACATTGATACCCGAGCCGATTGTTATCAGCAATGTCATTGTAGAAAAACTGCCTGACAAACTTAAATATGATATCGGTGATACGCTTGATGTGACAGGAGGTGTGCTTGTGGCGATTTTCAGCGACGGCTCAACCGACACTGTTGCCATGCAAAACAGTATGGTTGGCGGATTCAGCAGTGAGATGGTTGGTACTGTATTGCTGACTGTGAAATACAAATATTTTACAAATGTGTTTATTGTCAGCGTGATAGATCATTTTGCGCCGATTGTGCAGCCAACCGTTGTGTCGGCAGTGCTGACGACATTGCCTTTGAAATTGGAATATAACATCGGGCAGGTGATTGATGTGGGTGGCGGTCTGCTAACCGTAACCTACAGCAATGACTCTATAGTGATGAAAGCCCTGCAAAGCAGCATGGTCAAAGAATTTGACAGCAGCAAAGCAGGTATGCAGTGGGTGACCATTGAATATGCCGGGATGCTCAACAGGTTCTGTGTCGAGATAAAAAGCAACACTTCAGATACCACTGGTATTGGTGACCATTGGAGCAATCAGCCACGTATTTATGCGGTTGGTTATCAGATTGTGGTGGAAAACGCCAATGCCCCGATAAGGGTTTACGATCTTGCAGGTCGTTGTGTGGCTGTTGAAAACAGCATGGCACCAATCGCCCGGATCACTTTGGGCAACGGAGGAATCTATATTGTGACCGCTGGTGCAGCAATTGAAAAAGTCAGCTTGCGCCAATGATCAAATCGGCAAGTTGCTGTCGTAGGGAACAAAAAAAAACGGTCGATATTCCGACCGTTTTTTTTGTGAGCTCGTGAATCGATTAGAAACCTCCGCCAAATCCGCCGCCCATATTTTGACGCATTTGCTGCTGGTACTCATCCCATTTCTTGTATTGCTCGTCGGTAAGGATTTCTTTAAATTTCTTGTTCTGCTCCTCTTGAATTTCACCGAACTTGCTGAAATCTGGTTGACCACCACCTTCGAACATCTTACGCATTTTTTCGCCACTCTCTTTGTAAACAACAAGCACTTTGTTGTACTGGTCGTCATTGAGGTTAACGGTTTGTTTCATTTGGTCAGCTTGCATTTTAGCCATTTCCTCAGGTGATGGCATTTGACCCATTTGCGCATTGGCAATGTTCACGCCGCATGCGAGCACCAGGCTCAAGATTGCGGTTTTGAAAAAATTCTTTTTCATACAAATTAAAATTTAGAGTTATTAAATAGTATCGGCAAAACGCCGGTATTTTCAAATCGTTGATGTAAAAGTATAGATTGTTGAAAAACAGGGCAAGTAACTCTCGACTAAAATTTGTTTTTTGCCGATACATATCCATAAACGGTTTACGAGCCGATATTTGGGCGGTTTTTAGGTATAAAAGGCTAAAAAATGCCTATAAAACCATGCTTTCGCATTCCCCGTTATCGTCACATTCGGCGGCAAGTTGGCTGAGGGCTTTGTTTAGTGTAGGGTGCACAAAATCAGGGGCGATATCGCACAATGGCCGCAGCACAAAGTTACGGAGATGCATGAGCGGGTGGGGCACTTTTAGGTCGGGTTGGTTGATGATCTGACTGCCATAAAAGATAATGTCTATGTCGATGGAGCGTGGTTCGTAGCCGTTGCCGCTGCGGGTGCGCCCAAGTTCGGACTCTATTTGCAGGCAACGCTCTAGCACGGCGTGCGGCTCAAGTTCGGTTTCCACTGCAACCACCTGATTCAAAAACCATTGGTCGCAATCAAGCCCCCATGGCTCAGATTTATATATGGCTGATTTTGCTGTAACGCTGCCTATGCGGCTATCAATCAAGTCGATGGCTTGCTCAAGATACTGTTGCGTATCGCCAATGTTACCGCCCAAACACAAATAAACGCTTTCCATAATCAGTTGAAAATGCGCAAGAAGGGTTCATTATAGCTGACGCGGTAACTTTTGAGCGAGTGCCGAGCCTTACCCGATGTGGGCATTCCGCAGTTGACGAGTTCAAATTTTGAGCCGCATATCGGGCAGACGGCACCCGCAATGTTGCCTTCGTCGAGCACCACGGCGCAGGTGTCGCTCACTTCGTAAGTGCAAGTGCAGTCATAGGCGTTGAAGATGGATTCCGTTGAACGATAGACAATTATTCCATTGCCGCCATAACCTTCGTTTTTTACAATCGTTCTGCCACTAACGCTTTGCAAATCAATGTATTTTGCATCAAGAGTGTTAATCCGCACCTTCACTTCGGTCCACGGCACCACATCGTCGTCTTCGTTAAAACACGAAACGCACGTTGCCGCGGTTGCTAAAATGCAAAAAGTGAGTACCTTTGACAAAGATTTGCAAATCATTGCGCTAATGAAATTTATTGTCGCAAATATACTGTTTTTATTGCTGATGGCAGCGCCGTTCGCTTCATCGGCCCAATATCAGTATTTGTTCGACAACAAATCGGACAAGCACAAGCACAGCGTGAAAAGCGACATCGAGATGCTGAAATCCAACGTGGAAGAGTACAAAAAGATGAAGCAGGAAGCGAAGGAAGACCGCAAGGCGTCGCGGCAGACAATAAGCCATACCTATAAAATACAAAAACACTACGTTAGAAAGCGTATGATGGCGTCGCGGTGCGAAGCGGCCGAGTTCAACGGAGACCATCACTTTTGGTGCAAACCTCTGCATTTGTTTTGGAGGCACGGCGATTTTATGCCATACATTTTCGCCCATAACAGAGGTAAATGCAAAATGACCGCAAAAAAATAATATGATTATGGATGATTATGCTGATTTACTGAAATTTATTGTTCCGTTGGTTGTTTTTATCGGTGCGGCTGTCTTCGGGAAATCGAACAAACAGAAGGCAAATTCAGACGCCGGTCAGTCCGCATTAAGTGCAATTTTGGATTTTATTGATGATGAGTCGGATACGGGTGCTGTGCCGCATGCCGTCCATTATTCCAACACCGACCGGCAATCACATCCAGACGAGGAGCCTGTGCCATCAATGCCTGAAGAAGGTGTCCGTTCGGTTTTTAACGAAGCGCCTCAAACCGTTGAGCCTGAACCAGACGCAGAAAAGTTTGAATTTGATGCGCGCGAAGCTGTTATATATTCGACAATTTTGGAGAGAAAATATTGATTTATGGAGAATCTTTAATTGATTTTCTGATTGAATAAATCACTTTTCAACATTATTATAAATTTGTGCGCATTTTGAAAACGATTGACAATGTCTATCTTCAGTAGAAAATACACCCCGCGTTGGATAGTGCTTATCATTGACGTATTCATCAGCACGGCGTCAATTGTTTTGGCATATCTATTACGGTTTAACTTTGAAATACCTGAGAATGAAAATGTTGGCGAGTTGACACAAATCGTTCAACTTGTTGTATGCGTCAGGTTTGTGAGTTTCTTGATAGCTGGGACTTATGCTGGTATTGTGAGGTACACAGGTTTACGTGATGCCAAACGCATCTTCATAACCACAGCATCTGGTAGTCTTTTCATCATAAGTACCAACCTGGTTTGCTATTATTCAGGAATTACACAGGCGTTTATTGTGCCCATGTCGATAGTCATCATTGAGTTCTTGGCGACGCTTTTCTTTATGATATCGCTTCGGTTTATGGTCAAATCGATATTTTTTGAATTCCGTACGTCGGCAAGAACGAACAATGTGATTGTATACGGCACTGACCGTAATGCTCAAGCCGCCAAACACGCCATTGAGGAGAATCGTGATGCCAATTACAAAGTTGTGGCTTTTGTCGATGATATCAACAAAAAATCAGGTAAGAAAATTGATGATCTGCCAATCTACCCAATCGATAAACTCGAATCGTTGATTGTTGAGCTTGATGCTCGCAATTTATTGCTGGCCAAACCATTTCAGACGGTTGAAGAAAAACAGGAAGTTATCGAACTGGGTTTGAACAAAGGCCTGACAATGTTGAATGTGCCTAAAGTTGAAAAGTGGATCAATGGCGAGTTGAGCTCGAAACAAATCAAAAACATAAAAATTGAGGATTTACTTGAGCGCAATCCTATTAAACTTGATTTCAACAAGATACAGGAGCAAGTTAAAGGCAAGACGATGCTTGTTACAGGTGCGGCAGGCTCTATCGGAAGCGAGATTGTCCGTCAGCTCATCAAGTTTGAGCCGCACAATATTGTGTTATTCGATCAGGCCGAAACGCCAATGTACGACATTGAAATGGAGTTGCGTGATTCATTGTCGGCCAGCAACATTACCATTGTTATTGGTGATATAACTGACAGCCAGCGGGTTGATGAGGTTTTCAACGAGTATAAACCGGAAATAGTCTACCATGCAGCGGCTTACAAGCATGTGCCAATGATGGAAAATAATCCCGTTGAGGCGGTGCGCAACAATGTTATCGGCACACGGCTTATTGCCGACACCGCCGTGAAATATGGAGTGAAGCGTTTTGTGATGGTTTCAACTGACAAAGCCGTCAACCCGACAAATGTAATGGGTGCATCAAAGCGTATTGCCGAAATCTACACACAGTCGCTTAACGGAAAGTCAGAAACAAGATTTATCACCACACGATTTGGTAATGTGTTGGGTTCCAACGGTTCGGTTATTCCCCGCTTTAAAAAGCAGATTGAGGAGGGTGGACCGATAACAGTTACACATCCACAGATAACCCGTTATTTTATGACCATTCCGGAAGCTTGCCAGCTGGTTTTGGAGGCCGGCGCATCAGGTAAGGGTGGCGAAATTTTCATATTCGATATGGGCGAATCGGTGAAGATTGTCGATTTGGCAAAAAAAATGATCAAACTCTCAGGATTGGAGTTGGGACGTGACATTCAAATCACTTTTACAGGTTTGCGTCCTGGTGAGAAGCTATATGAAGAATTGCTTGCAAATAAAGAGAATACTATCCCAACGCCGCACCCGCAGATTATGGTTGCAAAAGTTCGCGAATATGATCATGATGAGGCCAACTCAAAAATCGATGGGTTCCTTCCGTTCATCGCAGAACAGGATAACTATAAGATTGTGAGGTTGATGAAAGAGATAGTTCCCGAATTTATAAGTCAAAATTCAATCTACGAGGAACTGGACCGCGAAATGAGGCGTTGAGTAAAAGCGTTTCTACTGGTTATATGTTGTATATCAGTTATTTCTACACAAACTTTGCGAATAACCTTCGAAATCATACAACATTAGATTATTTTCTTAAATTTGGCGCAAAAGTTGTGTATTAGGCTAATTGTGCGAACACTCTAATTGTTAGTCTGATAGGACTTTGAAAAATTTTAAAAATTTAAAATATGTACACGTTAGGAGTAGATGTAGGAAGTTCGTCGGTTAAGGCAAGCCTTGTCAATGTTGAGACAGGAAAATGCGTTGCCACCACCTTCTTCCCCAAAACCGAAGCAAAAATTATAGCCGTCAACCCCGGTTGGGCCGAACAGGACCCCGAAAGTTGGTGGGAAAACCTGAAACTGTCGGTTCAGACAATTATGAAAGAGAGCGGCGCCAACCCCGCAGAGGTTAAGGCGATTGGTATCTCTTACCAGATGCACGGTCTGGTTTGCGTCGACAAGCACAAAAACGTTCTGCGCCCGTCAATCATTTGGTGCGACTCGCGCGCTGTGCCTTACGGCGACAAGGCTTTCAAGACACTGGGAGCCGAAAAATGCTTGAGCCACCTGCTCAACTCGCCGGGCAACTTCACCGCTTCGAAACTGGCCTGGGTGAAGGAGAACGAACCCGCCACATACGAGAAAATCTACAAGATTATGCTTCCGGGCGACTATATCGCTATGAAGATGACCGATGAGATTTGCACTACAGTATCAGGCCTTTCTGAAGGTATGATGTGGGACTTCAAAGAGAACAAACTGGCAACCTTCCTGCTCGATTACTACGGAATCGACCAATCGTTCATTCCTGAAATCAAGCCAACATTCAGCGACCAAGGCCACTTGTCGGCAAAAGCCGCAGCCGAACTCGGACTGAAGGAAGGCACACCGGTAACATACCGCGGTGGCGACCAACCGAACAACGCATTATCACTCAACGTTTTGAACCCGGGCGAGATTGCCGCAACAGCCGGCACTTCGGGTGTTGTTTACGGTGTGAACGGCGAGGCCAACTACGACCCGCAGTCGCGCGTCAACTCGTTTGCGCACGTCAACCACACCACCGACCAGACACGCATTGGCGTTCTGCTCTGCGTGAACGGCACCGGAATCCTGAACTCGTGGGTTAAGCGCAACATTGCCCCCGACGGTATCTCATACAACGAGATGAACGACCTGGCCGCCAAAGCCCCAATCGGCAGCGCCGGTTTGAGCGTTCTGCCTTTCGGCAATGGTGCCGAGCGTATGCTGGGCAACCGCGAAATCAACTGCTCAATCCGCGGTCTGAACTTCAACGTTCACTCGAAGCACCACATTGTGCGCGCCGCACAAGAGGGCATTGTCTTCTCATTTAAATATGGTATCGACATTATGGAGTCGATGGGTATGAAGGTGAACAAGATTCACGCCGGACACGCCAATATGTTCCTGAGCCCGATTTTCCGCGACACTCTGGCTGGCGTAACTGGCGCAACCATTGAACTTTACGACACCGACGGCTCGGTTGGCGCAGCAAAAGGCGCAGGTATGGGCGCAGGTATCTACAAGAACAACACCGAGGCATTCGCTTCACTTGAGAAACTGGCAGTTATCGAGCCGAACAAATCGGCCCGCCAAGAGTATGCCGACGCTTACGCGAAATGGAAATACCGTCTCGAGAAATCGATGAGCAAATAAAAAAGAAATTCGTGTTAAATAATTGATTTTTAATAACTACTAAAATTTAAAAAAATGGCACAAGAGTATTTTCCACAAATTGGAAAAATCAAATTCGAAGGTAAAGATTCGAAAAACCCTATGGCATTCCACTATTATGATGCCGAGAAAGTGATTATGGGCAAGCCGATGAAGGATTGGCTGCGTTTTGCAATGGCTTGGTGGCACACTTTGTGCGCCGACGGTAGCGACCAGTTCGGTGGCGGTACCAAATCGTTCCCCTGGAACAAGGGCGCCGATGCAGTTACCATTGCTAAACAAAAGGCTGACGCAGGTTTCGAGATCATGGAGAAACTTGGCATTCCTTACTTCTGCTTCCACGATGTTGACCTTGTTTCGGAAGGTGCTTCGGTTGAGGAGTATGAGGCTAACCTGAAAGCCATTGTTGCTTACCTGAAGGAGAAAATGGCTAAGACCGGCAAGAAACTTCTGTGGTCAACAGCCAACGTATTCGGCAACAAACGCTATATGAACGGTGCTTCTACAAACCCGGATTTCGACGTTGTTGCTCGCGCTATCGTTCAGATTAAGAACGCTATCGACGCAGGTATCGAACTTGGCGCTGAGAACTACGTGTTCTGGGGCGGCCGCGAGGGTTATATGAGCCTTCTGAACACTGACCAGAAACGTGAGAAAGAGCACATGGCAACTATGTTGACTATGGCTCGCGACTACGCTCGCAAAAAAGGCTTCAAGGGCACATTCCTTATCGAGCCGAAACCAATGGAGCCTTCGAAACATCAATATGATGTTGACACTGAGACTGTTATCGGCTTCCTGAAAGCTCACAATCTTGACAAAGACTTCAAAGTAAACATTGAGGTTAACCACGCTACTTTGGCTGGCCACACCTTCGAGCACGAATTGGCTTGCGCTGTTGACGCCGGTATGCTCGGCTCAATCGACGCTAACCGCGGTGATATGCAGAACGGCTGGGATACTGACCAGTTCCCAATCGACCAATACGAATTGGTTCAGGCTTGGATGCAGATTATCCGCAACGGTGGCCTTGGCACTGGTGGTACCAACTTCGACGCAAAAACTCGCCGCAACTCAACTGACCTTGAGGATATCTTCTTGGCACATATCAGCGGTATGGACGCAATGGCCCGCGCTCTTGAGAACGCAGCCAAATTGCTCGAGGAGAGCCCATACAAGAAAATGCTGGCTGCTCGCTACGCATCGTTCGACAAGGGCGAAGGCAAGAAGTTTGAGGAAGGCAAGATGACTCTTGAAGAGGCTTACGAGTACGGCAAGAAAGTTAACGAGCCGAAGCAGACTTCAGGTCAGCAAGAGCTTTACGAAGCAATTGTTGCAATGTACGCTTAATCATAAGTTTGCATATAAAGAAAAAGGCGGAAGTGATTCCGCCTTTTTTGTTGAATTACATAGGGAGGACTATTTGTATTTTAGTTAGATCTTACATGCTGAAAGTTCATGCTGGCGTTTTCTGTTCATGTTTTTGCTTATGTTTGCGTAAAGTTTAAAGCATCTACAAATGAATACAACAGAACGCACCAGCATTACGGGAATGAGCACCCTGACGTTTATGTTCTTCTCGTTCGGGTTTGTAACCACAATGAACAACATCTTGATTCCGTATATGCAGACCCTTTTCAGTCTGACTAACGCACAGGCTATGTTCATCAATATGGTGTGGTACGGGGCCTACGGAGTGGGCAGCATTCCGTCGTCGGCCATTACCGAGCGGTTCGGTTACAAGCGCGGAATGCTCGTGGGGCTGATGATTTGCGCTTTGGGCGGATTCCTTTATTATCCCGCTGCCGCGATGGTAAGCTACCCGTTTTTCCTCACCGCCACGTTTGTGTTGGCGCTAGGCATAACGCTATTGCAAGTAGCTGTCAATCCGTATGTTGTGGAGATTGGTCCGCACCGCACCACTGCAATGCGAATGAACATTGTGGGCACGGCAAGTTCAACGGCCCGAATGATTGCGCCTCTTGTTGGTACGGCTCTGTTCTTGGGTACTATTATGCAGATAATTCCCGATAAATCGCTGCCCGTGAGCGATTTGCAACGTACACAACTGGCGCAGTCGCTGCAAATGCCGTACTTGTCGATAGGCGCGGCGTTCTTGGTGCTATTGGTCATTATCAGCATGATAAAACTGCCCGTCATTACCCATCAGACCGACGACCGCGGAACTATTGCCAAAGCGTGGAAATATAAGCACTTGCGCTATGGTGTGCTCGCTATTTTCATCTACGAAGGCATTGAGATAGCCATACCGAGTTTTATGGTGCAGTACGCCACTGGCAGCGGTTTGGGTGTCGACGAATCGACGGCTGCAACCTTCATCACCTTTTATTTTCTGGCAATGCTTGTTGGGCGGTTCACGGGCATTTTTGTGATGAAGTGCGTCACCGACCGTGTCGCACTGTCGGTCTACGCTTCTGTGGGAATTGTTTTGGTGGCCTTTGGGCTTCTGTTCCACGGGCCTGTGGCCATTGGGGCGCTCATCCTTTCGGGATTGTGCCAAAGCGTGATGTGGGGTAACATTTTCGGCCTGGCCACTCGCGGCCTCGATTATCTCACCAACAAGGCTACAAGTCTGATGCTCACAGCCATTGCGGGCGGAGGCATTATCACCGTGGCAATGGGTGCCGTGGCCGACAAACTCGGCGTCAAAGCAGCGCTTTTTGTAATGATCCCGCTCTACATCTATATGATTTGGTTTGCGCTCTCGGCCGGCCGGATGGCGGAAAAACAAGGAATGTAGGATTTGAAAATTGAAAATGAAGGATAACAGACGTCAGACATCAAACAACAGAAAAATGGACTATGTGCCCGTTGACTGTAGTTTGTAGTCGATAAAACGATTCACTAATTCAGATTAAACCAATGATAAACCCCGCCAACAACATAATGTCGTTTCTTGCCGCCCTGCAGCAGAACAACAACAAACCATGGTTCGACCAGAACCGCAATTGGTATAAGGCCGCGCAAGCCGATTTCAATCAGTTGGTGACCGATATGATTGAAATTCTGTCGGATACCGAGCCGAAGTTTGCTGGACTCACCGCCAAAGAGTGCAACTACCGCATATTCCGCGATCTGCGCTTCTCGCCCGACAAAACGCCCTACAAGACGCATTTTTCGGCCAACATTGCGCCAGGCGGCAAGAACAGTCCGAAGTGCGGATTCTACATTCAGCTTGAACCTCACAACCTCTCGATGTGCGGCGGCGGCCTTTGGATTGAGGACAAAAACATTTTGAAAGCCGTTCGCGACGAGCTATGCATAGTGCCCGAAGACTTGTTGGAGATAATTGAAGCCAAAGAGTTTAAACGCTGCTTTGGCGAATTATGGGACTATCAAAAACTGAAAAAAGTGCCCACGGGCTACGACAGCAATTTCGCTCACGCCGAACTGCTTAAGTACAAGCATTTTATTGTCACAAATACCATCACCGACGAGCAGGTTTCCAGCCCCGACCTCTACAACCACATTGCCAACGCCTATCGCATTTTGCAACCTATGTGCCGGCTTTTGGATGACATTATTGAAGATGAGGTTTGTGGGTGATGTTAGATGTAGATTTCAAGTAGTTTTGATTCGCCGGCGAGCGGTGTCAGCTCAATCTCCTTCATTTCGGCGGGGATAAGCACTGTTTCGCCTTTCACAATCTCCACAGGCTCGGCAAGTCCTGGTGCGTTGATAAGTGATTTCCCTTCGACGGCCATATACACTACAAACGAGTCGAGCCGTCCGTAATCAATATCAATCTTCTTCGAGAAATTGAGAATGTTGACCGTAAAATATTGGCATTTAGCAATATTGGCACTATTGTTCTTGTTGGGCGTGTAAGGTGTGCGATACTCGTTGAGGTAGGTGTAGTCGATGGCATCGACAGCCCAGTCGGTATGCATCTCGCGTGATTTGCCATTGGCGTCAACGCGGTCCCAATCGTAGATGCGGTAGGTGATATCTGAAGCTTGTTGCACTTCGGCGAGCAGAATGTTCGGGCCGATTGAGTGGACACGGCCGGCCGGGATGAAAAAGACATCGCCGGGTTTTGCATGTTCCCAATTCAGGACATCGCGCAGAGTGCCATTTTTGAAATGCTCAAGGTATTTCTGCTTGTCCATTGGACAGTTGAATCCTGTAATTAGTTTTGCATCTGGCTCGGATTCAATGACATACCACATTTCGGTCTTGCCCCACGAGTTGTGACGGCTTGCGGCCAGCTCGTCGTTGGGGTGAACTTGAATCGAAAGGTTGTCGCTTGCTTCGATGAACTTGAAGAGCAGCGGAAATTCGGTTCCGAACTTCGAGAAAATGGCATCACCCACAAGGTCGCCCATATAAACTTCAATGAGCTCGTCGATGGTATTACCCGCCAAAAAACCGTTAGCTACAACCGAAAGGTCGCCTTCGAGCCCCGACAGCTCCCAGCTTTCGCCAATTTTCTCCATCGAGCCTTGCGGTTTGTTCAGTACGCTCGACAGTTTGTTGCCGCCCCAAATCTTCTCTTTCAGTATCGGTTCAAATTTCAGCGGATATAGTGTGTTCATCTTGTCAGTCAATTTTTACAAGTCTGCAAAAGTACCCAATTTTTGGATAAGTGTATCACTAAAGTAGTATTGATAAATATTCCTTCATCTCATTTTCTATTTCAGCTTTTTTGTAAAATCATATTAATCCAGATTATTTGTCACAACCATTTTTATTGATTAGAACAATGGATTAAAAAACTATATTTGCAGCTCAAAATAAAAATTGGCTGCATAAGCATTATGGCTTCGAAACAAGAAATAGATTTAGAAACACTCTACGGAATTCTGTTTGAAAACAAGAAACTTACACTTACCGACGATGACTTGGAAACTGTTGACCGCAGTTTTCAGTTTTTGAAGGATTTCTCGAAAGACAAAATCATTTACGGCATAAACACTGGCTTCGGCCCGATGGCGCAGTACAGAGTCGACGACCAGTCGCTTATCGATTTGCAATACAATATTATACGCAGCCACTCGACGGGTGCTGGACAGCCGCTGCCCGAGGTGTATGTGAAGTCGGCAATGATTGCGCGGCTCTACACCTTTCTGCAGGGCAACTCGGGCGTTCACACCGAGCTGGTGCGGCTCATTGTTGAGTTCATAAACCGCGGCATTATCCCCTACATTCCCGAGCACGGCAGCGTTGGCGCCAGCGGCGACCTTGTGCAGCTTGCCCACATTGCGCTCACGCTCATTGGCGAAGGCGAGGTTTTCTACAAAGGCCAACTGCGCCCCACGGCCGAGGTGATGAAGGAAAACGGGCTCGAACCGTTCAAGATTTATCTGCGTGAGGGACTGTCGGTTACCAACGGCACGTCGGTGATGACGGGCATTGGCATTGTCAACCTGATTTACGCCCGAAAGCTGCTTCACTGGTCGCTTGTGGCGTCGGTGATGATGAATGAGGTGGCCGCTTCGTACGACGACCTGATGTCGGCCGAGCTGAACGCCACCAAACGTCACCGCGGACAACGCGAGATTGCACGCCTGATGCGTGAAATAAGCGCAGGCAGCAAGTGTATGCTCAAACGCGAGGCCGAGCTCTACAATCAAAAACACACCGAGGCCACCTTCGGCCACAAGGTGCAGCCCTACTACTCGCTGCGCTGCATTCCGCAGATTCTGGGACCGATTTTCGACGAAATGGAAAACGCAGAGAAAGTGCTGATTAACGAGGTAAATTCGGCTTGCGACAATCCGATTATCGACCCCGAAAACCAAAACGTGTTCCACGGCGGAAACTTCCACGGCGACTACATTTCGTACGAGATGGACAAGCTGAAAATCGGCGTCACCAAGCTCACAATGCTCACCGAGCGGCAGCTCAACTACCTTTACCACGACCGAATCAACGGCATTCTGCCGCCGTTTGTCAATATGGGCGTGCTGGGCCTGAACTACGGAATGCAGGCCGCACAGTTCACCGCCACTTCCACCACCGCCGAGTGCCAGACACTCTCGAACCCGATGTATGTGCACAGCATACCTAACAATAATGATAATCAAGACATTGTGAGTATGGGCACCAATTCGGCGCTCATTGCAAAGCACATTATCGAGAACTCGTTCCAAGTGATGGCCATAATGATGATGTCGCTGGCGCAAGCTGTTGATATTCTGAAGATTCAAGACAAGATGAGCCCCGCCACACGCGCCGTTTACGATGAGGTGCGAGCCATTTTCCCCGCCTTCTCAACCGTCGACAGCCCGCTGTACAAAGACATTGAAAGGGTGGAAAACTATCTGAAAAACAAAAAAATCGATTTTTAGCCCGATGGAACGCAGAGTTGTAATAACAGGAATGGGCATTTACTCTTGCATTGGCAAGAACCTTGACGAGGTGCGCCAATCGCTCTACAACGGGCGGTCGGGCATTGGAATCGACCCCGAGCGCAGGGGGCTGGGCTTCCAATCGTCGCTCACGGGCATTATTGAGCGCCCCAATATGAAGGAGCTGCTCGACCGCCGCAGCCGCCGCGGGCTTGCTGAACAAGGCGAATATGCCTATGTTTCGTCGCTTGAGGCCTTCCGCAATGCGCGTATCGACGCCGATTTTTTGGCCGCCAACGAAGTGGGCATACTTTTCGGCAACGACACAAGCGCGGTACCGATAATTACCGCCATTGACACCGTTCGCCAAAAGAAAAACACCGTGCTGGTGGGCGCCGAATCGGTGTTCCAATCGCTCACTTCAACCGTTTCGATGAACCTTTCGGTGATATTCAAACTGCGCGGAATCAACTTCACCATTGCAGGCGCCTGCGCAAGCAGCTCGCACGCCATTGGAATCGCCTATCTGCTTATCAAACAAGGACTTCAAGATATTGTTCTCTGCGGAGGCGCGCAAGAGGTCAACCCCTACGCCACAGGCAGTTTCGACGGTCTGAGCGCCTTCTCGACTCAGGAAGCCGACCCAACCAAGGCTTCGAAACCGTTCGACCGCCGTCGCGACGGACTGGTGCCAAGCGGTGGCGCGGCAAGCGTGGTGGTTGAGAGCTACGAGTCGGCCGTAAAACGCGGAGCGCCCATTGTGGCCGAAATTATCGGCTACGGATTCTCGTCGAACGGCGACCACCTGTCGGTACCCAACGTCGAAGGGCCCAAACGCTCGCTGCAGCGCGCCTTGGACAGCGCGGGACTTGCTGCCGCCGACATTCCGTATATCAACGCCCACGCCACTTCAACCCCCGCAGGCGACCTGAACGAGGCTCGCGCCATTGCCGAGGTGTTCGGCGCAAGCCGCCCCTACGTGGCTTCAACCAAGTCGATGACGGGCCACGAGATGTGGATGGCAGGCGCAAGCGAGGTTATTTACTCGACGCTGATGATGAACAACAGCTTCATTGCGCCGAATATCAACTTCGAGGAACCCGACGAGGCTTCGTGCCAATTAAATATCCCCAAAACGCGGATAGATACAGAATTTGATTTATTTTTGACGAATTCTTTCGGGTTTGGAGGCACAAACTCAACGCTTATAATTAAGAAATTCAAATAGTTATGACCAACGAAGAAATAATCGCAAAAATCAACGAGACTCTGGCCGAAGAGTTTGAGGTTGACATTAATGTTATCAAACCCGACGCGCCGCTGATGGAGACGCTGGAGCTCGACAGCCTTGACCTTGTGGATGTTGTGGTTCTGGTGGAGCAGAACTTCGGATTCAACGTCACAGGCGAGGATTTTGCCAAAATCCGCACTTTTCAGGATTTCTACAACCTTGTGATTGAGCGCACGACAAAATAACAACCGCCGATGGCCGACTGGAAGGGAAAAACACGAGGCGGAAGTTTCGGTTACTTCTTCTTTATCAAACTGATACAGTATATAGGCGTCCGCGCGGCCTACGTTTTTCTGGCCTTTGTTGTTGTCTATTTCATTCCTTTTGCCCCGAAGGCCACCGCGTGCACGTGGCGCTATGCCCGCAAAATACTGAAATTGAGCCGATTGAAATCCGTCGGTCTGCTTTTCCGCAATTATTACCGATTGGGTCAGACGCTGATTGACAAGATTGCCATTGGCAGCGGAATGACCGACAAATACCACTTCAAATTTGAAAATTATCAGGAGTTTCTCGACGTGCTGAACTCGCAGCAGGGCGTGATAATGATGGGCGGCCACATTGGCAACTGGGAGATTGGCGCGCCATTCTTCGGCGATTACGGCAAGAATATCAATATTGTGATGTACGATGCTGAATATCAGAAAATCAAGGAGATGCTGGAGAAGAACTCAACTGGCCACGACTACAAGGTCATTCCCGTGAACAACGACACGCTGACGCACGTCTTCCAAATTACCGAGGCGCTCAACCGTCACGAGTACGTCTGCTTCCAAGGCGACCGCTACGTGAACGCCGACAAACTGCTGACAGCGACGTTTATGGGCCGCGAGGCCGATTTTCCGTCGGGGCCGTTCCTGCTGGCGTCGCGGCTGAAGGTGCCTGTGGTGTTCTACTTCGCAATGCGCGAAAAACCGATGACCTACCACTATCGGTTCACCATTGCGCAGCCCGTGCCCCGCACCCGCGACCGCAAACCCGAGCAAGCCCTTCTGGAGCAGTATGTGGCTAATTTTGAGAAGATTCTGAAGGAATACCCCGAGCAGTGGTTTAATTATTATGAGTTTTGGAAAAGCCCCGAAGGGGCCTAAAAAAATCGCACAGATTACTCACGATGACACGGATTTGCACAGATATTAAAATGAACCCGTCCCGTAGGGATGGAAGTTTGGTAGAAACGGTTATTCTTTTTAAATTTGATTCGTCTGGAAGGCGAAAGAAATCATAATCATAGGCAAGCGAAGCACGTCCTACGGAATTGTCGCGGCTTTTCAAGCCTTACATTTTGAAACAAATTAAAAACATTAAATAATGAACTTATTTCCCGCATTAGAGAAGCAATACACCAAAGAGCACCAATCGGCTCTTGAGGCGCAGCGTTTGGCACATTTCATTGCCGGTGCGCCGGTGGTTTTTCAGGTATCAAGACTGATGGTTAAATTCGGGGTGCTCAAGGCCCTTGTCGACAGCAAAACAGGTTTGACACAGAGTGAGATAGCTAAGCAGTGTAAACTGTCGGAATATGCCGCGCAGGTGCTGTTGGAGGCGTCGCTGTCCATTGGAACGGTAATTTTTTCCAACGAGCGATACCAAATAACCAAAGCTGGCTGGTTCCTGCTCAACGATACAATGGTGAATGCAAATATGAACTTTAACCACGATGTCAACTATTTGGGACTGTTTAAGTTGGAAGAATCGCTCTTGAACGGCAAGCCCGAAGGACTGAAAGTGTTCGGCAGCTGGCCAACAATCTATGAAGGATTGTCGCAATTGCCACCCGAGGTGCAGAAAAGTTGGTTCGGATTCGACCATTTCTACAGCGATAACTCGTTTGCCGAAGCCCTTCAAATCGTCTTCGCAAACCACCCGCGCACGCTGCTCGATGTGGGCGGCAACACTGGCCGCTGGGCAATTCAGTGCGTGAGTCACAATGCCGACGTCGAGGTTACCATTATGGACCTTCCGCAGCAGATTGAGATGATGAAAAAGCAGACCGCCGGGCTCGACGGCGCCGACCGCATTCACGGTCACGGCGCCAACCTGCTTGACCCCGCAGTGCCGTTCCCAATAGGTTTCGACGCCATTTGGATGAGTCAGTTCCTTGATTGCTTCTCGGAGTCTGAAGTGACAAGCATTCTGACGCGTGCCGCTCGCTCGATGACGACCGACAGCACCGTCTTCATTATGGAGACCTTCTGGGATCGTCAGCGTTTTGAGACCGCCGCCTTCGACTTGACAATGACGAGCGTCTATTTCACCGCTCTTGCCAACGGCAACAGCAAAATGTACCATTCCGACGATATGACGCGTTGTGTTGAGGCTGCAGGCTTGAAAGTGACTAAAATACACGACGGTGTGGGGCTGGGGCACTCGATTATGGAATGTAAGTTGAAGTAGGTCTTCCCAACTTTCCTTATCTTCGCATCCGAAATATCGGAATCGATGAATCGTAAGTTGCTGTTATTTTTGTTGTTGACGTTCGCTGATGTGGTTGCAGCGCAGACACCGCTCAATCGCACGTCGCAGCGCACCGTAACACAGATTTCACCGTACTATTTCGGGCCGAATGCATTTGCTGTGCCCGAAATGCTCGACGGCCGTGTGCAGACCGAGCTCAGAGCCGAAGTGGCAACCGATTATTTCCATGGTTTTCGTGGTGACCAGACCATCGATGCTTCATTCAAACTGAACATTCCGCTTTGGACCGACCGCGTCAATCTGTCGGTGTGGATGCCAGCGATGGAATGGTATCGCAACACCGATGAAAGTCTTGCTGCATGCCGCGTTCAACCCGAAAACATTGAGGAAGCTCGTGAAGGACATCTGGCTGGTGATGTGTATGTCAGCACCGATATGCAGATTCTTCGCGAAAACGGTCTTCGTCCTGATGCCGTTCTGCGAGCTGCGCTTAAAACTGCTTCGGGCTTTGAATCGTTCCATGCGCGCTACTACGACAGCCCGGGTTATTTTTTCGACCTTTCGGTTGGCAAATCGGTGTCTCTGGGGCATAGCGAGCGATGGGCGCACCGTTTGCGTGTGGCGCTCTCGGGCGGATTTCTTTGCTGGCAAACCGACCTTGGCCGACAAAACGATGCCACACAATGGGGTGTGATGGCCAAATGGGAAAACACATATTTCTCATTGTCAGGCAATTTGGCCGGATATGGCGGATGGGAACATAATAACGATGGTGGCGAGCTCGCTCACGACCGCCCGGCAGTGCTGCGCTTCGACTTAATCGGCCACATTGGAAAAATCGATGCGGTTGCCGTTTACCAATATGGTCTTCGCGATTATCCTTATCATTGGGTGCGCGTTGGTTTGGCCTACCGGCTCGATATTTTATCAGTCATAAAACAATAATTTGATGATAATCAGAAAAATATTTTGCTGTTTGATAGCTGTTGGCGTCGTCACCATATCTTCGGCACAGATTGCAGAAGATTCGGTGAAAGCTGCTTTCTTCCGCGACTTCTACCATCAGGGCCACCTTGCCCATTGGCTCGATGCTTTGTCGGACCACACTGTTTATCAAGGGCTTCACGTGGGACAATGGGACGAGTCGGGGCAGCTGATGTTTTCTGTCGATGGTAATTCATTCAAGTGGAATCGATTATATATCAATGGTTTCCGCATCGATAACCGCTTCACGCCCGGCTCATCGGTTTACGTGCCGAATATGGAAAACTACAATCTGCGAATCAACAACCGCGGTTCCGTTCTCAACTTCGAGCTTGACACTGCCGCCCGCGATTATGCATCGGTTTCGTGGAACCACGGCAATTTGGGCGGAATATCGCGCGGCTCGGCCGAGATCATCCATCTTTTTCATGGCACCGGCACCGATGACGCCTTCGATCCGTCAACCATTCACAAACGCCAATATATTAAAAATCAAGGAACTGCCGACGCTGCATTTACTTTGAAAAGAGACGGATTAAGTTATCAGCAGCATATTTACACCAGTTTTGGACAACTAATGTTGCCAAATTATGACCATAACGGACTTCTCCCTGACAAACCGCTCTACAGCGCCAATCATTATAAAATCCAACTCAACGGACAGTTGCCGATAAAGGGTTGGTTCGACCGTGTCGGATACTTCATAAACTTTTCTGACAAAGACAATTATGGGGCTGAATTCTACTTTAACAGCGCCGAGCTGATGGAGCTATCAACCGCAAGCGCATCTCTTTATGCAAACCGCGGAAGTCTGACAACTGGCTTAACTTGGTCGTCTAATACCGTGCATCACAACAATATAGAGTTTGGTCGTAACATCATCGATCAGGACGGTGAGTCGCTCGAGCCGTGGATGGCCGATGGCCGCACTCGCGAACTGACATGGGCACTCACCTACAGCCGGCCGCTGCTGCCGTGGCTTACATTCAAAGCCGATGGTTTCAATTCACTCATCATCTTCAAACCCGAAAAAGAGACTTTTTGTAACAACGTTTTCTGCCAGCACATAGGACAAGAGCAATCCACGCAGCTCTATCAGTATCGGTGGACAAGCCGCGCATTTGCCGCAGGACTGGTTGAGAACCGCATCGGCATTGAAACTTGCAGGCAAATGTCAGATAACGTGACGGTTTCGGGTGAATTGGCATTCACGTTGGACGGTATGCTGCTTGGTGGTGGAAAAACAAAAATATCGCCGAATGTGCAGGCTACACTCATGCTCAACAGCCGGCCATTGAAATGGCTTGAATTGGGGTTGACGCTTGCTCACGATCGTGTTAGCTACAACATTGACGATGTCCGTTTCATGAGCGATGATTATATGAATGCCGATGTCTATTTCAACGGTTCCGAGCGGCTTTTTACTACTACCGGCGGCCGTTATCACCATTACGCCGCACACCTTTGGCAGCCTGGATATTTCACTGTGAACATTCCCGTGCGGTTGAAATTTGGCCGTCACGAGTTTGTTTTTTTGCAGACTTACAAAAAGTTCCATCACTCATGGATGGCTCAGTTTGCGGACGGTGTTGATGCCAACGGCTTCACCGATGCCGATGGCTACTATTTTCTGAATCCCGGTCCGCACGATTATGTCATTGATTATATGCCGAAAAGCCTGATGGACGGCAATTTTTTGCTGAACACACCATTCTACGTATCGCAGAACTCGCGCTACACCTATCGTGGTGATAATGTCCTGTTCAGTTTCTCGTGGCAATCGATGATGGGGGCGGGGCTGGCAGCGCTGGGCAACGGCCCGGTGGCTAACAACGTTGACGCGTTGTCGGAATCAACTGCCAACCCAAACACCTTCAGCACAATAGAGAATCCTGAAGGTAAGTACCCGGGTGTCGGCCGATTCGACCAAGATAAGGCTTATGTCTGTCGCATCTATCTGGCTCACAATGTCAATCAACATATTCAATATGGCATCACCGGCCGCTGGACTGATGGCCAGCCGTTCACGTTTTTCAATACTGCTACTGTAACTGACGGCAATGGTGATACACAGGTAGCCATTCGCCCATACAGCTCACGCGGTATCAACCCAACCGATGGTAATTTCGGCTGTCGCGAAAGTGCCTTATTCAATATCGACCTTCACGCGCGATTTGTAGCGACAGTTTGGAATCATACAATGAGCCTTAACATTCTGTGTTACAATATTTACGATTTTGGAAATGTCTATACCGAAATGTGCTTCCCCGAGGGCGAGCGTGGAAAAGGGGCGCGCGGTGCTAATATGACACTCACTATTCCGCGCGGAATTGTGGCCACTCTGAAGGTTGATTTGTAACAAAAAAGCCGAAGCAAACGCCCCGGCTTATTTTATAATTATGTGTGAGTTTACAACAAATCACTCGCCAGTTCGGCCAGTGCGCTGCGCTCGCCCTTCACAAGGTTCATATGGGCAAACAAATTTTGGCCTTTCATCTTGTCAGTCAGATAACTCAAACCGTTTGATGTTGAATCCAGATATGGTGAGTCAATCTGCTGAATATCACCCGTAAAGACAATCTTCACATTCTCGCCGGCACGTGTTACAATGGTCTTCACTTCGTGCGGCGTCAGGTTCTGCGCTTCGTCGATGATGAAGAAAGCGTTCGATAGGCTGCGGCCGCGGATGTAGGCCAACGGCGTGATTACTAGACGTTCGTCTTTCAGCATCTCGTCAATCTTGTGCACTTCCTTGCTGTTGGCGCCAAACTGATGCTTGATAACGCCAAGGTTGTCGAACAGCGGCATCATGTACGGCCCGATTTTCTCTTTCACGTCGCCCGGAAGGAAACCTAAATCCTGATTGGTGAGCGGAATGATTGGGCGCGCCACAAAAATCTGCTCGTAGGTTCCGGCCTGCTGCAGAGCGGCAGCCACAGCCAACAAGGTTTTGCCAGTTCCGGCCTTTCCGGTGAGCGATATAAGGTTGATTTCGGGGCGCATCAGAGCGTCGAGAGCTAGAGCCTGCTCAGCGTTGCGCGGCTCGATGCCGTAGATTTTGCGTTTCTCGACAAGATTGATGCGGCGCTCAAACGGGTCGTAGTGGGTGAGAGCGCTCTTGTTGTCACCTTTCAGAATCAGATACTCGTGGGCGAAAATCTCGCGGCTGAACTTGAACTCGTCAATGCTCACGCCGGCGCGGTCCTGATAAATCTTGTTGATGAGTTCGGGATTTACATTGTCAATAGTATCTATCCCTTTGTAAATCACCTCGATATTCTGAACCTTATCGGTTGTGTAGTCTTCGGCAGCAATGCCTAGTGATTTGGCCTTCACGCGCAGATTGATGTCCTTCGACACTACAACCACCTTGCGTCCCGGATTGTCTTTGCTCACCTTTTCGGCGATGGCCAGAATGCGGTGGTCGGCAGTTGGTTCGGGGAACGACACCTTCATCGAATCTGGATATTTTTGACCTAAAGCAAGGTAGAGTTTTCCGTGGCCTTTGCCAATGGCGATGCCCTTAACTGGGTCGGCTTTGCCAATCAGCTCGTCGAGTTCGCGTGTGCACTCGCGGGCGTTGAAATTCAGCGTGTCGTTGCCTTTCTTGAACTTGTCGAGCTCTTCGAGAGCCACAATCGGAATCACAATGTCGTTGTCCTGAAAATTATAGATGCATTTGTAGTCGTGAAGCAAAACATTCGTGTCTAACACAAAAATTTTGATGTTTGATTTTGCCATAGTGGTACGTTTTTAGTGTTTGCTTAAAGTTACAATTGTTTTTTCAATTCCAAACTTTCTTTTTTAACTATTTTTTGAGAGTTAGAACAATAGCAGGCATTATCAATATTCTATAGAACAAACTTGTTTAGAGCTAGCCTTCACTATTCTCAAAACTTCCACCTTACCTGAAACTTGAATTCGGTGCGGTGGTTGGCGTCAATCATATTGGGCGATGTGCCGATTGTTTGCTTGTCGGCGTACCAGGTGCGCGACGCCTTTGCCCAAATGGTCAGGTTTTTGGCGGGCGACCACGATGCGAGCAGGTAGGTGCGGGTGCCGCGGCCGTACACCATCGGTATCGAGTAAGCGTAGAGCACGTCGCTCTCGTAGGCGTAGATGCGTGAGTTATAGGTGGTTTCGAAGATGGCGTAACGCACCGCCAGGTTCAGCGGAAACCGGAACGGCGTGCAGGCCACGTCCTGATAGAGCATACAGCCCGTTTCGGTGGCGGCATCGCCGTTTTTGTAGCCCGACAATTCGATGCGGCTCTTGAGCGTCCAGCGCTGATTTACAGCATAATTCAGATGGTAGCGCACCGTCCAGCGCGAAAGGTCGGCAAGCGGTTGGATTTTGCCGCCGTCAACAGTGCCTTGTGTTTGGGTGGTTTCGTATTTTACCTTCCAAATCATTGATGTTGAGCGATTTGCTGCAAATTCGGCTTGCGCCAGAAAATCGTTGCCGCGCGATGGTGCGTTCAGTCCGTATTTTATCCACGGAAAGCGGTAAATGTCGTAGTAAGCCGATAATTTCCAACGTTTTATGGGCGTTGCTTCGATGCCGAAAAAGAATCCTTCTTCGTTCTGCGTCTTTCCGCCTTCGGCAAAACCGCCCGCGTATTGTGCCTGATAATCACGGCTGTAGTTGCGGTATAGCACCGATGCCCGAAGTCCCGGCGCAAGGCTCATCAGCGAGCCAACAACCGCTGCGCGCCCGCCGTTGGCCGACATCGCGTACTCGCCAAACAAATAGAGCGCGCTGAACGAATATTGCGCGTCGATGCTGACATTCAGATTTTTACGGCCGTCGAAATCGAACTTGTAGAGCGGTGTCTCGCGTTTCACAAAAGCCTTGTCGTACTGATAGCCCAACCCGGTTGCCCCGATTCGCAGATTGTTGCGGTTGAAATTGATGTTGGCGCCCCAAACGCTCTCGGTCACAACATCTTCCTTCTCAATCTGTTTTGGTGTGGCGTGCAGTCCAACGGTGCCGAACGATGTGAATCCGGCTTCTTCCGACGCGGCCGTGTCCTGACTTGCGAGAGTGGCGTCAATCTTCTTGTGCGAGCCGAAAACGGTGGCTCTGAACTGCCCGAATTTGAGCGTGGTGGCCACACCGCGGTAGAAAAGGTTCTCGTCGGCCGATGAGTATTTGCGAATGCCCGCGCCCTTTTTGCGGATGTCCATCACAAAGGCCGATTTGCCTGTCGACATACCCGACCACGCAACCAATCCCTGACCGAATTTCGCCTGAAAATCGCCCACAATCAGCGTCTCGACGTGGCCAATGTCGTGAATGGCGGCGTAGGCCGAATAGAAATCGAAGCCGTGGCGCTGATGCCCGCGGAAAAACTGCTCGCCCGGGTCTTTCTCGGCCGTGATGCCGGCCATCAGTTGGCGGTTGAAGTTGAACGAGTAGCGGCTGAAAATCTTCGCGCGGTTGCCCGGATAGTGTTTTTCAGGCTCGGCAATGCGCACTGAATCAGGCACATCGGCAAAGCCATCCTGCTCTTCGCCAACGAGCGACACGCGGCTGAAAAGTTCGTTGCGCCCATACTTGACGGCACGTTTCAGGCTGAATTTCGATTCGTCGCCCGCATCGGCCACCCTGACAAACGGCAGAAGGCGGAAAATATCGGTTTGGTCGAAGCCGTCAACCATCGCCAACTCGTAGAGAGTGAGCATCGGGCCATTGCGCCGCACATAGTCGGTAAGGCTTGCAATCTGAAACTCGTTCAGGAAATGCAGCTTCGCAAGGTCGTCGGCCGTAGCCGTATTCAGGTTGATTGGGTTTTGCAGAAAATATTCCAAATCTTCGGCAATTTGCTCAATATCAGCATCTTCTTCGAGTTCTTCCGACAGATTTTCCATCAAAGTCTCAACCGTCTGCCGCCCGTCGCCATCGGTTTGGGCATAAAGCCCAACGGCTGCTAGAAGAAACATCGATGTAAGAACAATCCGAAGCATCAAATGAAGATTTTCTTATTGATTATCAACGATATGATATTCAGAATGATGAGACTCGCAAGGCAGGTCATTGCCGAAATGGCGACCGCCAACGTGAAAATTCCGATTGTGAGACTTGTCCATCGGCCCACAGCCGTGCCAATCACCATTGCATCGACATTCAAAAGAATCAATATAATATTGATTATCAGTAAAATGATAATTATTGCGAGCAGCCCCGAGCCCAAGCCTTTAAGGTCGGGCGGGCTCAATTCCATATGCGCCGAAATGCAGATGGCAAGGTAGAGAAACACCCAAAACTGCCATTGGTGCAAGTGACCGCTGGTGAAAAGCGCGTAAATCATATCGGACGATGAAGCGAAAACGCTCACCATCAGCGACATAAATCCCGACAGCGATGTGAAACTTGCCGGTGACCCGTGAAGCGCCGTCAGTAAAGCCTGATTATTTGGTAGCAAAAATCTGACTAACAAATAGATAATCAGCGAGCCGAACAAAATCGGCCCTAAAGCGATGAAGAAATTGCCTATTTGCGCCCACGGGTTACGCGGGTTGTAGGCGTGGTTGACGTAGCCCAAAGTACCGTCTTCGCCGTTGGGCGAGTAGAGTTTTATCTCTGTGATTCGGTGCAGAAACGGGATGCAGAGCAGGGCGTGCCCCAACTCGTGCACCGGCGTGCCTATCCAACCGGTGAAGTAGATGTCGGATTTTTCGCCCAAAATGTTGACGAAAAGCCGCCGCGTGTATCGCGCTAACAGATAGAGTATCAGCCCGAAAACAAAGAACACCCCGAAAATTGAGAGCAGTTGGAAAAGGGTGGTCAGCAACACTTTCCCGACGAAAGGCCAAAACTCAAACAACGCGCTCATAATGAGTATTTTAATGAAACTTGTGTTGACATTGGCAGGTATTGGTGCGTCGAGAATGCGAAGTCGAACGTCAAGCCTTTGAAGGTGTAGCCCGCGCCAAAGCAGAACTCATTGGGCTTTGAACGGAATCCGGTACGCAGGTATAAATTGCTGATTATCTGATATTCAAGACCGACTTTGTAGCGCAAGTCGGTCTGCATTGTCTTTTCAACTTCGGCGGCAAGCTGCACAATGTCAGAGAAGAAATAGCTCGCGCCCAACCGGAACGATGTGTTGACGCGTTCGTCTTCATATTCAGCCATTTTGGCCTTTGTGGGGTTGTAGATGTGGGCGCCAATCTGCAGGTTGGTAATTGGTTTGGCAATCAGACCCACTTCAAACAGAAAAACACCGTTTTTGCCGTAAGCAGACGGTTGGTTGATGTTGAGATAGTCGAACTGCAGGCCGGCCGACACCCACTCGCCAAACGTGCGCGCGTAGGCCAAGCCGAAACTGTTTTCGGAATATTGCGAATAGCCGAACCTATTGAAACTCAGGGCGAAATTGCCCGTCCGGGTATGAATGGCGGCAGCCGCTGATTTGGTGCTTGTCTCGGCTAATTGGAAGCGGTTCTGATAGTTGATGCCGACGGCAAAACGCTGCAAATCAGCCAATCCCGCCTGGTTGTTGTTCACCGACCAAAGTCCGCTCTGCATAACCGAAGCGTTGGCCATTGCTTCAAAATTGCCGTCCTGTGCGCCCGCTGAAGCCGCCACAATCAGCAATGCCGCAAGAATTATGAATCTGTGCTTTGTCACAATAGTGTGATTTTGTTGTTGCAAGATAGCTTTTTTTTGTTGTATGCGGCAAAATTAGTTTTATATATTGGGGATATGTCTGCACATAGAGAATCCTATCGAAAAAAATGCACCCACCACTGCAACCTTTTCATATTTTCGCATCAATAGTGCGTAACTAAAAACAAAAAAATAATTCGAAAATGAAAAGATTAGCCTTTTTGGCAACATTAATTGTTGCTTTGACAACTTTTGCGCAAGCGCAGACAACACAGACAATCCGTGGACAGGTGACTGACGTGGCGTCGGGTGAGCCGATGACGGGTGCAACCGTTATGGTTGACAATCAGACAACTATGGCAACCACAACCGACGCCGATGGACATTTCGCCATACAGAAAGTGCCCGTGGGACGGCACACAATCCGTGTGAGTTTTATCGGCTACGAGCCGCTGGAACTCAAAGAGCAGTTGCTGTCGTCGGGTAAAGAGATGGTGCTGAACCTGAAGATGACCGAAAGTATTTCGAGATTAGACGAAGTGGTGGTCAAACCGCAGGTTAACAAGCAGTTGCCACTGAACGAGATGGCGCAGGTGGGGGCGCGTATGTTCAGCGTCGAAGAAGCGTCGCGGTATGCGGGCGGTGTGTCGGACCCTGCACGCACGGCGTCGATGTTTCCTGGCGTGGCGGGAAGCGGCGTTTACAACGGTATCAGCATTCACGGAAACTCACCGCAAATGCTGCAGTGGCGCGTCGAGGGCATCGAGGTGAACAACCCTAACCACTTTGCCGACATCACAATGGCGGGCGGCGGCATTTTCACGTCGCTCAACGGCACGGTGCTGGCCAACAGCGACTTTATGACGGGCGCAATGCCTGCCGAATATGGCAACGCTCTGTCGGGCGCTTTCGATATGAAAATGCGCACGGGCAACAACACCAAATATGAGCACGCCTTCCAACTTGGCACGCTCGGCGTCGATTTTGCTTCGGAAGGCCCGTTGGGCAAGGAATCGGGGGCGTCGTATCTTGTCAATTACCGATACGGTTTTATGGAAATTGCCAAGAAAATGCACGCTATAAATATCAGTCAGACAATGGATTATCAGGATTTAAGTGCAAAACTGAACTTCCCGACCAAACGGGCGGGCACGTTTGCCGTGTGGTTCACGGGTCTGATTGACAATTTCGGCAACGAACTGGCCGACTCAACCGAATGGGAATCGCTTTGGGACGCGGCCGAATCGTGGGCCAACCAACGCAGTTGTGCGGGCGGTCTGACGCACACTTACCGTTTCGACGGTGGCGGCACGCTTACTTCGTCGGTGGCCTACACGGGCTCTTATTATAAATTGTACTCGAAACTCTTCGACGACAATTTGAAGGAAATACCGTACTTGGAAGGAAAGAACAGTCAGAACAACCTGATTGTCAGCGTTCAGCATAAGCGGAAAATATCGTCGCGATACACAATGCAGAACGGCGTTGAGTACCGACAGATGAGTTTCAAGGCGTGCGATGACTACGTTCACCGAATTGGTGACCCCGAAATGTACCACGTTTACGACGCCGAGGGCAACACCTGTCTGGCCCGCGCCTACACCAATCACAAAGTGGCTTTGAGTCAGAAGTTTTCGACGGTTGCGGGCATAAATGTTATGTACTTCGGCGTGAACGGTCAGATGCTTGTTGAGCCGCGCGTCAGTCTGCAATATCAGGCCACGCCGTCAACCACACTGTCGGCGGCCTACGCAATGAACAGCCGCAAGGAATCGATTGGCGCATATTTTGTTCTGGCCGACGATGGGGCAACACAGGCCAACAAGGACCTTGGCCTGACGCGCTCGCACCACGTTTCGCTCACTTTCGCGCAGCGCCTTGGCGACAACGCCATTCTGAAAATCGAGCCTTACTATCAATGGCTTTTCGACGTGCCTGTTGAGGCGGGCACCACTTACTCTGTCATAAACGAACGTAACTTTCTGCAAAACAAAGTGCTGACCAACGATGGACTTGGCCGCAACTACGGTATCGACCTGACGCTTGAGCGCTATCTGAAAAACGGATTCTACGGAATGTTCACTGGCACCGTGTTCCGCTCTGAATACCGCGACGCGCAGCACGAGTGGCACCACACGCTCTACGACCTTGGCTACATTACCAACATTTTGGGCGGAAAAGAATGGATGGTCGGCCTGAACAAGAAGAATGTCTTTGGCATCAACGGCCGCCTGACGGTTATGGGCGGTGGTCGATATACGCCTGAAGTTGACGGCGTTACGTTCGATGATGTTCTGAACGACCCCTATTGGGAAATGCCGCTTCAGGAAGACAAACCTTTCGAGAAGAAAATGGACACCAACGTCGGATTCGCCTTCTCAATGAAATACACCATCAACAAAGAGCGCTTGGCACACCATTTTATCCTTGAATATCTGAATGTTAAATCGTTTGAAGGCCGCGGATTCAACCGTCGCACAAACAAGATTGTGGATTACTACACGTCGCTCACCTTCCCGAATATCGCTTATAGGATAGAATTCTGAGAATTGTTTTGGGTGACAAATAACAATTGGGCTGCTCAAATATTTTTTGAGCAGCCCAATTTTGTTAACTATAGGCAGTTGTGAACCGCCTTAATACTACTTCTTCAAATACTCATCCATATTGGCTGCAGCCTTGCGGCCGTCGCCATTGCAAGGATTACGGTTGCACCGCCGCGAACTTGACAGCAAACATATTATGGTCGAACACCTTCATAAACAACCATATAGTGTATTCAACCAACGGCGGATGGTCGAAATACGAAAGCGAGAGATGGTCGGCGTAGTAGGCGAAGTACTATTCCTGCGGTGTCAAACCGATAAACGGTATAAACGCTAACCGCAACACATTCAGGACGATAACTACTATCAGAGCCTTTTTCATACTTCGAAATTTGCGGCGCTAAGGTACATAAATAAATGAAAATGACTAAACAGGTAATTGGATAATCGCACGCAATCGGGGCACACCACAAAATAAGCGGTGCATCATTTCCCGCTTGACGGGCGAATTTAATTCCAGATGTTTTTTCTGCTATCGTCATCAGCCGAAAGCGACTCTAGAACGCCAATTATCAGCAAAAAAGGGAACCCGAAGATTCCCTTTTTGATTGTTTCCCAGCGAACCCGCCAGCGCCTTACTTCTTCTCGAATCCTACAGGATTGTTCAGTATCGGAAGTTGCTTGTCGCCGAGTCCCAGCAAAGCCTTGAGACCTTCAGTGTCGTGTGTTGCGCGCGGCACGGTGGCAAGCCCCACCGACTGGCAGTAGAGATTGATGTTCTCGCTGACAATGCCAGCATCAACGCAGCCCATCATCTGGGCGTGGCTGTCCTGGCTGCCGAATTTCTCAAAATCGATAACCATCAGCAGCGAAACGGGGCAGTCCATCACAAAATCCTGCTTGAACTGCTTGCCGCCTGCAATCAGTGAGCGGTGGTCGCCATCGGCCTTCTTCACAAGTTTGTTGTCCTTTGCAATGTACTCAAAGGCGCCGTTTTTGGTGAAGACGAAAAGCCGAATCTCTTGCTTGTTCATCGCCGTCGGGGCGGTGATGTGCTGAGCGTCGCGCGACTGTCCGCAGGCAGCCCAGCACAGATTGCTCAACTGCTGGTTGGTCAGTTCCTTGTTGGTGAAACTGCGAACCGAATGACGTGTTCTCAAGGCTTCGATGGTCGAAGTTGATGGTTGCGAGAAATCGGGGGCTGGCAGATTGATGTCCTGTGCGTTGGTCACTGCCACGGCTGCCACCGATGCGATTGAAAGAAGAATCTTCTTCATAGTTCTAATGTTTTAAATTAATGAAACTCAAAAATATACTTTCCCCCATTAAATTGGTATGTTTATTAAAATAAATAGACCAATCTTTCTTTTATCTCTTTCAGATTTCTGTTTATCACGATGTGGAAAGCCGAAGATTCCACCGATTGCGCCCGAAGGATTGAGAAAGTGAATTATAATTAGTATTTTTGATACCAATATGACTAATAAACTATCCATACGATTTTTCAAGGACCGCGAAGTTCGTGCCATTTGGAACGACGATGAAAGCAAGTGGTATTTCTCTGTGCTTGACATTATTGGCGCCATCAACGAGCAAGACGATTATCAAAAGAACCGTAATTATTGGAAGTATCTGAAAACGAAAATCCGAAAAGAATCGAGCGAGTTGGTTAGTGGCGCTAACCAACTGAATGGTGCCATCAATCGGATGAAACTCAAGGCGGCTGACGGAAAATCATATCTGACTGATGTCGTTGACCAGGCAGGCGTTGAGTTGTTGGCAAAAAAAATCCCCAACAACCGTGCAAACGAGTTTCTCGATTGGTTTACCTATAGCGACAACTCAATCGACGGTCAGAGCCGCAAGAAAGCCTATTCGCTGTGGGAGAGCAATCTGATTGCAGAAAACGAAGTCGGTACAGTAAAAGCACTGCAAAAAATCCACGCCTTTTTGTTTGGCGGTTTGTACGATTTTGCTGGCAAGATACGCACAAAGACAATCTCGAAAGGCGGAACCTTGTTCTGCCGCGCCGAGTATCTGCCACAAAATCTGGAAATTATTGAGCAAATGCCGCAAACCACTTTCGACGAGATTGTGGACAAGTATGTGGAAATGAATATGGCCCACCCTTTTATGGAAGGCAACGGCCGCAGCACACGAATCTGGCTTGACATTATCTTCAAACAATCTCTGAAACAATGCGTTGACTGGAGCAAAATCGACAAGAAAGCCTACCTGAACGCTATGCACGCCAGCACAACCGACTCAAAACCAATCAAATCTCTACTAAAACAAGCCCTTACCAACCAAATTACTGACCGTGAATTGTTTATGAAGGGAATTGATTATTCTTATTATTATGAGCAGGAAGAATAGGAATGTGATTATGAACAAGATTCAGTTATCGAGTTTTTCTCGATAACTGCCGCTGACAGCAAAAAATACCAGCAACGCACATTAAGTCAGGTGGAAAAGGATTTTCTTGACAATATCAAATCGTTGCCAACCAAGTAACTATATCAGTGTGCTACGGTTGAAGAATTCCTGTGGGAAATCAGTGTTTTCTGTGTCATCTGTGCGAAAAAATGACAATCAAAAAAAGCGGAACCCCATCTCTGGAAATTCCGCTTTATCATAATCAGTCAATTTAGGCTCTCAACTCCTAAATCCTAAATCCTAACTCCTACTTTTTAAGGTACTCATCCATATTGGCTGCAGCCTTGCGGCCGTCGCCCATTGCAAGGATTACGGTTGCACCGCCGCGAACAATGTCGCCGCCTGCAAACACGTCTTTCACTGCCGATTGCATTGTCTCTTCGCCAACAACGATTGTGCCTTTCTTCGAGATTTCCAAACCTTTGAAGTTGGTCGGGATAATCGGGTTTGGCGATACGCCAATGGCCACGACAACAAGGTCGGCAGGAATGGTTTCGGTTTTGCCCTCAACTGGCACTGGCGAGCGGCGTCCCGAAGCATCGGGTTCACCCAACTCCATCACCTGCAGAACGGCTTCTTTCACGCGGCCGTTCTCGTCGCCGTGATACTCAAGCGGATTGTGCAGCACGTGGAAATCGATACCCTCCTCCATTGCGTGGTGAACTTCCTCGGCACGGGCTGGCAGTTCGTCCAAGCCACGACGGTAAACCAAAGTAACGGTCTCGGCGCCCATACGTTTTGCGGTGCGGGCAGAGTCCATTGCAGTGTTGCCGCCGCCGCACACAACCACGTTCTTGCCTTTCAGCACGGGGGTGTCGAAGCCTTGTCCGCGGCCTGCGCCCATCAGGTTGATACGTGTCAGATACTCGTTCGATGACATCACGCCGATAAGGTTCTCGCCTGGAATATTCATAAAGCGCGGCAGACCTGCACCCGAGCCGACGAAAATGCCGTCGAAGCCCATCTCGTGCAGTTGCTCGTAACTAATTGTCTTTCCGACGATTGTGTTCGGTTGAAAATCAACGCCCATCTCGCGCAGAGTGTTGATTTCGGCATCAACCACGCTGTTTGGCAGACGGAACTCGGGAATGCCGTATTTCAACACGCCGCCAATCTCGTGAAGTGCCTCAAACACAGTCACATCGTAGCCCAACTTAATCATATCGGCGGCAAAGGCCAAAGCCGACGGGCCTGAACCAACGGTGCAGACCTTCTTGCCGTTTTTCGGGGCGCACTTCGGGGCTTTCATCTTGCCCGACTCGCGCTCGTAGTCGGCGGCGAAGCGTTCCAAATAGCCAATGGCCACTGGTTTCTGCTTCATTTTCAGTTTTATACAGTTGCCCTCGCACTGTTTTTCCTGCGGGCAGACACGTCCGCAGACGGCAGGCAGACTCGACGTCAGTTTGATTGTGGCAATGGCGCCTTCAAAATCCTCGTTTTCAATCTGTTTAACGAAAGTCGGGATATTGATTCCAACTGGGCAGCCCTTCATACACGACGGGTCGGCGCAGTCAAGGCAGCGTTGTGCTTCGGCCACAGCCATCTCTTTTGTCAGACCCTGCTGAACCTCTTCGGTGAAGGTTGTGACGCGATAATCAGGCGTCAGTTCGGGCATTTTCACGCGTTCGAGAGCGCCGCGGTCTTTGGGGCTCATCTTCTTGCGCAACTCATCACGCCACGGCTCGTTGCGCAGAGCCAATATTTCTTCTTTTGTCATAGTCGTAATTATTTAGTGAATTCTGCAAGCGCTGCGGTCTCTTCGGCCTTGTAGGCGCGCATACGTGTCATAACCTCGTCGAAATCAATCTTGTGGGCATCGAACTCGGGACCATCGACGCAGACAAACCGTGTCTTGCCATCGACCGTCACGCGGCAGGCGCCGCACATTCCTGTGCCGTCAACCATAATGGTGTTCAGGCTGGCAACGGTCGGAATCTCGTACTTCTTGGTTGTCAGCGAAGCGAATTTCATCATAATGGTCGGACCAATGACTATCGCCTTGTCAATCTTTTCTTTAGCGATTGCTTTTTCCATACCGACGGTGACGTTGCCTTTCTCGCCGTACGAGCCGTCGTCGGTCATAATTATCACTTCGTCAGACCATTTACGCATCTGGTCCTCAAGAATGATAAGGTCTTTCGAACGGGCGGCAAGAATGGAAATCACGCGGTTTCCTGCCTTCTTCATTGCCTCAACAATAGGCAGAAGCGGTGCCACACCAACGCCACCGCCGCAAGCGAGCACGGTGCCGAAGTTCTCGATTTCGGTGGCGCGGCCGAGCGGTCCGACAAGGTCGGTCACATAGTCGCCGACGTTCAGGTCGGTGAGCTTGCGCGACGATACGCCAATGCGCTGCACAACCAAATCGATAGTGCCTTTTTCGATATTGGCGTCGCTGATAGTGAGCGGGATACGCTCTCCTTTGTCGCCAATCTTAACTATCACAAAATTGCCCGCCTTGCGCGATTTGGCAATCAGGGGGGCCTCAATCTCGAGCCTTACTACATTTTCAGAGAAGTACTCTTTTGCAACAATCTTGTTCACTTAAAAATGCTTTTTATTGATTATCATCAATTTGCCGATAAACGGCGTTGCTTATTACACAAAAAGTGGGCAAATGTATTAAACAAATTCGATTCGCGCGGCGCAAAAGCCGACTTGGCATTCCATCAAGCGGTCGGTGCCACGGCTTTCTTATTGTGTTTCAAAGCGAAACACGGGCGTTAAGAGATTTGCGTAAAAACAAACCCGAATTCGAACAAGAAACACGGACCATCTCACCCAAGAAAAATGGCGACCGTTCGTCAATAAAACCGCACAGCAGCAACGCTTGGCACATTTTTTGCTTGTAAATCAACTCATTATTAGAAAAACGCAAAATTATGGTTGTACAAGGTAATTTGGTCAAGGCTTTCGAGTCGACCTTCAGGAAACACTGGGATTTGGCCGCCCTGTCAATTTACAAAGGCGAAACCCTTACCTACGGCGATATGGCCGTGCTGATTGAGAAAATCCACATTATGTTCGGGCAGTGCGGTGTGAAGCCTGGCGACAAAATCGCTCTTATCGGCAAGAGCCACCCGCATTGGGCGGTATCGTACGTGGCAACCATAACTTACGGTTGCACAATCGTGCCTATTCTGGTCGATTTCCATCCGAACGACGTGCAAAACCTTATCACTCACTCTGATGCGGTGATGCTATTCTGTGGCGATATGGTTCTGCCATCGCTTTCAGCCGAAAAAATGCCGTTGCTGCGCGCCATCATCAATATGACCAACTTCACAGTGGCCTTTGAGCGCGACGAGTACAACGTGAAAGCCGTGATGGACAACATCGACGAACTTTTTGCAAAGAAATACCCCAACGGCTTCACCGCCAACGACGTAAATTATCCGGCTGTCGATGGCGAAGCTCTGGCCGTAATCAGTTACACATCAGGCACAACGGGCTTCTCGAAAGGCGTTATGCTGCCGCACCGCAGCCTGATGGCCAACATTGAGTACGCCATCCGCAATATGCAACTCGACGCGGGCGACCGTATGTTGAGCATTCTGCCACTGGCACACGCCTACGGCTGTGCTTTCGAACTTTTGTGGCCGCTCTGCGTGGGCACACACATCACCTTCCTAGGCCGCTCGGCTGGTCCGTCGGTGCTGCTCGAAGCCTTCAAGGTTGTGAAACCGCACCTTCTGCTGCTGGTTCCGCTGCTCATCGAGAAGATTTACAAGAAACAAGTGCTGCCGAAAATAAGCACCACGGGTATGAAAATCGCCCTGCACACACCAATACTCAGCGGCATCATCTGCAAGAAGATACGCGAATCGCTGGCCGCATCGTTCGGCGACAGCTTCCGCGAGGTTGTGATTGGCGGCGCTGCCCTTAATCCTGAGGTTGAGGCGTTCCTGCACAAAATAAAATTCCACTATTCGGTTGGCTACGGAATGACCGAATGCGGCCCGCTGGTAAGTTACGCAGGCTGGCGCAGCGCCCGTATGGGCTCGTGCGGCAAACTGGTTGACGCTCTTGAGATGACCATCGACTCACCCGATCCGGAGAAACAGGCCGGCGAGATTATGGTTCGCGGCGAGGGCGCAATGCTCGGCTACTACAAGAATCCGGCTGCGACCGAAAAAACTATTGACAAAGAGGGCTGGCTGCACACCGGCGACCTTGGCGTACTCGACAAAGACGGCTTCATCTACCTGAAAGGCCGCAGCAAGAGTATGATTCTTGGTCCGTCGGGCGAGAACATCTACCCCGAGGAGATTGAGGCCAAATTGAACGCTCTGCCTTATGTTCAGGAGCAGTTGGTGATCTCGGAGCAGAACAAACTTGTGGCTTTGGTTTATCCTGATGTTGACCTGATGAAGAACAAAGGTCTTCAGATGGCTGATTTGGAGGAAATTATGGAGAACAACCGCCGCGAGTTGAACGACACTCTGCCGAAATTTATGCAGGTGTCGCGCATCCAACTGCAGGAGAAAGAGTTTGAGAAAACACCGAAACAGAGCATCAAACGCTTCCTGTACGAGAATCAGAATTAATTTTTTCATAGTTATAATTTGGTTGACGAGTGCGGTCTGGAAACAGATCGCACTTTTTTGTTTGATATAGAATAGCGGTGTACTATTTTCTCTGTTTTCCAACAATCAGAAACGAACCCGGAATATTTTGTGTCAATTGCTATCTTTGCAGCCACAACGCAAAGCGATGATTAAAAACTGCATAAAACAAGTTTGGCCGATGCTTGCGGCAGCGGCGGCGATGGTGGTTGTGTGCCACATTGAATGCCGGCAGAACCGCGCGGAACCGGCGGAACCGGCCGTTGTTGAGCAGCCGCAGAGAGCCACAAAGTTCACCTATACCGATGAGCAGATTGCAGCCATCGATACGCTGATTGGCAAGCTCTGCCAAAACGGCAATTTCAGCAGCGCCGTGCTTGTTGGGCAGAAAGACAGCATTTTGTATGGGCGCTGCTGCGGATTGGCCAATATTCGTGAACGCGAACCTATTACCGACACAACCGCTTTTCAGTTGGCGTCTGTTTCGAAACAGTTCACAGCAGTGGCCATTCTGCAACTCTACGAGCGTGGCAAACTGCGCCTGACCGACAGTGCTGCCAAGTACCTGCCGGGCTTTCCTTATCCCGATATTACCATCCACCAGCTGCTGGTGCACCGTTCAGGTTTGCCAAACTACCACTATCTGTGCGACCGGAAGAAGATGCTTGACGACCCATATTTCAGCAACCAACAGATTGTGGCTGAGCTGATTGAAGCCAATGCCGGGCGTTATTATTTGCCAAACCGCCGCTTCCAGTACAGCAACACGGGCTATGCCGTTCTGGCTGCTGTGGTTGAAGCTGTTTCGGGCGTAAAATTCGAGAACTATCTGGAAGAAAACATTTTCAAGCCATTGGAAATGACTCATACATTCGCCTACCGCGCAATGAAAAGCGTCAGTTACCCGCCGCGCGCCACCGGATACGCTCGTGGCCGCACACCTGCCGACGACAACTATCTCGACCATTTTCTGGGCGACAAGGGCATCTATTCCACCACCGCCGACCTGTTCCGCTGGGACCAAGGGCTCTATTCGGGGAAAATCATCAATCCTGACACGCTGCAACTGGCTTTCCAGCCGATGGGCAAGCGCCCCAAAGCGCGTTCAAACTACGGCTACGGCTGGCGTATAGGCAAGTTTGGCAACAGCGAGATTCCAATTTACTTCCACAGCGGCTGGTGGCACGGTTTCAAGACATCGCTGGTGCGGATTCCGCAAGACAGCGCCACCATTGTCATTCTGCGGAACAACAACCGCAACGGCGTGGGAATCAACCGCATACTTGATATTCTTTATCCGTCGGAAAATGCCGCTAACGACGATTTTGAAGATGCCGACAATTCTGCTGCAGCCGACAGCACAAGCACGTTTCAGAGTAATGAGTAAATGCTGATTAATTACGCTTTACGCGAATCAACCAGTTGCATTTCAATCACATCGGTATATCCGTCGGCCGATTTCAGCCACTCTTTGCGCAGGCCGCATTGTGCGAATCCGGCTTTTTCGAAAACCCGAAGGCTTGCGGTGTTGTCGGCAGCGACAGAGCAGTATAACTGATGAAGGTGCAGAAAATCAAAGCAATATCCGATTAAAAGCTGAAGGCTTTGAGTGGCAAACCCCTGACGTTGGTTCTCGTCACCCAGAATGGCAATCCCCACTGCTGCCCGCAAATGAAAGGGGTCGAAATCGAACAGGTCGATGGCGCCGATGGTTGAGTTTGAGTCTTTTCGGACAATCATCAGCCGCAGCTGTTTGGTGGTGTAGATGTCGTTCTGCGCATCGGCGATGTACTGCTTGATGGCAAACCGCGAGTATGGCACTGTGGTGCAGCCGTAGCGCCACAGTTGCGTGTCATTCTCGCATCGGAACAGAAAGTCGATGTCTTCAGGCTCAACGGCTCTCAACACTATGCTGTCGTTTTCGAGCATCGGTGGCTGCTATTGGAACTTTTCGACGTTGGTCACAAAGGCATCTGTGAAACCTTTTGTCAGCACATCGTCGAGAGCCTGTTTGGCCGATGTCTTGCCGATGAACTCGCCCCAGATGTAGCGGTACAGGCCGTCGCTGCCAAGGTGCTCTTCAACATCGTACAACCCACGGAAGCGCGATTTGGCGACAGGCTGTTTGGTTGCCATCAGCTGAATGGTATAGGTATTGTCGTCTTTGTCAGCCATTTTCGATTTGTAGAAGCTGCTGCCCTTCTGTATCAGCTGGTTGTACTCAAGGCTACTGATTATACGTGCGTCGGGGAAGCCGGCGTCAACAATCTCGCCCATCATCTGCACGGCCTGAGCCTGATGTGAGAACAAACCAACGGTGTACATATACTGACCGTCGGCTTCGAAAATCCAGACGTTGTTGATGGTCTTGAATTTTGCTGGTGCAAGCGGCTTGGCCGACTCTGTTATCCAGATGGTGTAGGTGAGCAGTTTGCGGTATTTGAGCTCGTCGGGAACGTAGATACCTTCAACGGTGATATTGGCGTTGGTGGGGTTGAGCACGTTCATATCAACACGGCGGTTGAGAGCACGGCCTTCAGGATTGTCGCTGCCGTCGGCGTTCTGGTTGATGGCAATGAAGTTGGTTTTGCCCAAGCCTTTAGCCACAAGGCGGCTTTCTGATATTCCTTTCTTTGCCAGATAGTTGACTACTTCGCGTGCGCGCATTATCGACAAGCGCTGGTTGTATTCGTCGGTGCCAAGGTCGTCGGTATTGCCAGTCACTTCGAGTTTAAGGTCGGGATTGGCTTGCATAAGAGTTGCAATGCGCTCAACTTCAATCTGTGCGTCGCGGTTCAGTCTGGCGCTGTTGTCATCGAACAAGATGCTCTTGATAGAGTAGTACTCACCTGTGCTGACAGCAATTGGAACCATTGTAATAGCGGCTTGCACTTCGGGGTTGAGTTCGTATTCCGAGATGTAGATGTAGGCATCAGCCGGTTCGTAGCCATCGCCGTAGGCTGTGATTTTGTAGCTGCCCGGCTTGATGACGGTGGCAAACTGTCCTGTGGCTGCATTGGGGCTTAGGGCCGCAATAACCTGTCCATTGGCGTCAGCCACATGAAGGTAGAACGAACTGTTGATTTCCTTGTTGTCCTGCAGAGCCAGTTTACCAGTCAGATGATACTCACTTGGGTAGGTTGGCGTGTAGGTTTCAACAACAGGCTCCGGTTCGGGGGTGTAGGTCTCGGTTGGGGTTGTGGTTTCAGGTTCGGGCTCGGCTGGGGTGTAAGTCTCGGCAATGACAGGCGCCGGTGTGTACGACTGCTGCATAGGCGGTGAGATGCGGCGCATCTCTTTCGTTCCGCCGTCTTCAGGAACGCGGTCCATATAACCTACTGTTCCGTCGCCTATAGGGTTGTAGAACACATCGTCGAACGGTGTGCTGATGGGGTAGCCAAGGTTTTGCGGATCAGACCAGTTGCCGTTGTTGTCGCAAACACTTTTGAAGATGTCGAATCCGCCCATAGTTGAGTGGGCTTCAGATGCGAAATATAGCGTAACATCATCGTCGGCCAGGAAAGCAGCCTCTTCGTCGAACGGTGAGTTGATGATGTACGACAGTGCTACCGGTGTGCCCCAGTTGCCGTTTTTATCGATAAGCGAGCGGTAGATGTCCTTGCCGCCCTGTCCGCCCGGACGGTCGCTGACAAAGAACAGCGTGCGGCCGTCTTTCGACAGGCTTCCGTGAGTTTCGTTGTACTTTGAGTCGATATTTTTCGGGAATTTTTTGATTTCCGACCATTTTCCGTTCTCAATCTGTGAGTAGTAAAGGTTTCCGTTGCCGAAGTCGTCACGGTAGAGAATCATCATGTCGCCATGATATGAGAGCGAAGCGGTAGAGAAGTTGCCGTCTGATGCGATGTCATAAGTGATGTCGAGCGGCTTCGACCAGGTGTCGTCATCGCCTTTGGTTGAGTAAAAAATCAGCTCAAAGTAGTCGTCAACGCCGGTGTAGGGGTCGCGCACCTTTTGGTACGATGTGAACACAACCGATTTCTCGTCGCCTGATACGGCTGGGAAATAGCATTCAGCGTCGATGGCGAAGTCGGGTTTTGTTATATCGATGGTGATAGGCGATTTCATCATCTTCTCGGCGTTGTTACACGATTCAATCTGAAGTGCGATGAAATCCTGATAGTAAAGGTCCGAAGCGTTGAGTCGCGCGCGGAACTCGCGGTAGGCGTCAATGGCTTTGGTGTATTGTCCTGTCAGTCGGTAGGCCTTGCCAAGGTAGAACCAGGCTTCTTCAGGCGCCGCCTGCTCTTTATAGTTGCCTTCTTTGTAGGTGGCGCTTGTGTTCGCCACGGCTTTTTGCAGATACGGAATGGCATTTTCAATCTGATTGCCAAGGTTCATATAGCACATACCCATACTGAAGGCCACGTTTGAATTGAGTTGGTTGTGACTTTCAATGAGTGCGTATTTTTTCAGAGCATCGTTGTACTCTTCATACAGCATATGCTCTTGTGCGGCTTGAAACCAGTTTTTGAAATTCTTGTCTTGCGATTGAACTGCCGAAAACATCAGGCAAAGCAAAAGCGCTGGAAAAAGTTTTTTCTTCATATAATGTCAAGTTTGTGGCGAAAAACCATAATTATCAAAGCGAAAGTACAAAATAATTTCACCTTGATATACCCTTGACAAACTAACAATTAACATAGGGCGGTTAACAAGCGCCAGGAAAATGTGTCAGGCGTTTCCGACTTTTTTGGCCAAATATTCCTGACCTAAAAATTCGGCGCAAGTAATTATGGCTGTGAGTGTTACGCCCAAAGCACCGTGAACGTTCAAGTTTTGGCCGGTGAGATATAGATTGCCCAGTTTGGTGCGTGTCGAGACAAAACCCACTTGCGGGCACTTGTAGTCTTTGATGATTCCGTAGGCCGAGCCTTCGGGTGTGGCGGTGTAGTCTCGGTAGCTGAGCGGCGTTGTGGTGTAGATGTTCTCAACGTGCGGCTCAAGGTCGATGCCGTGCTGGCGGATGAAATCGAAAATCTGCCGCGTTTTGGCTTCCTTGAATAGGCGGTAGCGCTCGCCGCGGTGCTCGGGCTTGCTGTCGGCCCATTCGGCCACTTCTTCGAAATACATCGGCGTCAGGATGGTAACCACTTCGGCCCACTCGCTGTCGACGGTGTGCGCCTGCATCGAAATCATACAGTTGGTGGTGTGGCCGGGATAGTTCTGGCGGTCGTACCAAACGCTGTTGTAGCCGTGCAGATAAACATTGAAGTTATTGTATTTCAGACTTTTCGGCTTCATAATCAGATAAACCGAGAAGATGCCGTAGGTGTTTGGAAGCGAATTGATGCGTGTGATGTAGGCGTTTTTGATGAGCCGGCACTTGTCGGTTATCTCAAGCGTGCGTTGCGGGTGCACGTTCGAGATGATGTTGCGTGCCGCTATAAACTCTTTGCCGTTCACCATCACGCCTTTGGCGCCTGTGTCGTCGGTTACAATGCGCGTCACTTCGGCGTTGTTGAGCACGGTGCCGCCGTTGGCGCGAATCACTTTTATCAGCTCGTCGCTCACCTGTATGGTGCCGTCCACAAAACGGTAGGCGCTCTCGATGTACGAGTTGTTAATCATTGCGTGGCCGTAGAAGGTCGACATATCGCGGATGCCGCCGTAGAGCAGCGCCGAGCCGGCCACAATGTCCTGCAGGTCGGGGTTGCCGATGGTCTCGCTGATGAGCCGCGCCGCCGACGTGCAGAAATAGCGCATTCCTTCGGTGGCAATCACGCCCTGGCGCAATGTCTCGATGCTGATAAGGTCGCCCACTTCCTTGAGTTTCTCGACGTATCGCTGCAGATTCTGGCGCTCGGCGGGGAACTGTTGAGCGAGAGTGTCGATAAATCGTTCGTGGCCCATTGCAAAGTTGTACACCTTGCCGTGGTAGTGAATCTGGTCGAAAGCATCTTCGTCGAGTTTGCGCAGCTTGAGCTTGTCCATTATGCCCAGATACTTGAAATACTGATTCATAATCTGACCATCGTCGAGACTGCCCACATAGTGGATGCCGGTGTCGAGCCGATGGCTGCCGCGCTGATAGGTCTGGAAGCAGCCACCGAAGTTGTTGTTCTTTTCGAGCACGCACACGTTGTAGCCTTCCTTGCTCAGAATGGCGCCGCACTCAAGTCCGCCCAGTCCGCTGCCGATGATTATGATGTCGTATTCCATACTTTAGAAATTCGCGGCCAAAGATAGGCAGACATTTAAGATTTCCTTGTTTATCAATAATAAGTTTGAAAAAAAATAGTACAAAAAGGGCCGAGCAACTTGCCCGGCCTTTTCTGTTATAGTTTCACAACCCGTTCGTGAACAACATTGTCGCCTGTCTGATATTGCAGAATGTAGATTCCATTTGGCAGGTCGGAAATATCAATTAATTCATCAGATAAATGAATTTCAACAATCCGTATTGGATTTCCGCTTTGTGAGAGCAGTTTGGCAACACCTTCGGATGCACCTTTTATAAGCACGTTAAACAGTCCGCGTGTCGGGTTTGGCACAATGGTCAAACGAATATCGCGGTCGGCGGCGTAAACCACACTGACAAGACGGTCGGCATAAGACCGTGTGCCGTCATAGTCGACTTGCGACAGGCGGTAGTAGGCACGGCCGCTTTCAGGTGCGTTGTCGGCAAAGTTGTAGGCAAGTTTCTCAGCCGAGTTTCCTGCACCCTGAACAAAGCCGATGGTTGCAAAGTTGATGCCGTCGGTAGAGCGCTCAATCTCAAAGAAGTCGTTGTCCTTTTCCGAAAGGGTTGTCCACTCAAGCACAACAACGTTGCCGTCCTGACGGCCAGTAAAGTCCGAAATCTCAACAGGCAACGGGTTCTCGGTCACTTCGGTCGAGCCGAAGGTGAACGGGCTGAACGAGCTGACAGGGGCGTTTGTCCGTATTTGTCCAGATTTTGGATTGCCAGTTGCTGAGGCAGGCAGCATTTCCCATTTGCTTCCGTTCCAGTGCGCGATGGTCAGATATTCGAGTTTGGTTATCTCGCTAATGTCGCCATCGTCCCAATAGAGTGTTACATAAGCACTTGCGCCATTGCTGCCGCTTATTTGCCAATTGTCCATTTTGCTCACGCGCACCATTTCGGCGTCCATTGGGTCGGGTGCGGTAGGTTCGGCATCGGGATCCTTTGGCACATAGGTGTATCCAGCTGTAAACCTGGTCGATGCATTGGCATTATTCGGCTCGATGCCTACCATTGCGCGGCGGTTGTTGTTGCCAATCGGGAACACTATTGATGTTGTTCCGGTTTTCGACATCTCGCCGTCGACGTATGCAGTAGTGTTGTTATTGTCATACGAAGTGGTTGCATTAGACCCCAGTACCAGCGTATGGTTGTTCATACTAAGAATACCACCAAATATTGCAAACTCACCATCGACTTTTATTTCGCTGTTTGCTGCAACCGAGCCTGCCGTCTTGTTTATTTTCAGATTGGCCAGATTGTAGGTTCCGGCAGCCAGCACGGCATCGTTAGTGCCAGTCATCTCAAGAGTTGAACCTGCACCACCAGTCAGTGTGCCCGCATTTTCCACATTGCCGTTTACTGTGACGTAGCCGTCGCTGCTGATGGTGAGCGTGTTGCCCGATTCGTTACTGATAGTGTTGAAGGCTGTGCTACCGCTTATTACGGCGTTGTTCTTGAAAGCAACGGTCGATTGTCTGGCTGTGAAACCGGCATTTCCAACAGAATTTGCCCAATCGCCATAAACATCAAGCGTGTTGCTGCCCGAGATGGTGAGCTCGCCCGACTCAATCTTCACCGATTTGGCCTCGGCATTACCAGAGATAATCGGCAGACGGCTTGCCGTGCGAATGATGGCATCGTGCTCGCTTGTCGGGATGGCGCCGCTGTACCAGTTGTCTGTGTTTTTCCAATCTGACGAAACACTGCCTGACCAAACGTAACCGTCGGCCATAAGTTCGCTGAATGGAATGTCGGTCGAGCAATTGGCGTTCGAGATGGTGATTGTGCCAGCAATGTTGTCGGTTGCTGTAACTTTTATTCCTTCCGAAACAAATCCTTCATTGTTGGTGTCATCGGTAAAGTCGATGTTATATGTGGTAAGCGGGGCACCCACAACGTCGTCGAGTGTGACTTCCGATTCAACACCATAGTAAAGTACCGGCCAAACAGGCGTTGCGCTTGGTGTCTGGTTCACCGTCAATGTTTCGTAACCATTTTCAGGAATGCGCACCGAGCAGCCCGGGTTTGTGGCCGTGGCGTAGAAATCAATAGTGCCCGCTGTTGATATTACAGGTGTTGTGAACTGCCGGTTTTCGCCATTTTGACCCGAGAAGGTGTTGAGAGCGTTGGCGTCCCCGTTTCTATACAACTTGTAAGTAACATTTGACTCTGTAGGACCGAGTATTACTGTGGTGGTAGTACCAGAGCAAATAGGGTCAAGCGGAATAATTTCTGCCGACGATGGCGGGGCATAGACGGTTACAATTTTATTTAAAGGTTCTGATGATATTTGACCATTGGTTTCCACAATGCTAATTGTGTAGTCACCCGGGTCATAGTCCCAATTCACAGTAATAGAATTCGAATTGCCTGTTTCTTTAACATCGCCATCAATAGTAGAAATTGTCCACGCATAAGTGTGAGTACCGACCACGGGCGTTGTGTAAGTAGCATTGTCACCCTTGCAAATGTCGGGCGCTGCCGTGAATGATGGTTGTGGTTTTTGGCTGACTGTAATGGTAAGTGTGCGGGAAATTGGGCAATCAATTCCTTCGGTTGTTGTTATTTCAGTTACAACAAGATTGTAGGTTCCAGTCGCGTTGCCGTAAACAACAGTTGCTCTATTGTCAGTTGCAGACAGACTTGGCAACCCTGCGCCAGTCTCTGCCCATGCCCATTGGTAGGTGTTGCCGTTATTCACAACTTCGTAGGTGCGTGTTTCGCCGGTTCCGGCAACATTCACACCGCCATTGTCAGTGAATGTTGGCGTATAGGTTGTCAGCACTTCAACTTGACCTTTGCCGGGCCTTACGGTACCTGTTCCCGAAGCATCGCTGACAGATTCCAATACAACATCATACGTTCCGGGCGTGCTACCCAGCTGCGAACTGTTGAGCACAATTCGATATGGCGATGTGCCAATGCCCGACTGTGTGCGGCTTGTACCGTTCACTGAGTAAGTTAGTGTGAATGGGGCCGTTCCGCTCAGCGACACATTTAATGTGGCCGCCTGCTCGCCATCGTTGCAAATCTTCTGCAGTTCTTTTGTTGTTATGGCGGCTATTACACCCGCAAAACCGAAAGTGAAGATGTAATTGTCGTCTTCAACAGCGGCGTTGGTTGTCAGCAAGCCTTCGGTGGCGTTGCCGCTGGCAGTGGCTTCGCGCACATTCCACATCGTTGAGCCATTGTATTCAACTATTTTCAGACGTTGCTTAACAAGCTCGAAAGTGTTGAACATATCACATGACTGGTCGTCCCAGCGCAAGCCCACCTTTGCCTTTCCGCCTGACGGACGAGTCACAACCCAGTATTCGTTCTCGCTTATATCTTTGATAGTCAGAGAATCGAAGGCCGCCGTTGGATTGATGGCCGCTTTCGGATTGTTATTGAAATACTGCGTTGTCCAATTGTCGGTCGTGTTCACATTCGACAACGTGATATTGCCGTAACGCTCGCCATTTCCGACAGGGAAGTTGAAACTTCCGCCCGAACTGATTCGTTTGCGCAGCGGTCCATCGACAAACGAACTTGCGCCACCGCCCGAAACAACATTCTGGTTGGTGCTCGACAAATAAATGAGCGCGTCGGCGTTTGTTATGAAATTACCGTTGGTGAGCGTCAGCGTGTTAGCCACGTTCATATTCTTGTCAGCCGTGCCGCCTTTGGTTACGTCAACACCTTGCGGATTGTCAATCTGTACGTTATAAAAATTGGCATCGTGCTTGATGTCGATTTTTTGTGTTCTGGTGCCGGCAAAAATTACCTTGCTTGTGCCGCACACGTAGCCGCACGTGGCGGTGTTCAAATCGATGAAGTCGCCGCCTAGATAGAAGTTGCGGTTGTAGGCCGAGTTGTTAAGCTGGCAGCCATCATCGATTGTAATGTTGCCCCTGATGTAAAGCGCGCTTGACGTTATGGTTTTCGCACCAGCACCACTCAACTTCACGTTCGGCAGCGGCTTGTCGTAGTTGCCGGGTTTGGCGGGCAGCACGGCTGTGTTGTTGCCATAAAATTCAATCACGGCTGTGGTGCTGTTGAAGAAATCGTCATACTTGCCTGCAGGCACCATGAAAGAGAAAACGCCACCACTGCTTATTTCGCCAAGTCTCAGCGTTCCGCCACCCATCACAATTCCAAAGTTATGACCGATTGTTGAACCTACGTCAAGCACGGCATCATTCTGTATATCAACACTATATGCGCACTGCGGTTCAGTGCCGTCGATTGTTACGGTGTGTCCGCTGCGGATGGTAAGTGGGTTTCCGCTGGGCGGCATAGAAGCTTCTATTTCTTCACCATTTTCGATGTAGACCCACGTAGATTTGGCAGTCCAAGGACCGTTGCTCTTGCTGAAGTAAGGCGGTAGTTGCGAGTAGGTTGGGAAACCGGCTGTAAACTCGCCGTCGAGCACATTTATTCCGGCAATCACAACCTTGTTTGCATCGGCATCAATCGAGCCTTCAGTATTGTAGTGCTCCCACACTGCAGCGAAATAGCGCTGGGGAACCATCCCACTTTCATCATCTTCGGGGGCCTGCGTCAGCAAGTCATCAGTGTAGTAATACTCGTGCGTCACAGTGTAGCCCGACAGACCTTCGGTATTCACAGCCCAATAGTAGTTCAAATAGGTGCTTGGCATCTCTGTGTGGTTGGCATGCAGGTTGTTCATCGTCCTGATGTTGATGTAGCCATTGTCGCTCGTAACCGCTGATGTGAAATCATAAACCACAGGCGTGTACTGGTCGGGAACACCAATGCGGAACAGGAATTTGCCTTCGAAGCCGTCGGCAAAATATTTGCGCACACCGGCATCGCCAATGGCACCATTGAGTATTATCATTCCTGAACTGTTATCGGCAAAGATGGCATTCTGCATCAGCTTGACTTGAAAATCATTGGCATAGATGTCGTTGGAAAGTTCGATGCGCCCGGTAATGGTAATCGGGTTCTTCATCTCGACATGTTTTTTTATAATCAGGTTGCCGTAGGTTCCCGATTTCCCCGACGACGATGCCATTTCTTGTGAGCCGTTGCCGTCAAACGTCATGCTTCCGCCGGAAACGCTGCTTATGTGGCGGCTGTCGTTCAGCACATTCCCTTTGACGGTGATGGTTTTGCCGCCATCATCGAGTGCGCCACGGCTGATGGTGAGCAAATTATTGATGGTGATTTGGCCCGCTGTCAGTTTGGTGGTTGTTGGGTTGCTGATGGTCAGGTTCGAAAATTTGATGTTTGTTGAGCCACTGTTGCCGCTGATTGTCTGTTCCGATGTTCCATCGAAGGTGGTTATCTGGCTGTCGTTGCCAACCACGAATCCGCCAGATAGGTAGCTGAACAGGTTGCCGGCAATGTTGACATTGTAGCTGTTTGCGTTGAAAACCGAATTCCTGCAAACATATAACGAGCCATTTATATCTACGTGATTTGTCACCAGTTTTAATGTATGCGCCGCATTTTCAGTTCCCACCGTAATGTTGGGCAATTGTGCCGACGCGTTCATAACGAAGGTTTGTGTCGCGCCTGTGCCAATGAACATTGTTCCGCCCGTGGCCGATGATGTGGCCGGTGTAAGCAGAATGTCGACATAGTTGTCATCGTTGTGTGCATTGCCTGCAAAGGTGAGTGTTCCGCCAGTCATTTCGAATGAACCGTTGTTGCAAACTTCAATCAGTCCGCGCCGTTTGGTTGCGGGCTGTCCGTTGTCTCGGTTTAGTCCCAAAATAACAACATCGCCGCCTGACTGCGAGTAATGCAAATCGCCTGTAGTAACATTGTATGAGCGTCTGATTTGTCCGCCAACAGTTAGCGTACCGCCCTGAACATCGATGTATGCGTTCGACGATTGGTATTCAATGTCGTTGCCAGCGCTGCCATTGCCTATTTGTATCTCACCTTCGTCCAGGACTTCAATTTTTCCGTGCAGATTAACGTTGTATCGCTGGTCGCCACTTTTGCAGATGTAGAGTTTCCCACGTTTAGCCGATAGGCATGCCGTTGAACGTATTTCAAAATCATGACCTTCGGTTATGGTGATTTCAACACCATTGCCATCGGCGCGGAAAGTGCCGTTCAGAAGGTTAAGGAAAGCACCATTCTGACCGCTTGCCGTCAGATTCCTGTTTTCAACAGATAGTACCGGCGTGGCATCAGAACCTTTGTCGCAAGTCAAAGTGTAAAGAGATATGCTGCCCGCACCTTTGATGGTGTCGTTGGCTGTGCCGGTGAATGTGGTGGCAACGTTGTATTGACCATTTGTGAAATCCAGAGTACCATCAACATTCATATTGCCATAGATGGTGAGTTGGTTGGTACGGTTGCCATTTCCTTTGGCACTAAAGTTCGCGTCATTTTCCACCTTGATATTTCCGCGGACAATAAGATTTTGTTCTGTGTTACCGCTAAAAGCCAAAGTACCGCTTCCAACCGTCAAATCGCCGTCAACAGTGACAGTGCGTTGTGTTCCAGAAGTATTGAAACGGTTGTAGCCGCCATCAATATCGCCATCTGATGTCAGATTGCCGTGTATTTCGATGTTGGCGTCAGGCATGGTCACATAATTGTCACCTGATGTTGTGAGTATGAGATGGTTGTATTCCGTAACATCAGCCCGAATTGAGATGGTGTTTGCCAATGCTTTATACTCAATAGTTCCACCGCCTGTGCTCAGAAATTCGCCAAAATCACCATTCGGAAAGTAATTGTCGCTGCCGATTATTATTTTTCCCATCCTGTCGGCACTACTATTCTTTGTCAAAACGCCCAGGTTGTGGCCATCTATTGTTCCCAAGTCAAGTGTCGCGTTTTCGGCAATTGTCAGGCTGCCGCTGCTTGCAGAGTTCAACGTATATATAGTGTGGCCTTCGCCTATTACCACAACGGTGTTCGCGCCAGGCACACCCGAATGGTTTCCTTCGTCATCAACCCATGTCGAAGCGTCATTCCATCGGCCATCGCTTACACTGAAAAGTCGGTCGGGGGCTTTCGAAAACGCGTCTGCCACACCGCAGGTGAAATCACCATCGATGGTTGAGCAGCTTTCCCATTGGAAACGGTCTTCGTTTTGGAAGACAAGCGATGTGTTGTTGTTCGGATACCATCTGCCGGCATAGTAATAGGCTGGCACGTAGGTGTTTTCGGCTGTGCCAGCCATACTCTGCACATATCGGTAATAGTGATTGACCGAAGTTACGCCGCTGAAACCGCTGCTTGTGTTGTGCCAGTAGCAAGCCAGCGCATCGATGGCGTTGCCAAGCACATAATGCTTGCTGTTCACCGGCCGGCTAGTAACCGAGCCGTAGGTTGTTGGCTCAACATCGACGGCAATCTCGGCAGGCAGGTAGTTGCCGCCAAAGCCGAAAGGAAACAGATAATTACCAGTTGTGCTGAAGAGCCGTGTGATGCCGCCGTCACTGCTATTGCCAGAAGTTTGTATCATTCTGGTGGCCGAAAAATCGGCGCCAGTTGACATATTTGAATAAATAGCCGCGTCAGCATCGCACAAGTTCAGGTTGTGGTTGCCGATGTTGAGTATGGTACCGCTGTTGTTTAACAATCGCAAGTTGCCAGTGATGGCGGTGTTGGCTGTCATGGTAACCGAGCTTGCCGTTATGTGCAGGTTGTTGAACGAGCCGTGCCCGTCGCCGCCAATAGTTTGAGTGCCGTCGCCGTTAAGCAAGATGCAACCCGACGACGAAGCCGAATTATAATGCGTACCGCTATTGTTCACAAGGTTGCCGCTTACGGTAAGCGTATGTTGCAAATCGTTCAGAACAGAGTTCGACTCAAAAGTCAGCGTTCCGCGCATCAGCACATCGTTTTGCAGATTCAATTGTGCATTTTCAGCCAGCGTCAGGTTGTTAAGTCCTTCGGTTATTGTGCCGCCAACTGTGAAATTCTGCATTGCGTTGCCGTTGAAGAACGTTGTGTTTGTACCTGGTGTGTATGTGCCAGTGTTTTCAATGGTGAAATTACCGCCAACAAACACATCTTCATTATTGGCATTCAATGTTCCGTTATTCTTGATTGTCAAATCATTAAGCACGACCAAAGGATGAATTTCTACATCTACGCAGCCATCCACATTATGACTGTCAAATTTCCTTATTGAAACCCAGTTCGCATTTGATACGGCTTCTATTTCAACATTCCAAAAAGGAACCGTGCTGGTAATGTAACAATTATAATCATCGTTGTCCCAATTTTCACATTCTAATATAAGAGTTCCGCCAGTAATTGTGCAATTGTCGGGGTTTACACCTATAGCAAGAGCATTACCTTTTCTATTCTCTGTGTCAGAGAATGTTCCTTTCTCAATAATTAATTTACCACCAGTCATATTGAAACCACCAGTAGGATATGTAAGCCCGAATGTTGGGAAAGCGTCTTTATCACGACCGGTATTATGATTACCAGTTAGTTTAAGTGTACCGCCATTTATTGTCAGTGAACCTATATGTGTTCCTGTTGTCATTGATGTACGCAACATATTCGATTCAACTATGCAATCGTCATCAAGTGTAATATTGGCAGTAGTGCGGAAAACGATGCCTTCGCGTGGTTCATTTACGTTTAAATATCCGTTAGAAGACACTCGCAGGTCGCCATGGACATAAAGAGCGAAACTGCCGTTCACACCTACATTCACTTTGGCACCATCAATCCACAAACATGCTGTTTCGTCAATTTTGTAACCATTATTGTTACCAGACATTAATGCACCTATCTCAATATTTGAGCCTAGTCTAACCGTTCCAGCTTCAATGGCTAATGCAAGTAGATAATCAGCCGCTGTATTTCCCGAATTGCCATAATTCCAGCCCGTACGCGGCCCGCATAAAAGAAACTGCCCAAGCGCCGCCGCATCGATGTTAAGCACATGCGTTTTGTCGATTCCTTTTTGAACCCTTATGGTGTAGAATTTTGTAGGACCGTTTATAACTACATCTTGGTCGCCAGTGGTGTTTGTAAAGCAAACATTTGTAACATTACTATATGCGGTTGTATAGGCAACGTCATTTTGATTGGTAAACGACACATTGCCATTGTTGGTGAAATTGCCATTCAGATTAAGGGCGTGGCCATAGGCGGTATTTCTATTGCTTACACCATCACCATTTGTATAACGTTTTCCTCCACCGCTTACGTTTGTCTGACTAGTTGTTATGTTACCTGCCGTCTCAACCAGCATATCCCCATTGACTGTTATGGTTTGTTTAACATTGTTGCCACCTATTTGGAAAGTTCCTTGTTTGACTGTTAAATTACCATTGATTGTTATGTTGTTTTTTCCGTTCTCGTTCGATAATGTAGCTACGCGGTTCTGGGCAATATTAATAACCAAATTGTTGTATGTGTAACGATTCGGCATGGTAAAATTGTTGGAATTTGTGTACTCAACCGTTCCACCACCAGCACTGACAAAAGTGTTGAATGTGCCGTCGGGAAATTCGGCAGATGCAATTTTCAGCGTTCCTTTTCCTTTCACTGTGCCTAATTTGTGACCAGTTACTGAGCCCAAATCCAACACCCCACCATCGTGTATATCAAGTGAAGTTAATTTGGCAGCACTTCCGGAAATAGTTATATTATCAGGGTTTTTAATCACAACTCGCGAGCCATCTGTTGGTCCTGAAGCAGGGATGTTCGTCCCGGTCCGGTCGATTCCAGCAGGGTCGAAGGTCCACGATGTGGCATCTTCCCATGAACCCGATTTAAATGAATAGTATGTTTTGATGTCTTCGCAAGCAGTCCATGTTCCTGTTGGGGTGCAGTGGGTGAATGTTATTGTCATATTTTCATATCCGCTACCTTCTCCTGTACATTTAACCAGTCCCGACCCCGAATCGTAGTATGGATACAAATCGGATGAAGAGCCTTTATCAGCATTAATGTGAGTGAATGTCAATGTGGCGTCGCTAATATTTTCCGACTCTGTTGTCCAATAACACTGCAAATTGTATGTGTCACCTGGAGTTACAGGACTATTTGTAGGCCGCACACTGAACGAACTTTCGGCTGTTGTTGTACCTGTGATGGTTACAGGGCGGTAATTAGTATTAACTGTTCCCACAGGAATTGTTCCTCCATTCAGTCGTGACACATCGCCTTTAATTGTTACAAAGCCTGTAGTTGACTGACTCTCAAAAGAAAAACCATGACTTGAGCCAAAGGTGGCTCCACTTGCATCAATAGTAACATCCTTATCAATAGTGAAAGAATAATTCCTCATCCTTATGCGGTTATTGCTGTTCCATGTTAAAGTTCCTGTTACTGTAACATCACCACAAAGATCCACGGTCTCGTTGCCGCTTATTGTCAAGTTTGTGTATGTTCCGCTTGGTATTTTAGTTGTAGCTGTGTAATTGGTTATGGAAACATTGTAATTTGTGTTTTCACTACACCATTGATTGGTTAAGTTGGTTATTATTAATGTGCCAGTAAAACCAGATAGATTACAGGATAGTGCACCATTGGTAATAATCAAAGTACCTGAACCATTAATTATCTGATTGTTATTTGTTGTAGATAAGTTATTAATTGTTGCTGTACCATTTACAGTTAAAGTAGTGTTACCCGACATTGTGAAATTACCATTAACCAAAAGAGAGCAATCTTGGTTAATTATGACAGCACCACGAGATAATTCAAAATCGTTACATTGAGCATCTGCAACGTTGATTGTAAGAGTATAAGTAGGGCGATTATGGTTAACCCTAATATTGTCATTGTTTGTTGGTGTTATAGTTCGATTGTTTTGCCATGCACCTCGATCCCCCCAATTGTAGTTGCCGAGTAGTGTATAAGTCGCTCCCAAAACAACATTAGCCACCAGCATGAAGCCTGCCAAAAACAATAGTTTTTGAGCCACTCTGCCTATCCCGAAATTTAACGCTGACTTTTTCATAACCATAAGATTTTAACCCCCATTATCTTACAAATATATAGTATCTTAACGTTTAAGACGCTGTCTTATAATGGTATACGCGCCAAAACGCGAAACAGTTTGACTATTTGGCGTAATAATGGGATAAAGCGGCTGTTTTTAGTGTCTATCAGTCAATTATTGTAGACATTTGTTTTGGGTGACGTAGGGGGAAGCAGCGCATTCCGAAAGCGATTTGTCTTTACTTTTTCCTTCTTTCAGCGCTTAATTTTTCCGCAGAATATAAATCGTATTCGATGTGTAGCGGTCGTTCTGAATGGTCTCAACGGTCATTCCGAGTGCGGCGGCAATCTGGCGCATACGCGTTTCCGACAGAAAGCAGAGCCGCTCTTCGGTCTTGTTGAACTTGATGATGCGCGTCGACATCAGTTCGGTGAAGCGCGTCAGGCGGTGGCGCTGCTGCTCTTCGGTGTTGCCGTCGCGGATGATAATCTGGCCGCCGTCGGAAAGGGCTGCCACGCACTTCTCAATCAGTTGCTGCTGATGGTCGGCGCTCATATAGTGCAGCATATCGTTCATTATGAACACGTCGCTCTGCGGCAGCGGATATTCGAGCGCGTTGGCCTGCTCGAACCGCAGATGGCAGTGCTGGCGAAGCCATCCGTGCTGCGCCACAGCAATCTTGTCGTCGTCGTAGTCGATGCCCAGAATGTCGCGGTCGGCCGATGTCTGCGCAAGCATATAGCACAGCGGGCCGAAGCCGCAGCCAATGTCGGTGATGCGGGCGCGGCGCGGTATCAGTTTGTCGAACAACTCATAGTTGCCTTCCATACGGATTTTCACGCGCAGGTACCACTCTTCGACAGGCCCTTTGAAGATGAAATTGTGCATTATGCGGCTGTGGATGGCCGTGCTCGATGTGGTTGTAAGTTCGTCGTAGAGTTTTTGGTATTCGGCTTTGAACCAGGCCGATATGCGTTTGGTGCGTTCCTGGTAGGTGTCGCCCCACGAGCGGTCGGTGTGGCTGATGCGCGGCAAGACGCTAACCACAATCTGTCCGCGCCGAACCATAAACGGCTGGTTTTTCGGTATCACATCGCCAGTGCCGTAGAGCAGCACGGGCACAATGTCGAGCCCGAGCGTGTCGGCAAGCATAAACGCGCCTTTGTGGAAGCGTCCGATGCGTCCGTCGGCCGAGCGTGTGCCTTCGGGGAAGATGACCACCGAAAAGCCTTCGCTGATGCGCTGCCGCACAGTTTCCTGGTTCAGTTCAACGCCGTCGCCCGTGAAGATGAATCCCGCATAGCGGATGAGTCCGCCGAACACAGGCGACCGCCACACCCATTTGTTGGTCACCATCACCACGCGTGGCGACAGGGCCAGCATCGACAGTATGTCCATAAACGACTGATGGTTGGCGATGACAACGGCGGGGCGGTCGAAAACTGTGCTGTCAACGAGCCGTTTGCTGTACCGAACCTGTCGCGACACAGCAAAAACAAATCGGCAAGCCAGGTTCATCAATCGGCAGATGAGCCGCCGCTTCCATATCCGCCTAACGGGCACCACATACATCACGAAAGTGAGCAGCCGCAGCACAAGGCAACTCAGCACAAAGGCGCCGAAACCGATGAAGGTCAGCAGCACGTCGCCCAATGTGTATGGCATATTGCCCTTTGCGGCGGGGTTGGCTATGAAGAAGTTGAAGATGATGGGCTGAATGGTGAAGGCCACAAGCACCACAGCCAGCATTCCGAACACCGAAAGTAGCGAAATGGACTGTAGCGCAGGATGTTGCGCGAACATCAGCGCACCCATTCCCACCACAATGGTGAAAGCTGAGCAGAAAATGGCCGTTTTGTGCGAGTCAAGTGTCTGACGGCCAGTGCGATACTTGCTCTGAAGGCCGTCCATTATGAATATGCTGAAATCGTCGCCAATGCCGAATATGAAGGTCGAAAGAATGATGTTGATGATGTTGAACTCGATGCCGAACAACCCCATCATTCCCAAAATGATGAACCAACTGATGAGCATCGGCAGAAAACTCATCAGCGTGAGTTCGAGCCGACCGAACGAGATGAGTAACGCAAAGAAAATCAGGAACGAAGACGTGAACAGAATCCAATTGAAGTCGTCGTTCACAGCGTCAATCCATTGGCCAGTGAAGAAGGCGCGGTCGAAAATCACCATATCGCGGCTGTCGCTCATCAGACTGTAAACCTGCTGTTTGCAAGTGTCGGCCAGGCGCACTTGCGTGATGAGCATCTTTGAGTTGTCTGACGGCACCTGCCATTCCTGCATCAGCGTTCCGAACGGGCCGTCGGTGCGGCTCAGGTCGACGGGCTCGAAATCGCCGTCGAACCATCGGTGGAAACTGCTGAAGGCGCTGGCTTTGAAGTGATAACGCTCGGCTTCGCTCTGCAGCGATTCGTTCAGAATCTGGCGGCGTTCCGTTGTCCAGAAATCGCGCCACAGCGCAATGCGCCGCCGTTGCTCGCTGGGGCTCACCACAAATCGGCTGGCCGATGCGTAGTCGCGAATCAGCCCTGCCTGCCGCAGGCTGTCGAGTCGGGCGTTGATGCGGTTGTAGACGGTCAGCACCGAATCGTCGGTGGGGGCCACGCTCACAAACATCACTGTCTTCTCGTCGCCGTCGTAGTACGATTCCAACTTCTCACGGGCCGCCTTCAGGTGCTCGGGCTCGTAGTACATATCCATCAGGCTGCTGTTGAAGCGCACGTGGCCCGCGGTGAAGCAACTCACCACAATCACAACCAGCAGCGCGCCCACCAGCCAGCGGTTCCGCTCGTAGTGATAGGCGTTGATTTTTTCGATGAGCCGCAGCATCCGTCCGCGTTTCACATCGGCCTGACCTTTAAGGAAATGTGGCAGAAAAATCAGGCAGAAAAGCGTGGTGCCGATGAGCGTGAGTGATGCGAAAAGTCCGAAATCGCGCAGCAGCGCCGACGATGTGAAAACCAGCGCAAAAAAGGCGCCGATGGTGGTGAAACTGCCCACCGTGAGCGGGTAGGCCAGTTCGTCGATGAGTTGCTCGACGGTGCGCACGTGGTTCTGGTGCGCCAGCATATGGATTGAGTAACTCAACGCAATGCCGATGACCGCCGCGCCCGCCCCGATGGCTATTGATGAGATTTCGCCTTTCAGCAGAGCAATGAGCGCCAGCGCGAAAAGGCAGCCGAAAAGTGCGGGAACGATTATCAGCGGAACGGTGCGTTTGCGTTTGAAAATGAGAGAGATGAACACCACAATCACAATCAGCGCCACGATTGAAGTCAGCGCCGTGTCGTTCTTGATTTGCCGCGCGTTGTAGACGCTTACCGACGCCCCGCCGAAATACTCGGTTTTGACGCCCGTGTGCATCTTGTTCATTTTGTTGATGTTATCTTCGATAATAGTTACAAGTCCTTCGTTCTCACCGATGCGGCCCATATTGTATTTTGGCGTCAGCACCATCATCAAGGTCGATGTGTCGGCGGTGAACAGGTAACTGTCAACCACCACGTTGTCCGACTCTATCTCGAAATCTTGCAGATTCTCAAGTATTTGCAGACCCATCCCCATCGGGTCGCGCAAGATGAACTGCCGTGAGCCCACACCGATGGGCGACACCAGGTTCTGGTAGTTCTGGCGCATCCGACTGGCAATGCCGTCGCGGGTGATGATGGTGTCGAGCCGCACATAGTCGCTGTCGGTCAGGAAGATGGGTAGATGCGCATAGACGAAATCGCTTACGCCGCCAATCATCTGGTTGTCGATGCGCAGCAGAATGCCGCTCAGGTAGTCGGCGGCTTCGGTCAGCAGGGTTTGCTCAAGTTCTTCGGCCACCTGAATCAGACTGTCGGCAGGCTCACCCGCACGCGGTGAGAATAGTACCACAATCTTATCCTTAACGTTCAGATTCTGAAATACTTCGGCGGTCTTGTCGTTGTCGCCTGCCGCAGGAAAGAAATCGGTTACGTTCTGCCTGAAACTGATTCGCGACACAACCACGGCCATCAGCGCAACGCTGACTACCAAAAAACTGTAGAACAGTACTTTGCGGTGTTCGAAAAAGTGATAGAGACCTATGAATATTTTGCTCATTGCTCGTGTGTCCCGTTTGGGAAAATCTTCAAAAAAATTTTCGGCAAAAGTAACCAATTAGGCTTAAAAACAGAATCTTGTTCATCTTTATTTCCGCGCTGTAAGCGTAACTTATATTATGGCATTTTTATGATTTGCCCCTGTAGGGCGCCAATGTTGCGCTGCAACGTTACCCAGGGCGCCGCTTCGCTTGCCTTTGGCTATGTTGTCATTGCGCTTTCAGCGCGTTAGTGATTGCCAGCCTGTTTTTTTCTTCTGAAAACCGTCAGCAGCCCCAGCACAACCGCGCCTACAACCACACTGCACAAGGCCGCGAATACAATGCTTCCGACAATGTACGGCAGCAGCGAGTGCTTGACGCTTTCGAGCGTGATGTTGCTCAAAGTCAACTCTATAGGCACTTGCATAACCTTGCACCCCGTGATGTAACTGCCGTAAATCAGGAACGGCAGCATTGGCGGAATGCTGATGTTCGATGCCACAAGCGTTAGTATCTTATTGAGTTTCAGTAGGTGGGCAATGGCAAATGCAACAATCATCTGATAGCCCCAAATTGGGATAATGCCCATAAAAATGCCCAGCATTATGGCTGCCGTCAGCCGTGCGTTCGAGTCGGGCGAGTGGGTTATGTTGTTGTCGATGAAGCGTTTGATGTTCTCGCGTGTGAACTTGCGGCAGAAGTTGCGCGGATAAATCCATAGCAAGGCAATCAGCACCAGAATGGTGTTCAAGATGCTGATGCGTGTGAAGTCGCGGCCAGGGCGGAAGTGCGAAACGCGCTCACCTTCAGGCGGATAATAGACGTGGACAGGAATATTCCTGACCGCAACGCCGCCCCACGACGCAAACACCAGTGCTTCCAACTCAAACTCGTATTTGGCTGTGTAATACCATTTTTGCACATTCATTTGCGTCAGCGGGTAGAGCCTGTAGCCCGATTGCGTGTCGGGCAAGTTGACGCCCGTTTCCAAGCGGAACCAGAAATTCGAGAATTTGTTGGCGAAGGTGTTTTTGCCAGGCATATTGTCGGCCTGAATATTGCGCGAGCCAACCAAAAGATTGTCAGGTGTTTGTTCAATCTCACTGACAAATGTCGGAATGTCCGATGCAAAGTGCTGCCCGTCGCTGTCGATGGTGATGGCATAGCGGAAACCGTCGGCTTTGGCCTTGCACAAGCCGTTTTTCAGGGCCGTTCCCTTACCGCGGTTGCGCTCGTGAGTCAGAATTTCAATGTCGTCTATCTTACTCAGAATCTGCGCTGTATCGTCAGTCGAGCCGTCGTTGACAACGATAACGTGGTTGGCATACTGCTTCACATCGGCCACCACCTGCCCAATGGTCTTGCAGTTGTTGTACGTCGGTATCACAACCACAATATTGAGTCTGTCGAGCGCCGCGCGCCAATCGGTATCGGTTCCGTTCTGATTCATAGCGGGCAAATATATTCAGGATTTAGGAATTAGAAGTTAGGATTTTTGCCAAGTTGGATTTGATCGCTCAATCCTTCGAGTCATTTTTCAACTCTTCGAGCGTCATCCGCAGCCTTATCCACGGGTGTTTAATCAGCACCTGATCAATGTTTCCTTCGGCGTTATAAGTTATTGTGAATACTGATTTACTGAAACCGTGTCCGCTTTTCCGCAGTTCCAGGCCGGGCGTTTGTTTTTTCAGCTTGGCGCGATTACGGTCCACCAAAATCACTCGCAGGTCGCGTTCGAGCAAAGCCAGCACCTTAGGGCGGCGCATTGGCTCAACGCAACTGTTCACTTTCAGCGAGTCGGGAGCAAGGGTGAAGTCGAAGATGGTGGGGCCGAAGTACGATGTGGCCAGCACGCGCGGACCGGCGGCTGTGGGGCGGGCAATCATCATTCCGCTCAGATGGTTGCCGCGGGTGTCGATTTGCAGATTGTGCCGTGCTGTCTTTCCGGGCACGATTATCGGCTGCGAAAAAACCGCATTCGCCGCAAGGCAGAAAATGCTGACCATCAATATTTTCGGCAATCGGCGAGCCATCAGTCGATTTTGAACCGGCTCTCGTCGGTAATTTGGTTGAAGCGCTTGTTGGTGAAGCGGTAGTCGGTGTAGTCGGCTTCGTTTTCGTACATCCGCAGTTGGTCAACCGACATATCGGCCTTGCTCAGCCTGATTTCGATGGCCGAAACATACTCTTTCACCGTCTTGCTTCGCGGTGTGATGCTGACAATATATTGGCGGTCATCTTCCTGATACGTAAGTTCGTAATTGTTGTTCATACGGCTCAGGTCGCCAACCATACAGGCGGTTATCATATCCTGCATCTCGTTCATCATCTTGTTGATATTGAGCTGCATAACGCTCTTTTTGCCGTCGGCCACAATCTTCAGCCGGCCACCGTTAATCACAATCAGGTAGCTCAACGGCTTCGAGTAATCCAAACTTATCTTGTTGTCTTTCAGATAGTAGAATCGACCTTTCGAAGTCACATCTTCGTCGAACATATCAAGGTGCTTCACCTGCGTGAAGTCGCTCTCAATTGATTTCAGTTTCTCGGCGGTGGTTTTCAGTTGGTTCTCAAACTTTGCCATATCGGCTACGGGGCGTGTCTGCGCCAGCGCCGTGTGGGCTGCGGCAACCAATGCCAGAATTGCAAACAGATGTTTCATTTCCTGATTTTTTAGGGCCGCAAGTTACGTAATTTTTTGCCGTTGGCGTCCACCGATGCCAAAACCATCCGTCAATCTGAATAATATCTCTATTTTTGCCCGCAAAACCGACAGCAATGATAAAATCAGTCATTTTCGATATGGACGGCCTGATTGTTGACTCGGAGCCGTTTTGGCGTATGGCCGAGCGCACCGTTTTTGGCAGCAGGGGCATCGAGCTCACCGAAGAGCAGTGCCGCTCAACAACGGGTATGCGGCTCGACAATGTGGTTGCCCATTGGAACGCCATTTATCCCGGTCACATAACCGACAAGCGTCAGACAGCCAGCGAGATTCTTGCCGAAGTGACGCGCTTGGTCACCACCTACGCCGAGCCAATGCCGGGTGTCCACCAGGCCGCACAGCTGTTTGCAAAGCGTGGCTGCACAATGGCTTTGGCTTCAGCTTCGGCAATGTCGCTCATCAATGCAGTGCTCGACAAACTTTGCGTGCGCCATTATTTCAATGTCATTCAGTCGGCCGAGAATGTAAAGTATGGCAAGCCGCACCCCGAGATTTTCCTGACCACAGCCGCCAGCCTTGGTGTCAAACCCGAAGAGTGCTTGGTGCTCGAAGACTCGATTTTTGGCGTGATTGCCGGTAAAGCCGCCAGTATGAAGGTGATTGCCGTGCCCGACAAAGAACTCGCCGGCCGCCGTGAGTACGGTGTCGCCGATGCCGTTCTTCATTCACTCACCGAGATTGACGAAGAACTGTTTAACCGGTTGTAGCCATTCTTCTACATCCCCGCCAGCGATATAAGCCGCGGTGTCAAATCAGCAAAAAATAACGGAATGTTCAGGTTGATGGCCGACTCTTCGCCCTTCTTGAATTTCACAAGCGGCGTGCGGAGCGACACGTTTGTGGGAATGCACTGTTTGGTTGTGAGTCCCGGAATCAGCAGAAACTCGCCAAATGTTCTTGATACGTCGTTGAAAATCTTTGCCATTTTTGTTGCGTTTTTCGGAATAAAAAAAATTGCAGTGATACGGAATTTGGTTGGTTCTGATAGCCGTCGGTGCGGATTTTTTTCGGTAAAAAGGCAACTGTTTGCTAATCCGCACAAAACGCTAATTTTGTAAAAAATAATATTGATATGAGAAAACTATTATGGGCAACATTTGGCGTTGCATTGATTTCGATGGTGTTCGCAGGGTGCAAAAAAGAAGAAGAACCCACATATATGGTTCAAGCGACTGCAACTGAAGGCGGAACTGTTGAAGGACAAAACGGCGAATACAAAGAAGGTGAAACTGTTGTGTTTACGGCTGTTCCTGCCGAAGGCTATTATTTTAGCAGATGGCGCGATGGTAGCACCGACAACCCTCGCAGTCTTGTGGTTTCTGATGTGGCTGTGAATCTTTATGCCGAATTCCGCAAGAATCCGCTTGTAACCATAACTGCCGACAGCCACGGCACCATTGGCGGTTTTGAAAGTGGCCGCTACGCACCTGGCGATAGTCTGTCATTCACGGCCATAGCATCTGACGGTTACTATTTCAGCCAATGGGATGACGGTAGCACAACCAATCCACGCATAATAAATGTTGGCAGAACCGACATAACCATTGCTGCAAAATTTATCGCTGTTACAACTGTCGATTTAGGACTGCCCAGCGGCAATCTTTGGGCAACTTGCAATTTGGGCGCCGAACAACCATGGAAATATGGCCATTACTATGCGTGGGGAGAAACCCAACCGAAATCTACTTACGATTTTGAGAACTATAACTATTACAATAGTACCGACAGTTCAATTACAAAATATAACTATGATGCCGCCAAAGGCCCGGTTGACAACAAAAATATCCTCGAGCCTACCGATGATGTTGCAGCCGTTTTAATCGGCGCCAATTTCTCAGTCCCAAGTAATGACGATTGGATTGAACTTGGCAACGAATGCTATTGGCGATGGACATATAATTACAACGATGATTATACGTTCGTAAGCGGCTACATAATTTATAAAGCAAAAGCCGATAGCGACAGAGGTGTAAAAAAAACTAAAAATGACATATCGTTAGTGTCGTACACATTGTCCGATGCGCACATTTTCCTTCCCGCAGCAGGCTTTGCACACAATCGGCACGTCAACCAAGATGGCAGCTATTGCAAATATTGGTCCAGCTCGCTGTCCGAGAATTATTGTTACAATGCTCATAGTTGTAGCTGCTTTGACTATTACTGCTCGCCGTCAGGCGTAGGAAGTCGCGAAGAAGGATGTCCTATCCGCCCTGTTCGCCACAAATAATCAGACAATTTCTAAAAACACAAAGGCCTGCATCCGTTGTTAGGGTGCAGGCTTTTTTTTGTGGGATTAGTTCGTTCTCCTATTTGATTTGATGCCAAAAACGTGGAAAAAATCACATTTTTCATACCAAAAATGTGGAAAAAATCACATTTTCGGCACCAAACGGTGCAAAAAGGCCATAAAAAACGCCCCAAGCCCGAAGGCAAGGAGCGTTCCCATTTATAATCATTTAAAATCTAATTTATCCAATAACCACTCTCGTCCAGCCGTGTTTGTCGGGCTCGGTGCCGTACTGTATGCCGCGCAGCAGGTTGTAGAGCTTCGTCGAAACCGGACCGGGTTTGCCGTCCTTCGAGAAGACGAAGGTCTTTTTCTGCTCAAGGTCGTCAATCTTCGAGATTGGCGAGATGACGGCAGCTGTTCCGCAAGCGCCGGCTTCTTCGAATGTCGCCAGCTCTTCTTCCGGAATCTGGCGGCGCTCAACCGTCATTCCAAGGTCTTCGGCAAGCTGCATCAGACTCTTGTTGGTGATTGACGGCAGAATCGAAGTCGATTTCGGCGTCACGTAAGTGTTGTTCTTGATACCGAAGAAGTTAGCCGCACCGCACTCATCCATATATTTCTTCTCTTTGGCATCGAGATAGAACTCGCAGGCATAGCCAAGGTCGTGAGCCATTTTGTTGGCGCGCAGGCTGGCGGCGTAGTTTCCGCCCACCTTGTAGATGCCCGTGCCGAGCGGAGCCGAACGGTCGAACTCGCGGATGATGACGTATGGGTTGCAGGCAAATCCGCCTTTGAAGTACGGGCCCACCGGTGTTGCAAAAATCAGGAACAGATATTCCGATGCCGGATGAACGCCCACTTGTGCGCTTGTGCCGATGAGCAGCGGACGCAGATAGAGAGTTGCGCCGGTCTCGTAGGGCGGAATATATTTCTCGTTCAGGCGCACCACCATATCAATCATCTTATTGAAAGTTTCGGTTGGCAGCTCAGGCATCAAAATGCCGCGGCAGGTCGATTGCAGGCGGGCTGCGTTCTCGTCAGAGCGGAACACTCGCACTTTGCCGTCGGGGCAGCGGTATGCCTTCAAGCCTTCAAAGGCTTCCTGTCCGTAGTGTAGGCAGGTGGCAGCCATATGCATCGGGATTGTCTCTTCGGAGCAAACTTCAATTTCGCCCCATTTGCCGTCGCGATAGTAGCAGCGGACATTGTAGTCGGTCTTTCTGTAGCCAAATCCTATGTTGGCCCAATCAATGTTTTCCATAACACTTTTTCTTTTCAAAAAAACAACCAAAGGTAGAAATTTTGGCAATAGTGTCACACAAAAAGTTCGGCAAAATGCCGCTTTCCATTTCAAATGCTTGCTTAATTGCTAATTCCTACATTCTAAATCCTAAATAAATATTATCTTGTCCGAAATTTGTCGATAATGCAATATATTGAAACTCAACTAACTTTTAGTCCGGCCATTCCTGAAAATCGTGAGATTCTGGCGGCGTTGCTTGCCGAAATAGGGTACGACAGTTTTATGGACACACCAACCGGGTTGTCGGCATATATCCCGGCCGACGCATTCAGCAGTGAGACTACCGAGGCCGCTATTGAGCCGGTCAGGCCGCTATTTGAGCAGTTGACGGTTGAGAGCAAGCCTATGCCTGATGTTGACTGGAACGCCGAGTGGGAGAAGAGTTTCACGCCGATAACCATCGACGGCCGCTGCCGCATTCGTGCACCGTTCCACGATTATGACGCCGCATACCAGCTCGACATCGTGATTGAGCCGAAGATGGCTTTTGGCACAGGGCATCATGCCACCACCACGCTGATGATTCGCCAGCTGTTCGATATCGATTTGACTGGCAAAAAGGTGCTCGACATGGGTTGTGGCACGGGTGTGCTGGCCATTGCAGCGCTGAAACTGGGCGCAGGGAGTGCTGTTGCCATCGACATCGACCATTGGTCGGTTGAAAACACGCTGGAGAACGCTGCCCGCAACAATGTGGCGCTGACAGCTGTTGAGGGCGGTGTTGAGGCAATCAGCGGCACATTCGATATCATTTTGGCCAATATCAACCGCAACATTCTGCTCGACCAGATGCCGACTTACAGCCGTTCGCTTGCTGCCGGTGGCCTGCTCTGTTTGAGCGGCTTCTACGCTGCCGACCTTGACATAATCCGGGAAAAAGCCAGCCAGTTGGCGTTGCGGTTTGAGAAGGTTTTGGAGCGCGACGAGTGGGTGTCGGCTCGATTTATAAAGACAAAATAATCACATAATATTGAAGATGAAAAGATTACTGCTGATAGTCGGGTTGTGCGCCACAATGGTTGGCAATGTTTTTGCACAAAACCAAACAACAAAGTTCAGCCCTGATCCATACAAGTTTATTGACGAGCTGAAGGTTTTTTTCTCGAAATCGGACGCCAACTACGAAAGCGGCAAATTGTTGCTCAAAGAGTTTGAGCCGTTCTGGCATGGCGGCTCGTTCACTGAGGAGCAACAGCAGAAAATCTACGAGCTCACCAACCAGATGGTGGCGCGCCGCGCACGGAATTTTCCGCATATCTTCAATTATATCAATGCTTTGCTAGTGTTTTGCCAAAACGAGATGACGCAGCAGGGCAACTACAAGGAGTGGTGCGACGGTCTTAACACCATTGTTTATGACAAATCGATGAAACTCAATGATATAGACAAATATGTAGTGAGTATCATCTATATGTTGCGCGACAAGGCCATCTATCAGCAGGGCAGTATGCGGTGGGTCAGCAGCAACAGCCATTTCGAGATCAACAAAATCAACGACACGGTCTGCTATTATTTTAACAGCCTTGATCTTAAGTGCATTGTGCGCAAAGACAGTATTGTTATTTACGACACCAAGGGTATCTACAACCCAATCTCGAACCGGTGGAAGGGCGGCCAGGCAACTGTTTATTGGGAGAACGCCGGAATATCGCGCGACACGTCGTGGGCCGAAATCGACTCATACTCGATTCTGCTCACTAAATCGTCATACTCAATTAAAAACGTGATTTTCTATCACTTGGGTTATTTCGGCTATCCGCTTGAAGGCACACTCACCGACAAGGTGATGGAGACAACCAAGACGGGAAAATCGTCGTACCCGCAGTTCCGAAGCAATGAGAAAACATTTGATATTGAGGGGCTTTTCACTGATATCAATTACAATGGCGGTTTCACCATTATGGGTGACAAGGTGGCCGGAACAGGCACCAGCGCCGAACCTGCCACGGTTTCAATCTTCCGCGATGTGGAATATGTGAACGAGCAAGGCGACACACTGCTCAAAAAGCAGCTCTTTCTTGAAGTCAAATCGGAGTATTTCGGCATCCGCAAGAACGCCATCACATCGGCCAACGCCAAAATTCGTATGAACATTGGAAACGATTCAATCTACCATCCGGGCCTGCAGTTCAAATATGCCGATGCCAACAGAGAGATCAGCCTGATTCGTGACAACAGTCCGGAGAACCTGTCGCGAAGCCCGTATTACGACTCATACCACAATATGGAAATGAACTTTGGTTTGTTGAGTTGGAAGATGGACGATTCTAAAATCTACTTTACCAATATTTTGGGTAGTAGTATCAGTACGGCAACCTTTGAGTCGGAAAACTATTTCAGCGCCGAGCGCTATTATGAGGACCAGGGACTCGAGGATGTTCACCCCTACCTGCTTCTGCGCAGCTATGCCCGCAAATACGGCACAGATGTGTTTGACGCCGATGAATTCTCGCGCCACATCAGAATGAGTCTGACGGTGACAAAGCGTTTGCTTATAAGCTTGACATACAAGGGTATAGTCGATTTTGATACAAAAACCGGAATCTGCCGTATCAAGCCGAAACTCTACCGTTATCTCGACTGCATTGTTGAGAAAATCGACTATGACCTTATCCGTTTTGAGTCGCAGACCACCATGGGCGCGACCAACGCTGTGCTTAACTTGAAAAATATGGATTTGGCCATTCAGGGCGTTCCGGTGGTGAACGTGAGCGAACGACAGAATGTGATGTTCTATCCGAAAAACGAGGAAATTCTGGTCAAGAAGGATATGAGTTTCGATTTTGGCGGCCGTATTGACGCCGGTTTGTTCACCTTCCACGGAACCAATTTCAACTTCAACTACAACGATTTTATGGTTGAGCTGAACCACGTCGACTCGCTGAACATTCGCGTAAAAGCCGGCTGGGACGAGCAGGGACGGCAGTTGCTGGCCAATGTGCAGAGCACCATCGAAAGTATTACCGGAAAACTGAAAATCGACGAGCCCGACAACAAATCGGGTCGCAAGAACTTGCTGCAGTACCCGATTTTTGCCAGTGAAAAAGACTCTTACGTTTATTACGACGATCCCGACATCCAGGATGGCAAGTACACGCGCGATACATTCTATTTCCAGGTTTATCCTTATACCATCGACAGTTTGAACAGTTTTTCGACTGAAGGTATGGGATTCGAAGGCGAGCTGCACTCTGCCGACATTTTCCCAGTCATCAAGCAGAAGCTTGTGCTTCAAGAGGATAACTCGCTGGGTTTTGTTGAGCAGACACCAAATAACGGATATCCGGTCTACCGCGGCACAGGCCGCTTCAACAATAGCTTGTGGCTGAGTAATATGGGCTTGCGCGGCAATGGCGAGATTGACTATTCCGATGCCCGTATGATGTCGAACGATTTCATCTTCTTCCCCGACTCGACCAACGGCGTCACTTCGGCGCTGAACATTGCTGAGCAGAAGGGTGTGCATACCGATGTGATTGGCACAAAGGTTTACGCTCACTGGGAACCTTACAAAGACGTGCTGGCGATGAAAGACCTGGGGCAACCCTTGCGGATGTATGACGGCGAAGTTGCTTTCAGCGGAAAACTCAACTACCACTCAAAATCGATGGATGGCGGCGGAAAAGTTGAGCTTTACGATGCGCGGCTTACATCGGCGCGCTTCGATTTCAAGCATACAACTTTCAACAGCTTGAATGCGAAATTTGAGTTGAACTCTACTTTGTCGGAAAACCTTGCCATTGCTACAGAAAATGTGCGGGTTGACGTAGATATGGTCGGCAAACTGGCGACCTTCAAATCGAACCTTGGTGACGGCCGCATCGACTTCCCAGAGAACCTGTATGCAGCCTGGGTTGAACAGTTCTCGTGGAAGATGGTTGAAAAGAAGATGCAGTTTGCATCGACTAAGGCAACTCACATGTTTGCCAATGGCAATGTTGTTAAACCGACGCCTGCACAATCGCAAGATCTGCCAAAAGGGTCGCTGTTCCTGTCGGTTCACAAAGGACAGGATTCACTCAACTGGGTTTCATCTGTGGCTGATTTCGATCTGAAAACCAATGTGATATCAGCTCATGGAGTTAACTTGGTGGCAGTGGCCGACGCTCACATCTTCCCGGCTAACGGCGAGGTGACGGTGATGCCGATGGCCAAGCTGAAGACCTTGACTGGCGCCAAATTGCTGGCCAACACTGAGACCAAATACCACAATTTCAAGGATGTTTCGGTCGACATTATGTCGCGTAAGCAATACTATGGCCACGGCGACTACACTTACATCGAGTCGGACGGAACGGTTGAGTACATCAGCTTCGACCCGATTGCTGTCGATTCAACAGGGCAGACTTACGCCAACGGCAAAATCCGATTAGAAGAGGATTTCAGCCTGTCGCCATACTTCAGTTATCAGGGCCAAGTGAAGATGGAAGCCCGCAACCCACTGCTGCGCTTCATCGGCTCGACCAAGATGCACCACGGCTGCAGCATTGGTGAAAGCTGGGTTAAGTTCAACGACGAAATCGATCCGAAAGATGTCTATATCCCGATTGACGATCAGCCGATGAGTCAGGGCGACGAGTTCCTGGTTTCGGGCGGAATGATGGCTACCGATTCAGTCCACATCTACCCGGCATTCCTGACACCGCGCAAACTCTACAGCAACGTGCCGGTGGCCACGGCAACGGGCTATCTGCACTACAATGCGAAAAACAGCGCTTACGAAATCAGCACCAAAGAGCGTATGGCTCAGCCTGACAGCTTGGATAATTATCTGTGCATCAACAAGAACGGTTGCACCATCAATTCCGATGGCGACATCAATCTGGTGGCCAATCTGGGACGTGTGAAGCTGGTGAACAAAGGCACGACGGTGTACGACATTGATGCCGACAAGTACACACTCGACATGATCACAACGCTCAACTTCTTCATCCCGGCTGAGGCCATGAAGCTGATTTCGGATACCATCAAGGCCATTCAGACACTGGGCGCGGCAAGTTTGATAAGCGACACTTACACGCGCGGCGTTCGCTCAATTCTGGGTTCGGCGGCAGCTAAGAAGATGTTCAACGAGCAGCGCATTTTTGGCACACTCAACGTGATTCCGCCCGAGCTGAACACCACGTTCATGTTCTCGGAACTGCATATGACATGGAACAAGAAGGTGAACTGTTGGCAGAGCACCGGTGAACTCGGCATTGCCAACCTGAACGGCGCGCAGTTGAACAAGAAGGTGAAGGGTGTGCTTGAGGTTGAACGCAAACGCAGCGGCGACGGGCTGACTCTCTATCTCGAAATCACCCCCGACTTGTGGTACTTCTTCTCTTACAAGCGCGGATTTATGCAGGTGTTGAGTTCCGACAAACGGTTCAACGACATCATCCACTCAATCAAGGGTGGCGACCGAAAGGCACCGGCACAGAAGGGCGAGGCGTCGTATATGTTCATGATGGCCGAAAACAAGAAGAAAAACGACTTCATGAAACACTTACAAGGTCAGGCAGTTGACGAGGACGATCAGATTGTCGACGAAGACGGAAATGTGTATGTTCCTGACGATGATGTTGAGGGCGGTGAGCAGGAAACCGAAAGCGACAGTGAAAACACTAGTGAAAGCGAACAAACAGAAAACGAAACAGATACAGAAAATGCAGAATAAATTCAAACGGATTGCCATAAAGATTGGCAGCAACGTTCTGGCGCAGGCCGACGGCTCGCTCAACTCGGCGCGTATCACAAATTTAGTTGAGCAGATTGTGACGTTGCAGAAATCGGGCACCGAAGTTATTGTAGTGTCATCGGGTGCAGTGGCTGCAGGACGCGGCAGTGTGGCGGTGTCGAAGAAAACCGATCTTGTAGCCGCAAAGCAACTTTGGGCAGCGGTGGGACAGGTGAAACTGATGTCGCTCTACACGCAACTTTTTAGCGATCAAGGACTTGTGTGCGCCCAAGTGCTCACCACCAAAGAAAATTTCGGCGACCGCCGCCACTATCTGAACATGAAAAACTGCATCACCACAATGCTTGAAAACAAGGTGATACCAATTGTGAATGAGAACGATACGATTTCGGTCACCGAGCTGATGTTCACCGATAACGATGAACTTTCGGGGTTGATTGCATCGATGATGAACTGTGACTCGCTCTTCATTCTGTCGAATATTGACGGTGTTTTTACCGGTGCCCCCGACCAACCCGATTCAAAACTTATCCGAAAGATTGACACAGGATTTGCATCGCTTCAGAAATACATTGCCCCGACAAAATCGGGCTTCGGCCGCGGCGGAATGCTCACCAAATGCTCGATTGCCGCCAAAATCGCTGGCGAAGGCATCAATGTGTTCATCGCCAACGGTACCCGCGATAATGTTCTGCTCGACATTGTAAACAACCGTCTGCAGGATTTCACCCACTTCATGCCGCATAGCAAGACCACTAGCGTTAAGAAATGGCTGGCTCATTCGCAGTCGTTTGCTAAAGGTTATGTGACTGTCAACCAAGGCGCGATGGACGCTCTGACGGGCGATAAGGCCACCAGCTTGCTGTTTATCGGCATCACCGGCGTTGAAGGCACGTTTGAAAAGGGCGATATTGTCGGCATTTATGGTCCGGACGGCCAGCAGCTTGGCATAGGTCGTGCCATGTATGACTCACAAACAGTGATTGAATGTATGGGCAAGAAGCAGAGTCGCCCGTTTGTACACTACGATTATCTGGTGCTGAATTAAAAAAAAGACCGATTCAGTTTGAACCCGGCCTTATGAATTATTGTGACGATTTATAACTGCATGTGGCATAAAAAAAGCCCGGAGCTTTCGCCCCGGACCCAATCATGAGAAAAATACACTGACTCTTTCTGTATCAGCGTTATCGTAAAAACAGAGGTGCCACATGGGCACCCCGTTTTTATCTCAGTTTAATAAACCACCACACGTTTGTTTTCGCCGTTAACACTTACAACGTAAACACCTTCGGTAGGCATTTTAATCTCAGTGCGTGTGCCGACAGCCAATTCTTTGGCAACCATGCGGCCGTTCATATCGAATATGGCGATTTCACCATCAATGGCCTCAGCGGCTTCAACAATGATTGCATCGTTTAGGCTGTAGATGACCAGGCCTGTAGCATTGTCGGCAATGGCAGAAGGTGCGTCAACGTGAGTGCGGCTAAGTTCGGCACCGCAGACTGTGCAATATACAACCTCGTCGTATGAGCCGTCGGCGGCAACATTCTCTTTAACAGCTGCACCAGCTTTGTGACCAGTGGCGGCTACCACATTGGTCTTCTCCTCATGCTTGCAGAGACTGCAGACCATCAGAGTGTAGCCCTCAGTGGTGCAGGTTGGGGCCACAACAGTGGCATCGTAGCTGTGGATGGCCGGGATTGTTTTCGTCTCGTTAATATTCTTCGTGTTGCCGGCCAGGTCTTTCAGGGTGGCGACAATTTCCACATTGATATCAACGCATGGATCGAGAGTCACAACAGCAGAGTAGTTGATGTTATTTTTTGTGGCAAGCGAAACGAGCGTTGCGCCAGTGAGAGTGATACAACTCTCGTCGAAACCGGTAATCTGCTCGCTGAACTCGATTGTGAGCAACAGCGTCATATCGGTAACGTTGAGGTCGAATATAGAGTCAACCAACTGCGGCGCCTTGTTGTCGATGGTTACAGGGAAGGTGCTTGCCAATGTGCCAACTGCAGGCAGTTTCACTTCGTCGAACTCGTTGCCAGCAATGTCTATCACCTTGTGGCCGTTCAAATAAATGGTGTCTTCTTTGTAATCGAACAGAGCAACGTTGTCGGCGTTCACAACCGAATAGTGGAATGTGAATGTGTAGAGGTCGTCGCGGTTGGTGTCGAAGGCAAGGCTGTCGAGTTCGGCAAAGCTGTTGGTGTTCATCAGCAGTTTTGGCATCGAAGCCAAATCCTCGTCCTCATCAGCAATTACCGGTGCGTCGAAGGTTACGTTGATGTCAATCACATCGCCGGCAACAGCATAGCGGCTGTTCGGGGTGCTTACGGCAATCACCCGAGTGTTGGTAACGGTGGCAACAACCGCAATAGTATCAGGGGCTGCCGGGTAGCGGTCGATGAGAAGGGTATCGCGGTAAGTACCAGCCACATTGCTACCGAGGAATTTCATACTGTAAACGATAGGCTCGTCCACATAAGCATAGTTTGACGATTTCGAAACAAATTCGAAATAATCGCCTTTTTTAAACCAAGCAGTGCCGGCAAAGTAAACTTCACTTGTACCTTGGTTGCGCAGCGATACCGACGAGTAAGCCTTCTCGCCAGTGTGAACAGGAGTGAACACAACCGGGTTTTTGTCATAGTCGTAAGCATACTTGTAAGGAATGTTAACCAAAACATTTATCGTAACATTCGGTGCGCTGGCATCGTTGGTTTGGTAAACACGCTGGAAGCTGTAGCCGTCTTCATTATGCTGCAAACCTTTTACAGGGATGTTCCACACAATGTTGGTGGAGCTGCCGGCTGCGACTACAATTGTCTTCGGCTCGGCAATTGTGAAATAGCCATATTTATTAGCAGAGCCATAGTTCTGTTTTGTGGTTTTGTCGAGCAATACGGTTGTTCCGTCAGCGGTAGTTACCCATACATAACCTTCGTTCCAATTGTAGTTTCCCGCATCATACATCGCCACAGCGTAATTTCCGGCAGGAAGACAACCTAAATCGTAATCAAAGAGCTTATCGTTATAATTATAAGTGCCACGGTCCCAAGATTCCAAAGCAGAACCTACGGTATTTCCATTTTCATCCACCTTATATAGATACAAACCGATACTTGAAAGAGAACTTCCGGTGCCGGTGTACACATGCAGTATGGTATGAGTGTTATCGGTAAGCAGCAAGTCCGTTGCACCGGTGTTGCTGATGGTGGCCGAAGTTACAGTTACCGATGTTGCGCCATCTGCGGCCTCAATTACAATGGTCTCGCCATTGTAGTCGACTACCGGTGGCGCAATACCAACACCTTTCAAAGTTATCTTGAAGGTGTCTTTTACAGTTTCATCCCATTTGGAGTATTCGGTAGCCACCTTGAGTGTGTTTGTAAACGAACCGGCAGCTGTTGGGCTGAATTTGATAACCGACAGATTGTTATTGAACGGGCCCGAGTTGGTTTCCAGCCAGAAATTTTCGACACTATAGTAGCCGCAGCCTTCGTTCACCCAGTTCAATTGAATGTCTTTGTTAATGCCTAGGGCAACATTGCCAAAATCAAGTTCTGCAGGGAATTTAAGTTTGGGCGCGTTTTCAACGATAACCTTGCCCTGCATGGTAATATACTGATTGTTCGGATCGTTGGTAAAGAGCGAATATTCGAATGTATTCACATCGTCAATCTCGTATGGAATGACAGTCATTTCAATATCGGTGGTGTCGCTAGCGGCAATAGTGTGTTGAACAAGGTCGGTAGAGGCGATTGTAAACGGAACGTATTGATAGTTACCCGCACCTTCCAAATTTATGGTAAGCAGAGTTTTAGTGCCACTGGTTACGATGATTTTGCCGTTGTTGGCCAGAACGTCATTTTCATAATAGATATAGTAGGAACCTTCGGCTAACTTATAATAAAAATTAAAATCGTTTTCGTAATAGCTCATATCGTATATTGGATTACGATAGCTATCGTATATACAGAAATATCCATCGTTTGTGGTTCCGGCTTGATATTGGAAATTGATAGGCTCGGTAATAATAAGTGGACCGTTGCCTGAGTTGCCAATGCGACCTTTGAGTGTTACGCTGCTTTGGCTGCAATCGATGGTGTCGGGTTTGAAGCCTAATCCAGTTTCTTCATCGTACTCGTAAGAGTATTCCACTTTGGGGGCTTCCACACCTGTGCCGGTTATGTCTATTTCTGCAAGTTTGCCATTGTTGTTGTCTGCCGAGATATAGTTATCCCAAATGCAGAAGGAACTTGTGCCGTTTGCGGTAGTAGGTTCATAGCTGAGAGCGACTACGAGAGAGTCGTGTGGTTCTATTGTGATACCAGTCACCTCTTTAACGTAACTTCCGTACAAGAAGTATATATCTCCATCAGGCAGATACAACCTCATGTTTTGGAATGGGGCGCAGCCATTGTTGTAAACAGTGAATGTCTCTTGTTTTTCTTGGCCGATTATTACATTCCCAAACGCTAATTCACCTATCACACATCCAGAAGCAGTGGTTTCGTTAGATATTGACAATGCAAATTCAGGCTCGCCACCTGTGGTGTTCAGAGTTATAGTTCCGACAGGCTCTTTCAGTCCTTGAACATAAGCCTTTAAAATGGTTGTACCCGATGAGGCAAGCGCATCAGTTGGAATAACAAAACTCTCGATGCTTGAGTTTGCAGCAATGGTGGTACTCCAAGCCTCAGTTGCGGTAAATGTTACTGCGTTGTAGTGCGAAGCGGTTGTTGCATTAGATACCACTTTTTTACCATAGGCGTCGAACACATCTATATAGCCATCCCAGCCGCCACCTTCACTATCGTACATTTTGAGTGTATAAACACCAGCACGCAAATCAATGGTTTTATCGCTTGTATCCCCATTTAATAAATACGTACCATCAGCATCGGTTAGTTCCCAATAACCATCTTCCATGCGTCCGTTGAATTTAAACAGATAAGTGTTTGAGTTTCTTAAAAGCGTCATAGGCACATTGTTGTTGTTTGTGATGGCATCAGTCACAGTAAGTGATCCGCACTCGGTAATGGTGGCATTAACATTGGTGAGAGCTATCTGTTGGTTAAGTGCGGTGGCTGTGCCTGTAAGCTCGATTTCAATAGGTTCACCATTAATGGGAATAGTCAGCACATCAGTAAAATTGCCAGCCTCTGTTGGATTGAATTTTATAACGATACCAAAAGACTCACCCTTTAAGAATTCATCATTGAAAAATTCAGGAAGCACATAATCGTAAATGGTGAAATTAGAGCCTGTTTGCAGACTTAAATCACCAGCCTGCCTAATGGGCATGCAACCAGTGTTCTTTATCCATACAGTATCATATTGTGGATAGCCGACAAACGTGTTGAAGACGGGCAAGGTTGTTGTGTATTCAACATCAATGTCTGCATCGACAATGATTTTACGTGAAAAATATGTCACAAAGTTCGAAAAATCAGCGGCTACTAATTCATATTCGCGCGAGCCATATAAAGGGGTGGCAGTAATGTTGATTGTGGTTTGCTCGCCAGGCTGCAGTTTGAAATAACTTTGCGAGAAAGAAATACCGTTAAAGGAGTTTAAACTGCCCTTATATGTGGTGTTGTCGCCCCATTTGAAGAAATAAGCTGTTCCCTCATTGTCAAAACCTGCTAAATAATGTTTTGTGTCTGACAGAAATATATTCGTTGGCAGTAATTGTCCGTTTTCCACTTTGAGCCCCATATCATAATTTCCATTTCCAACCCATAGAGTGTTGGTTGTCAAATCGAAAGCCGCTCTATCAACAGGAATTGGTATTATTCCATAATCGGCAATCTTTTTTCCTTTTGTATTATAGGAATAGGTACGGGATGCTCCTGAATAATTATACATTTCAATGGCTAATATTTCAGTTCCGGTAAATACAACAACACTGTTAAATCCTGGGTCGAAGCTGGCGCCTGTTGGTTTAAAGCTTTTGTCGAAAGCATATACTGTAGTCGCTCCTTCTTCCTCTGACAACCAAAAATTATTGCCATCATAGGCCATTCCCGAATAATAGCCATTTGGATAAGAAATATCCACAACAGACCAATCCTTAAGATCTAATTTTACAAGTCGCTCTCCCCACCAGTTGTCAATGGCGTAGGCATAATCATCAACGAATGTTATGCTAGCATATTGGTTGTTTACCGCTATACTGGTAAAAACGGGTTGAGATTGTGAAGAGCCAAGAACAGCACTAACAGTTTCGGCTCCGTTGTTTTTAATCACCAGCGGGCGGGTTTTGGTTTGTTCGCAGCCAGTGAGCGTGAACACAATGTTGTCGTCAGTTGGCGTAATTCTCAGCCGGTCGTCATAACCGTCTTTCGCCGCATTGGCTTTAAAGAATGGGTTTTTGTCCGAGGGGGTTCGCCATTCTTGTTTCTCTTTTCGCTCTTTGTTGAGCTTGTTTTTTGGCCCTTGCGCCTGCGCGGATATTCCGCCAAAGGCTATCAGAGCCGCCAGAATCAGTAGGGATTTTCTCATTTTGAAAAAATTTTTAGTTTATAAATAAAATATAGTTCGATACGTCACAATCTATTATACAATGACAGTTTGTGACTGACATTGCAAATGTGATCAGGGGATTTTTTTAATGCAATACACGCCAAACCAACGGTTGTTTTGACTTAACGAACGGCGGGCTTGACTTAACGAACGGCGGGTTTGACTTAACGAACGGTTTTGAAAATGGGCAAAAAAAGGCTTTAATCGGCGGTTTTTCCCAGCGATTTTAGGGTAAAAACGCGGATTTTCCCTTTAGCACCGACAAAAATTCATCATGATAGTTATCGGAATTCGGGTCAGCGAACAACCATCCGGTTTTCGTTCATACGGCTCATATATTGCTGGACAATGGCTTTCAATTTGGTTTCCATTTCCATCTGCTGCTGATTGTCTATTTGCCCAATCAAATTGTTTTCCAGCAATTTGTCGCTCAATGCATAAACGGCTTTTGTCTTGGCGCCGTCAAATTGCAGCAGGTAGCCGTTCATCACAATCTGGTAGATGCCGTTGCAGTAGCTTACGGCGAATTTTTCAGATTCGGGTGTGTGCAGAAGATCCTGACCGAAAGCGATATACGGTTGGTCGTAGCCTAGATAGCTCAATAGTGTGGGCATAACATCGATTTGCTGCGCAATACCCTTGCGGCCGCCAATAAATGTGCTGTCGCCGGGCGCGTAAAAAATGACCGGGCCGGTGAAAACGCCCAAATCGGTCTGATATTCAGCGTGGTCAGTCAGGTTGGTGTGGTCGCTGCAGATGGCAAAAACAGTGTTGTTGAACCACGGCTGCCGGCGTGCTTCGTCGAAGAAGCGGCGCAGCGAGTAGTCGGTGTAGCGGATGCCCTTATGAACAGGTAGCGGCCCTTCAGGGAAACGCTCAACGTATTTTTGCGGAATCTGGTAGGGGTGATGGCTCGATGCTGTGAAAACGGCCGTCATAAACGGCTCTTTGAACTGCGACATCTCATGGCAGAAATACTGCAGGAACGGCTCGTCCCAAATGGCCCAAAAGCCGTCGAACTCTGCATCACCGCCAAATTCAGGTTTCTGGTCGAACTCGGTGCGGCCGAAATAATCGTCGAAACCTGTGGCGCGGGCAAAGGCTTCAAAGCCCATACTGCCGTTTTTGGCGCCGTGGAAGAAGGCCGAATAGTAGCCCTTGTTTTTCAGTTCTACAGCCAGTCCGTCGAGCGAGTTGAGTGCGGCAGGGGTAAGGAAGAACGGCTCAACGAAGTAGGGGATGCTGCTGAGAACGCAGGGCATTCCGTCGATGCTCTTGCGGCCGTTTGTAAAGCTGTCGTAGAACCAAAGGCTGTGCTGCATCAAACTGTCGATGAACGGCGTGTAGCCTTGGTACTGACCGTTTTCGAGTTCCGGATTGTAGGTGCCGATAAACTCTCGTGCAAAACTCTCGATGATGATGACAACCACATTGCGGCCTTTGCCCGGCGCGTTTTGTACTATGCTGTCAACGGGTTGGTGCACAGGCGTATAGATGGAATCGAGTTCTTCCTGTGAGAAATACGACGGCGTGACAAACGGTTTCTTGTTGAACGTGCGCACCAGTGAGAACGGTGTGTTCAGAATCAGCGGCGCTTCAACCGGATTGCTGATGTATTGGTTTGCATTACTGATGGTTATAGGTCGCGTGCTACGGTCGATGCCGCCGCGCATTCCGCCAATGCAGAGAAGCAGAACCGCCGCCATAAACACTGCTCGCAAAGCGTAGTATTTGATGTAGCCCACAGTGCCCGAAATCTTCTTTCCGACAAGCGGGTTCTGATATAAAACAATCAACATCAGCAGAATAGCCACGCCAACAATTATCAGGTACCAAGAGTGCAGCGCTTCGGTTGCAAACACCGACACAAGGTTGTCTTCGTTGCTGAATTCGGCGAAAACCGTGCCAGTGGTGCGCCGTCCGGTGTAGCGGAAGTAAACCACATCGCAAAGATTGGCCACCACACCGATGGTGTTAAAAGTCACATAAACCGATTTGACAACAATCCCGTAAATGCGGCTCATCTCTTTGAAATGCAGCGGAATCAGTGCAAGCACCAGAAATGCAAGGTTCATATAGATGATACCCGACGTATCGAATACGAGTGAGCCTTTGACAAGATTGAAAAAGTTGTCGGTCAGGATTTTACCTTCATAGTAGCTGTAGTTGGCCGCCAGAAAAACCACGCGGCACAGGAAATAGCAGAAATAGACAAGGGCGATATCGAACGCCACATTCAAAAACGATTTGGCGAGCGTTGTTTCGCCATTTCTGAAAATCTTTATTTGCTTCATATCGTTGCACTCTTTGCGAGCGGCAAAGATAATGGGAAATTAATCCATCTGAAAATCAATAGGCACAGTGTACGACACGTTTTTGGGAACCCACACTTTTTCGCCATCAACTCTTTTGCTTTGCTCCCCGGGTTTCCACTTAGGCAAACTTTGTATCACACGAATGGCTTCTTTATCCAATATAGGGTCAACGCCCCTTGCTATTTGGGGATTTACCACATCGCCTTCTTTATTGATTACAAACTGAACAAAAACCTTTCCCGACAAGCCTTTTGCCTTCGCTTCTTCGGGATAGACGGTGTTTTCTTTAATATATTCGCGCAAAGCTATATCACCGCCGGGGAATTCGGGCATGTGCTCAACAATGAAGAACACTTCCTCCTGTTCTTCGCCTTTAATTGATAATTCAACAGGAATGTTCATCGATACCCGGGCAAGCACCTTCGTCACTTTGCCCGATTTCGACTCGTATCGCATGCCGGGCGTCCATTTTGGCATACTCTTTACCCAACCAATCACTTTTTCGTTGATTTCAGCATCAAGGCTTGAGGTAATCTTCACATTTTCAGGCTCAACCGTGCCGTCTTTGCCAATAACAACCTGCACGAACACTTTACCCCATATGTTTTTTTTCGATTCCCAACTCTGCATTTTGTCAGCGAAATATTTTTTCATAGCCGCTTCACCACCGGGAAAGTCGGGCATAATTTTAACCGAAGTATATATGGTGTTGTCGTCGTCGATAATCGGCTGGTCGGGATTAGCGGTGCTGTCCTTTGGAATAATTATTTGCGCGTTGGTGCTATTACTCTGCGCATAGCCGGTTGTGCAAATAGCGGCAAGCGTAAAGACCAACATTATTTTGATGGCGTATCGTGCGTTCATATCAGTGCTATTTGAATATTTGGATTGAGTTAATCTGTCCGTTTCGGATGCGGAACAATATATTCCCTTGCGTTCTTACGGGCACTCTCTCTGTTTCACCATATTTATACAAATGGCGGTAGGCGGGTTCGAATTTGGGCAAACTTTTCACCAAACGAATAACTTCTGCGTCAAGTGCGGGTTCGATGCCCTTGTATTTGCCTCCAATGTCGGTAGGGATGCGTACGCGTTCGGGCTCAATTTGGCCGTCTTTACCTATCACAAAAGAAACAAGAACAAGTCCATTCAATTTGGGGTCTTTTGCCGATTCCGGATAAACCAAATTATCGATAATATATTGGCGTAAAACAGAATCTCCTCCGGGGAATTGAGCTATTTCATGTGGATTAGCCCATATGGTAGTATCGGTTACCGGCTGGACGGATGCACTATTACTTGGAACAATAATTGACTGATTGTCTGTGGTTTGGCATATGCAATTTGTGCAAATGGCCGCAAAAGCAACGGCCAGAATGGTTTTGATTGTGAGATTTGCGTTCATACTATTTTCTCCTATTTTATCTCGAAAGCAACAGGCACAGTGTACGACACACGCAAAGGTTTACCGCCTTGCGTGCCGGGTTTCCATTTGGGCAGAGTTTTGATAACGCGAATGGCTTCGGCGTCGAGTAGCGGGTCAGCGCCGCGATAGTTGCCGTCAGAATCAACTGCAATCTTTACGCTTTCGGGCTCAATTGCGCCATCTTTGCCAATCACAAACGTCACAAAAACCTTTCCTTGAATCTTTTTGTCTTTTGCTTCTTGGGGATAAACAATGTTTTCTGCAATATACTTGCGCATAGCGATATCGCCGTTAGGAAATTGGGGCATTTTCTCAACAATAAAGAAAACGTTGTTGTCGTCTTCGGTTGCTGACTGATTGGCGGCCGCGGCATTTTGCTCTTTTGAAACAGCGGACTCGTTGGCGTTGTTTTGTGCATAGCCAGTTGTGCAAATTGCAACAAACGAAGCAAGAATAGCGGTTCGGAAAGTTTTTAGAGTATTCATAATGATATGATTTAGAAGCTTGTTTTGCCAAAGGTAAAGAAAAGAAATTCAACTTATCATCTTGTCAGCCGTTTTTAAGCCGGTTATAAGAAATGCGTCTTTATCTAAGAGCGAAATCGAACCAAAGGGGTTGCAATGATTTTACAGGTTTGCCACGGATTTTGCCGGGAATCCAGTTCGGCATATTCTTCACCACACGGATGGCTTCTTTGTCTAGGGTGGGGTCAACGCTATTTGTAACCAGCACATCGCCGATTTCACCCTTCTCGTCAATCACAAACAGAACATTAACCGTTCCCGAAATCTTGTTTTTTCGGGCATTCTTGGGGTATTTTGTGTGTTCAATCAGATATTTGCGTAGAGCATCTTCACCGCCGGGGAACTCAGGAATTTCCTCAACAATCACGAAAATCTCATCCTCATCTTCTTTCTCCTCTTGCCTTTCGACAACGATTATCTCAGTCTCTTGGTCGGGTTCAATGTCTTCAATTTCAAGCTCATCGTCAAGGTTGGTATCATCGTCCACAATGTTGATAATCTCGGCAACTTTCGGAACTTCCGGCGGTGGAGGAGGTGTTGTCGTCTGCTGGCGGGTGATGGGCACGATTCCCTCTTCGGCAATCACTGTTTTGAGCTCGCCGAAAACAACGGTGTTTTTTGTATGGACAGAGTAGTTGAGGGTGAGAAGTACTGCGCTTATCGCAATCACAAACCCCACCTCCAAAAACAAACCACTGTAGCGTCTTAAATCGACTTTGGGATTCTTTTTAAGTTCCAAAACTTCAACTGTTTTTCAAACGACAAAATATAATATGTCACATTTTATCTGAAAGACGTTGTTTTGCCCGAAAAGTTAATCGTGAAATATAATTATTCTGTCTTTTCTAACGGAACAATCACTGCTATGGTGTATGCCATTCTAACCGGTTTCCCATGCTGCACGGTTTTAGGAAGAATCTCTTTGGGGATACTCTGCACAACACGGATAGCTTCTTTATCCAGCAAAGGGTCAATACCTCTGGAAACTTTCACATTTTCAATATCTCCAGTTTCGCTCACAACAAAACTTACGAACACCTTTCCTTTCAACCCTTTGCTTTTCGCTTCTTCGGGGTATTTCAAATTGTCGGCAATATATCTGTGCAAAGCGGATTCGGCGTCGGGAAATTCAGACATATCTGAAACAATGACAGATTCGTCTGTTTGAGCTGCGCTGTTGTTTTGCGCGTAGCCAGTTGTGTAAATAGCGGCAAATGCAATGGTCAGAATGGTTTTGAATATGCGTGGTACATTCATGTTATCTGAAATTAATGATTAATATTTCAACTGAACTAATCTGCCCGTTTCGGATGCGGACCAATATATCCCCTTGAGTTCTTACGGGCACTCTCTCTATTTCACCATATTTATATAAATGGCGGTAGGCAGGTTCGAATTTTGGCAAACTTTTCACCACACGAATGATTTCTGCGTCAAGCGCAGGTTCGATGCCTCTGTATTTGCCTCCAATGTCGGTAGGGATGCGTACACGTTCGGGCTCAATTTGCCCGTCTTTACCTATCACAAAAGAAACCGGAACATGTCCATTCAAATTGGGGTCTTTTGCCGATTCCGGATAAACCAAATTGTCGATAATATATTGGCGTAAAGCCGAATCTCCACCAGGAAATTGCGCTCTTTCATGGGGATTAGCCCATATAGTGGTGTCGATAACCGGTTGGTCGGCAGTGCTGTCCTTTGTGATAATAATTGGTTCGTCAGAATTGGCGGTGCCATTGTTCTGTGCATAACCCGTTGAGCATATTGCGCCAAACGCAAATGTAGTAATAGCCTGAAGTACGTGTTTAGTGTTCATAATGTGAGAATTAATTGTTAGTCAAAGCTAACAAAAAAATCTCACTTTAACACTTCTTCCGCCAGTTTTTTCACACAAACATCGAATAGTAAATGGGCAAGTATGAAATGCCGTTGCTCACGGTTGTCTGGCGCTCGTTCGAGAATACAATTGCACGTCGGATTCCATAATCAGCGTTTTGTATGAAATGCGACAGAGCGCTGTGTTCCTTATAATTTTTGCCCGATTTAACTTCTATCGGTAATACCGATAGACTGTTGTAATCATCGACAAGGAAATCGACTTCGCCGTTCTTTTTGTTGTCGTAGTATGTCAGTTTGTGCCCGTGGGCGTGCAGTTCCTGCGCAACCACCGATTCATAGACAGTGCCTAGATTTATGCTTTTTACATCGTCAAGAATGGCGCGTATGTTATTGGCATACAACAAATTCGTTAGAATACCAACATCGTTAAGGTAGAGTTTGAGAAGGTTTTTCTTCTGCGACTCCAAAAGCGGAAATTTCGGATTCGACACGGCTCTGACTTCCAATGTAATGCCAGCTTGTATCAGATATTCGAACTCGTCGCAATAATCGTTGAAGCGGCGGCCTTTGCGGTTTTCAATGTTCTGAACCACAATCCGTTTCTTCTTGTTCTCGAGCGCCGAAGGGATAAAATCGTAAACAGTCTTGATTTTCATCTTATTCTCGCTGTCGTATTTTGCCGCGTCGAGTCCGTAATATTCGTGAATCTCACTTTGAATGCCACGTATATTATTGATATTCATGTCGGTTATAAAATTATTGACAGCATCGGGCATTCCGCCTGTAAGCAGATAGTTTTTGAACAGTTTCATAATCCGCGTGTGCGTTCCCTCATCAAGTGGCTGCCCGTCGACGAAACGTTGGTGCAATGTGTCGATAACAAAACCATCGACGCCGTTAGCAATCAAAAACTCTTCGAAATCAAGTGGATACATTTGTACACGGCGGATACTTCCAATGGGTATAGAAAGTGTGCGTGCAAGCGTGACGCCCAGCAGCGAGCCGCTTGCAATGTAGGTGAAGCGCCCGTCCTGCTGCAGAAATTTGAGCATTGTCAGCAGATAGGGATAGGCTTGAATCTCATCAAGGAAAACCAGAGTGTCCTCTTTTTTGCCCAAATGTGCTTTCAATGCGCCCAATTGTAGGTAAAAGTCTTCAACCGTGCGGGTTCGCTCGAAAACACGATTGCCGTTTAAATCGTCAAGCAAATTTATCTCGACGAAGTTTTTGAACAGTTGTTTTCCCGTTTGCCGTATTATGTAGGTCTTTCCAACCTGCCGCGCCCCGTCAATCACCAAGACTTTGTTCGAGTCTGATTTTAAGTGTTCGGTTATTGTCGCAGTTATTTTTCTGTAAAGCATAATTTTAACTTTATTCAGCCGCCACAAAATTACACTTTTTCCGAGTTTTTGGCTCTAAAAAACACACTTTTTCTGACTTTTTTAAGTTAAAAACAACACTTTTTCCGATTTTTTGTGTTTCGCAACTTGCCCCAAAGGGGCAAAACAACATAGCCCAAGGCAACGCCTTGGGCTATAAACCAATTGTCCTTCTAGGACGTAACTTTCAGTAGTTTAATCGCCTATCAGATTTGACGGCAAAGGAGCATAACACCGATTTACCAAACCAATCACCCCAGAATCTCTTCCGCCAGCGCTTTCAAATCGGTGCCAGCAAAGTTGCCCGAACTCAGAAACAGCAGAACACAATTCTTGCCGTCAATGGTTTTTAAATCGTTCAGCATCAGTGCAATGTCGCTATAGGCTTTGAGCCCGTCTTTGGCAAAGGCCTTCTCAACCTGCTCAATGGTAATGCCAGGCAGGCCTTTCAACTCAATGGCGTGCGGGTTGAAATAGACGAGCGAGCGGTCGGCCAGGTCCATTGTGCCAGCGTACTGCTCAAGAAAGTTGCTGCTCAGGCTGCTGTAGGTGTGCAGTTCCATACAGGCCACAATCCGCTTGTCGGGGAACTGCTTGCGCACGGCGGCAATGGTGGCTTTGAGTTTCGACGGCGAGTGGGCGAAATCGGTGAACGACAGACTCTCTTTGTTGCTGTAAATCAGTTGCAAACGCTTGTCGGCACCTTCGAACGCGGTCATTGCGCGGTAGAAATCGGCTTTTGTGACGCCCAGTTGCAGGCAGACCTGCATTGCGCCTGCAATGTTCTGCAAGTTGTGCTCTCCAAACACCGACAAGCGGTAACGGTCATCGCCGTCGGTCAGGTAGGTGACGCCGTCGGCAATGGCGTAGGGGTGGGTGTTGTAGGGCAGCAGTCGAATGTCGGGGCGGACCTTGGCAGCAATGGCACGCAGGTTCTCATCGCCTTCGAAATAGACGAGCGAGCCCTGTGGCTCAATGAGTTGCGCAAACCGCTCGAACTGCCAGACGTAATCGGGGAATGTCTTGAAAACGTTGATATGGTCCCACGCAATGCCTGTTATCAGGGCGATATTGGGTTTGTAAAGGTGGAATTTCGGCCGCGGGTCGATAGGCGATGTCAGATACTCATCGCCTTCAAAAACAGCCACTTGCGCATCGTTGCTCAAACCAACCATCGTGTCGAAACCCTTCACGCGGGCGCCCACCATATAGTCGAACTTTATGCCGACGGTTTTCAGCACGTGCATCACCATTGCCGTGGTGGTGGTTTTGCCGTGGCTTCCGCCGATAACCACCCGAGTCTTGTTTTCGGTCTGATTATAAAGGAATTCGGGGTACGAATAGATTTTCAAACCCAGTTCCTGCGCGCGCAGCAACTCGGGGTTGTCGGCCTTGGCGTGCATTCCCAGAACAACCGCGTCAATGTCGGCTGACAGTTTTTCAGGGAACCAGCCAGGCTGCTCGGGAAGCAGTCCGCAAGCCGCAAGCCGCGACCGCGACGGCTCAAAAATCTCGTCGTCGGAACCTGTGACGGTTTCGCCTTTTGTGTGCAGCGCTATGGCCAGGTTGTGCATCGCGCTTCCGCCTATGGCAATGAAATGGTAGTGCATATCGTATGTTTTTTATCGCTTCGCGACTATGTGTGTGTGTCGCTTCGCGAGAAATTTTAACAAAATCAAAAATAAAATTTTAAGAAAATGATTGATAGAATTTTATGTAAATTTTGAATCAAATTTTCTTAAAATTTCCGCCCGTCAGGGCGCAACCCTTAATTGCTAAAGAAGTTTCGCATACGCTCAAAGAAGTTTCGGTCGTTTTTGTCGGGTTTCGGCGTGAAACTGCTTGACTCTTTGAGTTTTTCAATGATTTTGGCTTCGTCGCGGGTGACGCTCTGCGGTGTCCAGACCTGAATGTTGACCAGCAGGTCGCCGCGGCCGTAGCCGTTAAGCTCGGGGATTCCCTTTCCACGCAGGCGCAGAATCTTGCCCGATTGCGTGCCCGGGTCGATTTTGATTTTCACCCGACCGTCAACCGTCGGGATTTCGGCTGTGGTGCCCAGAATGGCATCGGGCATCGAAAGGAACAGACTGTATATCAAGTCGTTACCGTCACGGATAAGTTCAGGATGCTCTTCCTCTTGAATCACAACCAGCAAATCGCCGTTGATACCGCCGTGGCGTGCCGCGTTGCCTTTTCCGCTGACCGACAGTTGCATACCATCGGCCACGCCCGCAGGAATGTTGAGCGTCACAATGTCCTCTTTCTGTACAATTCCCTCGCCGCCGCAGTTGGTGCATCGGCGGGTGATTATGCGTCCGTCGCCGCCGCAATTCGGGCAAACCGACGACTGCTGCATCTGTCCCAGAATGGTGTTTGTGATACGCGTCACAACGCCCGAGCCGTGGCAGGTTGAGCAGTTGCTGTATGAATTTGAGTCGAAGGCGCCTGTGCCGTTGCACTTGTCGCAAGCCACATATTTGTTCACCTTTATCTTTTTGGTGACACCGTTGGCAACTTCCGACAGTGTCAGTTTAACCTTCACGCGAAGGTTGGTGCCTTTGTTCACACGGGTTTGCGGACCGCCTCTGCGGCTTCCGCCGAAACCTCCGCCAAAGAAACTGCCAAAACTTCCGCCACCGAAAATGTCGCCAAAGTGTGCAAAAATGTCATCCATCGACATTCCGCCGCCGCTGAAGCCGCTAGCGCCGCCCATTCCAGCGTGTCCGTATTGGTCGTAGCGCTGACGTTTCTGCGGGTCGCTCAGGACCTCGTAGGCCTCGGCCGCCTCCTTGAACTTCTCCTCGGCCGCCTTGTCGCCAGGATTCTTGTCGGGGTGGTATTTTATAGCCTGCTTGCGGTAAGCCTTCTTGATTTCCTCCGCCGTGGCGGTCTTTGGCACCTCAAGCACTTCGTAATAATCTCGTTTCTCGCTCATAGTCAATTCTTTTTAGGTTTTAGGCACTAGGCATTAGGCACTAGGTAAAATGACTGTTGTCATTTGTCTGAAGTCTGTAGTCCGTCTTACTCTCCCACCACAACTTTTGCGTAGCGAATCACCTTTGTATCAATCTTATAGCCTTTCTGAATCACGTCCACAACCTTGCCTTTCAGGTCTTCGGTGGGGGCGGGGATTTTGGTGATTGCCTCGTGTAGGTCGGTGTCGAAAACCTGATTCATAGCATCGATTTCGACAATGCCCTTGTTCTTTAAAAACTCTTGTATTTTATTGTAAATCAGTACAACGCCTTCGCGAACAGCATCCACATCAGTTGCTTTCTCCATACTCTGCATTGCGCGCTCAAGGTCGTCGAGCACTGGCAGCATACCCGACAAAGTGTCACCATTGACGGTTTTCAGCATATCGGAACGCTCCTTCAGAGTGCGTTTGCGGTAGTTGTCGAACTCCGCCGACAGCCTTAGATAGCGGTCTTTCTGCTCCTCAAGTTGCGCTTTCAACTCCTCAATCTCCTTCTCGCGGGCCTCGTCCTCCTTGCGTTGTTTGCGGTTCTTTTTCGATTTCTTCGAATCGTTGTCAGCATCTTCGGGTTCGGGTTGCGCGGTCTGCTCCGTCTCAACCTTCACTTCTTTTTCCTCTTGTTCTGTATTCTCCATATCAGTATGATTTATATTGTTTTACATATATTCAATACAATTTGGCACTCCCTTGCGGGAATGAACCGACAATGTGCCATACAAAATGCCGACCAAACGGTGTTTTGCGACAAAGTGGCAGAGTGTTTTAATTTTGAATTCAGAATGTAGAATTCAGAATTTGGGGCAAAGTAAGCAACGGTTTTTGGGGGTTTGCCGAAATTCTCAAAATGTTTTTGGCTGATTATGCCGAAATTCTCAAAATCTTTTTGGCAGTTTTTGCGGAAATTCTCAAAATGTTTGGGTTTGAACACAGATTTAACGGATTATTTATGCTGCACCAATACCCGCCGCCTGCGCAAACGTGGCGCGCCGCGTATCTACGTTGGGTGCACCTATTTTAACCCTGCACCGCCACCATTGGCAGGTTTTATATTTTGGCATGGTTTAGTTGTTACATTTCTAATGACCGTAAAAAATCATTCTTTAATGTCTGTATTCCATAATGACTTTCTCCATCTTTCAATGTCCTTAAGTCGGCTTCGGTGGATATAACCTTGCTTTTTAACTACAGAATGAATACTTTGGAAAGGTTCTTCTACTACCGATACTTCAAACCACTTTGCATCAGGCTCGCCATATACTTCTATGTACGATGAATCTTTTACTTGATAGAGTATCTCAGATTTAATATCGGGTAATTTGCGCACATTAGCAAAACCATCATTATCTTGGACACGACCATAATACAAATAAATACCTGTTTGTATTTCAGTTTCCGAAAAATAACCATTAGGCAAAAGTTTTACAGTTTTGCGGTGGGTATAACGGGCATCCGTGGGACGCTCGTCATCCATTTCAATCCGCCCGTAATTTTCAAAAACAACAAAGGAATAATCTTTCAAGAAATTACACTTCGCTTTATCACTTTCTGTTTCGTATGCAGATATCATCTGCTGCGTGCTTTTTTTGAACGTGTATAATTGCCGACTTCCCCAACCTTCTGCTCTGGTCTTGTTCTTTTCTGACAAACTACACAAAACAATCATTATAATATCATCGGACACATTCATTTTTCCAACAGCATACACATCATTATATCCTCCTATCTTTTCATAATGAATATAATCTCCATCTATATCTATAATATGTGGTGGCGGTGTCATATAATCATAATCTGCAGACTTTATCTCGTTTCGAATATGATTATATACGTTTTTAGGTCCGTTTTGCGGCTCTTCATACCAAATATTACGCCTTATTTGTTCATAAGGAATTTCTTTACACGTATTTGCTATTATAGAATCATCTAAGGTTGCTTCCTGCATTTGGTCCCAAGTAATTGTTGGAAACAATTCCAAGAACTTTTCAAACTCAATCTTCATTTGAGTTTGCGCCTGTATTTTGTTTGCACAAACAAGCGTAGCCGCCAACAATAATAATCTATACAATCGTGTCATAATCTATAAGTTATAGAAAAGGTGCTTTTTTGTTTTCCCAAAGATAAAAACAAAATCAACAGCAACAGCGCCGCTAATACATAAATACGAAAAGCCAGAACGGAATGGCTATTCTTCCTCCAACTTCCGCATCTCGGCCTTTACAAAATCCATCAGCTCGGCAATGTAATCGGTTGTGAAGCAGAATTTTATGCCGGCAGCTTCGTAGATTTCGGGAATTGAGCGGCTGTAGCCAAGGCGCAGCGCGCGTTTGTAGTCGGCAATGGCCTGCTGCGGGTTCTCGGTGTGGCGTTTCCAAATGCTTATGGCGCCAAGTTGGGCAAAGCCGTATTCAATGTAGTAGAAGGGCAGTTCAAAAATGTGCAACTGTCTCTGCCAGCGGTTGTTATAGGCGTCTTCGTAACCCGAGTAATCGACCACGCGGCTGCCGAACTCGGCCATAATATCGCGCCAGGCGGCGGTGCGCTGTTCGGCTGTATTTCCTTTATTCTCATACAGATAGTGCTGGAACTTGTCGACTGCGGCAATCCACGGCAGGCCCATCACAACATCTTCCAACTGATTGATTTTGGCTATTTTGAGTTCGCGCTCGTTGTTGAAAAAATGGTGCCATTGCGACATCGAAATCAGCTCCATACTCATACTGGCCAGCTCGGCAACTTCGGCGGGCGTGTCTTTGAAGTGCACAAGCGGCTGGTCGGCGGTCAGAAAGGCGTGAACGGCGTGGCCGCCTTCGTGCATCAGCGTCACCATATCGTGCAGATTACCAGTGGTGTTGGCGAAAATGAAGGCGGTGTTGCTGCGGTAGAGCGGATAGTTGTAGCCGCCGGGCGCCTTGCCCACGCGCGACTCTAGGTCGAGACGGCCCATCCGAGACATTGCGCTCATTATCATCCCCAGTTCGGGGTCGATATCGCGGAAGCAGAGAGCGGTTTTGCGCACCAGGTCGGCAGTCGATTCAAAGGGCTTAAGGTGTGTGCCCACGGGCAGGTCGACGGCCAAATCGTAGGGGCGCAGCACGTCAAGGCCCATCAGCTGGCGGCGGCGCTCGTTCATCTCATCGACAAGCGGCACCACCACTTCGGCCACCGAACGGTGGAAATCGCGGCAGTCGGCGGCGGTGTAGTCGAAGCGGCCGAGCTGGCGGAAACGGAAGTCGGTGTAGCACTGGAATCCGGCGTTGGCGGCAATTTTGTTGCGCAGGCCCATCAGTTTCTCCATCAGTTTGTCGATAGCGGGCTTGTCGGCCAGGCGGCGGGCTATCATCTTCTCGTACACCTGTTTGCGCACGTCGCGGCTGGCGGTTTTCATATAGTTCGACGCCTGCTGCATTGTCATTTGGCGGCCGTCAACGTCAACGGTCATTTTTGCGCTGATAGCGCCAAACTCCTGCTCAGCCTGCTGCAGTTCGGCCTCAAGGGGCACGTTCTCCTCGCGGAATAGCTCGTTGCTGTTGCGAATGGCGCGCACCATTGTGAAAAGTTTGGCTTTGTCGATATGAAGTTGCACGTCGGGCGTCAGAAAACGCTTCTCCAATTTATTGGAAATCAGTGTAATCTCCGGCTCAATTTCGGTCACAAACGTGTCGAAGGCGGCTTTGGCGGCGGCGTCTTCGGTGTTGCAACTGTTTTTAATGTATCGCCAGGCGAAATCTTCTTCCACAAAACTGTCGATTTCGCTCCAGTCGAGCAGCCACTGCCACACATCGCTGTTGGTTTTCAGCGGACGCTCAAGCAGTTCGTCGTAGTAGGGTTTCAGGTCGGCGAATGAGTTTATTGTCAGATTATCAGAGATTTTCATTGTGATTGTGGTGTTAGGTGTTGAGTGTTAGGTGTTAGGTGTTGGGGTTATTTGCAGTCTGTTGTCCGTTGTCTATTCTACTATTCCCATTTTGCGGTAAGTTTCCTCAAGTGCCTCGTTGTTGTCGGTGATAACCAGAAGTTTGTCGCCGGCCATAAGCTGGGTGCTGCCAGTGGGCACAAAGAACGTGTCGCCGCGGCGGACCATAATCACCAGCGTTTTTTCGGGCATACCCAAATCCATCAGGCGCGAGCCGTTGCTTAAAATGCTGTCGGTTAGCAGGATTTCGGACGTTGCCGATTTAATCTCTTCGGGGAAATCAATGTCGAAATTCTTGGGTTTGAGTGTGTTGTCGGGCTTTTCGGCCACCTTAAGCCGCTTGGCCACAAACGGCAGCGTGGTGCCCTGCAGAATGAGCGACACCAGCGTGCAGAAGAATACCAGATTGAAAATCAGGCGTGCGTGCGGCACATCGTTGGCCAGAGTGAGAATGGCGAAAATGATTGGCACCGCGCCGCGCAGACCAACCCACGACACGAAAACCTTGTCGCGGAACTGGAATTTGCGGAACGGCATCAGCGACAGAAAAACGCTGACGGGCCGCGTAACGAACATCATTGCCACGCTGATAAGCAGCCCTGGAACGATAATCGGCTCTAATTCAGACGGATTGACAAGCAAGCCGAGCGTCAGGAACAGGCAGAGCTGGCTCAACCACGAAAGGCCGTCGAAGAAATTTGACGTTGAGCGCTTGTGCACAAACCGCGAGTTGCCAATGACCAAACCGCCCACATACACAGCCAGATAGCTGTTGCCGTTAAGGTAGTAGGTCGACGAGAAAATAAAAATGCAGAACGTGAGCACCAGAATGGGGTAGAGCGTGGCGTTTTCCATTTTCAGCCGGTTGATAACGATAACCAACAGAGAACCAAGCAGGTAGCCAACGGCGCCGCCAATCACCAGCTGCATCAGCACCGACACAAAAGCCATCAGGTACGACGGTTCGGCGTCAGAATTTATCAAACCTATCAGCGTGATTGTCAGCACGTAAGCCATCGGGTCGTTGCTGCCGCTCTCAAGTTCGAGCGTGGGGCGCAGGTTGTGTTTCAGCAGAAGACCTTTCGAGCGCAGAATGGAAAACACTGACGCTGAATCGGTTGACGATATTGTGGCGGCCAGCAGCATCGCGGTAAGCACGCCAATGCCCACCGATTTCATTGTGAGCCCCAGAATCAGCCACGCGGCAAAACCCGTGAGAATGGCCGTGAGCAGCACCCCGACGGTGGCCAGCACAATTCCCGGCGCAATAACGGGCCGAATGTCGTTGATTTTGGTGTCCATTCCGCCCGAAAACAATATGATACATAGAGTTACGGTGCCAATGGTCTGCGCCAGATTGTAGTTGTCGAACTTGATTCCCAGGCCATCGCTGCCAAAGAGCATTCCCACGCCCAGAAACAGAAGAAGAATGGGCACGCCGAACTTACTGCTGGCTTTCCCCACCAGAATGCTCACAAAAAACAATATCGAAACCACCAAAAGCAGCAGTTCTATCTGTATTTCCATTGCTCACAAAATTGTGTCCCGCCAAGGCCGGACCTTGTTTATTGTTGCGCAAAGTTAACGGAATAAAGGTGGGTTGGACAAAAAGTTTTTGGGCATTTTTTGCGGTTTTCAAAAAGATTTGTCCTGCTCATACAAATCGTATATGCCATTGTCGTCATTGTCGCCAATCAGCTCACCCAATGTGAAATAGAGAAGTCCGCCCAAAAGAAGCATTGAAGCGTTTTTGATTTTTTCGCCATCGCGGTGTTTTTTGCCATCGTCAACAAACGACGATTCAAGGTCGTTCCGTTGCGATTCAGCAAGTTGTTTCCGTTCGCGCACCGCGTTTGAAATTGTTGGTACGCTCAAGGCGAATTGCGTGCAGGTGGGGGCGTTCGGTTTCTTCGGTTCGCTGGCGCGGATGTCGGCATCGGCGCTGAAGTGAAGTTTTACCGGTTCGGTGCAGATTCTGAAGTCCGCATTGTTGAGTATCAAGCAGTTGTGCGTTTTCGCGGAAGCGTCAGCAAAATTTGGAAGCTCAATGCCGTCAAACACAGCCTTTATGGCTTTTTCGTTGCCGGTATGTGCAAATCCGCTAATCGCTGCAAGCATAAAAGCGGATAAGCAAATAGCTGTCTTGTAATATTTTAGCATTGAGTGCGCCATTTGAATTGGAATATCAACACTTATAAGACAATCTTCGGGGCGGATACCCTACTTTTTTTTGAAAAAAAAGCCCCGTCAGCAGAACTGGCGGGGCGTAATGACGCTAATTGTTCTCAATTATTATGCTTTCATCTGTTTCTCAACAGCATCGAGCCGTTTGGCGATGTCGGGCAGTTTGCGGAACACAACATACGAGCGCAGCCAACTCTGGTATTCCTGAACAGGCGAGCCGATGATGGCTGTGCCTTCGGTCTTGATTGACGAGTTCAGGCCCGACTGCGCGCCGATGTGGGTGCCGTCGGCCACGGTGATGTGTGGCGCAAAGCCCACCTGGCCACCGCACATGCAGTTGCGGCCAATCTTTGTTGAGCCTGCAATGCCGCACTGTGCCGACATCACGGTGTTCTCGCCAATCTGAACGTTGTGGCCAACCTGAACCAGATTGTCGAGTTTCACGCCTTTGTGGACGATGGTTGAGCCCATTGTAGCGCGGTCGACACAGGCGTTGGCGCCAATCTCAACATAATCTTCGATTATTACGTTGCCAATCTGCGGAATCTTCTTGTAGTTGTTGTCGGTGTTGGGTGCGAACCCGAAACCGTCGGCACCGATTGAGACGCCAGCGTGCAGCGTTACATTGTTGCCAATCACGCAGTTGTAGTAGATTTTTACGCCCGGGTAGATGATGCAGTTGTCGCCAATATGCACATTATCACCAATATAGCATTGCGGATAAATCTTCACGTTCTTGCCGATTTTGGCGTTCGGGCCGATGTAGGCGAAAGCGCCCAGATAAAGCCCTTCGCCGCATTGTGCTGTCGGGTCGATGAACGACGGCTGCTCAATGCCGCTTTTGCGCGGAATGACGGCTTCAGCCACCATGTCGAGCAGCGACGCGAACGACTCGTAGGCGTTGTCGACATAGATGAGCGTGGTTGAAACAGGATTCTCGGGTTTGAAATCGCGGTTCACCAGCACCGCCGACGATTTGGTGGTGTAGATGTACGGTATGTATTTGGGGTTGGCAAGGAACGACAGCGCGCCTTCGCGGCCTTCTTCAATCTTTGCCACATCGCGCAGTTTCACATCAGCGTTGCCCACCACTTCGCCCTTCAGGGCTTCGGCAATTTGTGCGGCTGTAAATTCTATCATATTCAGTTATAAGTTTTAAGTAGAGACGCGCCGTGGCACGTCTCTGTTAGTGTTTCTTGTTTTCGTTTACGTTAATCCACATTGTCGAATAAAAACGAGTTGTTCTCGCGCAGTTTGCCATCGCTCGAGATTGTCATCCGCGACATTTGCGGCTGGCTGTTCTCGGTTTCGCTCTCTTGTTGCTGCATTTGGCTGCGGACGCGCTTATACGCCGGTTGGCTCTCCATATCGATGACGTCCTGCTCGGTGCCGTAGCGCAACGGCTGGGCTGCGGCAAACAGATTCTGCAGCGAACTGTCGCCTTGGCCAAAGTCGAGCTCAGCTTGACGTTTTTCGAACTCCATCGGTGTAATGTCTTCAAGCTCCACACGCTCGATTTTGTTGGGGTCGTTGGTCGGGAAATCAGTTTGGAAGCCAGTTGGAACGCCTTTTGCCGGTTGCTCAACATTGGTGGCTTTCGGCGCGTCTTTCAGCACCTCGACAACCTTCTCGGCCGGTTTACCGGGCAGAAAATCACTCAGGCTGTCGTCGTCGAAACCGGTGGCGATGACCGTCACGCTCAGAGCCTCACCCAGCGAGTCGTCGATGGTGTTACCCCAGATGATGTCAGCGTTGTTGCCGGCGGCCTCCTGCACGTAATCGTTGATGCCGCAAACCTCGTCCATTGTGGCTTCGTGCTCAGAGCTCGAGATAATGTTCAGCAGTATGTTCTTGGCGCCGCGGATGTCGTTGTTGCTCAAGAGCGGTGAGTGCATAGCCTTGTCAATGGCCTCAGTGGCGCGGTTGTCGCCGGTGGCGCTGGCCGAGCCCATCAGGGCAATGCCGCTGTCGGTCATAACTGTCTTGACATCAGCAAAATCGACGTTGATAATGCCGTGCACGGTGATAATCTCGGCAATGCCTTTGGCCGCCAAGGTCAGCACGTCGTCGGCATAACCGAATGCCTGGCTCGACCGGCAGTTGCCGTATATTTCGCGGATTTTCTCGTTATCGATAACCAACAGGGCGTCAACACTTTTGCGCATCTCCATCAAGCCGTCGGTGGCATTGTTGCGGCGTTTGTTGCCCTCGAAACGGAACGGCAGTGTGACGATGCCCACCGTCAGAATGCCCATCTCCTTGGCCTGTTGCGCGATGACAGGCGCCGCGCCTGTTCCTGTGCCGCCGCCCAGACCTGCAGTCACAAACACCATTTTGGCATTGTGCGACAGCATTTCGGCAATCTGGTCGTAGCTCTCGATGGCGGCCTCGCGTCCCTGACTTGGCTCGTTGCCGGCGCCAAGGCCCTCGGTGAGCGTCGCGCCAAGCTGTATCTTGTTCATGATGGGGCTGTTGAGCAGCGCTTGGTTGTCGGTGTTGCAGATGACGAAATCGACACCATTGATACCTTTCTCAAACATATGGTTGACAGCGTTTCCGCCGCTTCCGCCAACGCCAATCACCTTAATGATATTGGCATTGTCCTTCTCGAATCCGAAGTTTATCATATCTTCCATAATTCTCTGTTTTTAAGTGAGTTAATAATTTGTTTGTACTAATTAGAATTCTTTGTCCTCAACGGTCATGTAGTCGATGGCCTTGTCCCACAGCCCTTTCATAAACCCTTTGCCTTTGGCTTTCGGCTCGGGTTGGCTTTGCTCGCCGAAGACAAAAGTTCCGTCTTTCGGCTGCTCCTCGGCTGGTTCCTCTTTCTTGGTGGTCTGGCCAAGTCCAAGTCCCTCGGTCGTGTTGTTCTCGAACCCCATCATCAGCAGGCCGATTGATGTTGCGTTGCTCGGCAGGGTTGTTACCGATTCGATTTTGGTCTTGATGTGCAGGTTTGGCACGCCAATGCGGACCTCGAGCGCCGTGCCGTACGAGAAAAGGTTTATAAGGTGGCGCAGCATTGAACCGCCGCCTGTCAGCACCACGCCGGCGCCCAATTTGTCTTTCACGCCTGCGCTCTCCAAAATCTGTTTCACCGTGGCGATAACCTCAATCATTCGGGATTGGATTATCTCGGCTAGATTGACAAGCGAAATCTCTTTGGCTTTGAGTCCGCCGGCGCCCGGAATGGCTACCACTTTATTCTTGATTTCGGGTGTGACAATGGCCTGACCGCATTGCACTTTAAGGCTTTCAGCCTGGCGTTCAAGTATTTTGCATCCTTCTTTGATGTCGTTTGTGATGATGTCGCCGCCGAACGGGATGACAGCTGTATTGCAGATGTGTCCGTTTTTGAAGACAGCTACGTCTGTGGTGCCGCCGCCAATATCGACAAGCGCCACGCCAAGCTCTTTATCGTCGTTTGTGAGAACTGCCGTTGACGATGCCAGGGGCTCCAGAATCAGGTTCTTGACTTTGATTCCGTTATTCTCGACGCAGCGGCGCAGGTTGTTGGCCGCCGCCATCTGGCCGAACACAATATGGAAATCACCCTCCAACTTCTTGCCCGAAATTCCGACCGGGTTCTTGATGTCGTCTTCGCCATCGACCTTGTATTTCTGTGGCAGAATGTGCAGCACCTCTTCGCCCATCTGGGTCGGCACCTCGTGCATCTGGGTGACGAGCGAGTCGACATCTTCTTGCGTGATAGGGTCGTTGGCCGAATTGCGGTATTTGGAGCATACCTGCCGTTCGCTGCGGATGTGCTGTCCGGCAATGCCCACAAACGCCTCGGTAATCTTGTAGCCCGATTGCTCCTCGGCCTGCTGCACTGCCGTGCGGATTGAGTTGGTGGCTTCGTCGATGTTGAGCACCGCCCCGCGGCGCACACCCTTCGACTCGGTGCGGCCGTAGCCAATCACCTCAATGTGGCCCTCGGCGTCGCGACGGCCCACAAGCACCACGATTTTTGTCGTGCCGACATCAATCGCGGCAATGATGTTCTCGTTTTGATTTTCCATAACTATATCCTTTTAGTACAAACTATTTGGTTTTTAAATTTCAAGTTTATCGTTTTGTATTTGTTCCATCCGTATTTCGATAGGCCCTGCTCGTAGAAAGCCCGCAGGTTCTCGAACTTCTCAACCAGATTGTCAACCGTGCCGATGATTATGGTGTGGTTGCCCACGCGCGGCACCAGCTCAATCTCTTTTTTCTGGTTGATGTAAATCTGCTCAATCTGCGCCTTCCAGAATTTGTTATTGTTGATGAATCGCACCAGTCTGAACAGGTCGGGCAGAAGTTCGCCAGTCGATTTGTCGGTTTTGGTTAGGCTGTGCTGCAGGTTCTCGCCCACATGGTCCATATAAGGCTCGTTCAGGTTGCCATTAATCACGATCACGTGCGCCGTGTACTTCTTGCTCAGCGGCATCACTTGACCGTTAGCGTCGATGTAGTAGCTTTCGCCGTTAGGGTTGATGACGCGCATAATAGGCTGTCGCTGCTCAATGCGCACACCAATCTCGCCAAATACTGTGCGGTACACATCGGCTTTTTTAATCGATTTGTTGTTGTGCGTCAAAACATCCTCAATATAGTGCGTGTTGACCGAGTCAATAAGCATCCCCATTAATTTTATGCCTTCTTTTTCAAGTGCTTGCGTCACATCCGACTCTGTTATGAATTTGTCGTTCGAATTGTCGCTTATGTTCACAGAAACTGAATCGACGCGGACTTTTGCAGTCTCTCCGCCCACAATCCAAAGCACCGCCACCAGATAGCCAAAGAGCAGTGCCCAGATAATCACCGTTTTCAGTTTCTCTTTCATTATGTTGTTTAATCGTTTAATTGTTTAATCGGTGAATCGACTACGGACTACAGACCACAGACACATTGTCCTCTCATCATTTCGGTTGTCTGTTGTCTGATGTCTGTTGTCTCCTCATTGTTAATTATTAATTGTCAACTTATAACTTCCTAACTTTTAAACTTAAAAACTTTCAAAACTTTCAACTCACTTAATCATCGCCTGATGTATCGGTTCAATCAGTGTGTCGATGTTGCCGGCCCCCATTGTGAGCAGAACACCAGATGTTATTTTCACAGCCTCGTCCTTTAATTTTCCGAACGGGCAGAACATTTTGTCTTTCAATTTCATACGATCAAGAATCATCTCGCTCGAAACACCTTCAATCGGTAGCTCGCGGGCGGGGTAGATGTCGGTGATGATGACGCGGTCGGCCATATCCAAAGCGGCTGCAAACTCGTCGGCAAAATCGCGCGTGCGAGAGTACAGGTGCGGTTGGAACATCACCGTAACCTGACGGCCTGGGTAGAAGTCGCGCACCGAGCGCAGGCAGGCCTTGATTTCTTCGGGATGGTGCGCATAGTCGTCAATGAACACAAGATCGGCATTTTTGAAACGCACGTCGAAGCGGCGGCGCACACCAGCGTATCCGGCCAAACCAAACCGAATCTCGTTTTCCGACGCGCCGGCAAACATTGCCACAGCCGTTGCAGCCACAGCGTTCTCAACGTTGTAGAGAGCCGGCAACCCGATGGTCAGATTCTCAATTACGCCGTTGGGCGTTACAATGTCGAAGGCGTACTCGCCATTCTCGATTCGGATATTCTTTGCATAGAAATCGGCCTCGCTGTCAAGCGAATAGGAGTAGTATTTCACACCCTCGTTGGCTTTGTGGTCGAGCGTTACGCCTTTCTTGATGATGACCACACCGTCGTGCTTCACCTGCCCGACGAACTTCGCAAATGCCTTCTCAACCTCGGCCTTGTTGCCGTAGATGTCGAGGTGGTCGGCGTCCATAGCGCTGATGAGCGCAATGTGCGGGTAGAGCGTCAGGAACGAGCGGTCGAACTCGTCGGCCTCAATCACCACCCACGGCGATTCGGGCTTGATGACAACGTTGGTGTTGAAATTCTTGCTTACACCGCCCAGAAAGGCGTTCACACCAATCTGTGTCTGGTCCAGAATGCAGGTTGCCATTGTCGAGATGGATGTCTTTCCGTGTGTTCCGGCAATGCAGGCCGCGTAGCTGTCTTGGGCGATGATGCCCAGCGCCACCGAGCGTTTCACAACATCGTAGCCGTTGGTTTTGAAGAAGTTAAGAATCGGACTGTCGTTGGGAATGGCCGGTGTGTAAACCACCAGTGTGCGCTCAATATCGTTTTTGAACACGTCGGCAACGGTGTCGGTGTCATCTTCAAAAGTTGTCAGAGCACCATCGGCTTCGAGCCTGTTGGTGATGTCGGACGACGAGCGGTCGTAGCCGCCGACGGTGTAGCCGGTGCGCATAAACCATTGGGCCAGAGCGCTCATTCCAATGCCGCCTATGCCCACAAAATAAACCTTATTATAGTCGGTCAGTTTCTTCATAAAGCAATTTTCAAAACTTCGTTGCAGATGTCCTCGTCGGCGTTCGGCAGGGCCATCTTCTTGATATTGACGCGCAGGCGTACCTGTTGGTCGTCTTGTTCGAACAGTCTGGTAATCTGCGGCACAAGCGTATCGGGTGCATCATTATCGCTAACCATCAGTGCGGCGTTGTTCTTCACCAGTGCCAGAGCGTTCTTGGTCTGGTGGTCTTCGGCCACGTTGGGGCTCGGCACCAGAATAACCGGTTTGCCCACAATGCAAAGCTCAGAGATGGTGCCGGCGCCGGCGCGCGAAATAATGGCGTCGGCCACTGAGTAGGCGTAGTCCATCCGGTTGATGAACGGATAGACATGGATGTTCTTACTATTGTACTGTGCGGCTTCTTCAAGTGCTCGCTCGTAGTAGTATTTGCCTGTCTGCCAGATGACTTGAATCTTCTTGCGAATAAGGATGTCCAAATTGTTGCCGATGCACTCGTTGATGGTGCGGGCGCCCAGGCTGCCACCGAGCACTAGCAGAGTTTTCATATTACTGCCTTGGGTCAGATTGAAGAACTTGAACGCCTCGGGCAGGTTCGGCTTGATGTCTTGCAAGTCCTGACGCACAGGGTTGCCGGTCATCACAATCTTGTCGGCCGGGAAAAAGCGGTCCATACCTTCGTAGGCCACGCAGATGCGTTTGGCGCGCTTGGCCAACAGCTTGTTGGTCAGGCCGGCGTAGCTGTTCTGCTCTTGGATGAGTGTTGGCACGCCCATACTCTGTGCCGTGCGCAACAGAGGGCCGCTTGCGTAGCCGCCCACGCCCACAACGGCGTTTGGCTTGAATTCGCGGATGATGCTGCGGCACTTGAACAGACTCACAAACAGCTTTGGCAGGAAGGTCAGGTTCTTGCCGATTGAGCCGCGCTGCAGACCGGCGATGGGCAGGCCCACAATCTTGAATCCTGCTGCCGGAACCTTTTCCATTTCCATACGGTTGTGCGCGCCCACAAACAGAATCTCTGCCGTGGGGTCCTTGCGCTTGATGGCTCTTGCAATCGAAATGGCGGGGAAGATGTGTCCGCCCGTTCCGCCACCGCTTATTATGTAACGTTTCTTTTCCATATTATTGGTTTTCAGTTGTATTTATGTCGTTTTTCTGATTATCAACAGCTGCGGGCTCGGCAGCAAGGTCGCCACCTTCGGCATAACGGCTCACGTTCAGTATCACCCCAATGGCAATACTCGTGAACACCACCGACGTTCCACCCATACTCACCAGCGGCAGCGTCTGTCCCGTAACTGGGAAAATGTTGACTGCCACGCCCATATTTATAAGTGCCTGTATGGTAAGACTAATGCCCAACCCGATGCACAGGAACGTCCCGAACGCACTTCGGCTTCTTTTCACTATCACTCTGATGCGATAGAGCAAAGCCAAGTATAGCGCGAGAATGGTCATTCCACCAAGGATGCCGTACTCTTCCACAATGATGGCGTAGATGAAGTCGGAATAGGGGTGGGGTAGGAAGTTGCGTTGCGAGCTGTTGCCCGGGCCTTGCCCAATGATGCCGCCGTGGACGATGGCCATCTTCGAGTGGTCGGCCTGAAAATCGTGCTCGGCATCGTTGTGCTCACCAATGCCCACAAAACTCTCGATACGAGCTTTGATTGTCGCCACGCGTCCAATGCTGCTAATCTGCGGAACCGCGTATGCTAGCAGCAGCATAAAGGCGAATCCGGCCAGCAAACAACCGAACAGCTTGGCCAGCAGCACGAATTTAATACCACCAACATACATCAGCACACAGCAGATGAAGAATAGCATTGCCGCTGTCGAGAAATCAGCGCCGAAGATGAGCAGACATATTATACCAGCCCACTTCACAATGGGCCAGAAGGCCGCTTTCGGGTCGTCGATGTGATCCTGATTTTGGCTCAAGACCGATGCAATGAACATAATCACAGCAATTTTCGCCAAATCGGATGTCTGAAACTGCACGCCCATAATCGAAACCCAACGGTTTGCCTCGTTCAGGTTGACACCGCGTAACAATGTGAATATCAGTAACCCGGCACTTAGATAGATGAGCGGTTTGGTGAATCGCAAGAGAAATCTGAAATTGATTTTGTGGAATAGGAAGATGATACCGATGCCAAACAGCAGGAAACTGCCATGACGCATAAGATAGAAGAATGTGTTGCCGCCCATCTTCTTGTATGCCAATGTGCCCGTGGCGCTATACACGGTCAGCATCGACACAATCGACAGCAGAAACACAACTATCCAGATTGTGGTGTCACCTTTGAAATATTTCAGGAACTTCTCTTTCATTTAATGTTTAGAGTTTAGAGTTTAGAAGTTTAGAGTTTAGTTTTTTATAATGAAATGTCTAAACCCTAAACAGCGAAGCGTCTCACCTTCTCACCTTTCATCATCATAAATTTCTCACCGCCGCCTTGAACTGCCGTCCGCGGTCTTCGTAGTTCTCGAACAGGTCGAAACTTGCGCAGCAGGGCGAGAGCAGCACGGCGTCGCCGTCGGTGCCCATATAGTAGGCCGATTTCACGGCTTGTTCCATCGACTGTGTATCAACAATATGCTCAACTACACCATCGAATGCGGCGTGGATTTTTGTGTTATCGACGCCAAGGCAGATGATGGCCTTAACTTTTTGTTTCACAAGCGGAATCAGAGTCGAGTAGTCGTTGCCCTTGTCGGTGCCGCCCACAATCCAGATGGTGGGGCGCTTCATACTCTCAAGAGCGTACCAGGCGCTGTTCACGTTGGTGGCCTTCGAGTCGTTGATGAACTCAATCTGATGCACCTTCAGCACGGGCTCAAGGCGGTGCTCAACGCCCTTGAAACTTGTCAGGCACTCGCGAATGGTTTCTTTTCTGATGTTCAGCACGTTGGCGGCCACTGCTGCGGCCATCGAGTTGTAGGTGTTGTGCTTTCCGCTTAATGATAAGTCGTTGATATTCATAGTGAAGTCGTTTATGGTATTAAGATGAATGTTAAATGTTTGTCCGTTGTCGGTAAGGTCGGCGCCGCAGGCCACGCTGTGCTCAATGCTGAACGGCACCCAGTTGGTTTCGGGTGTCAGAGTGGCCAGTTTCTCGAGCGTTGCGGGGTCGTCGTCGCAGTAGATGAAGTAGCCGTTCTTATCCATATTTTGGATAATGCGGAACTTCGAGTTCAGATAGTTTTCGAACTTGTACTCGTAGCGGTCCAGGTGGTCGGGTGTGACGTTCATCAGAATTGCCACATCGGCCTTGAACTTGTACATATTATCGAGTTGGAAACTACTCAATTCCAGCACGTAATAGTCGAAATTGCAGTCGGCCACCTGCCAGGCGAAACTCTTGCCCACGTTGCCGCCAAGGCCCACGTTCAGGCCCGCGCGCTTCAGAATCTCGTAGGTGAGAAGGGTGGTGGTGGTTTTGCCGTTGCTGCCCGTAATGCAAATCATTTTGGCATTGGTGTAGCGTCCTGCAAACTCTATCTCGCTCACAATCGGAATGTTATGCTCGTGCAGAGCCTTCACCACAGGCGCCTTTTCAGGTATGCCAGGGCTTTTCATCACTTCGGCCGCCGTCAGAATCTTTTCCAGCGTGTGGTGGCCTTCTTCCCATTCAATGTTGTGCTCGTCGAGCACGGCCTTGTATTTGTCGGCAATCTTTCCGTAGTCCGACACAAAAACCGCGTAGCCCTTCTTCTGCGCCAGCAAGGCGGTTCCCACGCCGCTCTCGCCCGCACCCAGCACAACCATCAGTTTCTTGTTCTCGTTCATTATCTGATTTTAAGTGTGATAATTGTCAATGCCGCAAGTATGATTGTCACAATCCAGAAACGCAGCGTAATCATATTCTCGTGAAGCGCGCCTTCGGGTTTGGTTATCAGGTACTTGAAGTTTTCTTGAAGTTGCGACGGCAGCACGCGGAAATGGTCGTGAAGCGGCGCGCGTTTGAACACACGCAGTTTCAGCCCGCGCTTGTTGCCGTATTTTGCGTAGTTGGTCTGCAGCATCACCGACACCACCTCGAGCAGGAAAACCCCGCAGAGTATCGGCAGTAGCAGTTCCTTGTGAATGATGATGGCCGTTACGGCGATGATTCCGCCGATGGCCAGGCTGCCCGTGTCGCCCATAAACACCTTGGCAGGATAGGCGTTGTGCCACAGGAACCCGATGAGCGCGCCCACAAAAGCGCATAGGTAAACCAGCATCTCTTCGGTGCCAGGAATGTACATCACGTTCAGGTACGAAGCGAATTGTATGTGGCCCGACACGTAGGCCAGAATGCCCAGCGCCGTGCCGATGATGGCCGAGTTGCCAGCGCACATTCCGTCCATTCCGTCGTTCAGGTTGGCGCCGTTCGACACAGCCGCAATCACAAACGTCGTCACAATGATGAACAGAATCCAGCCGCAGGCGCGTTTGGCCTTGCCGTTCTTCAGCCAGGCAAACGCCTCGTAATAGTCAAGGTTGTTGTTTTTCACAAACGGCACTGTTGTGACGGTCGATTTGCGGGCCTCGCTCTTCTCATACACCACCTTGTCGTTCACAATCTTTTCGGTAACGGTTTCGCACACAACGGCTTGCGGACTTTGCCACAAGGCAATGCCAACCGCGCAGCCAAGCACCGTCTGCCCGATGAGTTTGTGCAGCGGTTTCATTCCGTCTTTGTTGCCGCCAAGTTTGATTTTATCGTCGATAAAGCCCAGGGTGCCGAACCACAAAGCCGTAACAATCAACAGAATAACATAGATATTGTCGAGTTGGCAGAGCAGCAGCGACGGAATCACAATGGCCGCCACAATCACCACGCCGCCCATCGACGGAACGCCTTTTTTCTGCACGCCGTAGGGGTCGGTTTCGGCGTCGCGGGCAGCCTCAATGTGCTTGCGGCTCTTCATAAAGTCGATGAACTTGCGGCCCATCCACATCGAGAAAAGCAGCGAAATCACCAGCGCCAGAATCGCGCGGAACGACACGTAGTGGAACATTCCCGCGCCAGGGAAGTTGAACGATTGCAGATATTCAAAAAAGTAGTACAGCATCTTTATTCCTCGTCAAAAATTTGTTTAATCACCTCGCGGTCGTCAAAATGGTGTTTCACGCCGTTCACTTCCTGATAGGTCTCGTGCCCCTTGCCAGCCACCAGCACCACATCGCCCGTCTGCGCCAGCATACACGCCGTGCGGATGGCCTCGGTGCGGTCGGTGATGCACAGAACGCGCTGTGCGTAAGCAGGTTGCACGCCAGCCTTCATATCGGCAATGATGTCTTCGGGGCGCTCGTTGCGCGGATTGTCCGACGTCAGTATCACCTTGTCGCTCAACTCGGTGGCAATGGCCGCCATAATCGGGCGCTTGGTTTTGTCGCGGTTGCCGCCAGCACCCGTCACGGTAATTATCTGATGGTTGCCGTCGGTAACATTTTTTATCGTATTCAGCACATTTTCAATGGCATCGGGCGTATGTGCGTAGTCCACAATGGCTGTTTTGCCGCTTTTCGAGCGCAGGCATTGGAACCGTCCGTCAACCGAGCCGAGTTTGCTCAAAACGGTCAGCACTTCGGTCTTGTCGAAGCCGAGCAGCACCGAAGCCGAGTAAACCGCCAGCAGGTTGTAGGCGTTGAATCGGCCCACGAAACTTGTCCAAACCTCAACGCCGTCAATCTCGAGTTGCATTCCCTCGAAACTCGATTCCAGCACTTTGGCGCGGAAATCGGCCATTTTCTGCAGCGCGTAGGTGTGCTTGCTTGCGGCGCAGTTCTGCAGCATAAACAGACCGTTGCGGTCGTCGGCGTTCACAAGCGCGAAGGCGTCGGCCGATAGCCCGTCGAAGAACATTTTCTTCGCGTCGCGGTAGTCGGCAAAGGTCTTGTGATAGTCCAGATGGTCTTGCGTTAGGTTCGAGAAGATTGCGCCCGCGAACTTCAGCCCCGCAATGCGGTGTTGGTGTGCGGCGTGCGAACTCACTTCCATAAAGCAGTAGTCGCAGCCAATCTCAACCATTTCGGCCAGCAGACGGTGCAGTTGCAGCGGGTCGGGCGTTGTCTGTGTGGCCTCAACCTCTCGCGTGCCCACAATGTTGCGCACCGTCGAGAGCAGGCCGGCCTTGTAGCCCAGTTGCGTTGCCATTCGGTGCAGCAGAGTCACGGTTGTGGTCTTGCCGTTGGTGCCCGTGATGCCCACCAGTTTCAGGTTTTCCGACGGCCGTCCGTACCAGTTCGAAGCCAGTTGCCCGAGCGCGATTGCCGAGTTCTCGACAACCACAAAAAGCACGCTTTTCGGTTGGTTTTCAGGCGCTTCCTCGCACACCACAACCGATGCGCCAGCCTCAACCACCTGCCCGATAAACTTGTGCCCGTCGATGTTCACACCGCGCACGGCAATGAACAGACTGTTTTTCTGCACTTTGCGTGAGTCGGCGGCAATGTCCGAAATGGTGACGTTCTTGTCGCCAATCCACTGCTTAACCTTTATATCTTCAAATAACTTATTGAGTTCCATTATGATAGAGTTAAAATTATCTTATCGCCTTTTCTGAAAACATCGCCAGCCCGCAGCGATTGTTGTGTCACCATTCCGCGTCCCACAATCGACACCGACATTCCCGCGTTCTCAAGAATGAAGATGGCGTCCTTTGCACCCATTCCAATCACGTAAGGCACTGTGTTTTGGGTGATTGTGCGGCTCGAAATCTTTATCGTCGAATCGGTTTTGGTGGTGCTCACCCATTCCGATTTGCTGCCAGCAAACTCAAACGGCACATCGAGTTTGTCAATCACATATTTCGTCTCGATGTAGTAGCCGCTCTTCGACACAGGCACGCGGTCTTTGGCTTCGGCCAGCGGAATCATCTGCTTGTCTTTGTGCAGATTAAGTTGGGTTGAGTAAACCTTGTCGGCAATCTCTTTGAACACAGGACCAGCCGCCCAGTTGCCCGTATAGACACCGCTCGACGGACCGTTCACAACCACAATGCACGAATATTTCGGGTCGTCGGCGGGGAAATATCCGCAGAACGAAGCCTGATAGGCCACGCGGCCCTGATAGCGGTATGTTCCGTTGTTGTTCAGCTGCGCCGTGCCGGTTTTTCCGGCAATTTGGTAGTTCGAGTTGCGAAGGTTCTTCGCCGTGCCGTTCTCAACCACGCCGCACAGCATTTCCTGTGCCTTGCGAATGGTCTCGCGCGAGCAGATTGATGGGTTTATAACCTCTGTCGGGATGGTGCGCACAGTCTTTCCGCGGTCCATCACCGCCTTCACAAAGCGCGGACGCATCATTTTGCCATTGTTGGCCACCGCGTTGTAGAATGTCAGAATGTTGAGCGGAGTGAACTCGGTCTCGTAGCCGTATGACATCTGCGCCAGCGACACACCCGACCAGAGCTTGTTGTCGGGCGTTTTCAGATAGCCGTCGCGGCCGCCCTGAATGTCAAGGTCGAGCGGTGCGTCGAGCGACATATTCTTCAGCCGGTTGATGAATTTGCCCGGATTGTCTTTGTAGCTCTCGGTTATCAGTTTGGCCACGCCGATGTTCGACGACACTTCAAACACTTCTTTCACAGATATTTTCCCGTGCGGTTTGGTGTCCGAAATGGTGTGGTCGTAAACTTTCCACTTGCCGTTGCCAGTGTCCACCGAGTCGTCAAGGTCGAAGCAGCCGTCCTCAAGCCCTGCCATCAGCGACGGCAGTTTGATTGTCGAGCCCGGCTCGGTGCGCGTTCCCACAGCGTAGTTGTAAGCCTCGGAGTAGCGGCCTGTGCGGTCGTCAAGTGTCAGATTTACAATAGCTTTGATGTCGCCCGTAGCCACTTCCATCAGGATGGCCGTGCCGTATTTGGCGCCGTGTTTTTTCAACTGATTCTCAAGCGCGCTGTGTGCCACGTCCTGAATGTTTATGTCGATGGTTGTGATGACATCGTAGCCGTCTTTCGGGTCCACTTGGCTGTCGTCGCCGATGGGTACGTAGTAGCCGCCCGGAATGCGCTGCCCGATAAAGTAGCCCTTCTCGCCCGACAAGTCTTTGTCGTAAGCGCCTTCAATGCCCACCTTCACGCCGCCTTGGCCCTCATAGCCGATGGTGCGTGCCGCCAGAGCCTCGTAAGGCCTAACCCTGCGGTTCTCTTTCACATAGATGACACCGCCCTTGTATTGTCCCAGACGGAACAGGGGGAACTTCTTTAACTCTTTGAGTTGCACAAAGTTGACGCGGCGATGGATAAGATAGTAGCGGTCGCCTCGGTTCTGCGCGGCCACAAGCGATGTCTTGTATTCGTAAGCGCTTTTGTCGCGGAACAGCTTTGCTAGGCACAGCGAGAGCGAGTCGAGATTTGCGCGGAACACATCGCTGTTCACGGCTTTGGTGTCGAAACGCACATCGTAGTAGGGGATTGATGTGGCCAGAATCTGCACGCCGTCGCTTGCGCAGATGTCGCCGCGGTTAGGCTCAATGGCCACCTCGCGCTGCGATTCGTTGATGCGCGCAATCCATTTGTCGTGCTGCCACACGTTGAGCCAAACAATGCGGCCCACAATGCACAGCGCGAACAGTGTGGCAAACAGATAGACTATGCCAAATCGCTTTTCAATGCCCGTTTTTATCTCTTTGTCAGCCATTTCGCTATCGGTCAACAATTATTTGCTGCGGCGGTGTGGTCGCCTCTTCAAGTCCCAAATTCCGTTCCTTCACGCGTTCGGCCACCTTCGACTGCTTGCTGTTATCCATCAGAATCGATGTGCGTGTAATCGATTCGGCGCGCATCTCGTGAAGCTCTTTTTCAAGTTTTTGCGTCTCGCGCAACACCTTTTCGGCGTTGAAGTGGTTGGTGATGTACACAATCCCCAAAAATGTCAGGTACAGGATGAACGGCAGTTGGTCCAAAAAGCCCTCGCGGCTCATAAAATTGCCGCTCATAAGCCCGCGCACCGATAATTTTCCTTTCTTCGCCATACCTGTTTTATTTGCGTTCCGCAATTCTCAATTTCGCGCTTCGCGACCGGCTGTTCTCTTCCAGCTCGCGGTCGTCGGGCACAATCACCTTGCTTTCCATTTTGAACGGAACGTTCACATTTCCAAACAAATCCTTCTCGGCCTGTCCGTCGAACTTGCCGTTTTTCATATAGTTTTTCACCAGCCGGTCTTCGAGCGAGTGGTAGGTGATGATCACCAGCCGTCCGCCCGGTTTAATCACGCTGGCCGTCTGCTCAAGCATTTCGCGCAGAGCGTCCATTTCGTGGTTCACTTCAATGCGCAGCGCTTGAAACACCTTTGCCAGGAATTTCGTGGCGGCTTTTTGCGGTGTCGCTTGCGCGATGGCGTCTTTCAGCTCGCCTATAGTTCTGATTCTCTTGTTTTTGCGATAGTCGTCAATCAGCCACGCCACGCGTCCGGCGTTGTCAAGCTCGCCGTACATTCTGAATATCGACGCCAGTTGGTCAACCGAGTAGTCGTTCACGATATTCTGTGCCGAGAAGTCGGCCTGTTGGTTCATTCGCATATCCAGCTCGCTGTCGAAACGGAAAGAGAAACCGCGCGTCTCACTGTCGAAGTGGTGGCCCGAAACGCCCAGGTCGGCCAGAATGCCGTCAACCTGCGGCGCGCCTTCAAAGCGCAGATAGTTGCTCAAGTATTTGAAATTGCCGTGAACCAGCGTCAGGCGGTTGTCGTCGGGCCGGTTGGCTAGGGCTTCGGCGTCTTGGTCGAAAGCAATCAGCCGGCCGTTGGCACCCAGCCGCGACAGAATCTCGCGCGAGTGGCCGCCACCACCGAAAGTGCAGTCGGCATAAACCCCTGATGGATTGATTTTCAGTCCGTCAACACTCTCTTTGAGCAAGACCGGTGTGTGATATGCTTCCATTTACACCCCCGCATTTGACGAACCTATCATTATCTTTTCGGCCAGAGCGGCAAATTCGTTCTCGTCTTCCGCCATGGCGTTGTATTTGCTTTCCGACCATAATTCAATCTTGGTGTCCTGCCCCGACAGAACAATGTCCTTGTCGATTCCGGCTTCGTCGAGCAGGCGCTTCGGAAGCAGCAGACGGCCGTTGTTGTCGAGTTCTATTTCGGCCGTTCCGCGATAGAATCCGCGCAGGAAGCGGTTGTGTTCCTTGTTGAACGGATTGATTTGGCTGCGGATGATTTCGTTTTGGCGTTCCCACTCTTTCGAAGTGTACATTACCAAACACTGTTCGAACAAATCCTTCTTGATTACAAAGCAATTACCGTCGGCGTCGAGCTGCTTTTTGAGCCCCGCCGGGAACAAGATTCGCCCTTTCGCGTCAACCTTGCAATTGTAATCGCCTATAAAATTTGCCATATCAAACGTTTGAACATTGCAAAATAAACTGAAAATTCCCACTTCGATACACTTTTACCCACTTTTTTACACCATTGTTGATAAATCGCATTTTTCGGTGGCGATTGTTAATATCTTGGTGACGAACGGAAAAATGCGGAAGTTCAGGCGGTTACGGACACATATAATATAATGGCGTTCCGTTTGCGGTTTGGTATTGCTTGTGCGCTAACCGATTCAACCCGATTTAATCCGACAGTTGTTTTTATTCTGATGGAATCTGATGGATAAAACCTGTGTAAATCAGTGTATTCTGTGTTCCCGATGACTATCGGGACTGTGCGATTGTTATTTCTTCCACTAAAAAAATCTTTTACTCAACTATAAAAAATAGTTGCACGTAATATTTTTATAGTTATATTTGCTATCGGTTATTTGAAAAGATTGCGGTGAAGGGTGTTGACGGTGACAGAGACGCGGCGCGCCACGTCTCTACAACCGGTTAAATCTTTAACCGATTCACCACCCCGATAGCTATCGGGGCACCAATTCGCCGATTAAACATAAAACTATGGAAAAGATTACCAAGAAAGAAGAAGAAGTGATGAACCTGTTTTGGGAGCACGGGCCGATGTTTGTCCGCGACCTTGTGGACTGCTACCCCGACCCGAAACCGCACTTCAACACCATATCAACTATGGTGCGCGCTCTTGAGAGCAAGGGCTACGTCGACCATAAGTCGTACGGGCCTACGTATCAGTATTTTGCAGCCGTCAGCCGCGACGAGTTCGGCAAGCAGACGCTGCGCGGAATCATTGGCAAATATTTCCAAAACTCTTACCGCAGCGCCGTCTCGGCCCTGGTGAGCGAGGAGGATATTTCGGTCGATGAACTAAAGGATTTAATCAGTCAAATCGAAAAACAGTAACGCTATGGATGCCATTGTTTACAGCCTGAAAGTGTCGGTGTTTCTGATTGCTTTCTACCTGATGTTCAAATCGTTGATGAGCCGTGAGACTCTTCACCGTGCCAACCGCTACCTGATTCTGGGCTCAATCGGTCTGTCGTTTATGCTGCCCTTGTGGCACATTACGCTCAACGCGGCGCCTGGCCACGCGGTAACCGCCGCCGAGCTGTCGCAGTCGGTTGTCTGGCTCGAGGAGGTGATTGTTGGCGGCGGCGCAAGCCACTCGTTCGACTGGCGCGCGCTGGCTGTGGTGGCCTTCTACGCTGGCATTGGCGTATGCCTTCTGCGAATGATTCTATCAATTATAGGTGTGCTGCGCGTTATCCGCCGCGGCGAGCGCCAAACCCTGCCCGACGGCACCGTTCTGGTCATAACCGACGACGAGCAGGCACCGTTTAGTTGGATTAAATATATCATTATCAACCGAAAAGACCACGATGAGAACCTTCAGGAGATTCTCACCCACGAGCGGGCGCATATCCGCTGCCGCCACTCAATCGATGTGCTGGTGTGCGATGTGTTCTGCTGCCTTCAGTGGTTCAACCCTGCAATGTGGCTGCTGCGCCGCGAGTTGTGCGCCGTCCACGAGTACGAGGCCGACAAGGCCGTTCTTGATTCAGGCATTAATGCAAAACAATATCAAATTCTATTAATTAAGAAAGCTGCTGGCGGGAAGTGGTATTCAATCGCCAACAGCTTCAATCACAGTAAACTTAAATATCGAATAACTATGATGTCACGTAAAAAATCGTCAGGCTGGACAATGGCCAAGGCGCTGTATGTCCTGCCGATTGCGGCTTTCGCTGCAATTGCTTTCGCCAACTGCTCAAAAACCGAGAGCGAAAATACGCAAGATTTCACTTATGACAAAAATGTCTTGCAGTATTTGCCAAAAGACAGGAGTGTAAAATTTGTAGGCTACAATCTCGATGGCACTGAATGTGTGCTTGTCAAGGAAGCCGATGGAAAAGTAAGACGCTTATCTGCCGACGAGATGGGTGTGAAAGGTATTTCCATACCATTGGAAAATAGAGAAATTCCCGAAAATGAGGTTTTTATGATGGTTGAAGATATGCCCGAATTCCCTGGTGGTGAGTTGGAACTTCGCAAATTCATTGCTGAAAATGTGGAATACCCCGAGGATGCAAAAGCGCAAAAGCAGGAGGGAAAGGTTTTTGTAAAGTTTGTAATTGACAAAGAAGGAAACGTTCGTGATGCAGAGATTGTCAATGGCACAAGGTTCGAAAGCCTTAATAACGAAGCCTTGCGTGTTATAAAATCGATGCCGCAATGGAAACCAGGCAAACAACGCGGACAGAATGTCAACGTCTCGTTTGTAGTTCCAATCAATTTCCAACTTAACTAACCAAACAACTAACCGACAACGTTTTGCATAATGCCAAGGCCCGCCCGCGCGGGCCTTTTTAAAACTAAACTCTAAACTTTTAACTCTAAACATTTATGAAACCACTAATGACCATTCTTCTTGCGCTCGCGCTAACGGCAACCGCCGCCCAAACGCGCTTTGAGCCGCTCACAGCCGAGGCGGCCGCACTTGTGGCCCGCGGCGACTCGTGTACGCGGATGAACGACACCTACAACTCGCTGCTCTGCTACGAACAGGCGCGGTGGCTGGTGTTCAACGACACGGTGCTGTACAAACTGGCGCAGACAAATTTCCGCCGAGGGCAGTTCAACCAATGCCTTGCCCTGACCGACACCCTGCTGGCCGACACGCTCACCTATCAGCCGCTGAAACTGCGCTACAACTGCCTTCAGAAGATGGGCGCCGACGATTCGCTGCGCATTGAGTGCGCTCGGCAGATTTTGGCAGTCAACCCGATGGACGCCGCGGTTGTCACCGATATTGCCACATTTTTCAACGGCAATCAGCAGGCCGATAGCGCAATGGCCTACTGCAATCTGTATCGCCGCATTGACTCGACCAACCAACTGGTAAACAAACAGTTGGGACGGGCGCTTTTTATCAAGAAAGACTACTATCCCGCTCTCGACCTTTTCCTTGACGCCTACCGCAACGGCGACCAAACCCCCGCCTTGCTCTTCTATATTGGTCGCACCTACGAGTGCTGTAGCATTCCCGAGCGCGCCCACGAGTTTATGCAGATGGCCGCCGAAGGGTCCAATTTCGCGAGTCTGCCCATTGTGAAGGCGCTGGCGCGAGTGTCGGCAAGCAATTATAAGTTCCGCGACGAGGTGCTCGATTATACGCAGACAGCCTTCGAACTCTGCCAAGCCGATTCGGCTTCTATGGCGGAGGTTTACCGTTATCGCGCACAATTCTACAGTGTCTACAGTTTCGATTACCGCAACGATTCGGTCAAGTTGGCAATCTGTATGAAAAATCGCATTAAAATGCTGAAAAAGAGCCTTGAATACGAGCCGTCGATAGAAGTGCAACACGATATTGCCACAACCTACAACGCTCTTCACGACCTTGAGCAGGAGAAACTCTGGCTGCAGAAAATTACCGAATGGCCGCGCAACAAAAACACTAGTGAGTATATCCGCTACGCCAATTGGCGCCTGAAGCGGATTGAGGAGGAACAATTTTTTAAGGACGGAAAGAAGCCCGACGGCGGCATTGAATTTGTTGAGATTGAGGATTAAATTTCCGACGACGAAAGAAGCGGCGGGACTTCAATATCTTCCGATATTCAATCCGTAATTTGTTATATTTGCTGAAAACATTATTGTTATGGCAAAACCTAAATTGGTGGCACTCACGGGTGCCGGAATCAGTGTTGAGAGCGGATTGAGCACTTTCCGCGATGCTGGCGGATTATGGGACAACTATCCGGTTGAGGATGTGGCGACGCCCGAGGGGCTGGCCCGCAATCCTGAGCTGGTGCTGAATTTCTACAACGGCCTGCGCGCCAAGTTGCAAACCATCAAGCCCAACGACGGCCACATGGCACTTGTGCGCCTTGAGCAGTATTTCGATGTTCATGTGGTGACTCAAAATGTCGATAATCTGCACGAACAGGCTGGCAGCAAGCAGGTTGTGCATCTGCACGGCGAACTGACCAAAGTGCGAAGCATCGCCAACGAGAATCTTATCTACGACATCGGTTACAAGCCGATCAAACTTGGCGACAAGGCTGAGGACGGGGCTCAACTGCGGCCGCACATCGTCTTTTTTGGCGAGGGTGTGCCCGAGATGGAGCGCGCCATTCCGCTTGCCGAGGAGGCCGATGTGTTTGTGGTCATCGGAACATCGCTTAACGTTTATCCGGCGGCTGGGCTGCTGCGTTACACCCGCCGCGAGATTCCCAAATTCATTATCGATCCGAAAATGGTGCCGTACCCGAACGACGGAAACTACACGTTCATTCAGAAATCGGCAGGTGAGGGCGGACGCATTCTTGAGCAGAAACTGAAAGAATTATATCATTTGGCATGATACGAAGATTGTTAGTGCTGCTTGTTGCCTTTTCGCCGTTTTTTGTTGTTGCTCAGGATTTTGGGGCGAGTGTCGATGTGGGTTTGGTGGCATCGCAACTCGATGGTGACCGTTACGGTGGCTATCACAAATTCGGGTTCAGCTTTGGCGCCAGCGTGAATCATCTGTTGGTGTCCGATGTCATTGGCGCCCGGTTAGGGTTGCGTTATGTGCGTAAAGGTAGCCATCAAGAAGCTACCGAGACCACTCCTTTCTATAAATCGGAATTGCACTACGCTGAACTGCCGCTTACAGCGTTCTACCGTTGGCATAAATTTGATTTTGATGCGAGTATGGCTTTGGGCTATTTGATTAAGGCAAAGGAAGATACTGACGGTTATGGTCTGCGTGAACCAAATGTTGATTTTAACAAATTTGAAATCAGTTCCTTTGTCGGTATGCGTTATAATATATTCGAGTCGCTTTGGGTGCAGGCATGTATCGGTTACTCTGTTTTGCCTGTCAGGAAGCACCATGCTGCCCAAGATGGTCGCCGCGTTTCGGGACAACACAACAATCTGATAATCATCGGTATGAGTTATGATATCAAGTAAATAGTGTAGTGTACATATCTTTATTGGCTGCATAATTGCAAAATCATACAAAAAAAACATTTGCAAATCCGAATCAATGTTCTACTTTTGCCAACTCAAAAATTTAATGTAATTATTAAAACATACTACAATGAAAAAGGACATACATCCCAGTGATTATCGCCTGGTAGTGTTCAAAGACATGTCGAACGGACAGATTTTCATCAACAAGTCGACAGTCAACACAAAAGATACGATAGAGGTAGACGGGGTTGAGTATCCATTGGTGAAACTCGAAATCTCAAGTGCATCACATCCATTTTACACCGGTAAGATGAAACTGGTTGACACCGCAGGCCGTGTCGACAAGTTCCGCAATCGTTATGCAAAATTCGAGAAGAACAAAAAGTAAAAGACACCTTCTACATAGAGAAAGCCACTCCGCGCGAGTGGCTTTTTTTGTGCCCTTTCAATAATAACTGGGTAAAAAAAGGGGGACCGAATTGGCTCCCCTTTATTTTTTTGTATCTGTATGTATTACAGCTTGTAGATGAATCCGATGGTGATGCGGCCAACAGTTGCCACAGTGCGTGTGCTTGCACCAAAATCGAACGAGTTGGTGATATCCTTGTTGTTGCTGTCGTCGCGGTCTTTGGTGACAGAGTGTGAAGCGTTAAGCGACAGGAAATCAAGCCCGCATTCAAGCTGGAAGTTGTCGTAAAGACTGTAGGTCAGCATTGGCACAACATACAGGCCGATAGATGTTGTCGGGTCACCTTTGGTTGTTTGGCTGCCATTGTCGTGTTTCGATGAGCTGAATGATACCGGAATGCCGGCTTCGGCAAGAATTCCGAACTTATTGAACTCAACAAAAGTGTAGCGGGCAAACGGGGTAACACCGAATGTTGATGAAGAATTTTTTGTGTCGGTATCGCCAACAGTCCGCTTCGTCGACGAGCTGATGAAATTAATTTTGCCACCAACTGAAAGTTTCTCGTTAAGCTCAAACCCAACCATTGGTGAGAATGAGAAAGTGTTAACTGATGGTTTGTCAGTATCGGCTTCTTTAGTTTTTGTAACGCCGCCTTCGTGTGAGAAACCAAGGCTGCCGCCAAACCACAATTGTGCGTTTGCTGTTGTTGCCATAGCTGCTATGGCCAATACAGATAGGAAAATCTTCTTCATAATTCTAAATGTTTTAATTATTAAACAGTTACAAAGATAATGTACTTCAACATTACATACAAGCGCTTTTTTTGGGATTTGGTAAAGGCAAAAGGCCGTCAACATATATGCTGACGGCCTTTTTTATTTTGCTATTGTGTCAATCTGTAACTATTTCGGCAGTTTAACACCGCGTTTCTTTGCGGCTTCTTCCAAGCGCTGTTGGAATCGCGACTTGGTGGGTGCCTTCTGCACTTTGGCGGTTTTCAGGCGCTCAAGCACTTCTTCTGTATTGATTGTGCGCTTGATAACGTAAGTCTGCACAATAGTGATGAGCAGTGTCAGGAAGTAGTAGTAGCTCAAGGCTGCGGCGTAGTCGTTGAACCAGAAGAGCATCATCACGGGGAACATATACATCATCATCTTCATACCAGGCATCTGCTGGCCGCCGGCGTTGGCCTGACCGCTTATCTTGATATAGATGATGTTGACAATGGTCATCAGCAAGCAGAAAAGGCTCACGTGGTCGCCGTACCAAGGAATGCTGAAAGGCAGGTTGATGATGGCGTCGTAGGTCGAGAGGTCGTCAACCCAGAGGAAGCTCTCATGACGCAACTCGATTGAGGCAGGGAAGAAACGGAACATCGCAATCAGCAACGGCATCTGCAAAAGCACAGGCAGACAGCCGCCCATCGGGCTCACGCCAGCGCGCTTGTAGAGGTCCATCATCGCCTGTTGTTTCTTCATTGCGTCCTCTTGCTTCGGATATTTCTCGTTCAGTTTGTCGATTTCAGGTTTCAGAGCGCTCATCATACCCGTCGATTTGTACTGCCTGTAGGTGAGAGGGAACAGTACCAGCTTGATTAAGAGAGTCAAAATCAGAATGATAACGCCATAATTGTCGATAAAGCGGCCAAGGAAGTTGAACACCGGAATAACAATGCCCACGTTCACCCAGCGGAAGATGCTGCGGCCAAGCGGAATAATGTTCTGAAGATCGATGTCCAAGGCCTTGAGTGTTTTGAAGTGGTTCGGACCGAAGAACATTTCCATCGCGAAAGTCTCGTCGGCGCGGCCTTCGTACGGCAGCGACAGGTCAGCTGTGAAATGTTTTAAGTGTTTGGCGCTAACCGTTTTTTCCAACTTCAGAGCGGCGTTGGCAAAGCCGTCTTTTGCAATCAGCGTCGAGTTGAAGAACTGCTGCTTGAACGACACCCACTGGAGGCGGCTGTTGATGGTTTCGTTGTCAGAGTCGCTTGTTTCGCTCAACTGCTCAACATCGTCGTTAAAGTAACGGTAAGCGATGGTGGTGTTCATCATCTCCCACTTCTCGCCCTTCTCCTGACGTTTGATGTACGATTCCCAATTGAGCGTCAGGTAGCCCGATGTGGCCGGCACAAGGTTGTTGAGGTTGTGCATCTTGATGTCGAAGCCAACCACGTAGCTGTCAGGCTTGATGGTATAGATGTATTCCATAGAACGGTCGCTGCCGAGGTCGAGTGTGAAGCTGACCACCAGCGAGTCGGTCTCGACTTTTGCTGTAGCGATATTCTCCGAAGGGGTAAAGAAGAGTTTGCCCGTCTCAATGCGGCGGTTCTGTGCAAAGAATCCAAGGCTGAAGATGGTTGAGTCGCCTTCGAAGAGAACCACCGGCAGCGAATCGTACGAGTCGTACTCTTTCAGCTCGACTGACGCTATGCGTCCGCCAAGGTTGGTGAACTTGATTTTCATCAGGTTGTTCTCGATGGTGTAGAACTCGCGTTCGCCGGTGGCACAAACAGCAAATTCGCCAAATTGGTTGCGAAGCATCTCGCTCGCAGCCGAATCAGAGGCTTCGGGCGACACAATCTGCGCCTGCTCGGCAGCCTGTGTTTTCTGTAACTCAATTTCGAGCTGGCGCTGCTGTTCGACGCGAGCGATTGAATCGCGGCGTTCACGCATACGTTGCATTTCTTCTTCCGACGGACGGGTGAAATAGCTCCATCCAAACAAGATGGCCATGATCAACAACAGGCCAATCCAAGAATTTTTATCCATATATGTAAATGTAGTTTCTAAAAAAGCGGTGCAAAAGTATAAAAAAAGTTAAGATTATGAAGATGGATTTCGGACGGCTTCGAATGCATTAACATAAGAAACATTAAGACTTTGCGACCATAAATTATGGTGTTTTCGCGTTTCCCGTAAAAATAAAATTGATTAACTTTGTATTTTGGTAGTCAAACTGTCGGCCAATGGTCCGGATAGTTTGTCCCAATAGCAAAAAATGATTTTAATTAATTAACACACAATAAGATGAAACAATTGTTCTTTAGAGCATTGACTTTTATGTCATTGATTGTTGCAGCTACAATTCCGGCCATTGCACAAAACGGATTTGCCTATCAGGCAGTTATCCGCGACGGCGAAGGAAATCTTATCACAAACAGCGAAGTGGAGCTCAAGTTCAGCCTGATCAACGGTGGTAAAACCCAGTACGCAGAGACACAGAAAGCCAAAGCTAACCAGTATGGCAACATCAGTGTCATGATTGGCGAGGGTGAGAAAACCGAAGGTGATTTTTCCAAAGTGCCATGGAGCACACTCGACATCACATTGAAGGTTGAGGTGAAGCCTGCCGGCAGTGATAAGTTCGTCGAACTTGGTCAGACCAAAATCAATCCGGTTCCATACGCCATGTACGCTGCCCAGGGTGGTGGCGCAGCCACAGTGAAGGGCGCAGCAAAAGACGCCGAGACGCTTTTCGAGGTTAGCGACCGCGAAGGCCGTCCCGTGTTTGCCGTAACCAACGATGGCATTGTGGTTTATGTTGACGATACCGATAGCAGCGACAAAGTGCGCCGAAGCGGATTCCTTATAGTGGGCCGCGATGCCACCAAAGGTGAATCTGAGAAAGAATATTTCTCGGTAACCACCGAGGGAACACAAATCTATGTCGATGACGAGGGCTCTGACAAGGTGCGCCGAAGTGGATTCCTTATAGTGGGCCGCGACGCCGCCAAGGAAGAACAGGCCGATTACTTGAAAGTTGACGGCACGGGAACCACCGTTTACGTTGATGCAAACGGCGAAGACAAAGTGCGTCGCAGCGGATTCCTTATAGTTGGCCGTGATGCCACCAAAGGTGTTGATGCCAATTTGTTTGCTGCCGACGCCGGCGGAACCACTGTCTATGTCGATGATGCCGAAGGAGAAAAAGTGCGCCGTAGCGGATTCCTTATAGTTGGCCGCGATGCCACCAAGGCCGACCGTGACCAGTATATGGCTGTCACTTCGGAGAAAGTCAACATCAATACCACAGCATTCACCGTCACCGAGCGCAACGAGGAGCTGGGCACCGTGCAGAGCATGATATCAGTCAATACCAGCGACAACGGACAAGCGCAGGTGATGGTGCACACCGACATCGCAATGGAAGACGAGGTTATTGAAGTGGCTGACGCACCAATGCAAGGCGAGTATGCCATGGCTGTTAATGACTCAATGTGGTTTATACCCGCAAAAGTGAATGACTACAATTACGACCCCGAATTCAACCAACTGATGGCCATCTACGGCGAAGGTGAGTATGCCCCGGCAGTGTCTATTAAAATTGGAGAAGGTAATAACTCTATTACAATTCCAAGTCTGTTCTTCGATAGCGAAGGCAACCCGACAAGTAATGCCAAAAAGGCAGCTGTGGTGGTGTTTGACTATCCCGAAGAAGAAGGAATATACGTTATCCGCCCCTTTGTGCCCATGGCCAATAAAACCATTGAATTCGGTCTGATGAACACCGATGGCGAGTTTGTGAAAATAACAACCCAAATCAACTCAAAGGATGGCGTGCCGTTCGATGTGTCTGTAGGTGATTTCGATGGTGGCAAGATAACTAACGCGGGTGGCGGCTATTTTGGCTCAACAATCAATTTGGTTGCCGTTCCCGACAAGGGTAAGATTTTTGCCGGATGGCAGACGACGATAACTATAGATATTGATCATGACATCTTTGAATATCCATCATATAGAAGAGAGTACCCGTTAAACGGTTTGCCTTTGATTGATGAGAAGTTGTTTGGAAGTGATGGCTGGCAATTACCCCCTGTATTCACCGCCCCAGAGCTTTATGTGTCATATAACGCATTCCGCTATGGTCACGGTTTTTCGGATGAATGGTCTATTAAATCGATTGATCAGGCTATTGATATAATTGCAGAGTATGTCAGCGAAAACCTTGCCGACAATAATCTCGATTGGACAATAAACGTGGTAGATTGGGTATATGGTGCGCAAGACATTCCTGAAAGCACCTATATTGAAACTCAAACCCCTGACCAACCAAGTACGGAAGAAGAAGTTGTAATTAAAGATATTGTCAAATCCATCCGTTTGACGGGCATCAGCGAAGAGTCAAAAATCGATGGTAGTTGGTGGTACTCTGAGGGTGAAGATAAATGGTACTACGGTGATGGTGGTTCAGATTCTCCAACGCCGGCATTGTCTGTCAAGACGCAGGCACCTGTAATCATCGACAATTTGACCATTACTCGCGGCTATGCCAGATTTGGCGGTGGTATATTTATGGATGAAGGTGCCAATGTAACAATTGCCGATGGCGTAAACATTACCGGAAACACAGCAATAGCTTCAGCGGTAGATAGCGCATGTGGTGGTGGTATTTATGTCGGGAATGGCGCAATAGTAACCATTACCAATGGCGTAACCATTGCGGACAATACATCATCATCAGAAACAGAAAAGCACGCATACGGCGGAGGTGTGTATGTTGGAAGATGTGCAAATGTAACCATTGCCAATGGCGCAACCATTGACGGCAACAAAGCTTTGGCTTCTGCAGAGAATAATTCATACGGCGGTGGTATTTATGTCGGACCAGGCGCATGTGTTACAATAGCCGATGGAACATATATTACTGACAACTCGGCATTATCAGGAAAGTACGGATATGGCGGTGGTGTGTATGTGTCAAAAAATAATCAAGACGTAAAAGGTATCTTGTATATGACTGGTGGCCAAATAAACGGCAATGCTGCTACAACAGGTGGCGGCGGAATTTTTGGCACAGGTTTAGTGGTTATTGGCAGTTCGGCTGTTATTGGCAATACAGATATAACCGATGCACGAGGAATCAATGACGAATCGTATGCCAATAAGGCATTGAGCGGTGGCGGCATTCATTCGAATGGTGACCTTTATATTGGCTATAAGCTGAAAGATGGTGCTACTGAAATTACTCCCGACAATTTGGAAGAAGACGATAAATCAAACGTAACCATTCAGGGCAATTATGTCTATTGTATTAATGACTATTCCATTACTCTTACCGATGGACAAGGCGGTGGTGTATATCATCGTTCATATAACGGTAGCGGTGCATTTAAAATGTATAAAACCACAGTGGCCTATAACCGAAGTGTTTCTTCACGTGATGGCAGTGGCGCAGGTGTGTATTGTGTTGAAAATACTGCTGGCGATAAAATGTTTAAGCAATGCCAAATTGTGGGCAATTACTCAAATAAAGCAGGCGCAGGTATAGGTATAGATGAAGGTATTTTGACTATTGATAATACGCTCATCTATAACAACTCCCTTGATGGAAGTGGACAATGCATCGGAGGCGCAGGTGTTGCTGTAACGTCAAATGGAAAGCTTTCTATGGAAAACAGCGAAATATATGATAACGACGCAAGCTATGCATTCACCGGTGGTGGTGTGAAGGTGGCTGGCGGATTTTTTAATGCTAACAACTGTAAATTCTATGGAAACCATGCATCATCGGGAGCCGGGCTCAATGTTAATGGAGGTAAGGCTGTGCTGAACGGCACCACCATTGTGGGTGACAAGGATGCCCATCAAGCACCATCATCAGGAAGCATAAATGGCTTTAAAGGGAATTATTCAGAAAGTGTAAATGAATTGGGTGCTGGTATCAGTGTTGATTATTACGGGAAACTATATATCGGCTACAAAATGAATAACTTTGTGGTTGGCGAGCCTGACGGTAAATCTAACGTTAAAATCATTGGCAATTACAGTGCAGGCAAGGGTGGCGGCATCAGTATAAATGGAGAAAATGCGTTAGTGGCTATGCACAACGCCACTGTGATGCACAATTCAGCAAATGGCAAAGGCAATGGAGTTTACCATCTGAATGGTCCTTTCTCTGTTAGCGGCAACACTACTTTCGACGAAGACAACGACGTTTATCTTGACAACGAAAAAGTTGTAACCGTAGGCGCATTAGACGAGAGTGCGGCTGTCAACATTACTATAGAGACAATCCGTGTAGGCACAAAAGTTCTGGAACCGGCAAATGATGGTATTGAACTCGCCGACTATATAGACTATTTTACAGTGAACGATTTGCCCGATGATTTCTCAATCAACGACAATGGCGTTATTGTGATGGATGAGATAAATGTTGGCGAAGGCAAATATTTCGAATCCATTGCCGCCGCAATTGACGCAATAAACATGTTGGACGACGACAGCAAAACTTACACCATCAATATAGTTAGTGATTTGAATGAGTCGCAGTATATAGGTGGCGAAATAAAAGCAAGTACAATAAAAATAGAAGGAAACGGCAAGGCCATTGATTTGGGATGGGATGGAAAATTGACTGATGATTTAACTCTCACCGCCGACCAGGACGATCTTGGTGCAGCACTTACTATTGCCACAAATGAGCCGGTAACCATCGAGAATCTTACAATCAAAGGTGGCTGCCAAAGAAATGACTACGGTAGCGGTATCACCATTGGTGGAGAATACACCGATGAAAATAGCGGTGAGGATAAATGGTATGAGGCAAAAGTGACGCTTGGCAAAGGCGTAAGCGTTAAACAAAACTATGGCAATTATGGTGGCGGTGTGGCTGTATTGGCTGGCGCAACACTCACTATCGAGTCCGGTGCTGAAATATCAAATAACACTTCTGATTATGGAGGCGGTGGCATCTACATAGAATCAAACATTGATACCGATAGCGCAACAGTTGTTATGAACGGAGGAACAATCAAACTGAATAAATGCCGTGTTGATGATGAAGGATGGCTTGGCGGAGCCGGTGTTTTGCTTTATGGTGCAGCTAAATTTGAAATGAACGATGGATCAATAACAGAAAATGAGTCATTTGACTACGGTGGTGGTGTAGGCATGGTATATGGAGCCAGATTTGTAATGAACAATGGTTCAATCACAAACAACAAAGCAGTTGATGCAGGCTCTAATTCTGACGATAGCCGTGGTGGTGGCGTGTTTGTAAAAGAATCTGAATTTACATTAAATGGCGGTACCATTAGCGATAACACCGCAGTTAACGGCAGTGGCGTGTTTGTACATTACTACGGTGATGCCAAATTCATAATGAACGCTAACGCAAAAGTTGATGCCAGCAACGATGTCTACCTATTTTCCAACACTTCAAATAGTGCAAAAATCACCATTGGCAGAGAATTTACAGGTACAGACATTGCGGCAATTATTACACCGCATAATTATCAGGTATATACCGAGGTGCTTAATAAGCAAGACGCTGCTTTGACAGCCGACGATTTAGCACATTTTGCCGTAAAGTCAGAAGGCACTACCCAATGGACAATTGTTCAAAAAGAAGGTGATAATACAGTTGGTGTTTTGATGAGTATTTCAACCATAACAGTCGGCTATGATAATCTTATAAATACAATTCAAAGTCTGACAGGAATCACCATCATTAAAGTTACAGGAGAAACATCGAGCAATGATTTGTCGGGCGTTAATGCCGCACTCAAATCACTGCCAAGCGCTATGGTGATTCTTGATTTTAGCGAACTGAGCGGCTTGACAGAACTGGAATATCAAAAATCATTTGCGAAATGCACAAATTTATTATCAATAACCTTGCCTTCCGGAATAACTTCAATCGATAGTTATGCGTTCGATGGTTGCTCCGCGTTGAAGGAAATACTGGTTGCCGAAGGTGGCAGTTTCTATTCGATAGACGGGATACTATACAAATCAGACGGAGCAACGACTAGAACGCTTGTAAGGTATCCAAATGCGAAATCGGATATAGATTCGTTCATAGTGCCATCGGATGTAACATCAATAGCTCAAAATGCTTTTTCCGACTGTTCAGGACTTAAATCTGTAACCATTCCTGATGGTGTATCTTTGAATGTGGCAGTATTTCAATCAAATAAAGTTATCGAGCACGTATCGCTTCCATCGGATTTGAAAACAATACCTCAAATGACGTTTCATGGATGTGAGGCTTTGGCAGAAATTGATATACCTGCCAATGTGACGGAAATCGGAGGTCAGGCGTTTATGAGTTGTAAAAGTGTAAGTTCGGTTGTCATCCCAAATAATGTTGTAGAAATTAAATGGGATGCATTCACTTACTGCAATAGTCTTGAAACCATTTCCATTCCAAAATCTGTCAAAAATATTACTAGTTCAAGCAATAGTGTTTTTTATGATTGTGACAAACTAACTACGGTGAAATATGAAGGCACTGAGACAGATAAAGAAGATATGATTATACAAGATGAAAAACTCAACCAAATTGAATGGACATACCAAACCTATCCATAATAAACAGAATTAATGGTTATACAAACCCACACCATCCGGGCAAAAGCTTGAGTGGTGTGGGTTTGTTGCATTTTAGTTGTCATCGTAGCAAATGCAATCCAAAACGTATTGTTTTTGTGTGCTTAAATCCTCAATTTTGTCGTTGTAAAACGTCTTTTTAAATGAAAAAACTAATCTTCTCACTTACAGCATTGTTTTTGGCCGCCTGCTCGGTGCGCCCCGATAGCTATTTTGTGAGCGACGGCTTCATTCAAGGCACAACCTATCATATTATATACAAGTACAAAACCAGCCTTAGCAGGCAGATCAACAAGCAACTGCACCGGTTCGACACATCGCTGAGCGCCTATATGGCAGAATCCACTATCAGCCGTGTGAACAACAACCAGATAACCGAAACCGACGACACTCTGTTTCTGAATTGCGTGCGTCGAGCGTTTCAGATATCGGAACTCACCGGTGGGGCAATGGACATTACCGTCAGCCCGATAGTCAACGCGTGGGGCTTTGGTTTTGGCAACAAAGAACGTGTCAGTCAGCAACTTATCGATAGCCTTAAGCAGTTCTGCGGATACCAAAAAATCAGAATCGATGGCAATCGCATTATAAAATCCGATCCGCGCATTCAGTTGAACGCCAACTGTTTGGCGCAAGGACAGTCGGTTGATTTCATTGCCGAGATGTTCGAGCGGATGGGCATCAACGACTATATGGTTGAGATTGGTGGCGAGGTGCGAGCCAAAGGCATAAACGCCAAGGGGAAAACGTGGCGCATTGGCGTCGACAAACCTATCGACGACACCACGGCAACGCTCAACCGCGAGTTTCAGGAGATTGTTGCTCTTGAAAATAAAAGTCTCTCAACATCAGGCAATTATCATAAGTTCTTTATCGAAAACGGTGTAAAATATTCGCACACCATCAGTCCATTCACGGGTTATCCGGTGCAGAGCAATCTGTTGAGCGCATCGATTGCCGGTCCCGACTGCATCACCACCGACGCGCTGGCCACGGCTTGTATGGTTTTAGGCACCGAGCGCGCCGCGCAGATGTGCGACACCCTACCCGGAATCGACTACTATTTTATCTATTCCGACTCGACGGGCGAGTTTAAAACCGTGATTTCCAAAGGATTTGAAGCAATGATTTTAAAATAATTTGTTATGAAAAAGTTTTCTGTAATTCTGTTTGCCGGTCTGTGCCTGATGGGCTGCAACTCGGCAACAACGGTTAAACAACAGCCTGCCGCAAATGGCGAAGTGCTTGCTTTTCAAGTCGATGGGCTGAATGTTACTTGGATTCAGGATAATGCCGGCGAGCGTTTGATGCCCGTTCGTCTGTTCCCCGAAGCTGATTCGGCACTGATTGACAGCCTGGGTGTCCGCAATGGTGTTCCATCGTCAGTAAGCACATTCCTTCTTCAGATTGACGGCAAGAATCTGCTGTTCGATACCGGTCTTGGTGGCACGAATGGCAACCTTGAGCGTCGTCTCGACTCGATTGGCGTGTCTGCGTCGAAAATTGATTATCTGTTCATTACGCATTTTCACGGTGACCACATTGGCGGTATGCTCAAAGGCGATACAGTCGTTTTTGCAAACGCTCAAGTTTACGCAGCTCAGCCCGAATACGATGCGTGGGTAACGAATGCCCAACCCGGACAGAATGCTCAGCAAATCAACACAATGAAGGCTTACGAAGCCAACTTGCACCTGTTCAACTTTGGCGATACGCTGCCTATGGGCGTTCTTGCTATCGATGCAAAAGGACACACACCCGGACACACCGCTTTCCAATGCGGTCGTCTGCTTGTGCTTGGCGACCTGATGCACGGGGCAGCCTTGCAGCTGGCTAATCCGCAGATTTGTGCTTCGTTCGATGCTGACAAGCCGGCCGCTATCGAGAGCCGTGAGCGTCTGCTGAAATATGCCGCCGACAACAATCTTGTCTATGTCGGGATGCACCTGCCGCCGCTCAAAGCCGAAGATTTTAAGTAAAAATTTGATTTATAATTATAAACGGCCCGTTGTCATTGCTGATGACGGGCTGTTGCCTTTATAATATTGCCTTTTAATCTTTCGCTGCTATAATTATCTTTGCCGCTATGTTTAAATTCCGCTTACGGTTGGTTTTAACGGTAGTTGTCACACTGTTGGCAATGCACAATTTGTGTGCTCAAACAGCCGACAGTCTGTTTGTTAGCGGCATAACCGGCGGTGCGGGGCGCGACACGCTCATCAACACGCTGGGAATGGTAAGCGACTCAACCGTGCGCGACTCGCTGGCACTTGCCGACACCGTCCGCACGGACAGCGTTGCGCCTAAACCCGTCCGCGACACATCAAAATACGCGCTCTACCGTCGCATCTACGTTGAACCGGACACGCTGAAAGTCCACCGTTGGCGGTACGACCCGAATGTATTCGATTTTGCCATAACCACTTACGATTCAACGCTCGATATGCTCAATTTGCACCGCCCGGCCAACTGCAACGGCCGTGTGACGGCGTATCTGCACCAATTGGGAACGGCTATCCAGAGCCACGAGTATTTTGAACCGAACGCCCCCACGCGGTTCTTGTTCCTAAAATCGTTCACCCCGTATATGCATCAGGCTGAAACAGAGGAGTTTTACAATGTTGTCAGACCGTTCACACTGTTTGGTTACGATGGAGGAATGAAAGAGGAACAAATTGTTAATGTCCTTCATACACAAAATGTTACCAAGGGTTTAAACTTGTTTTTCAAGTACAACTCCTATGGTGGCGACGGCGAGTATGTCTATCAGAAGACGAAAGACCGGTCGGGAAGTCTTGGCGTATCGTTTATAAATGGCAGATTTGCAACACATTTGGCGTGGACATTCAACCGTATCGATGTGCAGGAAAACGGCGGAATTGTTGACGAGTATTTGGTAAGGGACAGCATAATGTCGCCGCGCGAGATTGCCACCAAATTGACCGACGCCCGCACCTTCATCAAAGACCGCCAATGGTTTTTCGATCAGAAGGTAGGCTTTGTAAGAGCCAAAGAATCAGACACTAGCGACACGGGTGGCTATTGGTTCAGCTTGCAATACACGTTCAACCGACAGGCCAGCACAAAATACTATCGCGACAAGCCGGGGAAATACTATAACCCAATCATAAAAGATTCATTATCATTGTATAAACATAACTATACAAACCGTTCGACATACGATTCGTGCTCGTACTCGGACCAAATTCACCAAATTCGCCTCAACCTTGAGGAAATCAAGAATCCGTATGCGCCGTTCGGTCTTTATGGAGCTTTGGGCGTAGAAAAAGCGCGGTACTATTATTTCAATGTCGATACGCTTTTTGCCAACATCCACACAACTACAAAGAGCAGCGCTTATTTTGAGGCCGGATTGCACCGTACGCGCCCGGGCTTGCTCACTTTCTCGGGAAGTTACCGCCAATATCTGGCCGGCTACAAGTTGGGCGATTTTACTATGAAAGGGCAAATTCGGCAACAGTTCTCAAAATCGGACAAGCCATTGTCGATATCTGCGGAAGCTCTGTTTGAGCGCAGCAAGCCCGATTATTTCCTGACTGATTATCAGTCGAATCACCTGAAATGGCAGAACGATTTCAGCGATCGTCCGCTGACAATGATGCTGTCGGGCATGCTTGATGTGCCACGCTTCCGAACAAGCATCGGCGGCCACTATGCATTGCACACCAATTATATCTATCTTGATGCCGACTGCCAACCGATGCAGGCTGACAAGGCTTTCTCGGTGATGGATGTTCAGTTTCGCAACCATCTGTCTGGTGCAGGATTTAATCTCGTGAGCCGCATCAACTATCAGATTTCGGGCAATGAGAATGTGCTGCCGCTGCCCAAACTGACGGCTTACGAAGCTCTCTACTACGAGCGCGACCTTTTCTTCGAAAGCACTAATGGCCATCTTTATTTCCAACTTGGCTTGGATATGAGTTTCTGGACCAAATACAATGCTCAGGCCTATTGCCCGGCGGTGGCGCTATTCCATAATCAGAACGAGAGCGAAACAGGCAATTACCCGTTTGTGGGTGCGTTCCTGAACGTGCGTATCAAACAGGTTAGGTTCTTCGTCTGCGGTCACCACATCAACTACAATCTTTTCGGGATGCGCGATTTTCTGCTTGCGCCAAACTATCCCACATCAAAAGCCACCTTCAGCTACGGCATTTGCTGGTCGTTCTATGATTAGTCCTTCGGAATCTTCTGATTATTAGACAATCGGCAAAAACCACTACCCACAATCGCTTAAAAGTTTGCTTTCGTGTCGGCAGAAACGAAAAATAAACGAAATTTGCACGCATTTTTATGAAAGATATGCGGCTCAGATTTTTTCTTCCGGTGTTGGTGGCTTTAATGTCGGGTTGCGGGATAATAATCTCGCAAGCTGCTGATAATCGTTTGATTGACAGCCTTGTTATGGCAGCGGCCAAATCGAATGGGCCTGCTAAAATGGTCTTGTACGACACCATTGCCCGCATTCACGCCAATGCCGACTCAACAATGAAATATGCCGCTCTTGAGTTTGAACTTGCGCAGAAGTTGAGCCGTCCTGCCGAGCGTGCCAATGCATTCCGATACATGGCTATTGCCTATAGCTACAAATGGAACATCGATAAGGCCTACGAAAACATGTCACAGGCTCTCGGGCTCTACACTTCGCTTGGCGATACTCTCAGCGAAGCGGTCAGCTGTGAGTGGCTCGGCCGGTTGCTATGGATGAGAGATGCCAACGCCAATGCAGTGGGATTCCTAAGCCGCAGTCTTGAGCTCTACAAGCAACTCGGGCGCAGCGACCTTGAAGCTGGAATATACCGGTTGATGGGTATGCAATGTCTTGATTATAAAATATATGACCGTGCTTACGAGTATTTTGGCACGGCCCGCAGCATCGATGGCCGGATTGAAAGCCGTTCAGGTGTAGCCGAAGACATGTATTGTCTTGGACTTGGGCAGTTGTATCAGTACATGGATGAAGCGGGAAGCTTAAGCCAATTGCTTCGGGCAAAAGACGACCTGCTTGCAGCCTACAACTCTGCTGACGCTTGCGGTTTGCATACGTTGATAAACATTTACAAGGCAATGGCTGATGTCTGCCTTGAGCAAGCAAAAATTGACAAGTCAAACCGAGCCGCTCTGCTCGACAGCAGTCTGCTATTCATCAACGAAGGCTACAACTGCATTGAGCAAACTGGCGCATCGGGCTACATAATGCTGATTGACCTTACAAAGGCCCGCTGTCAGATTGAACGCGGCAGCTACAAATCGGCAGTGGGTATTCTGCGGCAACTTGAGCAAGCCGATGAGAACCATCAACTCATGGCGCTGACACGTATGGAATTGTATAGTACGCTTGCTGAATACCACGGGAAAACGGGTAATTTCCAGAAAACCGCCATCTATGCGAGAAAAGTAGGAGAGATCGCCCGCCGCAAAAACAACGACGGCTATCTGGTCAACTCAACCCAGACCAAAATCCAAACCGAGTTTGACGAAGAAATGCGTTTGCGCGATGTGTCGGAACGCGAGCGCGAGCAAGTGTTTAAAGCTCAGTCACAACAGTTTGTAATCATAATAATCGTCTCAGTACTGCTTATTGCTATTCTGTCACTGCTGGTAGTGGTGGTTTACCGCAACGATGTCCGCCGCCGCCGCAACAATGCCTTGCTCAACGAGCAGAACCGCAAACTTGAGCAGCAACAAACCGAGATTCTGAAACAGAACAAACTGCTGAACCAGAAAAACGAAGAAATTCAGTCGCAGCGCGATGAGATTGAAGGGCAGCGCAACTATTTGTCGAGCCAGAACAAGATGATTAGTAACGCCAACCGCCAGTTGACTGATAGCTTGCTATATGCCAAAAAGATACAGGAAGCTTCAGTGCCGTCGCAAGATATGATGAACGGTTTCTTCGGTGAGTGCCTTGTGTTCTGGCGGCCGCTCAACATAGTGTCGGGCGACTTTTATTGGGCCGTGCAAGTAGGAAATTACAAATTTCTGGCAGTTGCCGACTGCACGGGGCATGGTGTTCCGGGTGCGTTTATGAGTATGCTCGGCATAACACTTCTCAATGATATTGTAATGCACGAAAATGCTTCGAAACTCACAGCTTCGCGCGTACTCGACAGCCTGCGGGCCAAGCTGAAAGATGCGTTGCGCCAAACGGGCCGCGCGGGTGAAGCCGCTGATGGCATCGACTTGGCTTTCTGCATTTTCAACACAAAATCATCGCAAATGCAATATGCTGGAGCCTTCCGCCCGTTGATAATTGTACGTAACAATGAAATTGTTGAGTACAAAGCCGACAAAATGCCGTGCGGCGTTTACATCAACGAGTCGCCTAAATTCACCAATAATATTATTGACTTGCAATCGGGCGATGTTCTTTATATGTATTCCGACGGTATTGCCGACCAGTTCAGCGGTGGTCCCGATTTGCGAAAATTCACCATCCGCCGTTTGAAAGAGATGCTTGTTGATATTCACCAAAAGCCATTCGATCAGCAGAAGTTGTTGATCGCCAAAACAATCGACGATTGGCGCAAGCCACCGCAGAAAATCGGCAAAATGAGCGCCCAAGTGGACGATATTCTACTCATCGGATTAAGAGTCAAGTAACAACGCCCTGTAGGGGCAACAAGTGTATAGCCCAAGGCTGCGCCTTGGGTTTATTTTTGCACGGAACCATCGCTCTGCAAGGGCAAAAGTTTCGTCGTGGCTATTGATAATCAGTGTAATCTGTGTGGTCTGTGTGAAAAAAACAAACAGTAAATTTTGTCTCTCGTTTTCATTTGCTCGTTAACGCCTTTTATCCATATTTGCACCGTTTTTCGAAAAAGCAAGTTTTAATCGTTAAAATATTGATTATGAAATTTAAAGCAATTATTCTTTCGGCTGTTGCGATTGCTGTTTCTGCAAGTTCGCAGGCACAAATCAAAGTGAAAACCGAAGCCGGTGACCTAAGTGTCCGCTTTATGGGCCGCACCAACTTCGATGCCGGCACCTATCTGTTTTCCGACGCAAAAGTCAACGACGAGCACAACGGCGTGGCAATGAACGACACCCGTCTTGGTGTTTTGGCAAACTTCGACGAGAAATTCTCGGCAAAAATCGAAATCTGTTATGCAGCAAAGGCCATTTCGTTCCGTGACTTGTGGATTGGCTACAAGTTGAACGACAACAGCTCGCTCACTGTGGGCAACCACTTCCAGCCTTACGGTGCCAAACCGCTCGGCTTGTCGTATAAGTTTGTTGAGGACGCCTCGGCCGACTATGCATTCTGCCCCGCACGTAAAATCGGAGTTTCTTATGCCTACACTTCCGACCCGTTCAACTTTACTGCCGGCCTTTTCAGCGATGGCAATGTTGACAACGGCAAGAACATCGACAAAGGCTGGTCGTTCGCCGCAAAGGCCATCTACCGCCCGATTCTCGACGAATCGACAGTGTTGCACATTGGTGTTGCACCAATGTTTGTGCAGTCGCCCAACACCGTTTCATTTACCGGTATAATTCCAACAACCGTTGTGAGCAACGGCCTTGTCAGCACCGGTGCTCTCGACCCCAAAAACTACTTGCGTATGGAAGCCGAGGCAATCTTTATCAGCGGAAAAATCTACGTTGAGGGCCACTATATGGCTGCAGCTGTCAACGACATCGCATTTGCAACCGTTGACACCGCCGGCGTTAGTGTAACAACAACCGAAAACGCCTATCTCGACGGTTTTTATGCCCAGGCTAGTTTTATGGTTATCGGCGACAAACAGAACTATAACAAAAAGACCGGTTTGGCCGCCAATGCATCGCCCAAGAGCCTTGAGGTTTTGGCGCGTGTGAGCCACCTCAACCTCGACGCCGACCACGTGAAAGCTGGCAAACAGACCGATTTCACTCTTGGCGCCAACTATTTCTTCAGCAAGAACCTGAACTTGAAACTCAACTATATCTACGCCGCAGTGAAGGATGGCGACAACTACAGTTTTGTACAGTCCCGTCTGCAATTCTCGTTCTAAACAAGTTGTTTATAAATGTTAGAAGCGGCTCTCAAGGCCGCTTTTTTTGTGCAAGTAATTCCCGAATACCAAATATGCCGCAAACACTGAATGGCATATTTTCCGATAGTAGCAATGTGTGATTTGTGTCAGCATGGGGTTCAAAAAGGTTATTAATGTTGTTGCTGATTGAGCGAAAAAAAGACCCGCTCGAAGTAATTCGAGCGGGCCCCACCAACAAAACTATTAACACTTAAATCTTCATTAGAATCCAAAGCTAACACCTACAGAGTAGATTCCACCAATCTTATCGCCGTAGGGGAACTCACGCTGCTCAGTATTGAACAGGTTGTGTGCATTCAGGTAAACCTCAATGCCATCGGCAGGTTTGTAACCCATCTTCAGGCTGACGGTGAAACGGTCGTCAAGTTTCTCGGTGCTATACTTGGTTGCGTAGGTGCGCTTGCCAATGTAGTTACCATAGGCCGTGATGTCGAACTTCGGTGTCGGCTTGTAGATAAGACCAAGCATGCCGTAGAACGACGGTGTTGCCTTGTGAACGTGACCGTTCTCAAGCTTATCTTCGTAAGGTTTCGAGTTTCCGAAGTAGAATAAGCCATTCTGGCTGTAGGTGCCATACTCGAGCATGTAGTACGAAGCATAATCCTGCGGATCATCACTAGCACGAAGTCTTGCTTTCATTTCTGCTTTGCCGGCATCGTCAAGTGCGGCATATTCGGTTTGCAGAGCCTCAACATTGTCAATGTCGGTTACGGCACGCTGCAAATTACCTTGATATTCCATAAGATAAGCCATAAACTTATCTGGGTCAGACAGGAATGTATTCTGATCTGCGTCTGTAAATACTCCTCTATCAATAAGATTCATAATGGCATCGTACTGAATGTCATAAGTCAAATCAGGAACGCGGGTAATCATACCGAAAATCTGTCCCAACTGTCCAAGAACCTCAGCGTTCTGGTTATAGACATAGTAGTTATCAATGGTGGTTTTCTGAATGTTGGCGTTCACTTTGGCAATCAACTTCTTCGAGATAATCCAGTCAACATTCACGCCAAAGCCCATCTGCTTAACCTTGTATGGCAGTTCGCTGTACTTGATTGACGATACAACGCCTGACATACCCATAAATTTGGTAAGTACCGTCATATCCAGATTACCTTCTTTAAGACCATTCAAACCTCCAAGATTAGATGTATCCGTCATGAAGCCAAGAATACCAATACCATTCTGCACACCGGGAATTCCGATTTGGCCAGTAGGCATAACAACCGATGAACGGTTGGCCTTGAGTGCGCCAAAATCCTCACTCTGAGAGTAATAAAGCTCGGCATCGACAAGTATTCTCTCTGTGGGACGCCAGCGGTAACCGAACTCAACGTTCTGAGTTTTTGCCAGCGGCGCATTCTTATCGGCGTCGAAGTAGATTGTGTCAGGCGGCATCATACCGTCGCGGTGCCATGTGTATTTGGTGTTCGAGTTAACAAAGTTGGCCGAACGCATGGCTGTGCTGAACGACGCGCGTACAAGATTGTTGTCGTTAATAAGGTAGTTGGCACCCACTTGGTACGACGGGTTCCACTTATCGGGAATGTTGGTCTTGTCGAAGCGTGCGGCACCAATCATACGGAAGTTGCCAATGTGGAAGTCGGCACGAAGACTCGGTGCAATGTCGCTCAATTCAGCTTTGTTGCCATCGAAATAGCCCGTCAGGTGCACAGGGTTTGCCGATTTATAATTGTGGTCATGATATGTCCATGAATAATCGGTAATACCCTCCCACTCTTCATATCTATTCGTGAAATCAGGAATCTGGTCAACAAAGTTTACATAGTTGTACGAAACTCCCGGCACAACGTTCAACATATCGCCAAGCTTAAGATCGTACTCGGCGCTGGCCTGGAAATTGTGAGCATAAACCTTGAAACCCGGCGCACCTTTCATGTAGTCTTGCGGGCCACCCATATAGTTGACATTCAAACTCAAGCCTTTAACATAGGCATTCAAGTTGGCGTATCCGGTTTTGAACACGCGCTCTGAAATTGCAACCGGCAACTCACCTACAGGACTGCCTGCGGCGCGTGACTGCTGATAACCTACTGAAAGATCGAAGGTGATATCTTCGGCCGGACGATACGACAGGTATGAGTTGAAGCCGTACGACTTACGCGACAAACCCGGGTCGTCATACATATTGCTGACCTGAAGTTCTCTCTCCATGCAATCGTACAAATCGTATGGCAAGCCTTCAGCCAAACCTTTAAGGAATGCCGCCACTGTTGCTTCAGAAGCCTGGTCGGTGCCATAATCTGCTTTAAACCCTTCAGGGTCATTCTGAGCCTTCATCATTTGTAATTGAAGGATACTTGCCTTTAACTCATCAGGAACCTGCTCGGCAATGGCACCAAAAGTGAAAGCTTGCTTCAGATTCTCCAAATCGGTCATTCTGTAATATCCACCTTCCGATGCGTCAATGAGTTTTGCTTTCGACGGGTCGGGGATCAACGTCATATTGCCTTGTTCGTCGAATACCGGCGTGTTATATGGCTGACCATTTGCATCCACCATTCCCATGAAATATGCCATCTGACCTTGGCTCATTCCGCCTTGCTGTGCTATCAATGCACGCTCGCCGTCTGACAGTTTCGAATAGTAGAGACCATGAGTCGGGTAAACATAAAGGTCGTTGGTATTGCGGCGGCGGTATTGCAGGTTGGCAGTAATACCCACGCTCAACTTCTTGTTGATGTTCTTGCGGAAGGCGACATCGCCATAGTAGTTCTCATGAGTACCCATTGTCAGGTTGCCCTGAAGCTCCTTTGAATTCTCGCCCGGCTTCTCTGTAATGATGTTGATAACACCCATCATGGCATTGGGACCGTAGAGTGCGGCATTGGCGCCACGCACAACCTCAATACGCTCAATATCCTCGATGCCGATTGGCAGAAGGTCGAAGTTGACATCACCGGTTGCGTAGTTGTGCGCAATGCGGTTGTCAATCATAAGCAAGGTGTTGGCGTTCTCGGTGTAAAGCATCATCTGGTTGTCAGGAACATTGTTCAAGCCGCGGATGTGCACGTCGTACATACCGTTGGTTTTCTCCTGAACAATCATACCAGGGATCAGCCTCAAAGCCTCTTCTATTGTTGTGATACCGTAAGAGCGGATCTCAGCTTTGGTAATAACCGTTGATGACAGCGGTGATTTGAACGAGTCCTCAGCCTTCTTCGATGCCGATGACACGCTCTTGTTCATAATCATTGCGAACAGGTCGTCCATCGAAACGCCCATCACGTCGGCCAAGTGTAGCACGTCTTCGAAAGGCATTTCTAGTAATTCGTCGTATGAGAGATTCATAATATCCTCTTTTGTCATCGACGAAACATCTTTGGTTTGCGCAAATATCTGGCAGGTTATTGCCATTAGGAATGTTGCGCAGAGTAATATTTTCTTCATTTTTAGCTTTTTTTAAGTAAGTTATCCATTTGGTTAATTGACGGAGATGCCTAATGCCATCAGTTGTGATGACACTTTCACACCCTCTTCTTCGAGATGTTTCTGGTTGACTTCGAAACTCTGCTTTCCGTCTTTCTTGACGTAGTTGATACCAGAGGTCGACTGTGCGAAGCCCTGCTTGTCGGTGATGAGCACCACGCCTTTGCCTTTCACTTTGCCGGCAATGGCAGCAGCATCGTCCGATTTGCCTTCTGCGACATACACAATGTGCAGCTTGGCCATCTCGTCAGATGAACTGATTTCTTTGATTTTGATTGCCTGTGAGCCAACAGTCTTTCGTTGTGCAATTGCATTCAGCTCGCCCACAATGGCCGGGCTGCCGATCACACCAATTACAAAATCGCCTGACTGCTTGTTCTGCGGCCACTCAATGTACTTTGTAAAGTTGTACATGAAAAGTGCCTTGAACTTCTCGTCCTGGGCTTTCGCACTGATAATTAATGCGAATAGTCCCAAAATAACTAATGCGCTTTTCTTCATCATAAAATTAATATTTAACCATTTAACAACTACATAATAGTCACTCTATTTTTTCTTTTTTTTAGATTTTCTACGATATTAATTTCATTTTGTTTTTATCTCGCGTTATTTTTTAAAAAATGAAAGTTGTATATGCAACTTAACTCAACCCTGCATTGATTCCAAATGGTGATATTTTATCGTCGAAAAAAGATGTGATTGCTGCAATTGGGGCCACATTGGCAAATTTTCCGGTGCAACGGCTCATTTTAAAAAAACTATCAGAATCGACCATTTGCCTGACAACTTGCAGGCTGCTTTTCTGATTGCTGATATACCTTATGCTGATAGCTTGCATTTTTTCTGGTTTCTTATACTTAAAATCCCCATCAAAACCAGAAATAAGGAATCCCCCGGATATTTTATTCATATAGTGTCGAATTAACAAATTGTTACTTACGCACCTACTCAACCGATGCAAAATTAGTGATTAGGCTATTACAAGGATAGGCTAATGGATGTATATACAAAATTTAATGACGAATAAAACTTTTATTATAGTTCGTAATTTGTTTGTATTCAGCCGGTTGTGCTGGTTGCAAACGTTATCGGCTGTTTAGATGAAGAATAAAAAAGGCTGCCCGTTTTTTCGGGCAGCCATCTACTAATTAACCACAAAATTAATTAATCACAAACTAAACCTTTTTTCTAGAACCCAAAGTTTACACCTACCGAATAAATTCCGCCAATCTTGTCACCGTAGGGGAACTCACGCTGCTCGTTGTTGAGCATGTTGTGACCATTCAGGAATATTTCCATTCCCGGAACCGGCTTGTAGGCAATTTTCATGCTCAGAGTGAAGCGGTCTTTCAGTTCAACAGCATTGTCGCCCATGTTGTACTTGGTAGCGTAGGTGCGCTTGCCAAGATAGTTGCCGTAGGCGGTAACATCAATCTTTGGTGTCGGCTTGTAGATAAGGCCAATCATACCATAGAATGACGGTGTGGCTTTGTGCTTGTGGCCGTTGACAGTTGGCAGCTCATATGGCTTTGAGTCACCAAAGGTGAATGTGCCGTTATCGTTGTAAACACCATAGCGGATAGCATAGTATGCTGTGTATTCGGTGTCGTTATTGCTGTTTTTCAACTCATCAAGGAATGCCTGCTTATCCTCAGCCGCAGCGTATCTGGCGGCAATGTCGGCAACCATTGATTGGTCAATATCGCCCATGGCGCGATGCAGATATTTTTCATATGTAGCAAAATATCTCTTGAAGTCATCCGATTCAAAATCAACAGGTATTGGCGTTTGGTTTCCGTTTTCATCAACTTCCACACCCAAAACTCTCATCAATTGCTGCTCTGTGAAAGTACCACTTGCCATAAGCTCGTTGATGGCGGCGGTCTGCATATCCTCTGCCATGGCAGGCACCTGGGTAATCATTCCAAAAATCTGGCCCAGCTGCCCCAGAATCTCGGTGTTCTGATTGTAGGCGTAGTAATTGTCGATTTTGGTCTGCTGGATGTTGGCATTCACCTTGGCAATCAACTTCTTCGATATGATCCAGTCGATGTTGACGCCGAAGCCCATCTGCTTAACCTTATACGGCAGGGCGCCATATTTGATTGTCGATATGACACTTGTGTTGGCCATGAATGTGCTGAGCGCTTCCATATCCAATTCACCTTCAGTGATGCTTCTGAGCGACTTCAGCACAGTCGGATTGGTCATGAAAGCATCAAGTTTTTCGTATGGCATGATGACCGATGACTGATAAGCCTTAAGCGCGCCATAATCTTCACTTATAGAATAATATGCTTCGGCATCGACAAGGATTTTCTCGGTCGGGCGCCAGCGGTAGCCCAACTCTGCGCTCTTGATCTTGGTCAGCGGTGCGTCCTTGTCACCTTGGAAATAGATGGTGTCAGGCGGCATCAATCCATCACGGTGCCAAGTATAGTCGGCAACTGAATTGGTAAGGTTTGCCGAGCGCCTGGCCGTACCAAACGACGCACGGATAAGATTGTTCTCATTGATTGAGTAATTTGCTGCAGCCTGATAAGTAACATCCCACTTGTCGGGCAGGTTGGTCTTGTCGAAGCGCACAGCTCCAAGCACGCGGAAATCACCCAAACGGTAGTCCAAACGCAAGCTAGGCGCAATATCGGTCAGCTTGGCCTTTTTTCCTCCCTGGCAACTCGAAAGATGACGGGCGTTGGTGAATTTATACCCATGGTCGTGATATTCCCAACGAAAATCATCTGTGTCACTCGGATTAATGTAGTCAGGAATATAATCAGTCTGCCATACATGATTGTAGGCTACACCAGGCATAACGCTCAGGTCGCCCAACTTGATGTCGTACTCAGCATTGACCTGAACATTGTTAACAAACACCTTGAATCCGGGTTTGCCTTTCTGAAAATCTTGAATACCACCCATATAGCTGGCGTTCAAGCTCAAACCATAGATGTTTGAGTTCAAGGTGAAATAGCCGGTTTTCGAAACGCGCTCGCAAAGCAGGAACGGAATCTCACCAATTGGTGTTGCGCCCGCACGCGACTGCTGGTAGCCGAACGAAAGGTCGAAATTCATATCCTCCGTGGGGCGGTAGTTCACGTATGAGTTGAAACCGTATGTCTTGCGCGACATTCCGGGGTCGTCGAACATATCGTCCATATTACCCTGCTTTTCTGTTACATCATAAAGAGAGTATGGCAGATTATTGGCCAAACCGTTAAGGAATGCTTCCACGGTTGCCTCTGAAGGCTCGCTTCCATAATTATGTAGAAATGCGTCAGGGCTTTGTTCGTACTTTCCTTTTTGGATTTCAAGAATCTGAGCCTTCAGCGCATCGGGAACCTGCCCGGCAATGGCGCCAAAGGTGAACGCCTGTTTCAGATTTTTAATGTCGGTCATATCGTAATAACCGCCTTGCGATGCATCAATGAGTTTAGCTTTCGACAGGTCGGGTACCAAAGTAACACTACCGTCGGGATTCACAATCGGCTGATTATACGGTTGGCCCTTGTCATCAACCATACCCATGAAATAAGCCATCATTCCTTGGCTCATCCCATCCTTTGTCACGTACTTCTCACCTTCGTTCATTTTCGAATAGTAAAGTCCATGATTCGGGTAAACATAGAGCTGATTGGTGTTGCGGCGGCGGTATTGCAGGTTGGCTGTAACACCCACGCTCAACTTCTTGTTGATGTTCTTGCGGAAAGCCACATCGCCAATATAATTCTCGTGAGTACCCATCATCATGCTACCCTGCAGTGTTTTTGAGTTCTCGCTGGGCTTCTCGGTGATGATGTTGATAACACCCGTAACAGCGTTAGGGCCGTAGAGTGCGGAATTGGCACCGCGCACAACCTCAATACGCTCAATATCCTCGATGCCGATTGGCAGAATGTCGAAGTTCAGGTTGCCGGTTGCATAGTTGTGAGCAATGCGGCCGTCAATCATAAGCAGGATGTTCGAGTTCTCGGTGTAGAGCATCATCTGGTTGTCAGGAATGTTGTTCAAGCCACGGATGTGCACATCGTACATACCATTGGTTTTCTCCTGAACAATCATGCCAGGTACAAGGCGCAGAGCCTCCTCAATCGAACTGATGCCGTATGAGCGAATCTCAGCCTTGGTGATAACCGTTGATGAGAGCGGCGATTTGAATGAATCCTCAGCTTTCTTTGATGCTGACGACACTGATTTGTTCATAATCATGGTGAACAGATCGTCCATCGAAACGCCCATCACGTCGGCCAAGTGCAGCACGTCTTCGAAAGGCATTTCTAGTAATTCGTCGTATGTGAGATTCATAATATCCTCTTTTGTCATCGACGAAACATCTTTGGTTTGCGCAAACAGATGGCAGGTCATTGCCAATAGTAGTGTTGCACAAAATAAAAGTCTTTTCATTTTTCTTTTGTTTTATAGGTAAAGTATTGAATTTTAATTGACTGCAACACCTAATGCCATTAGCTGCGATGACACTTTAACCCCCGCGTCGTTCAAATGGTTTTGATTGACCTCGAAACTCTGCTTGCCATCCTTTTTGATGTAGTTGATGCCCGAAGTTGATTGCGCCAGGCCCGGTTTGTCGGTGATGAGCACCACGCCCTTGCCTTTCACTTTGCCGGCAATGGCAGCAGCATCGTCCGATTTGCCTTCTGCAACATACACAATGTGCAGCTTGGCCATCTCGTCAGATGAACTGATTTCTTTAATTTTAATTGCTTGTGAACCAACAGTCTTTCGCTGTGCAATAGCGTTCAGCTCACCCACAATGGCCGGGCTGCCGATTACACCAATCACGAAATCGCCCGACTGCTTGCTCTGCGGCCACTCTATGTACTTCGTAAAATTGTACATGAAAAGTGCCTTAAACTTCTCGTCTTGTGCCTTTGCTGTTGAGCATATAGCCACAAGTACCATAATGAAAAATGTACTTTTTCTCATAAATAAATATAAAATGAATAGGAATAATTACAATTTATTGCTGTTGTTGCACTTGGCAAACAAGTTACAGCACTGGCTTGTAATCCAGGGAAGGAGTCAGATTGCCAAAATCTCTATTTTGCCCGATAATAATGGGTAATTTGTTCGATTTTAGTCTTTTGTCGATAGAGGTAAGTGGTTGAGGTCGAACATCTTTGGCGCGGGAACGCTGGCAGGCATTGCTAATTAAGATGACTTTTTTATAGCGGATATGCCTTTTTTCCGCGCATTTGAGTGTTAGCGCGGATAGGGGAGATTCCGGTTGTTCGTTTTTTACCTCCATAATCGTAACGTCCAATGCAAACATAGAAATAAAACGAAAATGATATTCCCGCTTTTGGCTGATTTTTTTTCGGTTGAATGTGGGCACAGACAGTTTGTTTTCTTAAACGGAATTGAGAATCAAAACGTTTGCGTCGTATGCAAAGGTTAAAAATATTCCGGATGTGAAACGGTGTAGTCGGTGTCGAAAAAAGTTGCAAAGTATGTCGCGGTTGATTTGTTTTGCACCTTCAAAATGACAATCAGCAATGACTGCAAAAACAACAGACACTAGATGCTATCAGATGATAGCCAAAACCTTTGCCGGACTTGAAGATGTACTAGCCGGCGAATTGGAAGTGCTTGGCGCGAAAAACATAAAAAAGCTGATTCGCGCTGTATCGTTCGAAGGCGACAAGGCCCTGATGTACCGTGCCAACTACTGTCTGCGCACTGCTCTGAGCGTGCTGAAGCCGATAGCCGATTTTGAAGCGAAAAACGAAGACACCTATTATAAAGAGATTGGCCGCATCGATTGGGATGAGTATATGAGTGTGAATGAGACACTTGCCATTTCGGCCACCACCAACTCAACAATTTTCACCCACTCGCAGTATGCTTCTCTAAAGGCCAAAGACGCCATTGTCGACCAGTTCCGCCGCCGCACGGGCAAGCGCCCCAATGTGGACACCGAAAACCCCGACCTGCGAATTGAGATTCACATTGCCCAAACACACGTCACGGTGCTGCTCAACAGTTCGGGCGAACCGCTCTATAAGCGCGGCTACCGCCAGGCAAGCGTCAAGGCGCCCATCAACGAAGTGTTGGCTGCTGGAATGATTATGCTCTCGGGGTGGAACGCAAAATCTGACTTTTACGACCCGATGTGCGGCTCGGGCACATTGCTCATCGAAGCCGCTATGATTGCCTACGGCATTGCACCCGGTACCTTCCGCAGCCAGTTCGCCTTTGAGAAGTGGTCCGATTTTGATGCCGACCTTCTTTCTGACATTGCCGATGACAGCCCCGAAGTGCCAGAATTCAAGTACACAATCGCCGGCAGCGATTTGAATCCGGGTGCTGTGAATGCGGCCGAGATGAACATTAAGACAGCTTTCCTAAGCAAAAAAATCAATGTGCAGCTGAAGAACTTCTTCGACCTGCGTCCCGCCACCGCCACAGGCACCATCGTAACCAATCCGCCTTACGGCGAGCGCCTGCAACCCAACGATTTGCGAATCTTCTACCAGAAAATCGGCGACAAGCTGAAAAGCGAATTTCCCGGCTATGAAGTGTGGATTATTGGCAGCAACACCGAACTGATGAATTTCATTGGCCTGCGCCCCGAACGGAAAATCAAACTTTACAACGGTGCGCTCGAATGCTCGTTCCGAAAGTACAGCGTGTACGCCGGCAGCAAAAAGGACCGCTACGAATAGCCAAAGATTTATTCAAGCCATTTACCGATTGAACCGCAACGCCTCGCCTTTTCGGTCCGAAACAAACTCACCGTTGCAATAAACCAGCGTGCCATTCACAAAAGTGTGTGTGACGGTCGAGCCGAAAGTGTACCCCTCAAACGGCGACCAACCGCACTTGTAAAGGGTGTTTGCCGATGTGACGGTTTGCGGTTTGTCGGTATCAACAATCACAATATCAGCCTTGTAACCTTTGCGTAGATAGCCGCGACGGTCTATTTGGAAAAGGTCGGCCGGTGCGTTGCACATTTTACGCACCACGTTCTCAATGCTGATGCGGCCAGCCTTCCACAAGTCGAGCATTGCGGGCAACGAGTGCTGAATCGACGGCATTCCCGAAGCCGAAGTGAAATAACTGTCGCCAAACTTCTCGGCAGGCAGATGCGGTGCGTGGTCGGTGCCGATGGTGTCAATCTTGCCCGATGTGAGCGCGGCGGTCAGCGCCTCGCGGTCAGCAGCCGATTTGATTGACGGATTGCATTTTATGCGGTAGCCGAGTGTTTTGTAGTCCGCTTCGTCGAAGAATAGGTAATGCGGACAGGTCTCGGCAGTTATTTTCTTTTCACTCAATGGTTTGGCTTCAAAGAGCGAAAGTTCGGCAGCCGTTGAAAGGTGAGCCACATGCAGCCGTGCACCGTATTTTGTGGCAAGCGCCACAGCACGCTCGGTCGATTTCAGGCACGCTTCGGCGGTGCGGATTTTCGGGTGGCACGTTGCATCCACTTCGTTGGCGGGCAGCGCTTTATACCGTTCGATATTGGCTCGGATAATCTGCTCGTCTTCGCAATGCGCCACAATTATGCAGGGCGATTCGGCAAACACGTGCTCAAGCATATCGGTTTGGTTGACAAGCATATTGCCCGTAGATGAGCCCATAAAAAGTTTGATTCCGCACACTCGGCTAATGTCGGCCGTGCGGATTTCGTCTATATTATTATTGGTGGCGCCCAGATAGAATGCGTAGTTTGCCACCGATTTTTCTGCAGCCAGTGCGGCGCGCTCGTCGAGCAGCTGATTGGTGGTGGTTTGCGGATTCACGTTAGGCATATCCATAAACGACGTTACGCCCCCGGCCACTGCCGCCCGCGATTCCGACTCAAAATCGGCTTTGTGCGTCAGTCCCGGCTCACGGAAATGCACGTGCTCGTCAATCGCGCCAGGCATAACCACGTGATTTTCAGCATTGATAATATTTTCAAAGCCGTCGGTTGCGGGCATTGTTTCTGTCACCGACTCAATCAAATCGTCGTTAATCAGAATATGACCGCTGAATTTCCGGCCATCGTCAACAATCGTGGCATTCTTGATGAGCGTTTTCATCGCCTATGCGGCTTTGCGTTTGTAGTTGCGGAACAGGCTGCGCCATTTCATCCGGATGACACCGAAAACAGCCTCGCTGAAGATTCCGCCGCTCATTTTCGATTGACCTTCTTTCCTGTCGGTGAAGATGATAGGCACTTCGACAACGTTGAAACCGAACTTCCAAGCCGTGAATTTCATTTCAATTTGGAATGCGTAGCCCTTGAATTTTATTTTATCTAAATCAATGGTTTCCAGCACTTTGCGGCGGTAGCAGACAAATCCGGCGGTGGTGTCGCGCACCTTCATTCGTGTAATCAGCCGCACGTAAGCTGACGCGTAATACGACATCAGCACACGGCCCATCGGCCAGTTCACAACGTTGATTCCCGAAATGTATCGCGACCCGATGGCCACATCAGCACCGTTCGTGCAGGCGTTATAAAGGTTCAGAAGGTCGTCGGGATTGTGCGAGAAATCGGCATCCATCTCGAAAATGTACTCGTAGCCTTCGGCAATCGACCACTTGAAGCCCTCAATGTAGGCCGTTCCCAGACCAAGTTTGCCTTTCCGCTCTTTGATGAAAATGCGGTCGGGAAACTCTGTCATCAGGCGTTTAACAATGTCGGCCGTGCCGTCGGGGCTGTTGTCTTCAACCACCAGCACGCAGAATTCGCCTTCGAGCGACATCACTTTGCGCAAAATGGCTTCGATGTTCTCTTTTTCGTTGTACGTCGGTATAATGACAATCTTGTCCTTCATATTATTGTTTGTTAGCAACCAAACTTATTTCAGTTTCTCCTTGATGGCTGCCGATTCAGCCTCATAGCCAGGTTTGTCGAGCAGGGCGAACATATTTTTCTTGTAAGCCTCAACGCCAGGTTGGTCAAACGGATTCACGTCGAGAATGTAGCCCGAAATGCCGCACGCCAACTCGTAGAAATAAATCAGTTGGCCAAGATTGAACTCGTCGAGTTTCGGAATCGAGATGCGGATGTTTGGCACGCCGCCGTCAACGTGGGCCAGAATGGTGCCCAGTTCGGCCATTTTGTTCACCTCGTCGATGTGCTTGCCCGACAAGAAGTTAAGTCCGTCAAGGTTTGCGGCGTCCGATGGAATTTGCAGGCTTGAGTTGGGCTTCTCAATCGAGATGACCGTCTCGAACAGGCAGCGCTGACCTTGCTGAATGTACTGTCCCATACTGTGCAAATCCGACGTGAAATCGACGCTTGCGGGGAAAATGCCCTTCTGTTCCTTGCCCTCGCTCTCGCCGTAGAGTTGCTTCCACCACTCGGCAAAGAAGTGCAGTTTTGGGTTGTAGTTGGCCGTCAGTTCAATGCCTTTGCCCTTCTTATACAGCGCGTTACGCACGGCGGCATACACTGCCGACGGGTTCTGTTCAAAATCGATGTCGGCACCTGTCGATTTTTCCATTTCGGCGGCACCGCCCACAAGTTGCTCAATGTCGAATCCAGCAATGGCAATCGGCAGCAGGCCCACAGGTGTGAGCACGCTGAAACGGCCGCCCACATTGTCGGGAATGACGTATGTCTTGTAGCCCTCTTGGTCGGCCAGGGTGCGCAGTGCACCACGTTTGGCGTCGGTGATGGCCACAATGCGGTCAACTGCCTCTTTCTTGCCGAATTGCGCCTCGCAGTCGGCTTTCAGAATGCGGAAGGCGATGGCGGGCTCGGTTGTGGTTCCCGATTTCGAGATGACCACAATGCCCCATTTGCGGTTCTTCAGAACACCTTGAAGTTCAGTTAGATAATCTTCGCCGATATTTTGTCCCGCAAAAACAACCAGCGGATTGTTGTGCGGCTTGAGTTGCGCGAAACTGTCCGACAGAGCGTCGATGACGGCCTTTGCGCCAAGGTACGAGCCACCAATGCCGATGACAACAACCACTTCACACAACTGTTTCATTTTCTGCGCGGTAGACTTGATGTCGGCAATCTCGGCAGCCGAAATCGACGATGGCAGGTTCACCCAGCCAAGAAAATCGTTGCCTTTGCCAGTTTGTTTGTAAAGTGCGGTAATATTCTGTTTAACAGCATCTTTGTAGGCCAGAACGTCGGCTTTGCTGATGAAACCGAGCGTTTTTGAATAATCGACCTTTAAGTTCGACATTTTTTATGATAATTTTTCGGTTAAATTCTTGATTGTCACGCGTGGTGCGGCACCCTCGTAAAGAATCGAGTACAGGCTTTCCGAAATTGGCATATCCACGTTGTGCTTCTTGTTGATTTCGTGGATGCACTTCGACGCGTAGTAGCCCTCGGCCACCATATTCATCTCATTTTTAATGTATTCCACCGAGTAGCCTTTGCCAATCATTGTGCCAAAATAGCGGTTGCGGCTGAACTGCGAGTAAGCCGTCACCAGAAGGTCGCCAAGGTAAGCGCTGTCTTTGATGTCGCGGTTGATGGGGTACACCTTGTCGGTGAAGCGCTTCATCTCGCGTATCGCATTGGAAATGAGCACTGCAAGGAAGTTGTCGCCATAGCCCAGAGTGGTGCAGACGCCAGCCGCCAGCGCGTAGATGTTCTTCAGAACAGCGGCATATTCGGTACCCAAAATATCGTCGGAAATGACGGTGCGCACGTAGCGGTTGCGCATCATATCGGCCACAGCCATAGCCTTTTCCTCTTCGGTGAAGGCGATGGTGATGTATGACAGGCGCTCGAGCGCGATTTCCTCAGCGTGGCACGGGCCCGTGATGATGCCGATGTTGTTGTACGGCACGTGGTGAACCTTGTGCAGATAGTCGCCAACAAGCAGATTATCTTCGGGAATGATGCCCTTGATGGCCGACACCACCGTTTTTTCGGTGAGCGATTCGGTCAGGCCCGAAAGCGCCGATTTCAGGTAGGCCGACGGCGTTACGAACAGGATGGTGTCGCTGTTGCGGACCACTTCGTTCACGTCGGTTGTCAGGTTCAAATTTTTGGTGTCGAACTCTACCGAACTCAAATAGAGCGGGTTAGTGCCCACCTTTTTCATATGTTCCACCGCCTCGGGGTCGTGCATATACCAGTTCAGCGGCTGCGGTTTTTCCTCAATTATCTTTGCAATGGCGGTCGCCCAACTTCCACCACCAATTATTCCTACTCGTCCTAATTCAAACATTTCAAAATTGTTTTTTGGCAAAGATAGATTTTAACTTAAACAGAAAGGTAAAATAGTAATGAAATTTTGAATGGCGCAACCTCAAAGACGATTTTAATAGGCTATAGTTTAACGTATAACTGAATATTTGTCCGCAAAGTAATTGTCTGAAAGACAATATCTTCATAACCGCGGGTAAGCGAAGCGTAACCCGTGGTGTTGGTACTCACAAGAAACCAGTCTGAAAGACTGAACCTTTATAAAGTTCACTCTTTCAGAGTGTTGCTCTATATGGCATTTTGACCGGATGCTGCGCTACGCTTGCGTCCGGTTATGCAGATTCAGTCCTTCGGACTGCGTTATTTTACGTTGGTTGTTATACAATCTTATAAAGATAAGGTGTAATTCTTATGTTATTTGCAATCCGACGATTATTGTACTGATAATAAATAACTTAATTGGTTACAATAAATCTTTCGGCTCTACACCCAAAGCGTTACTAATTATGCAAAGTGTCTTGATGGTAATATTAATACGCCCCGATTCGATGCGACTCATACTTGAGCGTTCCATATCACAGAGATACGCCAAATCCTGAACCGACAATTTTTTCTCTTGCCGTAAACTCTTTATTTTAAGAGCGATTTGCTTAATCTCACCTTTATAATCCATTCCTTTTAGCGTAACATATTTGCTACACAAATATTTTTATTTACTTTTGGGGTATGCGTAACATATATGCTACGTTTGTTTTTTTATTTGTTTAATTTTAAAGTGTTTTACTATGAAAAGGAAATCATTAGCCGCATTATTTATGGCGGCAGTAGTTTTTGCAAGTTGCTCTAAAGAAGAAGAAAAATCACCCGAAATTACTCTTGAAAAGGATTCTGTAACACTGACTTCAGGCGATGAATTTTTAATCAATGCAACCTCAGATTATGACCTCACCTATAAATCGGAAGATGAGTATCACGCAAAAGTTGACGAAAAAGGTTTAGTTACAGCAACATACATCGGAGAAACAAACATTGTGGTAAGCAATACAGAAACCAGCAAGAAGGTCAAGATTACCGTAAGGCCAGAATACACCTTGTATGAAGACCCAACGCCTTACTTGGGCAAGACAAAATCGCAAATAATATCGAAATTCGGTGAGCCATACCAAACAACAGAAAAGTACATAAGATACAAAGATTATTCATCTTACGCAAGTTTATTGGTTTTTACAATAGAAAATGATGTGGTTAAAAATATAACCATAGCGGTAAGCACTCTGTATATGTCGCAGTTAACCAGCTTTTTAAAAGAAAGGTATGTTTTTATTGGAATGGAAAATGATATATATAGTTATGTAAATAATGTTGACGAGTCAAAAATTACCGCGGCTATAGGGCTGTACGTGTATTCCGCTGAGTATTTAACTGTCGTGTATGCGCCCCTATAGCAAGTTAAATTTTCTCATAACAAGTTATCAAGGGGCACGAAAGTGTCCCTTTTTTTCCTCTCACCCCTTACCATTCCCATACGCATTCCACCCTTGTGCCGAGATTCGCGCACTGCCAGCGTTGCGGCCGATGAGCGTGTAAACTTCGGGTTCGTCGGTGATTTGGCCGATGATGGATATTTCCTGCATTTTGCCCGCAATCTCAACCTGCTCGGCGGGGATGGTGAATAGCAGTTCGTAGTCCTCGCCGCCGTTCATTGCCAGCATTGTGGCGTCCATATTTATTTCGGCGGCCACGGCTTCGGTCTGCGCGTCAACGGGCAGTTTGTTCTCGTAGATTTTCACGCCCGTGCCCGACTGTTTGCAGATGTGCAGCAGTTCCGACGACAGTCCGTCGCTCACGTCAATCATTGCCGTGGGGGCAAGTCCGCTCTTGCGGATGGCCTCAATCACATCGCGGCGCGCTTCGGGTTTCAACTGACGTTCAATCACATAGTCGTATTTCGACAGGTCGGGTTGGGTGTTGGGGTCAATCATATAAACATCCTTCTCGCGGCGCAGAATCTGCAGTCCGGCGTATGCCGCACCCAAATCTCCCGACACGCAAACCAAATCGCCCGGTTTGGCTCCGTTGCGGCAAAAGGCTTTGCCCGGCTCCACCTGTCCGATGGCCGTGATGCTGATGACCATTCCCGTCATTGAACTCGTGGTGTCGCCGCCCACAAGGTCAACGTCGTAGCGCTCGCAGGCGCGGCGGATGCCGTCGTAGAGTTGCTCAAGCGCCTCAACCGAGAATTTCGACGACACAGCCAGCGAAACGGTAATCTGCTTTGGTGTTGCTCCCATTGCGTAAACGTCCGAGAGATTGACCATTACCGCCTTGTATCCGAGATGCGCGAGCGGCGTGTAAACAAGGTCGAAATGGATGCCCTCGGCCAGAAGATCGCTTGTCACAACCAGGTCGTTGCCTTCCGATTTTATGATTGCGGCGTCGTCGCCGATGCCCTTCACAGTTGCGCTGTTTTTGATGCCGAACGGTTTTGTGAGCCGCTCAATCAGCCCGAACTCGCCCAAATCGGACAGCGGGGTGGCAGTTTTTTTGTCTGTCATTTTTCGTACGATTTTAGCGCAAAGGTAAAAGAATTTTGGTGTGTGGCGAGTTCTTCGGTGTTAACCACCGAGTGCAAAACGAGTTGCGACTACATTTTTGTCAAAACACCTAAATCCTATCATTCAATCTTGATTCCGACCAGCACAACATCATCGGTCTGTTCGGTTGGTGTTTCACGCGGACCATCCATTCGCCAACTCTCAAATGCATTTTTGTAGATGTCAAACTGCTCAGTGAACGGTTTTTGGTAGTTGTCGAGCAGCAACCCATATAGTTTTTTGCGTCCGAACTTTTGTTCGTTCGAGTTGTCGAACTGGTCGGTGATGCCATCGCTGTACGCGAAGAAGCAGTCGCCTTTCTCAAGTTCGATAACGTGATTTGTGAAAGGTGTGTTCTTGTTGTATTTGCCAATCGGCATGTGGTCACACTCTATTTTGGTCAGACTGTTGTTGCGGAGCATGACGAGTGGTCGGTAAGCGCCGGAATATTGCAGCTGACGCCGTTCGGAATCGATGAGTATCAATGCCATGTCAATGCCGTCAAGCCCCCCCATTGCATCAATGTCCTGCCGCAAGGCGCTAATCACATTGGAGCGCAGTTGGTTGAGAATATCGCTTGCCTGCAGTTGCTCAGAATTCATGTCGATGTTGGCAACAATGTCGTTCAGCATCGATATGCCAAGCATGCTCATGAATGCGCCTGGGACGCCGTGCCCTGTGCAGTCAGCCACAACAAGAGCCTTATAGCGCCCGATTTTGACTGCCCAATAGAAATCGCCACTCACAATGTTGCATGGGCGGAACATTACTAGGCAGTTGCCAAAAATCTGCTGCATCATGCTGCGCGTCGGAATCACTGCTTCCTGAATGTGCTTTGCATAAATGATGCTGTCGGTGATGCTCTTGTTGGCAGCGTTCAGCAGTTCGTTCTGCGATTGCAGCTCTTCTTTTGCCGCCACAAGCTGGTAGTTTTTCTCATCAAGCATCTCGTTTTTTTTGTTCAGCATAAGGATGAGTTTTTTTCGTCTCATGCTCGATACAAGTATAATTATTGAGATGACCAACAAGCTTGATATTATTGCAATCATCAGCAATCTCTGTCTTTCAACTTTTGCCTTGTATTGCTGCTCATGTTCATATTCTTCAAGAACTCGCTGGCGCATTTTCTGCTCGAAATCCATTCGGGTTTTCGAAGTGGCAACTCGGGCAGCCACTTCGTCGTTGCTGTTATCCATCAGCAGGTAGACAAGTTCTTTCAGATATTCGTTGGCTTTGCGGTAGTCGCCTATAGTCTCGTAATATTTCCGGTACGACAAGAGAAGCTCTTTTTTGATTTCGCGACGCGGATTCTCGATGGCTATAAGTTCTTCGGCTCTTTTAAAATATTTCAGAGCCGAATCGAGATTGCCCCTGCACAGTTGGGCGCGGCCTTGTATTGTCACGGCACCAGACATGTTTGCCCTTAGATTGTAGTCGTGTATCAGTTTGATAAGCAGATTGCAGTGCAATTCACATGAGTCGAGTGCGGCTTTCATCTCTTTGCCTTTTGCATTCTCGGCCAATTCCATATAAACCATTGCCTTGTAAATATGAAGTTGCTGCATCTCAATGATATTGGGCAACGGCAACGCCAGAACATAGGCTGTATCCAAATGATATTTTGATAGTTGCAGCCATTCTTCGGCAAGAGAGTCGCGGCGGTGGCGTTTGTATTTGTTCACGTATACTCTTGCAAGCCCGGCATGGTCGGCTATCAAACCGTAGACATTGTTAATTGATGAGTCGATGGCCAGTGCCTGTGTGAAATAATTGGTGGCATTCTGATAGAATCGCACGAATATGTTCACATTTCCAAGGTTTTGAAGAATTTGTGTTATGTGTGCCGTATCGCCGATTTCCCTGAATACGTCAAGACTCATGTGGTAGTATTTCGATGCTTGGTCGTATAGCCCCTGTGCTGTCAGAATTGATGCCAATTGCGTGTTAAGTCTGGCTAAATTATATTTGTTTTCAAGTTTTTCCCACAGATAGATGGCTTCCATGTTAAGGTCGCGGGCTTTGTCATAGTCGGCAGCCCAATAGTAATATCGTGCCAGATAGCTGTAACCATGTGCGATATAATACTGATTGTCGAATTTGAGTGCCAAATCGAGTAGCAACTGGCAGTATTTACCAGCTGAATCAACATCGTAGAAGTACCTGCAGATAAAGAGGTATCTCGACAGCTTCGCTGTATCGTCAGGCATTGATTGAACGGCAATACGGGTGCTGTCGAGCTGACGTATAATAGTGGCCCAATCATTGTTGTTTCCACTTTGTGCGCGTGTTGTACCAGTTGCCATAGCTAAGACAACAGTCAGTAGCAGTACCTTGAAAATGTTCTTTATCGAATTCATCCCTTCATTAAAAAATAATGGAATCTATACGAATATCTGTAGATTATGTTCGCTGTTGCAAATTATTTTTTTTGTTGGGGATGCAAAATCCCAAATAAACGTTTCGTGTTGTGAAAAAAGGTTGTTCAATCTTCATTTTCGTTTACATTTGTGATAGAAACTGAAAAGAACGAATGGATATGAATCAGAATCTATATTGCGTGATAATGGCCGGTGGCGCCGGAACGCGCTTTTGGCCGGTTAGCCGTTCATCGTACCCGAAACAATTCATCGATATACTGGGAATTGGCAAATCGCTGCTGCAACTCACTTTCGAGCGGTTTACAAAGATTGTTCCGCCGCAGAACGTGTTTATTGTTACCAGCGCTGAATATAAGGATCTGACACTCAAACAACTGTCGCAGATAACGGCATCGCAGATTCTGCTTGAGCCTGCCCGTCGCAACACAGCGCCGTGCATTGCCTATGCCAACTTCCGCATCCAGCAGATGAACCCCGATGCCTGCATTGTGGTGGCTCCATCGGACCATCTGATTCTGAACGATGACATGTTCATCGACACCATCAAAAACGGCTTTGACTTTGTGGCCAACAACGATAATCTGCTCACGCTCGGCATCCAGCCCACTCGCCCCGACACGGGCTACGGCTACATTCAGATAGGCGAAGCTATCAACTTCAATAATATTCCCGACTTAAAGCGTGTTAAGGCCTTCACCGAAAAGCCGAATCTTGAGTTTGCCAAATTCTTTGTCGAAAGCGGTGAATTTTATTGGAATTCAGGCATTTTCCTTTGGTCACTGAAGTCGATTCAATCGGCGTTCAAAAAGAATCTTGCCGAAGTTTACAACTTGTTCAACAGCAAGTCGGAACTCTTCAACACCGATGACGAGGATGATGCCATCCGTCAGATATATCCTGTCTGCCCCAACATATCAATCGACTATGGTGTGATGGAAAAAGCTGATAATGTGGCTGTTCTGGGCTCGCATTTCGGCTGGTCGGATCTTGGGACGTGGACATCGCTCTACGAGAACCAACACAAAAACAAGGAACAAAACGTGGTTTCTGGCGACAATGTGCTGCTCTACGACACCAAACGCTCGATTGTGTACGCGCCTAAAGACAAACTTGTTGTGGTGCAAGGTCTTGCTAACTATATTGTTGTTGATACGCCCGACGCTCTGCTTATCTGCGACAAGGATGAGGAACAGACCGTGAAAGTGATTGTGAACGATATCAAATCGAAAACGGGAGATAAATATATTTAATGGGTGCCAACTTAATCTACTCTTTCGCGCAATGCCGCTTGATTGAGTCGATATAGACTTCGGCGTAGCGCGACAGAGCCATTCCTTTGCGGGTGATGATACCAACGGTCATTTTGTCGTCAATCAACAACGGGCGGGCAATGATGTTCTCGCCGTTCAGTTTGTGGCTTATCACGCCAGAGCAAATGGTGTAACCGTTGAGGCCGATTATCAGGTTGAAAAGCGTTGCGCGGTCGCGGACTTTGATGTTTTTAGTGCAGTCGAAATCGATTGGGGCGAGCGGCTCTTCCGAAAAATAGAACGAATTAAAATCGCCTTGCTCATATGTTAGATAAGGGTACGGCTTCAGGTCGTCGAGCGATATTTTCTCGTTGGCGGCGAGCGGATTCTGCGTCGATATGAATATGTGCAGCGGCGTTGTGAGAATGGGCATGAACTGCAAATGGTTCTTACGAAGTAATTTATCGATTATGTCGCCGTTCTTGCGGCTTTTGAACAGCACCCCCACTTCGCTTTTCAGCTTTGCCACATCGTCGATAATCTCGTGTGTCTGCGTTTCGCGAAGGGTGAAATCGTACGACGGACCGCCAAACTCGCGTATCACATCAACAAAGGCGTTCACGGCAAACGAGTAATGCTGACAACTCACCGAAAAGATTGGATTTGTGCCGCCGCCGGCTTTGTATCGGTCTTCGAGAAGTGATGCCTGTTCTAAAACCTGGCGTGCGTAGGCCAGAAACTCGTCGCCTTCGTTGGTGATTGTAACGCCTTTGTTTGTCCGCGAAAAAATGCGAATACCCATTTCATTTTCAAGCTCGTGTATGGCCGCCGTCAGGCTTGGCTGCGAGATGAAAACCCGCTTCGACGCTTCAGTAATGTTGCGAGTGTCGGCAACCGTAACGGCATATTTCAATTGTTGCAGTGTCATGGTGCAAGTATAGGCATAATTTCCGTTCGCACCATAGAAAAAATCTATAACAAACGTTATGAAAATAGTATTTTCCGCTTTCTGACCGACACGCTAAACTTGCACCCAACAAAAAATTCTAAAAACAACAAGTTATGACAGCACAAACTTCAGTTATTGGTTTTCCGCGAATCGGAAAAAATCGCGAACTAAAATTCGCAAGTGAAAAATTCTTCAAGGGTGAAATCACAGAGGCCGAACTTCAGGACACTGCAAAGTCTATTCGCCGCTACGGTTGGGAAAAACAGCGCGAGGCTGGTATCGGCTTTATTGCGTCGAACGATTTCTCGTTTTACGACAATATGCTCGACACAGCGTTTTTGCTTGGCGCCGTGCCCGAACGCTACACGGCTTTGAATCTGAACCCGATAGACACATATTTTGCCGCCGCCCACGGCTATCAGGGTGCGAAAGGCGATGTTAAGGCGCTGCCGATGAAAAAATGGTTCAATACCAACTACCACTACATTGTGCCCGAACTTGGTGCCGCTACAAAAATCGCTCTTGCCGAAAACGCAAAGCCTGTGGCTGAATTTGTGGAGGCTAAAAAGTTGGGAATCAACACTGTGCCGAGTTTGATTGGCATTTATACATTTTTAAGACTTTCGACATACACCGATAACAAAAAGGCTGCCGATTTCGCCGCCGACGCAGTTTCGGCTTACGTGCAACTTGCTGAAAATCTTGCCAAATCAGGTGCCGAATGGATTAGTTTCTCGGAACCGGCTCTTGTTTTCGATGTTCAGGCTGCCGAAAAGCAACTTTTCAAATCAATCTACAGCGAAATTGTTGCTCAAATCAAGCGAAAGACCAGTCTGAAAATCGCGCTGCAAACCTACTTTGGCGACATCCGCGATGTGTACGCCGATGTTTGCTCGCTCGGGTTCGATGCCATTGGGCTCGATTTTGTCGAAGGCAAAAAATCGCTCGAACTTGTGAAATCGGGCTTCCCCAAAAACACGCTCTTGCTTGCCGGAATTGTGAACGGCAAGAACATTTGGCGCGCCAATTATGCCGATAAACTCACCATTATCAAAGAGTTGACCAACACTGTTGATGCCGATAGAATTGTTGTGTCGACTTCGTGCTCGTTGCTTCACGTGCCCTACACAACCGCGAGCGAGGCCGCTCTGTCCGACGACATTAAAAAACATTTCGCCTTTGCCGAAGAAAAGCTGGGCGAATTGGCCGACATTGCCAGCGTCAACACTTCGGCTTTGGCCGCAAACCACGAACTTTTCGCCACCCGCCGCACTGTTGAGTCGGCTGCGGTGCAAAAGGCGCTTGCCAGCCTGACCGACGCCGATTTTGTGCGCCTTCCGGCCTTTGCCGAACGCGAAAAAATTCAGCACGAACGCTTTGCCCTGCCGCTGTTCCCGACCACCACAATCGGCTCATTCCCTCAAACAAAAGAGGTTCGGGCCAACCGCGCGCTCTTCAAAAAAGGCTCAATCAGCAAGGAACAGTATATCGAATTCAATAAGAAGAAGATAGCCGAATGCATTGCCACACAGGAAGAAATCGGGCTCGACGTGCTTGTTCATGGTGAGTTTGAGCGCAACGATATGGTTGAGTATTTCGGCGGCTTGATGGATGGTTTTCTGTTCACACAGAACGCGTGGGTGCAGAGTTACGGAACGCGCTGCGTGAAGCCGCCTGTGGTTTGGGCCGATGTTACCCGCCGTCAGCCGATGACCGTCGATTGGATTGTGTACGCGCAAAGTTGCACCAAAAAGACGGTGAAGGGTATGCTCACAGGTCCGGTTACCATTCTCAATTGGTCGTTCCCGCGCGAGGATGTGTCGCTGAAAGAACAAGCTTGGCAGATTGCACTCGCCATTCGCGATGAGGTTATCGATTTGGAAAAGAACGGCATTCGCATTATTCAGATTGACGAGGCCGCTCTGCGCGAGAAACTGCCGCTTCGCCGTTCCGATTGGCACACCGAATATCTCGATTGGGCCATTCCGGCATTCCGTCTTGTTCACGCCAAGGTGAAACCCGAAACGCAAATCCACACCCATATGTGCTACAGCGAGTTCAACGACATTATCAGCGATATCGACGCAATGGATGCCGATGTAATCACCTTTGAGGCAAGCCGTTCCGACCTTAAGATTCTAGATGCGCTCAAGGCTTCGAATTTCAAAACCGAAGTTGGTCCGGGCGTGTACGACATTCACTCGCCGCGCGTGCCGTCGGTTGCCGAAATCAGCGATGCTTTGCACAAGATGCTCACAAAGGTGCCGCAACACAAACTATGGGTGAATCCCGACTGCGGACTCAAAACCCGCGGCGAAACCGAAACAAAGGCAAGCCTGAAAAATCTTGTGGAAGCTGCAAAGCAACTTCGCGGTGAAGTGAAGGGGAGGAGGAACAGTTGAGAAGATTGGATGAGGGACTTCAAACAACGAATTTAATGTTAAAAAGGGGCAGTCCATATTAGGGCGGCCCCTTGAATTTTTCCAGGTTAAAAGTTGTTTAGTAGCTGAATCTTAACAAAACAATTAATCACTCAATCTCCAGCCTTTTTCAGAGTGATAATCACGACGCCATTACCACCGCGGCTGCCGTAAATAGCAGCGCCACCATCTTTTATCACTGAAACATCTTTCACATCGCATGGCGTCACAAAGTCGAGCGACTGCACTTCCTGGCCGTCAACAATCAAAAGAGCGCATTGTGGACCGTTGAAGGTCTCGTTGCCGCGAATTGACACGCAACCGCCACTGACAGAGAGACTTGTAAAGTTCTCACTCAACAAATCCATCATGTTTGTATAGCGGCAGTAATCCTTGCCTTTCGGCAGACGAGAAACAGCCGTAGTACGGTCTTTTTCAGAAATATAACCATAACCGATAGCCACATCGATATTGGCTTCGTTCATCGGGAAAGTCATTTCGGCATTCACGCTGTCTGCATTGCCTGGCTTAACTTTCTTCTTAACAGCCTTAAACAATTCACCTTCAAAAATTATCACATCCTTTTCGGCGCAAACAAGTGTGTAGCAGCCTGTTGTGTCGGTTTGTGTCTTGCTGCCCAATACCTTCGACCTAACTGAAAGACCGCGCACTGGCATATCGCCCATTGTTACGGCCTTGCCGTAGATGGCTTGTGTTTTTTCCTGCGAATTGGCGAAGGCTGCATTCAGCAACACCGCCATCAGAATAACTATCTTTTTCATATTCAATGATGTTTTTATGTTTCGAAAATAATTGATTTGTCAGAATGCCAATGTTTTTTTCTATAAAGCCCTTAAGATTGTCAACCGCACGGCTTTTTTTATCGCTGATTTTAGTTTGATGCTATACAAAAACGCTCTACAAGCTCGTCGAATTGAGCCTGATCGGCAAGAAATTCCACCTGAATTGGCAGATAATAAACTGGCACACCGCTGAGTCGCGCTGTCAGTTCGGGCGTCAGGCGCATTGCGTCTTTTTCGGTCACAATCACCATTTTTGAACTTGATTTAACTGATTGATAGGCGGTTATAACTTTGTCTATATCATCGGTCGTAAAGAAATGATGATCGGGGAATTTCAGGCCGACAACTTTTGCCCCCGAATCGGTCAGATGCTGATAAAGCCGCTCGGGGCGGGCTATTCCTGTTGCCACCACCACCATGGCACCTTTGAGTTCTGTATTGACAGGTGAATTGCCTATCGGTACAAGTTGACCATAGCCGAAAGTTGTAAAAAAAGCAAGCACTTCGGGGCTCAGCTTCAACTTGCGGCTAAATTCCTGTCTTTCAGTATCAGTCAGTGTTTTGGGGCATTTGGTCACCAAAACAACATTGGCTCGGTTGATGCCACAACGTGGCTCGCGCAACCGTCCTGCAGGCAGCATCAAATCATTGAAAATCGGTCTGTTATAATCTACCAGAACAATGTTCAACCCTGCACGCACATAGCGATGCTGAAAGGCGTCGTCGAGAATGAAGGTGTCGGCAGCATTAGCGGCCAAAATGTGGTCGATGGCGTGGGTTCGCACTTCATCGACGGCCACCAAAACATCTGGAAACTTGCGTTTTATCTGCAACGGCTCATCGCCAACACTTCTGACATCCGACTCGGGACGCACTTCAACAAATCCGCTTGTCGAACGGCCATAGCCGCGGCTCACAACCGCCACCCGCCGTTTCGCGCCAAGCATCCTGACAAGGTACTCAACGTGTGGTGTCTTGCCCGTGCCGCCAACCGTGATGTTACCCACTACGATGACAGGCACGCCGTAGGCCTTCGATTTGAGTATGCCCCAATCGAAAAGCCTGTTGCGGACAACGGCCACGCATCTGTAAATGAGTGCAAAAGGCAGCAGCAGATATTTCATTCTAATAAATCTCGATGGTATTTTCCATTCGTGCCTGAACGCCCTGCGAGCCAATCAGGTTCTTTATGAACTTGGCCGATTCGGCAAACTCACCCAACTCTCTGGAAATCTTACGAGTAGTCATCTCTTCGGTCAACATTTTCATCATCGCTTCAAAGCCTTCTTCCTGCTTCGGATAATCGACAAGCGAATAATTCTCGGTTCCCGACATCTCGGCCGCTATTGAAATGGCATCGGTCAGGCCGCCATAAGCGTCAATCAGGTGCAGACGCAACGCATCGACACCGCACCAAACTCGGCCCTGGCCAATGCTGTCAACACTCTCGGGCAGCAGGTTGCGGCCATTGCTGACGCGGTTCACAAAGGTTGAGTAGATTTTCTCGACGCTGCTTTGCAGAATCTCTCGCTCGGCAGGTGTAACATCGCGATAAGCGTTCCCAAAATCGGACATCTTATTAGTTTTCACCACTTCGGTATTGATTCCCAACTTGTTGCCCATCAGTTTTTGGATGTTGAGCGTCAGACCGAAAACGCCAATCGAGCCTGTCAGAGTGTACTCGTTGGCCACGATGTAACTGGCTGGGCATGAGATGTAATAACCGCCCGAAGCCGCATAATCGCCCATCGAAACCACAACTGGCTTAACCTGCTTTGTGAGTTCCACTTCGTGCCAAATGTTGTCGCTCACCTGGGCAGAACCACCTGGCGAGTTCACACGAAGCACAACGGCTTTTATCGACGAGTCGGCCCGCACTTCGCGCAAGGCTTCAACATACGGTTTCTCGGTTATTTCCTGCTCGCCGTAACCGCTCGACTGCTGGTTGATTTCGCCCGAAGCGTAGACCACTGCAATTTTGTTGTCGGACGGCAGCGCAAACGGCTTGGCCTTGGCGTATTTGCCTATCGATATAAGATTCAGTTTATCAATATTTTCAGCGCCTGTCAGTTGCGCAAGTTCGCTCAGTACATCGTCGCGGTAAGCAACTTCATCAATCAGTCCAAACTGCTTGGCAGCCTGCGGGTCGTGCGACAAACCGCTGTCGGCAATACGGTTCAGTTGTGCAGCGTCGATGCCGCGCGATTCGGCAATGTTCTGCAGATAGACGCGCCACATAGCATCGAGCATTGCCTGATATTGCATGCGGTTTTCGGCGCTCATTCCGCTCAAAATATATGGTTCGACCGCACTTTTGAACTTTCCGTGACGGAAAACCTGTACTTCAACACCCAACTTGTCGAGCGCGCCCTTGTAGAACATCACCTGCGCCTGCAAACCCTTCAGAAGCATCTCGCCAGTGGGGTTCAACTCAATTTTGTCGGCCACGCTGGCCAGATAGTAAATGCCCTGCGACAAGTTGTCTGCGTAAGCGTAAACGGGTTTGCCGCTCTGCTTGAAATCGGCCACTGCACCGCGGATTTCAGCAATGGTGGCCAAATTGGCGTTAATGTCGCTGTTATCGATAAAGATGCACTTGATGTTGTCGTCGGTTTTGGCGCGGCTGATGCTTTCCAGAATGTCATTCAAGCCAATGCCCGTCTGCAGTCCGCTTGTCAGCGATGTAAGGCTTACGTTGCCAGATGCGCGGTCGGTGATTTCAGATTTGAAACTCAGATGCAGCACCGAATTGGGCTTCACGGGCGCGGTTTTGTCACCAAAAGCGGCAACCATACCGGCAATGCCGGCAAAGAGGAAGAAAAACACAAACGAATAGAGAAACAATGCGACTAATGATGCCAGTACGCTCTTGAAAAAATCTTTCATTTTCAATAATTTAAGTTGTTATAAAAAGGAGTGCCAAACCGGTCAATGAAACACGATTTGGCACACCATAATTGTCTTTTAAATGGTTTAACGGATGAACTGCGACGAGTTCGAATATTCGCAACCAACATAAACACCAATGCAACCGTCAACCTTTTTAGGTGCTTTTTCGGTTGACACTTTTATTGTTATGTTTTGTGTTTTGCCGGGAGTGGCTTCCCAATAGGGCTGTTCCGCAGTGCGGCTGTCGAACACCAAATCGTTGATAGATGTGGTTTCGCGCATCCAAATAGTGTCTTGCACAATTTCGTGCCCATCAGGAATTTTCTCACCGTTACTGTCATACAGGTAGAAGCCCATAGGGTCTTTCTTGTAAACCTGCACGGTTTTTTGTTTGACACCTTTCACCACGCGGGTAAACTTCTTTCGCGGAACATATATTTGGTAGTTTACAGTTCCCAATTTTTGCTCACTGGCTACAAACAAGCGGTAGTTTTGTTTTGAGTATAAAACCACGTTCAATGTTGCGGAATCGCCACTGGCAACTTCTTTAAACATTGATTGGCCGCGATAATCGTATTTACCTTTCATTTCGTTGCTTGCCAGCTTCTTTTTTGAGCAGTTCTGACCCATTGCCGTAGCACCTGACAAAAGCAAAGCCGCCATTAAAAGCAATGTGAAATACAGCTTATTTTTCATAGTATTAATATTTTACATTATCAGTCTTGCGCGAACATCACAAACCGTGTTGACAATATTCACAAACTGTTCTTTGGTTACTTTTTCACTCTTATTTTGATAGGTTACATCGTAAACCGATTGGATGAGTTTCAGTTCTTCGAGTAGCTTGGCAACGTTAGCCGATTGCTTGTTTTGGTCGAGCAGTTCAATCAGGTTCTCGAGCAAAATCTGGTGGTCGCGAATCAGCTCGCACGTCTCATCGGTAAGATCTTGATGTTTCATTGGCTCAAGGCAGAGATAAAGGCTCTCAATCCAGGCACCGGCAACCACAAGACACTGAATATCAACCAGCCCTTGCTCTTCAATATAGTTCACAACATCGTGATATGAGTCGCTCGTAACGCTCAGCAGAGTATCGGTTTCTGAAAGATTGTTGAGCACACGGTCGGCCAAATCTTTATCGATACCTTCATAAAGGCCGATTTCTATTGAAAGGTTTTTAACAAGATTGAAATATTCAAGGGCATTTTGCGAGTTGCCTAAAATGCAGCAGTAAGCCATATCCGAAGCATAAACACCCATATTGACAGCTTGCTGATACTGAGTTACATAACGAATGCCATTCGATGCTTTATTTGGCAATTCCGGGCTGAAAGGCACGTCGCGGTTCTTCATACGTATGAACATCTCAAGCGGCGAAGGAATCTTGTAGTTGATGGTCAGCGACTCGTCGTCGAAAATCACATCTTCAACGCTCAATTCTTCGATACTTTTCTTTGGTTGGCTTTTCTTGCTGTCGCTTGAGCACGATACCATAATACCGACTGCCATCATGGCAGCTGCCAATGTCATAAATTTTGTTTTCATATTATTGATAATTAAATAGTTAAAATTCTAATTTTCAGTTTCACTTCAGTTTCGTTAAATAACCTTATCTGCAAATTTACTAAAATCAGTTTACGCAATTCAAAATTATAGGTTTTTATCTACACCTGTAATCATTCTGAAATCGTGTCCGTCGAAAACACCATACGAAAAATTATGCAGCCAGTCGCCCAATATCACCATTTGTGTGCCAGGGCCTATCTCACGCTGCGTCACCAGATGCCGGTGGCCGTACACCATATAGTCGTAATGCTGATGCTTGAGCAGTTCCTTCGAGTGGATGCAGATTGTCTCTTTGTCGTCGCCGAGATAACTGGCCAGCACGCGGCTTGAGCGGCTCGAGTTAGACCATTTGTGGCCAAAACCAACCCCCAAATCGGGATGAATAAAAGCACCGAACATAAACCTTGCTACACGATTGTGAAACAACCACTTAATAAACTTGTAAGACCAATCGCCGGGACCAACACCGTCGCCGTGCGAGATGTAGAAGCTCTTGCCCTGAATCTCTGTCTCAAATGCGTCGTCGTGGACAATCAATCCTATCTCATCACGCAGGTAGCCGAATGTCCACGAGTCGTGGTTGCCAGCGAAAAAATGCACTTTGATGCCGCTCTCAACCATCTGCGCGAGCTTGCCCAGCGTGCGCACAAAGCCCTTGGGCACCACATTGCGGTACTCAAACCAGAAATCGAACACATCACCAACCAGATAAAGTTCATCGGCATCGGCACTGATGGCATCGAGCCATTTCACAAACAAACGCTCGCGCCACTCACCCTGCTTTAAATCAGGGTAACCCAGGTGCATATCCGATGCAAAATAGACCTTGCCCACCTTACGCGTTATTTTAGCAATTCGGCCAGTTTGGCGTCGAGTTGGGCCGGTGTCAGGTTTTTAGCCAGGACAACGCGGTCGGCGTCAATGAGCAGGTTGAACGGGATGGCGTCGATGCCCAATTGGCGCGCCACACGGCTGTCCATATAGTTGAGCTCGCTCACGTGGTTCACCCAAATCAGGCGGTCTTCGCGGATGGTGTTTTTCCAGTCGTCAAGGTTGCGCTCAAGAGCCACCGAGTAGATGTCGAAACCGCGGTAACGGTAGGTGCGGAACACTTTGCGCAGTTCGGGATGAGCCTCGCGGCACGGCTTGCACCAACTGCCCCAGAAATTGACTAACAGATATTTAGCCTGTAATTTCGATACGCGGATGGTGTCGCCGTAAGGGTTCGACAGGGCAATGTCAGGCATTGTGTCGCCCACCTGAATCCGCCCGCCGCGTTTAGGCTGCATAGTGGCAACCGCGCGCGCCTGAGCAACATAGCGGTCGAGCATCAGCGTGATGGCGATGGTGTCATAGCGGTTCATCAGGGCCGTGTCAACCATTTCAAAATATTTGAAATCGTCTTGAATATTAAACAGATTGGTGCGCAGTCCCAACTTCGACGACAGTGCCACGTAGCTTGCCAGCGAGCCAGGCTGTTCGGCAATGAACCGCTCGTGCAGCTGGCGGTCGGCGCGGTAAACCGAATCAGATTTGGCGCGCACGTCGGCACGAATCTGCTCAAATTTTCTGTCGAGCTGATGTGCCATATAATATTGGTTGAGCGTGTCGAGCACGAAGTTCGACTGATGGTGCTTGCGCAGAAGTCCGGCCAGCCGTTCCGATTCGGGCGAACCAGCAACAGAATATGTTTCCACCACATTGGGATAATTTGCGGCTATAATTACATTCTCGTCGGGACAAGGCAAAACGCGGATATTGTTTTCAGGCTCGATATAGAGCACAAAATCTTTAGGTTCAGCGTTTTTCTGATTGAATGCAAAACGCCCCGAATCGCCAATCTGAATTGAGTCGGGCTGGAATCCCGGCTTTGTCATATCAATAATTTTCAAGTATTTGCCAGCGGCGCCGTCAATGGTTCCCGACACCGACAACTGGTGCTCCGGCTCGTGCGATGAGTTGCAGGCCGTAAGGCTCGCCACGAACGCGGAAATGAATATTACTCCTCTACGCATAACGTTTGGTATTTTCGGCAAATATAGTGTTTTTAGTTTTTGGGGGTCAGCAGATTAAATTATCGCAAAAGCAGGAAAATACCGCCCCTCAAAAAAGCTTTAACCTTTCGTTAACTGTTTTTAACTCGGCATTAACCATCTGCTATTCAGGCGCGTTGTACTTTTACATCGTCAATGAAACACTGATACAAAAGTTTCTTCATAAATAGTTTTTAGTTGCTTAAAGCGGTCTCACCAACCGTAGAAAAGGCCGGACGCCAACAGCGGACCGGCTTTTTTTGCGACATGATACGTCTGTAACGGGCATTTTTATTATGTTATTGACAAAATTGCTTTTTTGAAAAAAGTTGCAACCAAACTGCAACCTTTTCAAAAATCCGCATCATATAGTCGAAAGAATTAAAATTTTTAAACTTAAATATTATGAAAAAGATTTGTTTTTTGAGCTTGATGCTCATCGCTGTGCACAACATTGCCAATGCACAATTTTCAATCAACCTTAACGCTGGAAGCGGCTTGTGGGCAGCACCTTGCGACAAACCAAACGTCAACGGAGAAAAAGTCATAACCACGAATTTCACGCCCACATTGTCTGTCGGCGCATCGCTGAACAATACATTCCATTCCGGAATAATGCTTGATGCTGGCTTGAGTTTTCACTTTCTGTCAGCGAATGGCAGTTATAAGTCGGCATGCTCATCTGACGAGTATATTGGCTCAAACGGATACCGCAAGTTCGAATGGACCGATGACGGTGGTGAGAGTTACGGACACAATTGCGGCGATGCAGAAGGGGCAGCTCAGCATTTTTTGATAGCCATACCGCTGCGCATAGGCTACAACATAGGCAAATTCACGCCAAATGTGGGTGTGGAATTGGGCTACCGCATCAACACCAACGCTGTTTCAAACAACAGCATGTTCGGGGTGACGGCAGGCTTGCAATATAGTCTGACAGAGCGACTGAACCTGACTTGCAACTATCTCAGCGGGTTGACAGCGGACATGACAATGAACAGTACTGTGACAACCTATGACACCACCAATGACGAAGGTTGGGAAATCGTATCCCGCTCGTCGGAAAGTCATAAGTGGCACACACAAAGGATTGATATCGGCATAAGCTACCGATTGGGGAAATCGGAATAATATTTTTTCAAAAAAAGTTGCAACCAAACTGCAACCTTTTCAAAAATTCCGCATCATATAGTCGAAAGAATTAAAAATTTAAAAACTCAAATATTATGAAAAAGATTGGATTTCTGGGCATTATGCTCATAGCAGCGCAAAACATCACAGTTGCGCAGACATCGTTTGATGTGAACATTGGTAACGGCGTTTGGACGGCACTCTGCACGCCTGTCGCAGTCGATGACAATATGGTTTGGAATCCTGGTGCATCAGTCTCCACTCATTTGGGCTTTGGCATGAAAACCGTTCTGAACAGCCACCTTACCATTGGCATCGGCGTGCGCGGACACTATATGGCTGAAAACAACAGCTATCGCACTCAGATGGAAGGCAAATACAGCAAGGGTTCGTACACTTTGAAATTGGGTAGCTATACGTGGTATTCGCAAGACGATGACTGTGATCAACAGGAAATGTTCATCAATTGGGATGAGCAGGACGGTGAAGGGGAGCGTATTATAGGCCGCAAAGAGTCGTCAACCGACTATGCAATGGTGTCGGTGCCGGTGAAAATCGGCTACCAGATTGGCAAGTTCAACCCCAACTTCGGCGTTGAGTACAACTATCGCGTAGGCATCTCCAAAAATGTTGGCGAGCTACACTCGGTTGGTTTCACCACAGGCTTGCGTTTCGACCTCAACGATAAATTTGCCTTCTCAACCGACTTCTACGGTGGTTTGACCAAGGACATGAGCCATAAGGGCACTCTCTACTACGGAACTCGCGATGACGAGAATCCTGAAAAGATTGAGATTCGCGACTTCAGCTGGCGCAGCTACCGCGTCGAGTTGAGCGTTCACTACAAGTTTGGTGGCGGCAGCGCAAATTAATTGGCAAAACAGTCAGACAAGTCCGTTATAGACAAAGGCTAAAATGTGCTTGAGCATTTTAGCCTTTGTTATTTATTTAAACCGACGCAAAAAAACGACAAAGGCAAATAATGGCAGAAAAATCGTTAATATTACGTACTAATAAAAACAGCCATTATGAAAAAGGTTATTTTATTGATTGTCATATTATTGAGTATAAAATATAACGGTTTAGCCGACGAGCCTTACTGGGCGTTTAACACAGCTTTCGGGCTTGAATTTTTCGGTACCAGCCACAAAGACTTAGGCATTATAAGAGCCACCACTTTAAACGAATTTCGGGGAAAAACAAACGACATCGGCTCAAGTTTCAATTTGAGTTTTATGCCGGAATACTATTTGACTAACAGGTTTAGTTTTGCAACAGGCTTGCGCGTCTCACGCACCAAAAGCAATTACAAGCCGGGAATCGGTAAATTTCTCTATTTTAAATCGAGAGAAGATGGCTATGACACTTATTATTACCGAATTGAGTCAATCGAAGAAAAAAGCATTTATGTCGGTATTCCGCTCGAATTCAGGTTCACAATACGTGGCAGCCACCGCCCAACACCATACGTACGTCTTGGCGCCACCCCCAGTTTTAGGTGCACAACAGCCTTGATGGTCAAAGAATATCACCAAAAGAAATCACAATCCAGTTTTACTGGCATAAATACCAAGAAAATTCCGCAACCCGACAATTTCATAGCTCCTGTCTATTTTGCAGCCGGCTTTCAGTTCGGTCACGAAGATGCTTACTGCGTTGAAATCACTTTCCCCTACATTGTGGAGGGAGGCTCGATTTCGGGCTTGCAAGATTGTGGTAATCTTGGAGGCGGATTGCAACTGACTTATCAATTCTCTAAAATCAAACAAAAAGATTAATTATGAGAAAGATGCTTATAACCTGTATGGCTGTGGCCGCTTTATTTTCGGCCTGCGAAGACAATCTTGAGCGGTCGATATGGCTTAGTGACCCCGATGACATAGGGCTGCCCCAATACACCGAATGGGGCTACAACACTTTCGGTGCAAAAATGGATGATTTGTATTTTGTGTCTTACTCCCGTGAAACCCCATGCTCCATGGAATGGCACAGCATTGATTCGACCTTGGAATTAACAATGACCGGTTGGGTGGCACCCCAGGACTATGTTTCGGGATTCGAATACATACCGCAAAAAGATTACATGTCGCTGAGCATAACCTTTCCTTGCGATTCAGTAATCGATAGTCAGGAACGGCTTTATCTTCTTAATGGGAGGGCCATCGATTTGACCGACACTACAGTCAGGGTATCGATTAGTCGATACGATATGATTATGATTGAGCATGAAGTCACCGACATCCGCAGTGGTGAGTTATGTTTCAAACGTGTTCAGAATCTTTACGTTGACAATAAATATGAAGAAGCCATTATTTCCGGCACATTCGACATTCACTATGTGAAAGATGGCGAAAAGATTTGGCTGTCCGATGGCCGCTTCGACCTTGGTATAACAAACAAGATTTTCTGGTAGTACTACGCAGCAGCATGAGAAAAACGGCTCTTGCGGGCCGTTTTTTTTATGCCGTTTTTGAATCGACCTTAGAATCTGCCCACAAAAAAAGCCGGCACCCAAGCGGATACCGGCTTTTGCATTATATCGCGGCAAGCGGATTAGAATGCCTTGATAATTCCCATAAAGTCTTCGCATTTCAGCGATGCGCCACCAATCAGGCCGCCGTCGATGTCGGGTTTGGCGAACAGCTCGGGAGCGTTCGAAGCCTTGCACGAGCCACCGTAAAGGATTGATGTGTTCTCGGCAACTTCCTTGCCGTATTTTGCGGCAATCACCGAGCGGATGTAAGCGTGAATCTCTTCAGCCTGGTCCGAAGTGGCGGTTTTGCCAGTGCCGATGGCCCAGATTGGCTCGTAGGCGATGATAATCTTCGAGAAGTCGTCAGCCGAAAGGTTGAAAACAGAACCCTCGAGCTCGGCTTTCACAACCTCGTTCTGCTTGTTGGCTTCGCGCTCTGCCAGGCTTTCGCCGATGCAGAAGATAACCTTCAAACCATTGGCCAGAGCCAGTTGAACCTTCTCTTTCAGAATGTCGTAAGTCTCTTTGTAGTACTCGCGGCGCTCAGAGTGGCCAAGGATAACATACTCGGCACCAGTCGATTTAACCATTTCGGCCGAAACCTCACCAGTGAAAGCGCCCTTCTCTTTGTCGGCGCAGTTTTCAGCGCCAAGGCCGATGATGTTGTGGTTGATAACCTCAGAAACCTTTGCAAGGTGGATAAACGGTGTGCAGATAACCACGTCGCAGTTTGGTTTTGCGCTCAAAGCGTTGTTCAACTCTGTTGCAAGAGCAATGCCTTCCTGAAGATTCTTGTTCATCTTCCAGTTGCCGGCAACTATTTTCTTTCTCATTTTTGAAATATTTAAATATTTAACAATCTGTTAATTACGTTTATTTTCGTTTCCGAATCTTTTGCGCGCAAGTAAGTAAATCGATGCGATAAATGCAAGCGATAAAATGAGCAGCCACGTGTAGAAAGTGCGCTGTTTTTCGATTTGATAATCAATGCATTTTGCCAGCAGGTTGCCTTCAAAGAACTGCAGTGGCGGAATGTCTTTCAGGTTCCATTTGCCGATAATCACGCCGTCTTTCACCACCATAAGTCCAGGGTTCGAGCGGACGATGGTTTTGAGCGTCGTCTCGTCGCAGATGCAGATTTCGTAAGGCGGTTCGGCCACCTCGCAGAAATTATCAATGGCTTCGTCGGTCGAAGCGGTGAGCATTCGGAATGTGTAGCCCTGCGCCAGGCAGAAGTCGGCAAGGCGGTTGATGCTATCGTTGCGGCTCAGGTCCGATTTGTCGAGATTGTAGGCAATGAGCAGGAAGTTGTAGTTGTCGCTCGCCAGCAGTTCTTCGGTCAGGTCCTCGCCGTCGGGGTTCACAATCGAGAAATCGTGGATTGGCGGCTCGTAGCCCTTCTGCACCAGCGTGTGCTTGGCATCGACGAACGTCCAGGTGCTGTCGGGCAAGTTGTTGATTTGGAACGTCTCTTGTTTGCCATCCTTCTCGTACACAAAAGTGCTTTCCCAAACATCGGCAGGCGCGCCGGCGGGGCGTTCCATTTTCGCCCTGATTGATGTTCCAACGTTATACGGGCGGAAATCGAGCACTTGCGTGTGTTGGTACGAGTATCCGCAGAAAACCAGAATGGCAATGGCCGCAGCACCAGAGAGCGCCCATTGCTCGGCGGGTTTCAGTTTGCTAATCAGTTGCTTGCGCGATGCAAACACCGCCAACGAAGCCGCCAGTAGCACAAGGTTTTTGAAGAATGTCTGCCAGTTGGTGATGACGAGTGCGTCGCCAAAGCAGCCGCAGTCGTGCACAGGGTTGGCAATGGCAATGTAGAGCGTGAGCGGCGTGTAGAAAGCCATAAAAGCCAGCACAAACGTCGAGCAGAAGCGGATTTGCAGGTTGAAGAGCACCATCACGCCAAGTGTGAACTCAATAAGGTTCTGCAGCACCGAGAGCGCGAACGCCAAGCCGTTGGCCCAGCCCATTCCGAAGGCGTTGAAGTAGTCGATGAACTTGTAGGTTGAGCCGAGTGGGTCCACCGCCTTCACAAATCCCGAAAAAATGAATGTCACGCCGATGATTATGCGGCAGACGAGCAGAATGGTTGGTAAGTAGCGCTTCATAGTTGAAGTTTTAAGTTTTGAAGTTTTAAGTTTACAGGTTTAAATTCTAACTCTCTGTGTCTCTAATTATACCTATAATAAATCATTCGCCTGCCAGGCCCCTTCAAGGTGCTCAATCACTTTTGGCGGGTTTCCGTTCAGCACGGCCACAATGTCGAACCGGCCTTCAAGGTCGATGTTATTTTGAATCATATAGGCGTCGGCGGCCTCGACAAGATTTTTCATTTTCTTTTTTGTGACAGCCTCCTGCGGCAGCTCAAAGGCAAGTGTTGAGCGCGTTTTAACCTCCACAAACACCATTGTATCGCCGTCGCGCGCCACAATGTCAATCTCTTTCGGACCATAGCGCCAGTTGCGGTCAACAATCTCGTAGCCCTTTTGCTGCAAGAAGTTGGCGGCCAAAGCCTCGCCATCGCGTCCGACATCGTTATGCTCGCTCATTGCCAAAATCTAATTTGCTAATCTGTTTATCGACAGATAGTTGCGCTGTGCGGCCAATGATTAGCGGTTTGTTTGGCTGCTGATGACCGGCCTCAAAGCCGAAAGCCACCGGGTAGCCATAGTCGGCCACGGCGTCCATCACTATTTGGTTGGCGGTCAAGCCGAAAGACGGTGTGCTGTCTTCGGCATCGGTGAAATATCCGCAGACCAAACCGGCCAAATTGGTCAGCATTCCGGCCTCGCGCAGCTGCCGCATCATACGGTCGATGCGGTAGAGCGGCTCGCCAACGTCCTCAATGAAAAGGATTTTTCCATCGGTGTTGAGTTGCCACGGCGTGCCTATAAGCGAGCAGATGATTGACAGATTTCCGCCGCAAACCACGCCCTGCGCATCGCCTGCGCGGTTGCAGTCGCCGGCGAAAGTGTAGTTTGGCGTGCGGCCTTCAAGAACGCTGAAAAGTTCGTCAACGCTTGCTTGCGGCTTGCTGAAGTTCACCGGCATCTGTCCGTGGACGCTCTCAACGCCCAACTGCGTCAGCGCCGCGTGCAGCACCGTAATGTCGCTGAAGCCCACAAGCCATTTCGGCGACCGCAAAAGTCCCGAAAAATCGACTTTCCCCACCATCCGCACGCAGCCGTAACCGCCACGCACACAAAATATTGCGCGAATTTCAGCATCGTCAATCATCTGCTGAAGGTCGGCGGCGCGTTCGCTGTCGGTTCCGGCAAAAATGCCGTGCTCAAGGCGAGTTGTTAGGCCGCGGACGGGGCGATAGCCGTAACTCTCAATGGTTGAGCATATTGCGGCGTAGTTTTCCTGTCCGACAAACCGTGCCGGCGCTACAATCCCGACTTTGTCGCCTTTCTGCAGTGGCGGTGGCGTTATCATTGTTTGAAAAACTGTTTATTCCTCAGGTTCAGTTGGTTGCGAAGCGTTGTTGTCGCCTTCGTTCTGCTGCGGACGGCGGTATTGACGGTGGCGGTGGTTGTTGCGGCCACCTTCGTTCGACTTATTTTCAGCGTTTTCGCCGTTGTTCTCGCCACTTGGTTTGCGGTTGTTGCCGCCTTTGCCACGCACTTCGCGACGCAAATTCTTGATATCCTTATCGATAGAGTTCTTTGTCGATTCGAGCATAATCTGAAACTCTTCGGTGGCGTTAATCATTGCGCGTTTGCTGTCGCGCATCGCCTTAAACGCCAAAATCAGCGCGCCGACGGCTATCACAGCCGCAACCACGGCCACGCACGTTGTCAGATTTCCGCAACCGCTTGTGGCTGCGCAAGTTTGTGCAAAACACTCAGCCGAAGTGGCTGCCACGCAAACTGTTGTTAAGGCTAAAGCCTTGATACTCTTACTCATAATGTTTAAGTTTTTAGTTTTTTTTGTTAAAATGTAATTATTTAAAATGTTGGTTTTCAACTGAATCCACGCTGTTTTTTAATGGCCTCGTACGCCTCGTTGATTTTTTGGAACTTCTCTTTTGCGGCGCGTTGCACGTCCTCGCCTAGGTAGGCCACCTTGTCGGGATGGTTCTCGACGGCCATCTTGCGGTAGGCTTTCTTAACCTCATCATCGGTGGCTGATGGACTGATTCCCAATATTTTATATGCAGAGTCGGCATCTTGCTTCACGAACATCGATTTTATTGAGTTGAAATCGGTGTCGCTGATGCCCATATTTCTGGCAATCACTTCGATGACGCTCGCTTCGTTGTCGTGGACACTGCCGTCGGCATTTGAGATACCAAACAGATAGTCAATAAGTTGCAGTCGGCTTGAATAGTTGAGCATCTGGCCAATCTGGCGGCTCACCTCGTAAACGGGAATCTGCTGTTTGAGCACGTCGCGCAACATTCGAATGCCGTCGGTGGCGGCTTCAACGCCAAATTGCCGCACAAAAAACTGCTTCACATAGTTGAGTTCGGCTTGCGTAACCTTGCCGTCGGCTTTCATCACGGCTGCCGTGAGCACCACAAGGCTCACCATAAAGTCGCCGCGCGATGTCTGCTGCCGCGAGTATCCGGCGCCGCCCGGCTGCTGTCCGCCGAATCCGGTGCTGTAGCCCGCCTGGCCGCCGGCTTGTTCTTTTGTGTCGAAAGCGGCGCCTATGAAATAGCCCAAAATGCCGCCCAACGGTCCGCCTAAAGCCCAACCGATGCCGCCGCCAATCCATTTTCCAAATTTCATCTCAATCGTATTTTATGCTTTTGCCGTTGCGGCATTGCGTTGGTTTTCAATTATTTTCTTAATTTCGGTGTCGATGTCTGCCGTGCCATCGTTCACAATCACGTGGTTGGCGTGGGTGCGAAAGTAATCATCGTTGCGCTGGTTTGCAATACGCTGTTCCACCAAATCGCGTGTTGTGTTGTCGCGGCGCATCACTCTTGCAATTCGGACTTCGAGCGGTGCCACTACGGCCACCACCGTGTTGCAGAGTTTTTCAAGTCCGCCTTCGAACAGAATGGCCGATTCAACCACCACAATATCAGTAGTTTGACTATTGCGCCAAGCCGCAAAATCATTTCTGACGGCAGGGTGGATAATGCTGTCAATCCACTCAAGTTCGGCCTTGTCGGCGAAAATGCGGCTGGCCAGGAACTGGCGGTTCAGTTTTCCGTCAGGATAGACTTCGGCACCGTATCGGTCTGTAACCAAACGCTTTATATCGGCGTTATCATAGAGCAGTTTGGCACGCTCATCGCAGTTGTAGCACGGCACGCCCATCGCTGCAAAGCGCTCTGCCACAAAACTTTTGCCACTTCCGATTCCGCCTGTCAAGCCAATAGTTATCATCGCGGTTCGAGAACAAAATTGACAACTTGCGGCTCAACGCTCACATTATAGACATTGGCAGGCTGAACTGTCACTGCCACAGGAAGTTGCATTCCAAGCATTGTTTTTATCTGTTCCGCGTCGGCTTCAACCTTGAAATCGTTGTGGCTCAGGCGCGCATAGTCGTTGGTCGAGACCCAATAGCGGATGGTCACATCGTTGGGCATCAGCCTTACGGCGACAGAGTCGGGCTCGCCAACAACGGTGATGGGCACGGTGGCCACGGCTTCGGTGAACTTCGAAACGGGCACATCGACCTTCACTTTGCGGTGGATGAAAACGATGCCATCAATAGGTTGCAAATCAATGTTTTTACTAATGTCGGATGTCACGCCGCGAGCGGTAATCCGTTTGGTATAGACGGCCTGCAAGGTGTCGAGCAGCAGGTCGGGGCCGTTCACCGTAACCATCGATGGCGTAACGCTGACAATGCCGTCGATGCGGCACTGGCTGTCGAAATGCAGGTCGAGCACGGGCCGCACGGGTACGCGTTTCTCGCCGTAATTTGAGAAAACGAAATAGATGGTGTCGGGCTGAATCATCGACAGAGCAAGGTTTGCGGGCAACTGCGACTTTATCTCTTCAAACAGCGCCGCGGTGCCCAAGTGGAATTCCATTGTCGATTCCTTGGCCAAAATGTGGTTCAGGCGGCTCAGGTTGATGACCACTGGCTCGGGCATCTTGCCCATCTTGTAGCGCAGAATGTCGAATCCGCGGCCCTGCACATTCAGGTCGAGATTGTCGGGCAGGTCGTTCACCACCACCTTCTGCATAGGCAGGTTGATGAACGTGACGGGGTAGTGGATAGTGGCGTTCGTCTCATCGCCCAACTTGTTGAAGAACCACATCAGCGACGAGAAGCCGATGAACACAAAATAGAGCAGCATCCGCTTGTCGAACCGCAATCGGTTTTTGACTGCTGATATGTCAAGGTTTGGATGTTTCATTGCTTATGGCGATAAAATCGCGAATTTCTTCAGGTTTCAAAATTAGCAAACCTGACGGAATAAAATGCGGGGTTCGGCGGCAAAAACGCACAAAAAAAAGCGCCGAATCTCTTCAGCGCCTTATGAATTTCCGATGAATCGGAATTTAAGCCTTTGGTGCCACGTCTGCAGGGTCTTTCACCAGGCCCGACTTGTCAACCTTAATCAGCACGCCGTTCGACACGTCGAGCAGAACGGTGGTGTCCTTCACTTCGGCAATGGTGCCGTAGATTCCGCCCACGGTGAGCACTTTGTCACCCTTCTTGAGCGCCTTGCGGAACTCGTTAATCTCTTTCTGCTTCTTGGTCTGCGGACGAATCATAAAGAAGTAGAACACAAAAATGATAAGCACCAGCATAATCAGGCTGCTTGCACCGCCGCCCTGAGCGCCTTCGGCACCACCTTGTGGCGCCATCAGAAAAATACTCAACAGATTCATTGTCGTTTTGTTTTTAATTATTTGTTGTTTAAATGTTTATCAATTGTTTAAAGGTTGAGTCGCTTCGCTGTTTAGAAGTTTAGACGCTTCGCTGTTTAGATAACTAATCATTCTCAACTTTCTAAACTTCTCACCCCCTCATTTCCAATTATAAATTTCTAATTCCTAACTACTAATTCCTAACTACTAATTCCTAACTACTAATTCCTAACTACTAAATCCTAAATCCTACCTACTACTTTACTTCTGCAAATATCTGCAATTTAACGGGTTTCTCGCCGCAATTTGTCCAGACGTTGGCGCTTTTCAGTTGCTTGCCTTCGCGGCCGTAACTGTCGAAAATCACTTCAACGGTGCCGCTCTCGCCAGGCTTGACGGGCTCGGTTGAATATTTCGACGCTGTGCAGCCGCAACTGGTTGTTACGTCGGTTATCTGCAACGGGCCGTCGCCTATATTTCTGAATTTGAACGTGTGCGTCACTTTTTCGCCTTGCGCGATGGTGCCGAAATTGTGGCTCACATCATCGAAACTGATTTGCGGCGTGCCGTTCTGCGCATCGGTTTTGGGCTGATTTCCAGCGCATCCGAAGCAAATCACTGCCATCAGCAGACCGATTTTCGCAAGTCCCCTCATCAGTTTCATTCAATAAGTCCGCGGCCAGTTTTCTTGATTTTGCCTTCGGCCTTCATCTGGTTCACAATCTTGTCCAGAATGCCGTTCACAAAGGCGTTGCTGCGGTCGGTGCTGTAGAATTTTGCAAGGTCGATGTACTCGTTCAGGCTCACTTTAACGGGAATGCTTTCGAACGATGTGATTTCCGACATCGCCATCTCAATGATTAGCAGGTCCATCTGTGCCAGACGCTCAAGGTCCCAGTTTTTGATTGTGCTGCGGATAATGGTGTTGTTGGCATCGTGGTTGAGCACCGTCTTGCAGAACAGGTCGGTGGCAAAGCGGCGGTCATCGTCGTTCTTGTAGAGTTTCATCAATGCCATCCGTTCCGATGTCTCTTTTAGCTTTTCAACGGTTTTGATGTTCATACTCAACACAAACTCGATGTCGTCGTTCCAGTATATTGAATTCTCTTCGAGCACCTGGTAGAGCATATCGTCGTCCACCATATACTCGCTGAAGAAGTTCATCACAAATTTTTGGTCGGCCTCGTAACTGCTGTCGGGGCTTGCCATATAGGCTTTGTAGCTTTCCGACTCCACCATCACCGTGTAAATGTGCTTGATGAGCTCGGGCGTGGCGCTCCAGTTGAGGGCGTTGGAATCGGTGTAAACAAACAGCCCCTCGGTGTTTTCTATCTGTTTGATAACCGCATTGTTGACAAACCGCTCGTTGGGGTTGCGGTCTTCGTCCGACGCAATGAACTTCGACTTGCGCAGCTCAATTTTGTCGAGTGCGTAGCGGTGCACGTCAAGCAGAAGGATGAAGAAAAGATGGTAGAGGTCGTACGATTTTTCGAGGCTCTTCTGAAGGTCTTTCTCATATTTTGGCAAGCCGTCGGAGTTGTTGCCGTTGAAGTAAGCGTAAAGAAGTTGTAGAACCTTAACCCTAATTAATCGTCTGCTAATCATTTGAAAGAGCCTTAATTGTTATTATAATTTTGCGATGCAAAGATATATAAACAAATTGCACGGATTACACAGTTTGTGCAGATTATTTGTGTTACTCGAAAATGCCTGCCTCTCCGCAAATAGTCAAAATATATCATAAAACACAAAGACCCGCATCCGTTGTTTGAGTGCAGGTCTTTGTGACGTTTGCAGATTTGCAGAGATGCGGCGCATGGCGTCTCTACACCATTCAGCAGTGATCGTGCTCGCTGCAGACGCAGCCCGTTTCTTCAAACTCAAGCGTGGCGTGGCCAATGCCGAAATCAGCCATTGTGTGCTTGATTTCGATTTTGATGCGTTGCATTTCGGGCATATTGTTGGTTACCACATGCGCTGTGGCGGCTGTTTCGGTGGTGCTGATGGCCCATACGTGCAGGTGGTGAATCTCTTCAACGCCGTCAATCTTACAGATGTCGTTGGTGAGTCGCAGAGTGTCGATTGAAGCGGGAACGCCGTCCATTGCTAATCGCAGGCTGTCTTTCAGCAAATCCCAAGTCGAAATGATGATGATGACTGCCACCGTCAAGCCGATAATGGCATCGATAAAGTACCAGCCGGTGAAGTAAATAACCACACCTGAAATCACCACGCCTACTGATACTAGCGCGTCGGCGGCCATATGCAAATAAGCACCTTTTACGTTCAGGTCGCTGTCTTTCTTATCGATAAACAGATATGCCGTCACACCATTGATAACCACGCCGATAGCTGCCGTGATGATAATCACCTTGCCGCCAACAGGTTCAGGATTGAGCAGTTGTTCAACACTCTCATACACAATGAATACCACGGCCACCATCAAAATTATCGCGTTAAGCAGCGACACCAGAACAGTGCTTTTCTTGTAGCCGTAGGTGTAGCGGCGCGATGCACTGCGTTTGGCCATTCGGAAGGCGACGAGAGCCAGAAGCAGGCTTGCCACGTCGCTTAGGTTGTGACCCGCGTCGGCCAGCAGGCCCATTGAGTTGCTCACCCAGCCGGCAATGGCCTCGGCCACAACAAACAGCACGTTGAGCATAATGCCCACAAGGAACGCCTTGTTGAGCGATGTTAGTTCATGGCTGTGGTGATGATGATGATGGTGATGATGTTCGTGCTCGCCATCTTCGTCGTGGTAGTGATGATGGTGATGGTGTTCGCCATCTTCATCATGATGATGGTGATGATGCTTGTGCTCACCTTCTTCGTGATGATGATGGTGGTGTTCGGCGTTGTTGTTCAGTTGCTCGTTTTCAAAAATATTCTCTTCCATACTTTTAATATTAAAATAGTTATTGATTTTCTGATGGCAAAAATACGATGTCGACGATGCAACCAAGTTGCAAAGTTGAACTGTTGCAGAAGATGCGATTAGCAGGTCGTTTTTTGGGCAAAAAAATTACATTTGCAAATATGAGAATAAAACAAAAAATGACATACGATTTGTTTTGTGTAACCGTTTGATATTGAGTAAATTTTAAAAGCAGACTATGTCCACATTTCTTCACGATGTTGCCGCCTATATATTAGATAGGTATCAGACCGATTTCCGCAAAAGTTGTGTTGTGTTTCCAAACCAGCGCTCGTCGGTGTATTTCTGCGACGAGATTAAACGCTTAAACAACAAGGTGATATGGCTGCCGAAATTCTTCACTATCGACGAGTTTATTCATAAAATAGGTAACCAGAAGGTGGCGTCGCAAATTGTTCAGTTGGCCACTTTGTATCAGGTTTACAAAGAGTTGGACAAGACCGAGACGGGATTCGACAAATTCTTCCCGTGGGCGCAGGTCATTCTGTCCGATTTCAACGATATTGACAAATATCTTGTTGACGCCAATGCACTGCTACGGAATATTCAAGAAATCAAGCAGTTGTATAGAAGTATCGACTATCTGACTGAAGATCAGCTCAAAGCCATCGAACAATTTTTCAATGAGGATTACAAGTCGGACTTGAAAACGCGCTTTCTTGACATCTGGCAAAAACTTCTGCCGATGTACGAACAGCTCGGCAAACGCTTGAACGACAATGGTATGGCCTACGACGGGCAGGTCTATCGGCGTGCGGCTGAAATCATCGGCTCGGCTGATTATGAACTGCCGTTCGACAAGGTGTTCTTTGTCGGTTTCAATGCCGTCACCCGCAGTGAGGAAAAGGTTTTCAGCGTGCTCAAAGCGCAAGGCAAAGCACTGTTTTTTTGGGATTACGACCAGTCGTACATCGACGACCGTATGAGCGAGGCTGGCCGTTTTCTGCGCAATTTTGTGGTAGAGTTCCCCGAGCCTGACGATTTTAGCACCTGCCACAATTTCAGCAATGCCGACCAGCAGATAACTGTGGTTGCCTCGCCAACCGTGAGTGGGCAGATGTCGAAGGTGGCCGAACTGCTTCACGATACACCCAAAAGCGAAATATCGGACACCGCGCTGGTGTTGGCCGACGAAACGTTGCTGATGGGCGTTATTGAACACACTGCGCCTGGCCTTGACGATATGAACGTAACAATGGGTTACAAACTCAAAAATTCGGTGGCGGGGCAGTGGATTGAGCAACTGATTCAGTTACAGCTAAATAAACGCGCGGCTAACGGCGGCACAACGTTTTACTACAAAAATGCGACGGCGGTTCTTCAACATCCGTTTTTCATTTCGGCCGAACCCGAATTTTCAGCCAATTTCTGCGCGCGCGTCAAGACCGAGATGATGTTCCAGATTCCGGCAGAGAGCTTTGCCGACAACGATTTTGCGCGGCAGATATTCACACCAATCGACAGTCCGCACGATTTTGCCGAATACGCGCTCAGCATTCTAAAAAAGCTGATGAACATCTGGGGTGAGCTGCCTGACGAAACTGGGGACCAGTGGCTTATCCAGCAGGAATTGGTTTACAGACTTATTCTGCAAATCCAACAACTCGACACCGAACTTGCCGCCGAGCAGCTTGAAATTGAGATGACAACTTACTATCAGCTTCTGCGAAAGTACGTCGCGAGCATCAGTGTGCCGTTTAGCGGCGAGCCAATCAAAGGACTTCAAGTGATGGGCTTCCTCGAAACGCGTAATCTCGATTTCACTAACTTGATGATACTGAACGTGAACGATGGTGTTCTGCCTGTCGATGGTTCGTCGCCGACGTTCATTCCGTTCAGCTTACGGCGCGGGTTCGGTCTGCCAACGCACGAAGACCGCGAGGCAATGTACGCCTACTATTTCTATCGACTGCTGCAACGAGCTAAAAATGTGACGCTTACATATTTTGTCGGCAACACCGACGGCAAGCGCGGAGAGGCGAGCCGCTACATTATGCAGCTGGTGTACGGCGGGCGCAGCGTGAACCAGCAGGTGCTGCCGTCCGACATCAGTTTTGAAGCCGCCGCGCCGCTCACTATAGTAAAAAACGAGAACACAATGAGCCGGCTCAGCGCCTACATTGCCGATGGCCGGCCGATTGAAGATGTTAAGCGATTGTCGCCCAGTGCGATAGTTACATATATGAAGTGCCCTGTGATGTTCTACTTCAGCAAGGTTCTAGGCCTCGACAGCGACGACGACATTGATGAGAACATCGACGCTCGCCAGTTCGGAAACATCTTTCACGGCGCTATGTGTGAGATTTACAAGCAGTTCAAGGGCAAGTCTGTCACAGGCGACAACATTCGCACTCTGTCCGATGATTTCATCGTCAAGAAAATCGACGAGGCTTTCATCAAGGAAATGTTCCCGAAGGCGACGGCCAAACGTGCCAAAATCGAGTCGGGTGAGTGCCGCCTGATTGACGAGCTGAACGGCAACAACAAAATGGTCTACAGTGTGATAAACAAATATGTGAGGCTACAGCTTGACTACGATGCCGCAACAGCCGACAAATCGCCCATCGAGTTCATCGAGCTTGAAAACGAGCATAACATTCTGCTCCCGGTGGAGATAGGCGGCAAACAACTGAAAATTAAGTTCGGAGGCTTCATCGACCGCATCGACCATACCAATGGTGAAACGCGCGTAATCGACTATAAAACAGGTTCGAACGAAGTTGAGTGCAATTTGCTTGAGGACGTCTTCGAACCGGCTAACATCAAAAAATACAAGGGAATACTGCAAACGCTCATCTATTGTATGATGTTCGACCAGGACAATCCGAAGCATGATGTTTTGGCGCCCTATCTGTTCAAAACTACCAAGTTAGGTAGCGGTGAGTCGTTCAAGGTCTGCAGCGGCAAGGGCAAAAGCAAAAACAAAGTTACCGACGCTTTCGATGACGGCAACTACCAACGCGTGGCCGACCGTGTGCGCGATTTTATGACACAGACGCTGACGGCAATTTTCGATAGCGAGACGCCGTTTGCACAGACCAATGACGAGGGGCAGTGTGATCAATGCAGTTTTTCGTATCTATGTAATAAACAGGCAAAAATAAGTTATGGTTAAAAATCGGGCAATCTAACAGATTGAATGATTCGCTTTTATGCTAATTGTTGGTTTTTCCCGCCATCTTTTTTTTTGACTTTCCGCCGCCGAAATCGTATTATGGTCAGAGAAACGAAAAATGATTCTATCGACCGACATACTAATCAAATGCCAAATGGGCGACAGAGAGGCCTTCCGCCGTGTGGTTGAGGCGCACCAGCGGATGGTTTTCTCGCTTGCGCTGAAAATGCTTGCCGACGAGGCCGAAGCCGAAGATGTTGTGCAAGAGACATTTATCCGTGTTTGGCAGAACTTTGGGCGCTACAACCCGCAACTGAAATTCAGCACTTGGCTCTATTCCATTGCATCGCGCTTGTGCATCGACAGGCTGAAAAAGATGCGCCGCATTGTTGCCTTGCCCGACGATGAGATTGTGTTGCAACGTTTTGCATCGGATGCCGATGGCCACACCGCGCTCGAGAACAAAGAGTGGGTGGCGCTTGTGCGGCTTTTGGCCGACGGGCTCAGCGCAAAGCAGAAACTCGTTTTCACGCTCTGCCAGCTCGAAGGGCTGACATCAGACGAGGCCGAGCAGATTACCGGCCTGAGCGCCCGGCAGGTGAAAAGCAACCTATACGCCGCCCGGCAAACCATTCGCGAACGATTAAAAAAATTAGGCTATGAATAACATCGACCAAATTCTAGACAATCTGAAAGGTCAGCAACCGATTATTGGCGATGCCAACCAGCTGACCGACAGCATTATGGCCCAACTTGACGAGCCATCGATTGTTGACCAGCGGTACCGTATAATTGCACTTGCCGTGCGCACCACTCTGTCGGCGGCGGCGCTTTGGCTCGTTGGGCTTCTGATTTACCAAACTTGCATCGATTTAAATTCAAAAAATATTGATAATCAAAATATTGCCTATCGAATTGACAATTTGCAACGCATCAGCGCGCGTAAGAATGCGTATGCCGGTCGTCAAAAGGCAAATGTGCGTAAAACAATAAGTTACATTCAATTAAAGAAAATGTATTATGAAAACCACTAGACTAATTACAATGCTCGCACTCGCCACTACAATGTTGACATCGTGCGAGCAATATGGCGACGCCAAAATGCATACCATCGTTAACAAAGACGGCACTTGCACTCGCGAAATCAACTTTAAGGATGAGTCGCCAAAAAGTATCGCCGTTAGCGACGATTGGACCCGCACCCCCGACGCAACCGACACTGCACGAGTAACTTACAGTCGTGCATTCGCTAGCGTTGAGCAGATGAGTCAGGATATACCCCTTTTGCTCAACGGCAAACCGCTTCAATCGAAGGCTGCATTTGAGAAACGGTTCCGTTGGTTCTACACCGAGTACACTTTCACTGAAGAATTTGCATCGCTCGGCGGCGATTTTCAACTGCCACCCACCGATTTTGCCACTGCCGACGAAGTTGGTTATTGGTTTACGGGACACCCCAATCTTACCAACGGTATGAACGGAGCCGAGGCTGCGGAGCTGCTTACCAACATTGGTGAGAAAATGGATAGTTGGCTGTCTGCCAACCTGTTTTACAGCGGGTTTGATTACATCTACGACAATTACGACCAGGTTAAAAATCCGCCAGTAAGCCGCGAAGAGTTTGCATCGCTTCGTGATTCACTCATCCGCTTCCGCGACTCGCTAATTGCTATTGCCCGCCCCGAAGATTCTATTGCCAACTTGGCCCGTCCGGTAACATCAGAGCAGCGCTACTATGCGATAGTTTTCGAGAAATTTTTTGGCAGCAACGCCTTTGACAAATTTTTTAATGAGAAAGACGAAACTGGTTGTTACTCAGGACTCAATGACAAGGTGGAGCCTTTGATGCACTTTCCGGAATTGTCAGTGCCTTACATACTCTCGATGCCAGGCAAAGTTGTCGATTGCGGCATAGGAATCTACCAAGACGGAACAGTCACCTATCCGCTCACCGGCGAACGGCTGATACCGCAAAACTGCACAATCGCCGTCACATCGCGTGTTAAGCACGTGTGGGCATATATTGTTATGGTTCTGATTGTTGGGTTGGCGATTGGTTGTGCCATTATGCAAAAACGGAAGTGGTGACACCGCAAGCTTTGGACCAATCAACTATTTTGATTGCCAGTTCCGCTGATGGTCTGCTCAGATGCGTTTATCTCGCTACGGAGAATTGAGAACAGAGTATCGTCGGTGATGTCGTATTTGATTTCGCCCTTGCGCACGTGCGATATTGAGCCGGTTTCTTCTGACACAACTACAATGGATGCTTCCGTCACGTTCGACATACTCAAGGCGGCGCGGTGGCGCAGGCCGAGGTGTGGTGGCAGCACAAGGTCGTCGTCGATGGGCAGAACGCAGCGGGCAGCTTTGATGTGGTCACCAACAATAATCATCGCGCCATCGTGCATTGGGCTGTTTTTGAAGAAGATGCTCTCAATCAGCCGGTACGACACATCAGCGTTTAGCGTGTCGCCACTTTGCGCAAATGTTGCCAGTTCAGAGTTATTGGCCAGCACAATGAGCGCGCCCGTCTTGGTTTTCGACATATTGCGGCAGGCGCGGCAAATCTCGTGCAGGGTGCTGTCGGAAGTGGTGATGCTGTCGGCCTTGTCGAAATATCGCGCCAGAGAGAAACGTTTTTTCACCGAATCGGTGTTGCCCAACAGAAGCAAAAATTTGCGGATTTCCTGTTGGAAAAGGATGATGACGGCAATAACGCCGACGCTGATAAACGAATCGAGAATGGTTGACAATAGGTTGAGGTTCAAGAATTTAACTACCAACCAGACCAAATAGAGCAGCATCAGTCCCACAAAGATGTTCATAGCCACTGTGCCGCGCACCAATTTATATAATTGGTAGAGGATTACTGCCACCAGCAGGATGTCGACAAAATCGGTGAATCCAAATGTTATGAATAACAGCCCCATCGGTCACAAAATTTTTGACGTGCTAATATAAGCCGAGTTGAAGAATTTTTTGCGTAAGTATGACATTTTCGTCCAAAAAATGCCGAAAACGTTGGCAAACAATCATTTTACCAGAAGAATCAGTCGCGAGAGAAATACATTAAAGTGTTGATATAAAACACATTATCAGTTTTACTTGCTTTTTTGTCGGACAAATATTTTTTATTATACATTTACACTATTAAAAAACTATCTATGATTAGCAAATACATAAAAGAACTGATACCCGGCAATTCGCGGATTATAATTCCCGATTTCGGTGCATTCATGATTCAGGACACCCCGAGTGGTAAAGTGATATCGTTCAACGATTTCTTGAAATTCAACGACAGTGTTTTGCTCAACAAGATAATCACAAGTGAGAAGGTTGATTCTGCCAAAGGCAAGGAGTCTATCAAGGCTTATATAGCAGAGATTGAAGCTGCTTTTAAGGCTGGTGAGAACTTCGCTGTTGAAGGTGTCGGCTATTTGTCGAAAGACGGACAGAATAACATTAACTTCGAGCAAGATGAGAACGCCAAAGGCAAGAGCAAACCTAAAACTGCCGCCAAACCAAAAGCAGAGCCGAAGGTTGAGGAAGTGAAACCCAAAGCCGCATCAGTAGCTGCACCAAAAGTTGAGCCAATAAAGGCAGAGACACCAAAGGCTCCGGCAGCCGAGCCAAAACCTCAGACCGTGCCGCAACCAGCAGCAGCACCTAAAACAAGTACCTATATTAACAACAGTTATACAAATAATAAAATGGAAATAAAAACTAAGAACAATAAGACGCTTACTACCGTCTTAATCATCGTTGCAGCATTAGTAATTGTTGGCGTTCTTGTATGGATGGCCATCGATTTTAACTGGTTCGGACCGTTTAAAACGGCCAAAGAAGCTCCGGCTCCAATTGAAGTTATTGACACCACTCCGGCTATTGATTCTACAGCTCTTGCCGACACGGTTGAAGTGACAGTAGAAGACCCCGAACCAGTGATTGTTTCGGAACCTGTTGATCTTGGTTCTAAACCTTGCCACATTATTGCAGGCAGTTTCCAAGTTGAGTCGAACGCACAGCGATTCCAAGACGACATGCGCAGTCGCGGTTACGATGCACAAATCATAACTCGCAACACGGGTTATTATTATGTCAGCATCAAACAGTTCGATACTCGTGCTGAGGCTGTTGCCGAATGGCGTAACATGACAATCGACAATCCGAATCTCTGGATTTTGATTAAATAATGTGTATCAATATTAAAAAAGGCTTCAAACATATGTTTGAAGCCTTTTTTGTTTGGTATAAGGTAAATAAGTTATTTTATCAGTTCGCCGTCTAGCAAATTTCCAAAAACCTGCTGTCATCATCGTTAATACTGATTTTGACAGTTGTAAAATGCTCAGGCATAAGCTCTTCAATCTTCTCGGGCCACTCAACAAAGCAGTAGTCATCGCCAAAGAAATAGTCTTCGTAGCCAAGGTTGAAAGCTTCCTCAAGATTTTTGATTCGGTAGAAATCAAAGTGAAAAATGCGGCCGGCCGCTGAGTTGTACTCGTTGATGATTGCAAACGAAGGACTTGATACTGTGTCGGTTGTGCCAAGCTGCTCGCACAAGGCTTTGATGAAGGTTGTCTTGCCTGCACCCATCGGGCCATAGAATGCAAAATGCCGCTTGTTCCCCACGGCCGCAAGAAACTCTTTTGCAGCAGAGTCGATGTCGTTCAGGTTGTTTATCTTGATTAACATTGGTTTAGGTGTTAGGTGTTAGTCTCATTCAATCCTTCACGCATTCAATTAATCAATCCTTGCCTATCGGTTCCACTGCCACAACGCGTTCAAAATCGCGGCCGAGAATCATGTCTTCAATCACCTTCGGGTAGAATTTATACTCAAGCGCGTGCACTTTCTGTGCCACTTTTTCCGCATTGTCGAGCGGCTCAACACGAATTTTGGCCTGAAAAACGGTTGTGCCTTGGTCGTAGTTGGTGTCAATGGTATGGATGGTTATGCCCGACTCTTTCTCGTGCGCCGCAACCACAGCCTCGTGAACCTTGTCGCCGTACATTCCCTTGCCGCCAAACTTTGGCAGCAGCGACGGGTGGATATTCAGAATCTTGCCATCGTACTCGTTTACAATACTTTCGGGCAGCAAAACCAAAAAACCGGCCAGAATAACCCAATCGGTTTTCAACTCGCGAAGCAGATTGAGCAGTTTGTCGGTGCCAACCATATCGGCGCGGCTCATCACATACGACGGAACACGCAGATATTTAGCGCGCTCCAGCACGTAAGCGTCGGCTTTGTTCGAGATTATTGCGGCAACCTCAACCGCATCGGAATGCGAGAAGTATTTCACTATGTTTTCAGCATTCGAGCCTGAACCCGAAGCCAGTATTGCAAGACGTATCATATTGTTAAAGTATTGTCGTTCTGTTGGTTTTCATAACCATCGTCAATCAGTGTGGGCGCAGCCGATGCGGCAACAGCCAGTTGGTCGCAGCGCTCGTTGAGCGGAATACCATCGTGCCCTTTAACCCATTGGAACACAACATGGTGCCGATTGTAAACGCGCCAGAAGCGCATCCAAAGGTCGGGGTTTTTCTTGCCCTTGAAGCCTTTTTTAATCCAGCCTTCGAGCCAGTGCTTCTCAACAGCGTCAACCACATAGCGCGAGTCGGAATAAATCAGCACATCGCAGCCATCGTTTTTCAGTGCCTCCAGACCTTTGATGACAGCCAGCAGTTCCATCCGGTTGTTGGTTGTCAGGCGGAAACCTTCCGAAAGCTCTTTGCTGTGCGGCCCATAAGTTAGCACAACGCCGTAGCCACCCGGCCCGGGATTGCCTGAAGCCGCACCATCGGTATAGATTACAACTTGCTGCATCGGTCTGTTTTTTTTGCGGCGCAAAGATATATGTTTTGGTGAACTGACGAACTGAATAATCAGACCAAGACGCGGCACGCCACGTATCTACAACACAAAAAAACCGGGAACTTGAGCGCCCCCGGTATTTTTTTTGTGATTGCCACAATGGCTATTCGGCTGCAACGGAATCAGCGCAAGCTGGTGCTTCCGCAGCGGCCGGTACGGGCGCCTCTGTGCACGCTTCAACCTTTTCGGTGCACTCTTTCTTGCCAAACGGCAAGCCGAAACGTTCCAGCTTATTGGTGAAATAGAGTCCGGCAAAGATTGCGGCAAGCAGGATAATCGCCCAAAGAATTCGCTTCCAAACAACACCTTTTTCGGCAAACGGGTCTTTCACTCTCACCTTCGGGAACTTGGCGATTTTGGTCAGTGTGGCACCGAAAATGATGTTCACCAGAATGTCGGCGTTCACTGCCCAACCGTTGGCATTGAGCACCTGCGCAAGATTGCGTTTGCGCAGTTTGAGCCACGCCATTACCATCGACGGGCCTGAAATGACAGCCAGAATACCCACCAAAATACCCAAATACTGATACCAGGTGAACCCTTCGAGACCTTTGGCAACACTCACGCATGCCGAACCCAACATGCCCAAAGCCATACCAAAGGCAGCAAAAATACCAGCGAATTTAGCGATGTCGAACGGTGGTTTAGCAGCCGGTTTCTCGCCTTCGGCCGGCACTTTGGCGTCGGCCAGCTTGGCTGTGGTGTCTTCCATCATTTTTGCGTCCTTTTCGGCGGCACGCTTGTTAATCATGTTCTCAATCCAAACCGAAATGCGGCGGTAGGGCGACCAGAACGCCTGCCAGATGCTTATCGGGTTGTCGATGATTTTCACCACGGTGGCATCCCAATCCAAACCGCTGCGGTCGTAGAACACGGCGTTTTTGCCCACTGTCAGGTTGTTCACTTCGCCATTGGTCATTACGGCCACAATCTTCATTGTTGTGCCCTTGGTTTTCGAAACGCAATCGCAGTAAATCAGGAACATACCGCTGAAACTTGCCATCGCGTTGTGCTTGTCCATATCGCTGACTTTGATGCAAAGGTCGCAGCTGCGTTGGTCGATATAGAGCGTTCCGGCTTGGAAAATCGCCTTTGTATCAGGGCTTTTTGTGTAGAAATCGGTTAGCGTGACGAAGTTTTTGAGCAGCGTGAAGAAGTCGCGGCACAAGTGCAGCAGCTTGTCAACTTCGCTGATGCTGTTGGCTTCGCTCTCGAGTGCCTTGTCTTGCTCAACCAGCGCCAAAAGGTCAGCCTTGCGGTTGTCAGCCAGTATTTTGCCAATCAGTTCGGCGCCCAACGACTCAACATCGGCGCCCTTTTTGGCAGCCAACCATGCGGTGTATGGTGCAAGTTTCTCGCCGATACTCTTCCAGTCGGCTTCGCTGATGGCTTTCTTTTTGGCAAAATCAGCCTTGAAACAGGTGTTTTTCAGCGCTTCAAACTGCGCCTGCCATGCGGGATTGATGATTGCAGTGTCGAGTGGCAGCAAACCGTCGGTGGCAATGCGTGCCAGCGGATAGGCAGAAATTTCATCGGTTCCTGCAGTCAGATTCTTACTGCTGATGGTCGCAAACTGCTCTGCCGACACGTTGAGCGCGGCTGTTGCGTTGCTGTCGAAGGCCGACAGTTTGCAACGCATGAAATAGTCGGTAACCTTCTCGTTGAGAGCCTGATAGTTTGCCAAAACAGTTGCGGTGTCGTCACCGTAAGGCAAATTGGCCTGCGACTGCCATGCCGTCAAGTCGGCGCAGTTGGCGTAGAAGGCTTCAATTTTATCGGCGTCAACACCATCGGCACCGCTGCGGTCGGGCAGCGCGCCCATTGCCTTGATGCACGCTTCGATGGTGGCACGCAGGTCGGCATCGTCAGTTGAGTCGGGTGTGATAATGCCATCGCCATTGAAGCGCGTTTTTGAGAAAATGGCCATGCTATCGGCCGTGTTCTCGATGGTTATCGTATTGTCTTTCAGCCCCAAATTCTCAACAATCCGTTTTGCGGAAGCGTAGAGCCGCTTGCCATTTTCAGTTTCCTGATTGATGTCGTCGAGAGTTATTGAGCCGGTTTGTTTCAGCAGCAAATTATTGTCTTTCAGTATCGATGTCAGCCATTCGGCCGTTTCCACAACTTCAGGAACTCGGATTTTGCCGTCATTGTCGTCGTCCATCATGGCCAGGGTTTTCTCATCAAGTTCAAGCCCCTTGACCGGGCAACTCAACACCGTCCACATCTTTTGGTCGAGCTCGGCCAGGTGAGCGATGTCTTCGCCTTTATCAATGCACACGCGCGGCACGCCGCCAACGTTGGCAAACCGCCATTTGTAGTTCTTTTGCTTTTCCATTTTTTTAGTTTTTAATGCGCCAATGTAAATAAATTATAGGTACGCGGTTCAAAAACCTTTCTTTTCCACCGTCAAATACGTGTAACTGAAATCGGTCTTCTCGTCATTCTCAATGTCGATACGCTCAAGCTCGCGCCACTGTGAGAAATCAATTTCGGGGAAGAAGGTGTCGGCTTCAAACTTCTTGTGAATCAGTGTCAAATAAAGTTTTGTGGTCAGCGGAAACATCTGGCGGTAGATGCTCGCGCCGCCAATCACAAACGACTCTTCGCCATCGGGCAGCAAGGCCACTGCTTCGTCGATTGAGCGGGCCAGTACAGCGCCTTCAAATTCGGCACCAGTGCGGCTGGTAATCACAATGTTGCGGCGCTCGGGCAGCGGACGGCGCGGCAACGAGAGCCACGTGTTGCTGCCCATAATTATATTGTGTCCGGTGGTGATGGCCTTAAACCGTTTCAAATCGGCTGGGATGTAAGCCAAAAGATTGTTTTTCAGTCCGATGCCGCCGTTCTCGTCAATGGCGACAATCATCGAAATCTGTTTGTCAGTCATACATATTATATTATGGGTGCAAGGTAGGAATTTTGGGGAACATGAAATTGAAAAAATGCATTCAACCACTTATGTAATATGCCTAAAAATGCCACTCACACCCGATAGCTATTGGGACTGATACCCACCAATCACCACTTATTAAAATTGTTTTGAAGATTTAAACAACATGGTGTTTGTATTTTCAAAAAAATGCCGATATTTGCGGTTCGAAATTCGAAAGGAAACATTAACAGATTTATAAAAAAATAGATATGTATCTAACAGCAGAAAAAAAGCAAGAATTTTTCTCAACTTACGGAAAATCAGCAAAAGACACTGGCTCAACTGAAGGCCAGATTGCAATGTTCAGTTACAAAATCAATCACCTGACTGAGCACATGAAGAACAACAAGAAAGACGTTGGCACACAGCGCTCACTGCTTCAGATGGTTGGTAAACGTCGTAATTTGCTGGCATACCTTAAGAAACAGGATATTGAAAAATATCGTGAACTAATTAAGGCTCTGAACTTGAGGAAGTAACAAAAAGAGGCACTTCGGTTGCCTTTTTTTGTTTATTATGAGTGCAAAGGTTTGCAATAAATTGTATAGTGCGTTTTTAATGCACAAAGTCTTGTAAATCATTGCATTTGTAAAATAAGTGGCGTATTTTACGTCCAATAACCCATCGAAAACTTCGGTTTAAAACAATAATATGAATTTGTCTGCCGGACGAAAGATGAAACCGACAGATGCAAAAAGAAGCTTTTATGAACATAGTAAAGAAAGAAATCAAATTGCCCGACGGTAGGGTGATTGAAATTGAAACCGGCAAGCTGGCCAAACAGGCCGACGGAGCCGTTATGGTAAAATGCGGCAGCACAATGCTGCTTGCAACAGTTTGCTCGGCGCAAGATGCAGTACCCGGCACCGACTTTATGCCGCTGACCGTTGAGTACAAAGAGAAATTCGCATCGAACGGCCGCTTCCCCGGCGGATTCACACGCCGCGAGGGCAAGGCATCGGACTACGAGATTCTGATTGCCCGACTGATTGACCGCGCTCTGCGCCCGCTGTTCCCATCGAACTATCACGCTGAAACATTTGTAAACGTAACACTTTACTCATCGGACGGCATTGATATGCCCGACAACTTCGCCGGTCTTGCAGCTTCGGCCGCACTGGCAGTGTCTGACATTCCATTCGAAGGCCCGATTTCAGAGGTCCGCGTGGCTCGCGTGAATGGCGAGTTCATCATCGATCCGACATTCGAACAAGCAGAAAACGCTGATATCGAGTTGGTTGTAGCAGCAACGCTCGACAACATAATGATGGTTGAAGGCGAAATGAACGAGGTTAGCGAGCACGATATGCTCGAGGCCATCAAAGCCGCTCACGAGGCCATCAAACCGCAATGCCAGGCTCAGCTTGAACTGATGGAAGCCGCTGGCAAGACCGTTAAACGCGAATATTGCCACGAGGAGAACGACGAAGAACTTCGCCAGCAGGTTCACGATGCCTGCTACGCAAAAGCATACGCTCAGGCAACCGCCGCCGACACCGACAAACATCACCGCGAGGCGATGTTCACCGCTATCTGCGACGAGTTCAAGGCTCAGTTCACCGAAGAGGAGCTTGAAACCAAAGGCGCTCTCATTGACCGCTACTATCACGATGTTGAGAAAGAGGCAATGCGCCGCGCCGTTCTTGATGAAGGCAAACGTCTCGACGGCCGCAAGACCAACGAAATCCGCCCAATTTGGTCGGAAGTTGGCTATCTGCCAGGCCCCCACGGCTCATCAATCTTTACCCGCGGTGAGACTCAATCGCTCTGCACCGTTACTCTGGGAACAAAACTCGACGAGAAGATTATCGACGAGGCTCTTATCCAAGGCCGCGACAGATTCCTTCTCCACTATAATTTTCCGCCGTTCTCGACCGGCGAGGCCAAGGCACAGCGTGGTGTTGGCCGCCGCGAGATTGGTCACGGAAACCTTGCCTGCCGTGCACTGAAGAAAATGATTCCGGCAGACTACCCGTATGTGGTTCGTGTTGTTTCTGACATTCTTGAGTCGAACGGCTCATCATCAATGGCAACAGTTTGCGCTGGTACTCTGGCACTTATGGACGCTGGCGTGAAGATTAAGAAACCTGTTTCGGGTATTGCAATGGGCTTGATTTCGGAGAACAAGGGTACCAACTACGCTGTTCTTTCTGATATTCTTGGCGATGAGGACCACCTTGGCGATATGGACTTCAAGACCACTGGCACACGCGACGGTCTGACCGCTTGCCAGATGGATATCAAGGTTGACGGTCTGTCGTACGAGATTCTTGAAAACGCACTTGCACAGGCTCACGAAGGTCGTATGTATATCCTGGACAAGATTCAGGAGACAATCGCAGAGCCACGTGCCGACCTGAAACCGCACGCACCGCGCATCGTCACAATGTCGATTCCGAAAGACTGCATTGGCGCTGTTATCGGCCCCGGCGGAAAGATTATTCAGGAAATCCAAGCATCAACTGGCACCATCATCACAATCGATGAGGTTGAAAATGAAGGCAAGGTTGAGGTTGTGGCAGCCAACAAGGACTCTATCGATGCCGCAATCGCACGCATCAAGGGAATCGTTGCTGTGCCTGAGGTTGGCGAGATTTACAAAGGTAAAATCAAGTCGGTAGTAACCTTCGGCGTGTTTGTCGAGATTCTACCTGGCAAAGAAGGTCTGCTGCACATCTCGGAGATTGAATGGCGCCGCTTTGAGAAGATTGAAGACGCTGGTCTGAAGGAAGGCGACGAGATTGAAGTCAAGTTGCTCGAGATTGACAAGGCTGGCAAACTTCGTCTGTCGCACAAGGCACTGCTTCCGAAACCTGAAGGCTATGCTGAGCGCCCGGAGCGTGGTGAGCGTCGTGAAGGCGGGGAGCGCCGCAATGGTGGCGACCGTCGCGACAACCGTCACGGCGGACACCACGAGCACCGTGGCAACCGCAACGAAGGCGGCAACGAAGCACCTGCACAGGAATAAGAATTTGTTTAATGGTTAATAGAAAAGGCGGAGCCGAAAGGTTCCGCTTTTTTTGTGTGAGACATGCTCCATTTCCACACTTCAATCCCCCGAAAAATCTCCCCACTAAGTATAAATACCACCTTTTTTTAGGCATAAAATGGCTATCGCGTCTGCCTATTAACCCCTACTTTTGCAGCGTTAATAGGTGGGTATGGGCAAACTTTACGACCAATTGATGGAAGATGTGCGTTTTGTCGAGGGACTGAACGCTTGTATGAACTGCGGAATGTGCACGGGCGTGTGCCCTGCCGCCGAGTTCTACGACTACGACCCGCGCCGCATTGTCGATTTGGTGCAGAAGAAAGACGACACCATAATCGAGGAGTTGCTGAAATCGGAAACCATTTGGTACTGCGGGCAGTGTATGAGTTGCAAAACCCGCTGTCCGCGCGGAAACACGCCTGGATTCGTCATTCAGGCGCTGCGCAAACTGTCGGTCAAACTGGGCTATTTCACCTGCTCGGAGAAGGGCCGTCAGCAGTTTGCAATCAAGCGCACCGTGGGGCAGAGCATTCTGGAGCGCGGCTACTGCGTCTATCCCGACATTGTCACCCCCTGGATGCACCCCGAACAGGGCCCCAACTGGGAGAGTATCTACAACAACACCGAGGAGTTTATGGCCAAGTTGGACATTCCGTACAAGAAAGAGGGTGCGGGCCCGCTGCGCAAAATCGACCAAAAAAACCTTGACGAACTCAAGCGAATATTCGATGTGACGGGCGGAACCGAGATGTATGACTGCATTGAGAAATATTCGGCCGAGAAGGCCAAGGAGATGGGCGTCGACATTGAGAACGGCGACTATCTGAATATGGTTTTCAAAACAAATTCCGACTACGATGAGTGAACAATGCGTTGCAAAACAGAACTTGTGGGCTAAATATCAAAAAGATATAGCCGACGACCACTACTACTACTGTCGGAGTTGCATTCGGCAGACGTTCTTCCCCGCGTCGGAGCGCGCCTATCTCAACATTATGCGCGACAAGCTGGGCAAGGACCTTTACGACGACCCCAACCACACCACCTGCACGGGCATTGCCTACCACTCTGACCTAGTGCCGCTTCAGACCACCGAAACCGTCGTTGCGCGCCATTTTGCGCTGATGACCGAGGCGGGATACGAGAATATGGCCATTTCGTGCGTCACGTCGTTCGGACTCTACACCGAACTGCTGCACACCTGGGAAGAATATCCCGAAGAGGAGGCCCGCGTGCGCCAATATCTGTGGGACGCCACACGCCGCGAGTTCAAAAAACCAAAAAACATTGCCCACACGTCGGACACCATTTATAAATTCCGCAGCGAGATTGCCGCGCAAATGACCCGCCCGCTGGTGAATGTGAAAACTGGCGAGCCGTTGAAGGTGGTTGACCACATTGGCTGCCACTATGCCAAGATGTTCCCCACCAAGGGCGTGGGCGGAGCCGAGTTTCCGCGCGTGCTCACGGGAATGGTTGAGGCGTGGGGCGGCACCCCGATTGACTACCCCGAACGCCGCCACTGCTGCGGTTTCGGCTTCCGCAACTATCTGGTGATGGCCAACCGCGGCTACTCGGTGGCCAACTCGAAGAAGAAATTCGAGTCGATGGCGCCCTACAAGCCAGATTTCATTGTGGCCAACTGCCCTGGCTGCGCAATGTTCCTTGACCGCTGGCAATACACAATCCAACAGATGGAAGGCACCACCTACGGCGCCGACGGACAGGGCATTCCGTCGCTCACCTACGAGGAGATGGCGGGCCTTGTGCTGGGCTACGACCCGTGGGAACTCGGCCTGCAGATGCACCAAGTGCCCGTGGAGCCGCTGCTCGACAAGATGGGCATTCAATACACACCGCGCGACAAATGGACGGGCAAAAAACATTGATGATTATGCAACAGAAAAACATAGCGATAATTGGCGGCGGACCCGCTGGAATTGAGGCTGCGGCAAGCCTTGCAGGGCTCGGGCACCACGTGTGGCTAATCGAAAAAGAGAGTGAACTGGGCGGCCATTTGAGGCTGATGTACAATCTTTTCCCCGACAAGCGCCCCGCCGACGAGGTGCTGCAGGAGATGCTCTCGCACGTCAAAAATCAGAATATCGATATACTGACCAACACGCAAGTGACTGACTGCAAGCAAATTGACAATCGCTTTGCGCTGAAAACCGACAGCGGACAGACGCTCGACGCCGACGCCGTGCTGATGGCCACAGGCTACCGCCTTTTCGACGCTGCGCGCAAGGAGGAGTACGGCTACGGAATCTATCCTGGCGTGATAAACAGTTTCGAACTCGAGGCGATGCTGAAAAACAACGCTCTCAAGAACGTGAAAGGCGAAGTGCCGCGGCGAGTGATTCTGCTGCACTGCATTGGCTCGCGCGACGAGAAAGTGGGAAATCACTATTGCTCAAAGGTTTGCTGCGTGACGGCTGTGAAGCAGGCCATTGAAATCAAGCGCCGCCACCCCGAAACCGAGGTCTTCTGCTTCTATATGGACATTCGAATGTTCGGGCCTTATTATGAGGAACTTTACCGCGAGGCGCAGGAGAAATGGAAGGTGACATTTGTGCGCGGCAAGATTTCGGAGGCGGCCGCCAACCTTGACGGCGAGATTCAGATTAAAGCCGAAGACACACTCATTGGCAAGCCGCTGCATATGCGCACCGACCTGCTTGTGCTGATGTGCGGAATGGAGGCCGACACCGACGAGCCCGTGGCCCGTGTGCTCGGCATTGAGCGCGGCGCCAACCGCTTTTTCCGCTCGGCCGACAACTACACGCGCTACAACAGCACCAACCTGCCTGGCGTGTTCACCGCTGGCGCCTGCACCGCCCCAATGAACATTATCGACACCATTGCCAACGCCCGCGCCGCGGCGATTTCGATTCACGAATATTTGGGAGGTAGGAATTAGGATTTAGGAATTAGGAATTGAAAATTGAAATTGTAGAGACGTAGCGCGCTACGTCTCTACTGGAAAAAGGAAATTTTAAAACCATACCAACTATGAACCAAACATTTAACTTGAAACGATTTTTCCAATATGCTGGATTTACTATTTCGAGGAACCGATGGTATTATGGCGTTTTGTTCGTAGGGTTCACGATTCCTGCAATTGTTCTTTCGTTTTGCGAAGTGGTGCCTGAGGTGGCGTCTTGTATGATTGGTTTTGTTTTTATGACTTTGAATTCTCTTCCTTCCATTGAATGGACAAGAAAAATCGGGCAGCGCACACAATGGACAGATGTTATTGCGTCGAGAACAGAAAAACTTGCATATGAGTGCATTGTGCGATTCTCTGGATTTGCTGTTCCGATAGTCATTTGCAGCATTGGTTTCGCTTTTGGCTTGGGCTCACCCGACAAGTTCTTTTCCGATGTTGTTCCGATGGGTGGCGTGTCGCTTTTGCTTGCATTAGCAATGATATTTTTTCTGTTATGGAATCTTGATTTCCAAAGACAAGTGAATAAGGGACAACCTGTAGTGCGAACCAATATGTATCGGGCTATTAGTCAGGGATTTGTTCTTGGAATGCAAATATATTTTTTCAAGTCGCTTTGCAGTTCAATTACCTTTCAGATTATTTGCTTTGCAATTGCGGCAATTGCATTTGTGTTTGCGGTTATTAAATACCCGAATCAACGAATCGAAAACACTGAACCAACAACAGAATAACCGAAATAAACTTCTAAACTCTAAACATTAAGAAATGTGGGGCTTTAAGATAGCAAAATCGCAGAGTATCAACTACGACCGCAACGACAAGGAGATAATGCGGACGGTCTTGGACAACGAGCCGTCGCTGCGCGTTTGTATGGCCTGCGGAGCCTGCACCGCCACCTGCTCGGCGGGCAACCTGCTGCCCACATTCAACATTCGCCGCCTGAACACCCTGCTGCAGCGCGGCGAGTACACGCAACTGCGCAACGAACTCAACAACTGTATGCTCTGCGGCAAATGCACGCTCGTCTGCCCGCGCGGCGTCAATATCCGCAACATTGTTCTTAACACACGCGAAGCCTTGATGAAATATGAATCCGACACCATTTGACATATTCGTTCTGCCGTTCACCGTTGGAATGAGCCTGCTATTTGCCTATCTCATACTGAAATACGCAAGTTGGATTTGGTATTTCGACCGCGACGACAAACTGCGAATCCTGCGCGGGCTCTTCAGCCTGAAATCGCTCAAAGCCGTAAAGGAGATTTTCCTTGAGAGCCTTGTTCACCGCAAGATGTTTCTGGTAAACAGGCGGTTAGGTTATATGCACTTCAGCCTGGCCTTCGGCTGGTTTCTGCTGATAGTGATTGGAGCCTTCGAGGCGCACATTTATATGGGCGGCGCCGCGCCGTTCTATTTCCCCATTTTCTTCGTCTATTTCGTGCCCGACGACGAGTCGTTCTTCTTCGCCCGCGGCTTTGTGCAACTGATGGACGCGTCGCTGCTGCTCGTGCTGTCGGGCGTGGTGGTGGCCATTATCAAGCGGTTCTACAAGCGCATTGTGGGGATGCGGAGCACAACCAATCTGCGCTTGCGCGATAAGATGGTGCTCTACTCGCTCTGGCTCATTTTCCCGTTGAGGCTTTTGGCCGAAAGCGCCACCTGCGGCCTGCACGGCTCGGGCGGTTTCCTGACCTATCCCGTGGGCCAACTGATGGCCGCCACGCTTCCGCTCAAGGCGATGGAATACCCGCTCTGGTGGGCCTACTCAATCGACCTTTGCCTGTTCTTCATTGGGCTGCCCTTCAGCCGATATATGCACATTCCAACCGAGATGGTGCTTATCTTCTTCCGCAACTGGGGCATACGCCTGAAGCCCGACAATCCGATACTCGAGGAGGTGATGGTGCTCTCGTGCCCGCGCTGCGGCGTTTGTATCGACCGCTGCCAACTCAACACCGCCGTGGGCAACCACGACACACAGGCCGTCTATTTCCTTCAGCGAATCCGTAACCACGAGCAGCACTCGGCGCAGGCCAAAAACTGCCTGATGTGCGGCCGATGCGAGTCGGTCTGCCCTGTCGGGATAGATTTGAACGCAATCCGTCTGCGCCACCGTCAGAACTTCACGCCCGAAACCTTTGTGCCGCAATACAATAACGCCGAGGCGCAAAAGGTTGATGTGGTGTTCTTTACAGGATGTATGGGCCACCTGGTTCCCAAAACCAAAGACGCGATGGTGAAGATTCTGAACGCTTCGGGCGACCGCTACTGGTTTATGGACGCCGACGGAGGCGTGTGCTGCGGCCGTCCGATGAAACTTGCAGGACAGACCGCCGCCGCCCAAAAACTGATGGCCAAAAACCGCCAATCGATTATCGACAGCGGTGCCCGCACGCTTGTCACTTCGTGCCCAATCTGCTACAAGGTCTTCCGCGAGGACTACAATCTCGAAGGCATTGAGATTCTGCACCACACCGAATACATTAAACGCTTGATTGACAGTGGAAAGATTAAGGTTGATAAGAAAAATCTGGCCGTTGCCTACCACGATCCGTGCGAACTCGGCCGCGGTGCAGGCATATATGAGCCGCCGCGCGATGTTTTGAGCAGCGTGGCCACTCTGCAAACCACCGCCAACGAGCGCAAAAACTCGCTCTGCTGTGGCGGCAGCCTTGCCAACCTGACATTGCCTTCGGCCGACAAAGCGCGCATTGCCGAGCAGGCAATGTGCAGCCTGACCGCCAACCACCCCGACGTGGTGGCCACCGCCTGCCCGCTCTGCAAGAAAACCCTTGCCCGCACCCAAATGGCACCCGTTGAGGATGTTGCCGAACTGGTTGCGGAAGCGATGAGGTAAGTAGGAGATGAGAATCCTTTAGAAATTCCCGGTAGAATTAGGCGAACTAGCTAAATAACATTAAAAAAGCCGCCCATGAGGAGCGGCTTTATATTTTACCAATTGTGCATTTATTTTTTCTCGTCGGCTTTTGCCTCATCATCCTTTTCGTCGAGGACATCGAGCATTTTGCAACGTTGCAGTTGGTTGTACCATGTCAGCACTTTCTTGATGTGTGAAACATAGACACGTTCGCGGTCGTAGTTTGGCAATATGGCAGCAAAATAGTTTTTAAGTGCCTCGTTGTCTGATGTTTTCGGATCGATTGCGGCGCCTTTTTTCTCTTTAGTGCGGATGTTTTTCAAAACTTCAATAAGCGACACTTCTTCGCCGTCTTCTTTAAAAATAGCAATGTCGTGCAACGAGCTCACCTTTGATGTCGAGTAGGCCGGCATGCGTTTGTTTGTTTCAATATCTTCAACAATAATTCCGTTCTTGGTGCTTGACACCAATTTGAAAAGCCCTGAATATCCAGAGATTGATAAGATTTCTTTCATTGTTATTGTGTTTTAAAATCGACTGCAAATATAAGGGTGTGTTCTAAAATAGGTGACTTTTGGACACAAAAAAAAGGATTTCGTCTGTCGAATCCTCATCCTCTGCAGAGTGCGAACCATTTTGGTTCGCCTCTATTTCTCTTGTTTTGTTGCTGTTTTACTGTTTGTTGTAGTCGAATAGATAGTCGTCGCCATCAACGTCAACAAGTACGGTGTAAAGACCAGCCTCAACTTTTCCGAACTCAAAATTCTTGAAAATCGGTTTGTTGTCGATTGTCGAATAGAGTTCTTCACCTTTTGCGTCGAGCACTTTCACAACAACATCTTTGCGTTGCTCGTTCGGCAATTCGATGATGGCGCGGGTGCCGTTAACTTTGAAAATCGGGTCAACCACAGCGCGTCCGCCGTTAACCAGTTCTCCACCTTTGATTGTGAAGGCACGCTCAAGGCTCTTTCCATTCTTTTTCGCAATAACCTTGTATGTTCCGTCTTCAAGGTTCAGGAAATCGAATACGCGGGTGCTTCTGCCCATTGTGCGGATGGCCTCGTTGTAGAGAACATCGCCGTCAAGTGTTTCAATGCAAAGGTTGCATTTGTCGTTGTCGCTTGTGGTGTAGATAATTGCTGCGCGTGTGCAGGTTACATAGCGGAATGCAAGACTGTCTTCGATTTTTACAGTTGCCTGGATTTCGTTTTCACCAGTTCTTGTTTTTGCCGACAGAAACAATGGTAACATTATAAGTGCGGCGGCAATCAAGCTAACTAAAGCTGCGAAGTAGTCTGATCTCATCAGACGGCCTTCTTTTGTGTTTAAAAGTTTCATCTTTTAGTCTTTTAAATGTTCTTTTATCTCTTTTTCTCGATGCAAAAGTATGTTGCACTTTTATTCGGTTGTACTAGCAATTTTTAATGCAACGTTTGCATAAATTCGGAGTTGTTGCGAGTTGTGAAAAAATATTATTGATTTACTGATAATTATATTTATGCAAACGATATGCATAGATTTTTTAATTTTTCTTCAAAATAGACTTAAATTAAGTGATAATGCGGCTTTGAGGGCGAAATTTAAAACGTTTGCATTGTTATGCAAAATTGTGCAAACTGCGCGTTTTTGTCATTTTTTAATGCAAAAAAGCGGGCAGTGTTGCATAAAAACAACGCTGCCCGCGCAAATTTGCATTGAAATGCACCAATATTTATTGATTGATATCGCGGTCGCGGAAGCCTAAGAAATAGAGAATTGAATCGAGACCGCCGGCCGAAATGGAGTGCATTGCCGACTCTTTCACTTTGGGCTTGGCGTGGAAAGCAATGCCTAGACCGGCCAGTTGCAACATCGGTAGGTCGTTTGCACCATCGCCCACGGCAATCACCTGCTCAAGGTGGATGTCTTCTTTAAAAGCCAGTAACTTAAGTATTTCGGCCTTGCGCGCGCCATCGACAATGTCGCCCACATTGTTGCCCGTGAGTTTGCCATTGACAATCTCAAGTTCGTTGGCAAATACATAGTCGATATCAAGCTTGTTTTTCAGGTAGTTACCAAAATATGTAAAGCCGCCCGACAAGATGGCTGTGCGGTAGCCATAACGCTTCAAAGTTTTGAAAAGACGCTCGGCACCATCAGTAATCGGCAGGTTTTCAGCAATTTCTTTCATCACGCTCTCGTCGAGACCTTTGAGCAGCGAGATGCGTTTTAGAAAACTCTGGCGGAAGTCAATCTCACCGCGCATTGCCGAGGCCGTGATGGCGCTCACCTGGTCGCCGACACCGGCACGGCGTGCAAGTTCGTCAATCACCTCGGTCTGGATAAGCGTCGAGTCCATATCGAAACAAATCAAGCGGCGATTGCGGCGGAACACGTTATCTTCCTGGAAGGCAATGTCGAGACTGCTTTCGGCCGAGATACGCATAAAATCGGACTTCATCTTTTTCAAATCGACGGGGTTGCCGCGCACCGAAATCTCAACCACGGCTTTTGATTGGGGCTTGTCTTCGCCAATTGGAGTACGGCCCGACAAACGGCTGATGGCATCGATGTTGAGCCCTTGCTCGGCAATGATTGATGTTACCTTGGCAAGGTGTGCTGCCTTGAGTTTGTGCGAGATGATGGTCACAATGTAGCGAGGCTTGCCTTGATGTGCCACCCAATCGGTGTAACGCTCGGCTGGGATGGGAGTGAAGCGCACGTTTACGCCCAATTCGTATGCCTTGAACAGAATATCTTTCAAAATCGGTGACGAACCGGCCTCTTCAGGCACTTCGAACAAGATGCCAAGATTCAAATCGTCGTGAATGACCGACTGCCCGATGTCGAGAATGTTGATGTCGTACTGCATCAAAATGTTCGTCAGTGACGCTGTCTGTCCCGGCTTGTCGGGCCCCGACACGTTCAACAAGATGATTTCTTTCGTTTTTTTCATATTCGTTACCAATTAGCGGACTGTTACGTGGATACATTTTGTCTGCGTTTCGAGCAGCACGTAGCACCGTCCTTCGTCTTGCATCTCTATGAGGGTGCGGAGCAGGAGGTTGCGCAGTCTGTATGAATATATTGGCTCGGTTTCACCTTTGGGGTAGAAACAAGTTTGTGCAATGTCGAAAGTCAGGCCGAAAAAGTGCGAAGTCTTGTTTTGTGTGGCATTCACGTTGTTTTTGCGCAATCCGTGTTGGTCGGCTTCTGTACGAAGCACTGACGATAGTTGAAATCTGTAATCTTGCACATCAATGTCTTTCAGCGATTTAAAGAACCTGCGCCCTAGTTCGTCGAGAAAATCGGCAGCTTCTTTTTTTAAGTAAGGCATTGAATATGTGAGAGCAGGAACTTCGTAGTATTTGCAATCGTGAACTTCGCGCAAACCATATTTTACAATGTAGTCGTATTTATCGGACATCATTTGTTGATGGTTTTTAAACGGGCGGTCGATGCCATTGGCACGGGCAACCTCAAGGTGATACTCGTTGTTGTATCGGCGCAAGGCCCTAACCTCTTTAGCCGACAACTCAGCCACAGCCACCTCGTCGATTGACTTGCGGTGGTGGAATGCGTCGGGAAGTTTTTTGATGGCCAATATTATAATGGTGGGTATAAGCAACAGCGGCAGCACACGATTCCACGCGATGCGTCTTTTGCCTGTTTTTTTTGCTTGTCCTGCCATTTTGTTCTAATTGTAGCGGGGCAAAGATAATAAGGCACCGCCGATAATTGTTGCGCATTTTTTGTTTTGCGCCGCATTTTTGTTCAATTCGCACATATTATAATATGGCGTTGCGATATTTGATTTTACGATAGCGCAGCATTGTGCGGCCAGTGTAATAGGTTATCAGAAACTGTAACACCACCGCCAACGTACCGAAACCGAAAATCATAATCAAAAGAAGTCCTGGCGACATCTGCCACCCCGTTGTCTGATACAGATAATCAATAATGTTCGATGAATCCTGCCAAATGAGCCAGCCGAACATCAACTCGAAAAGCAAAAGTACCAAAGTTGTGAAAATGCTCATATTGAACAGATTGCGGCGCAAACGTTCCTTACTCACCACTGCGCCTTCATAGCGCAGCGAGTAGTAGTTGCCAGCCAATATTCCGAGCAGAAAACTTGAGACCGGCACGCCCATCATCAAACCCAACATAATGAATGACAACAACATATAGACTATAACCAGCACTCTTTTCCTTGCCAGATAGAATGGCTTGTCGATGAGCAGTACATTGTCGAACACTATGCCAAAAAATGCCCCGATGATGGCGGCGCAAAGTGCCATTTTCCACGATGTCACAAACGATGCAGCGGCATACGACGCCACCGACAGCACAAGCGGAATAGGCAGTTTGTAGAACACAAAACTGAACACACCGCCGTAGTAGCAAACCACATCGAGCAGCAAACCGACGCCAAAACAGGCTAATGCAACCAGATACGGATAGTCCGACTCTTCAATCAGAAAAGCGTAATACCAACCCGACACAGCGCCCACCACCGGCATGACCAATGCCAGTAGGACAATCGCTATTTTCAAGCGCAAACTGATGACGGTTTTGTTCGTTTCCATAGCACAAAAGTAGAAAAAGTTGCCGATGATTGCCGCACAAGTATTGGAACCCCAAATTTCGCTCACCCATTTATGACTCAAAAAGGTATATTTGCAAAAAAATGTAAAGTCATGACAATAGGGATGCTTCTTGCTTTGATTTTGATTGGCGTTATAGCCGGCGCAATATCAGGCATTTTAGGAATCGGCGGCGGAATCATTATGGTTCCGGCCATGGTTTATCTTTTGGGGTTCACTCAACAGCAGTCGGTGGCAACAAGTCTTGCCATCATGCTGCCGCCAGTCAGTATTTTTGCCGTAATCAACTATTACAAGGCCGGTTTTGTCGATGTGAAAGCCGCACTTATAATAATGTGTGCCTTCATGTTGGGAAGTTACATATCGTCGAAAATCGCCATCGGCCTGCCAGAGCATGTGGTGAAAAAATGTTTCGCCGCGCTGCTTTTCGTAGTTGGCATCAAGATGATGTTTTTCGACAAGTGATTTCCTGCCATTCTTTAGAACACCTGTTTCGCATTCACGGTTTTGTGAGTGTGGTCGATGTCATAGTCGAAGGTCATATTGCCTGAGACGCGGTACATTTTTATCGAGTTGAGTGGCAACCAGACCTGGTCATTACCGTACTGCGAGCCCGAAAGGAACTCAATCAGCGCGTTGCCGGTGTTGTAAACCGAAATCTTCATTTTTGAGTTGTTTTCAATTTTGATGTTGCTGAAAACCGCAGGTTGACCATCCTTGGTACGTACGGTTACAATGCCCTGACCATTCCGAATCAGTTCGATGTTGCCAAACTGGTTGTAGATGTCAGGCGATTTGGTGCTGAACGACGGATTGTCCTTGTTCAGACTCTCTTGCATCAGTTTGCCAGACAGCGAATTGGCTTTGCCCGATGCCTGTCCGACTAAATTGAGCAATCCGACTATCGATGGTGCCGTTGGCTCTTCTACATCAGCAACATCGCGGCCGGTTACTATAAAACCGCTTCGGCGTGCCACGCTCTCATACGATTTTTTGTTCATGCCAACCGATGCGAGCAGCGAGCCTGTAAGGAACGGATTCCCTTCGTTGTCGACATGGATTCCGTAGTCGGTAAGGTCTTCTGTTTCGGCATAGGTGCGGGTCCACAGCCGCTTGCCGTTCTTATCGAACTGTGTGGCGAAGGTGTTGTTGATGCTGTCCATCTGCCCGATGTTGGCCTGGTTGATCCAAGCCAATTGTCCGCTGCGCGAGCATTTGGCAATGAAGAAATCGCCGTCGGCAGCCTTCATGTTCTGTCCGGCCACGCTCATCTCGCCGTTGAACGAACCCGAGAAATAGAAGCAGTCGTCGTCGCTGAGCACGATGTTGTAAGCCACATCATCGGCATTGCTGCCAATGCGGTACAGAAAATCAACAGTGTTGTCGGCCGTTATTTTGGCGATGAAAATATCGGTTCCTTGCGAGTTGAGCTGGCGGCCCATAAAATCAACCTGACCATTGAAATATCCGCACAGATAGGCGTCGCCGCGACCGTCGAAGGCTATGTTACGCTTGTTGTCGCCCTGATATAGCCCGTATTTGTTGGCAATCTTCCAGAGTTTTCCGGCGCGGCTGGCCAGATTCGGCTGAGTGGCGTTTTCAATAATCACCGCACCTGCATCGGCAAACTGCGGCATTGCCATGCCCACCGGCGCACCAATGTAAGTGGGGTCGCAGATGGTGTAGCGGGCGCCGTTGTACTCAACATAATTGCCTTCAATATCACCGTTGAAACGCACTGCAGTGGCCATATGGCCGGGGTAGTTTAGTCCGATGACGTCGAGCCCCGTGAGTTGCTTAACCAGCCAGGCGTAGAGCACCGAGCGGTCTTCGCAGTCGGAATATGGATAGTGGAACATCTCGTCGGGGAAGAAGAATTTCTCGCGGCCAAACTGCTGGTCGTCAGTCTGATAGTCGAAAGCCTGCACAAACTTGAGCAGCAGCCCGGCGGCATCGGTAGCGTCCATTCCGCTCACAAGCGGCATCAGCGCTGTTGAGAGCGACTCTTTGGTGGCGCGTCCCATGGTGGCGTCGAAGTATATTTTGATGTCGGCCTGCGGGTAATCGTTGTAGAAATCAATCAGATTCTTGTCATATTTAATCTCGAATTCGTGGCGCTCATCGTCGAACTCAAAGCCCACCTTGCGTGTCTTGAGTTGCTCGGCGCCGCTCATCGGCCTGTAGATGTTCAGATCGGCCACGGTGCGGGCTTCCTGAAAATCGCGGTTATAGGTGTAAACATCAGTGGCTGTGCCGTCAACCATATAATAACGCTGGTTGTTGAAACTGAAATAAGGCATTCCGTAGATGCTGTTCGACGCGGCCATCAGCAGGTAGAGTTTGTTGCCCTTGTAGGCCAGGCGCGCCTTGTAGTTGGCTTTGGTCATCAGAAACCATGTGAGCAGCACTGCGCTGTTGGCGTTGCCGGTGATTTTCTCGGCCGATTTTTTAGTCAGCATATAGAATCCCCAATCGTTCAGGTTCAGTTGGTTCTGCCATTTCAGTAGGTCGCTGATGGTGCAGCTGTAGTTGGTCTTGCTCAACTGGTCCCAAAGGTCGCCGATGTTCTGCTCGTTGATGGTGCCCACCTGTGTGGCTTCAGCCCGGTCGTATCTGATGTTCAGATTGTTACCGTAAAAACTAACATTGGCTGTGGCTGGTTTGAACCCTTTTGCGTCCGATTTCGACAGCAGCGGCAGACGCGGTGTTTCGGCGCACGACTCAATTGTTTCAGCCTTATCAATTTTCAGTTGCTGCGTTTTCACAGGTTCCGACTGATAGACGGGTTTGGTGACAGGCTTCGGGGCGTCAGGCTTCAGCAAGTCTTCGGCCGACTCGTAGTTTTTCCAATCTTGTTTCAGGAAATCGCTGAACTCGGCATCCATCTTTCGGATTTCTTCGTCGCGTTCTTTCACAAACTGTTCGAAACTTTTCTTTTCATTTTCAATGAATTCCTGTTGTTCTTTGCGTTGTTGCGCCGCCCATTCTTCAAAACTTTGTGCGTTTGCGTTTGCCGCAATGCCCATAACCATGGCGGCCGCCATCATCATTCCAATGTGTTTTTCAGTTCTCATTTTCAATCTTTTTCTAAGGTTCGATTCAACAGTTACAAGATGCAGTCATCAGCCAAAAGGTTGCGTGGTTTCTTTTTTTCCCTTTCGCAGATGTGTCTGTCACAGTGTTTTTGCCGGGTCGGTCAGCTGGTCGCCATAATAGACTTCGTAGTGCAGATGGTTGCCGGTGGATGTGCCGGTCGAGCCCACATAGCCGATCAGGTCGCCCTTTTTCACCTTCGCATTGGCGCTGACAACCATTCTCGACATATGCGCGTAGCCGGTTTTGTAACCGTTCTGGTGGTTCAGTTTTATGAAATTGCCGTATCCGTTGCACACGCCCGCAAAGGCCACAATACCGTCGGCGGTGGCGTAGATGGGCGTTCCGTTGGGTGCGGCAAGGTCAACCCCTTTGTGGAAACTCTTTCTGCCGTAAACCGGATGGATTCGCTCGCCAAACGGCGACGATATGCGGCTATAGTCGCATGGCTTGCCGCTCGGAATGTTGCCTGCCTTGGCTTCGGATTTCTTTGGTTCGGCCTTTGGCGCCGGATCGTTTTTCGGCTGCTCAACCTGAACTTTCGGTTCCGTCTTGGCGGGCTCGGTCTGATTGATGACGTCGGCCACCACAGCGGCAAGTTTGTTGGTTGCGTCAATCACCTGGTGCGAGTTGGCTTCGCTGGTGGTTGTGCCAGCAATCTGTTTCATCAGGTCGTCAGCCGTTGTGTTGGCCACGGCCTGCTTGTCGTCTTTTGCATTTTTAATAAGTATGTCCGATTTGACAGTCGATTTCGGCGCCTTTGCTTTGCTGGTGTTCTCAATGTTGTCGTCAGACTGCATCAGGCTGATTGATGAAATCTCGGAATCGTACATCCGGTTCATCGCGCGTTTGTAGTCTTCAACCGTCTGCTCGTACTCGTTCCGCAAGGCTTCAATTCCCTGCTGGCGCTCTTTGGCGAATTGCTCAAACTCTTCGTTCTGTTGTTTGACAAATTCTTCGAAACTTTGCGCCTGTGCGGTCTGTGCCATTCCTGCAACCATCAGTACGGCGGCTGCGAGCAGAAAATATTTTTGTTTCATATCAGTGCCTTTTTTCAATTTGAAAGATAGCGAAATTTTATGTCCGCCAAACAAAATCTCGGCTTTGGCGCCGGTAGGACAAAAAATCTTGCAAAAAAATTTCGTGCCAACTGCAACCTTTTCGGTTATTTTGCATCATATAGTCAGAAAACAGGGCGGAATTGTGCCCGTATGTTAAACTTAACTATTTCGAATATGAAACGGAAAATTCTATCAATGTTTGTGTTGGCGGCCGTTGCTGTAAGTTTTTCGGCCTGCGAAGTGGATGACGACCACCTGCGAAACGAAACACGTGAAGATGTGGATTGGAGCATTGCCAAAGTTACCATTTACGAAGACGATTGGAACTACAAAACAAACCGCGACGGCTCAAGCTACTACTATGTCGACGTGAAAGTCAATGAAATAAACAACCGAGTGTATAAAGGCGGTCTGGTGTGCTGCTATATGTACGATGGCGACGATGTGCAGACTCAGTTGCCTTGCACACGTTATCTGACCGATGGCACCAACTACTGGACACGCACCATCGACTACGACTTCTATAAAAAAGGTGTTACCATTTATGTTACTGACTTTTTGCCTGACGGCGAAAAAGCTGAGAATCCGGGCAAGATGACGTTCCGGATTGCAGTTCTCGAGTGATAGCTGAGTGCAACATCGGAATAAATCACCGCAGACGGCACAGCACAGTTTGTTGCCGTCTGCGTTTTTTTCTGCCATCTGTAATTCTCAGTTTTCCAACATTTCATCCTTCCTGATTCCACTCTCAACAGCCAACTCACACTCGTTGAACACATTGATTGGCAACGTGCTACGTAATCTACGTAAAGCCCAAGGGCGCAAGGTTGCGGGTTTTTCGGTTTATATATTTTTGACCCGCGAAAATGAATTGCAAACTTTAAAAACATAAAACAATGTCAGACATCTTAAATGTAGAAGTTGACGAGTTTATGGCGAAACTTATCGCCAAAAACCCAGGTGAAACCGAGTTCCACCAAGCTGTACGGGAAGTTGTTGAGTCGCTTATGCCATTCATCAACGAGAACCCGAAGTACAAACAAGGAAAGATTCTTGAGCGTATGGTTGAGCCAGAGCGCGTGATTATGTTCCGCGTTCCCTGGTTGGACGACAAAGGCGAGATTCAAATCAACCGCGGTTTCCGCGTTCAGATGAACAGCGCCATCGGCCCCTACAAAGGAGGCTTGCGTTTCCACCCAACCGTTAACCTGGGTATTCTGAAGTTCCTGGCTTTCGAGCAGGTGTTCAAAAACAGCCTTACCACTCTGCCGATGGGCGGTGGCAAAGGTGGTTCTGATTTCGACCCGAAAGGCAAATCGGACAACGAGGTTATGCGCTTCTGCCAGAGCTTTATGACCGAGCTCAGCAAGCACATTGGCGCTGACACCGACGTTCCTGCAGGTGATATAGGCGTTGGCGGCCGCGAGATCGGCTACCTGTTTGGCCAATACAAACGCCTTCGCAACGAGTTCACAGGCGTTTTGACCGGCAAAGGCCTGAACTGGGGTGGCTCACTCATCCGTCCTGAGGCTACTGGTTACGGCGTGGTTTACTTCGCACAAGAGATGCTGAAGACCAAGAACGACGACATCAAAGGCAAGACAGTCTGCGTTTCGGGTTCGGGCAACGTTGCTCAATACGCTGTTGAGAAACTCATCCAACTCGGTGCAAAACCTGTTACAATGTCTGACTCGTCGGGCTTCATCTACGACCCGGACGGCATCACCAAAGAGAAACTCGACTTCGTCTTCAACTTGAAGAACGTTCGCCGCGGCCGTATCTCGGAATATGCTACCAAATTCGGTGTTAAATACTTCGAGGGACAACGTCCTTGGGGCATCAAGTGCGATGTTGCAATGCCTTGCGCTACTCAGAACGAAATCAACGAGGCTGAGGCTAAACAATTGGTTGCCAACGGTGTTAAGATTGTCTGCGAAGGCGCAAATATGCCGTCGACAGCTGAGGCAGTTGAGGTATTCCAGAATGCCAAAATCCTTTACTCACCGGGCAAGGCTTCGAACGCCGGTGGTGTTGCAACTTCAGGTCTTGAGATGACTCAGAACTCAGAGCGTTTGCCCTGGACACGCGAAGAGGTTGACGCACGTCTGCACCAGATTATGATTAGCATCCACCAGACTTGCGTTAAGTACGGCAAAGAGGCCGACGGCCACATCAACTACGTGAAGGGCGCCAACATCGGCGGTTTCATCAAGGTTGCCGACTCAATGCTCGACCAAGGTCTTGTATAACCTATAATATTACAATACAGTGAGAAGCGTCCGGCGTTTGTCGGGCGCTTTTTTTATGCTGTTTGAGTAATGAGGGAAGTGTAATGTGAATGACGGGCATTTTCAGGCTCGACATATTATTCTTTCTTATTCTTTACACTCTACTCTTTACACATTACTCTTTATATTTGTCCCACAAAATTACCGCTATGAAGATTAGAGTAGGATTCGGACTCGATGTCCATCAGCTTACCGAGGGCCGCAAGATGGTTGTTGGCGGCATCGAGGTTCCGCACACAAAGGGCCCGCTCGGCCATTCCGACGGCGATACGCTCATTCACGCCATCTGCGACGCTCTGCTGGGCGCGGCCAATATGCGCGACATCGGCTATCATTTCCCCGACACGTCGGCAACATTCGAGAACATTGACAGCAAAATCTTACTGAAAAAAACGGTCGGCTTGATAGCTGAAAAGGGTTACCGAATCGGCAACATCGACTCAACCATCTGCCTGCAACGGCCTAAGATAAAGGATTTTATACCGCAGATGCAGAGCACTTTGGCCGAAGTGTGCGGCATCAGTACCGATGACATCTCAATCAAGGCCACCACCACCGAAAAACTCGGATTCGAAGGCCGTGAGGAAGGAATGTCGGCTTACGCTGTGGTGCTGATTCAGAAGGATTGATGCGGAAAATAAAAAGCGGCAAATGATAATCGTTACGCAAACCTTAATACATTTGCCGCCGTTTTCAAAAACAAACTGATAATGAAACCTATAATCACAATTCTGCTGCTTGTCATTTCAAACACGTTTATGACATTCGCATGGTATGGCCACTTGAAATTCGGTGAGATGCGCGGATTCAAAGACCTTGGGCTTTGGGCGGTGATACTCATCAGCTGGGGCATTGCGCTCTTTGAGTACTGCTTTCAGGTTCCGGCCAACCGCATTGGGTCAAACATCAACGGCGGTCCGTTCAGCCTTATCCAATTAAAAGTGATTCAAGAAGTTGTGTCGCTGACGGTTTTCACAATCTTTACCATTGTGCTTTTCAAAACCGAGACTTTCCGTCTGAACCACATCATTGGATTCGGCTTCCTGATTCTGGCTGTCTACTTCATTTTCAAGAAGTAACGATTGTTTTCGCACTAAATCGTGAAACTTGACTTTTATTTCTACATTTGCACAAAAACTATAAGCAATGGATTACAACACAAACCGAAAGAAATTGGAATTGCCGGAATACGGCCGCAACGTACAGGAAATGGTTGCCATTATTAAGAACACACCAGACCGCGAAGAACGCAACCGATTGGCCAAGAGTACAATACAACTGATGGGTAACATGAACCCGCAGCTGCGCGACGTGGCCGACTACAAACACAAACTCTGGGACCATCTAGCCGTAATTGCCAATTTCGATCTTGACATTGATTCGCCGTATCCATTGCCAACGCAAGCCGAGATTCATCAGAAACCGATGAAGATGAAGTACAGCAACCCCGACGAAATCAGGTTCAAACACTACGGCAAAATCCTTGAAGACATGGTGCGTAAAGCCACACAATATCCTGACGGTGAGGAAAAAGACGCTCTTATTGCAACCATTGCCAACCAGATGAAAAAATCGTTTCTAACCTGGAACCGCGAGACCGTTTCGGACGATGTCATTTTTGCCGACATGCTGGCTATTGCTTGCAATCGCTTGAAAATTCCTGAAGGTTTGAAGCTTAAAGACTCACGTGATTTGCTTCGCCAACAAGCTATGGCCACTGTTGGTGGGGCCACTGCGAACAACGGCAAAAAGCACAAAGGGAAAAAGCAGGCCAAGAAAAAACAAAAAACATCAGCTAGCCGAGCTTAATGCCAGCTAGATATTTGATTGTAATCAATCGTTTGCTTTTGATAAATCGTTGATAACCTTCGATGCGCAGAATATGCCGAACAGTGCGGGCATATACGATATAGTGCCGACTGTCGATTTCTTGTTTTCTTCATCGTCAATCTCAATAACAGCCGATTTGTCGGTTAGTTCCGACGAGAAAACCACCGTCACTCCTTTGTCAACACCCTTGCGGTGCAAGCGTTTGCGGATGGCTTTGGCCAGTTTGCAGTTATAGGTTTTGCTGATGTCTGCAATAGCGATTTTTGAAGGGTCGGTTTTGCCGCCCGAGCCCATACTGCTCACGATCTTGATGCCGCGGTTTAGACAATGCAGAATCAAAAACACTTTCGGCGAGAGCGTGTCGATGGCGTCAACAACGTAATCGTACTTTGTTTCAAGCAGTTGTTCCATCCGTTCGTCTTTGATGAACTCGTTTATCACAGTCAGCTCAATGTTAGGGTTGATGTCGCGGATGCGGCTGGCCATAATTTCGGCTTTCGGCTTGCCTATTTGGCTGTGAAGAGCGGGCAGTTGGCGGTTTATGTTTGTTATGCTGATGGTGTCGCCATCGACAATGGTCATGTGGCCAATGCCGGCTCGGGCAATCATTTCGGCGGCATAGGCACCGACACCGCCCAACCCCACAACCAATACGTGCCGATGGCTCAGTTGCGAAACTGTATCCTTGCCTAGCAGAAGTTCTGTTCGTTCTAACCAATTGTTGTCCATCGATTGCCAAATATTCGTGTTAAATTATTGAATATGATTTGTTTGAGGTCGTCAATGCTTACATTTCTCAATGCTGCCGCAAAATTATAAATATCGCTGATATTCATCTCCTTTGTGTCGGTTTCCAAGAATATGCAATCGTTTGGAATTGCTTTGAAAACATCTTGTAATTTGTTGTTTTTGAGCAGATTCGCTCCAAACGAAAGCATTGTGCCGTGTGTCAGAAGTTGGTAAGCTGTGTGACTGTTGCCGTTGAATCCGTGAAAGATGAATGTTGTGGCCGATTCGTTTTTTATAACTTGTAGAAAGTCGGAATATGCTCTCACGCAATGGATTATCAATGGCAGACGGTATCGTTTAGCAATATCGAGTTGTGTTTCGAAAATGTTCATTTGCAGACTAATGCTGGTGTCGATAGCGCGGTCGATGCCTGTTTCGCCTATGGCGGCGATTTGGCTGTTGCAACACCAGTTTTCAATCGATTCAATCGTTTGCTGATGGTCGCATTTTCCTATTTTCCACGGGTGCAGTCCGGCTGAAACAAACGTGCCGTTAAGGACAGCGTCAAAATTGTCAATGTTCACTAATTCAACGCCACAATTCTTGGCCGTGTGGGTGTGAATGTTGACAAATGGAGTCTGCATCATTCAAAATATTGGTCGAGCTCGGGAGCGCGTGACAATTTTCCGTCAACAGTTACCACAGTTGTGATAGTTGCGTCGGCGCAGACCTGACGTTCAGGCAGCAGCAGTATCTTTTGATGGAATAGCATTTTAAAGCCGTCGCGCTCGGCGGTGGTGGTTACAACAAACTCGTCGCGGCTGCGAAGCGGGTGTTTGTAACGGATATCGACGCGGGCTACAACCACATAGATGTTTTTTTCTACAAGTTCGGCAAAGCTGATGCCACGTTCGATGCACATCTCATGGCGTGCGTGTTCAAAATAATGCTGATAGTTGGCGTTGTTCACAATGCCTTCCATATCGCATTCGTAGTCGCGAACTTTCAATTTTAGTTCGTGTGTCTTGTTGTTTTCCATTGCTTTATAAAGTGTTTATAAAAAAACAGCACAAAATTAAATTTTTTTGGGCTATCGTTTGCAGTCACGTAAAAGTCAGTGTCATAAAGAAATAAATCGTCACATTATTGTTAAATAGAATCATGCAAACGTTATACTAAAAACTGATTTTTAGGCAGTTGCGACATACGGGTGTATATTTGCATCGCAATCGGGAAGAAAAAGGTTCCCGATTTCAAAACAAGAGTTTAGTGGTTATTACGTGGTATTAGTTGTGGGCGAGTTTGCTGAAAAGCAGCTCGCTTTTTTTTTGTTGAATGACACAATATTGCCACTTGCTTTGGTTTCAGATCGGAGTTTGGTCTCAAAAAATCCTCACCAGCGTTGCGCCATAGCCATACTCTTTGAACGAGGCGTCTTGATAATCAAGTTTTTTCTTCATGCGGTCGAGTTCCTTGCGGATTTCGAGTTTCAGTACACCGGCACCCACACCGTGGATGAAAACAATCTTTTTGATGCCCTTGCGCATAGCGTTGTCGAGTTCTTCGCGGAATTTACGCATTTGAATTTCAAGCATTTCGCTATTGCTTAGGCCGCGAAAATCGTCAAGCAGTTCGTGAATGTGCAGGTCAACTTCCACAATCTGCGATTGAATGGCCTTGCCCGACTTAAATTCTTTATGTTCAGTCTTCTCGCCTTTGAGCTTTTCCGCCATCACCTTTTTGAAGTCCTTGTCGGTCATGTTCTCGACAGAGTCAGCGGCTGCGTGTTCGTCAATCAGCGCAATCATCATCGCATTTTTGTCGAAAAACTCGTTTTTCACAAACGAAGCCTCTTTGTAGAATTTCACAGGGTTCAGCTCGATGGTTCGTGAAAGCGGTTCTTTGACCTTGAAACTGCCTTTCTTGTAGAAAGTTAGATGGAATGTGTAGGCGGGAATCGAGTTTACATTGTCCATTGCCAAAGTCGAAAACTGCACTTTTGTATTGGCTTCGAGCACGCCCACAGCCTCCGATTCGCTTTGCTCGTCGGCATCAGTGGCCACAATGCTGTAGAGTACGTTGTAGTTGCTGTCGTTGATTAGGTAGATGTCGAAGCCCTGATGGTTCGATTTCTGCACAAATGCGAGATACTCACGCAGATAGTCGGCATTTTCTTTGTCGATGGCCACCATAGGGTAGAAGATATCGGAGAGCGAAATGGGTGCTGACACGGTTTCTTCCGGCTCGTCCGTATCTGCCGTAACAGACTGTGGCTTAGGCTTTTCACTCTTGTTTTCAGCCGATGAACCACGCAGGCGGCTGTCGGCTGCCGACTCAATTACAACCAATTCGCTCACAGGTGTCGGCACTTCGAAATCGTCATCGTTCAGCACCATAACACTCTGGCGGTCAATTATTTTTACAACTGTACCACCACCCACATCGTTCAAAAAACGCACTTTGTCGCCAACTTTTACGTTCATAGCATTCTATTTTTAAAAAGTGTGCAAAGTTAGTTAATTTTGCCGTGTGTTGGCACGATTATTCATTGTGCTATGCAATTTATAACTGATTGATATAATGATTGTTCCGTCCGATTTATCGATTTCCGATTTCAACTATCCGCTTCCCGACGAGCGTATTGCAAAGTACCCTTTGGCCGAACGCGATCAGTCTAAATTGTTGGTATACAACAATGGCGACATTACTGAAGATGTGTTCCGCAACTTGGCGGCGCATCTTGATGCCGATTCGGTGATTGTGACCAACAACACGAAGGTCATTCGCGCCCGGATGGAATTTTTCAAAGATTCGGGTGCGCGGATTGAAATTTTCTGTCTTGAACCGCACGAACCTGCCGAATATAGTACAATGTTCAGTCAGACAGATAGTTGCGTGTGGCTTTGCTACGTGGGCAACAGCAAAAAATGGAAAAACGGACCGCTGACAAAGCAGATTGGCAACGGCCAGAAATCAACCACGCTGAGCATAACTCGCGTCGGTACCGACCGCGATGCGCAACTGATTCGTTTTGAATGGGATAACCCTAACGTTGCTTTCGGCGAGATTGTCGATTGGGCAGGGCAGATTCCCATTCCGCCGTACCTGAACCGCAAATCGGAAGCCATTGACGATGTGCGCTACCAGACAATCTATTCGGCTGAAAAGGGCTCGGTGGCGGCACCAACGGCAGGGCTGCACTTCACGCAGGCTGTTTTCGATTCTTTGAAGGCCAAAGGTATTGAGCATCTGAACGTTACGCTGCACGTTGGCGCGGGAACGTTCAAGCCTGTGCAGACCGAAACCATCGGTGAGCACCCAATGCACATTGAGCATTTTGTGTTGTCGGACGAGATTCTTAAACCGCTGTGCGACAATAAGAAAAAGGTGGTTGCCGTGGGCACAACAACCGTGCGCACGCTCGAAAGTATGTACTGGATGGGCGTGAAAGCCAAACTCGGACTCGAAAATCCGCTCGATTTGGGCCAATGGGAAGCCTACTCTCTGCCCGATACCGTAGCTGTTGCCGATGCCTTTGCCGCGCTTTTCGACTTACTTCATCAATCTGGACACCAAGAACTTACAGCCAGCACTTGCATAATGATTGCGCCAGGCTACCAATACAAGGTTGTCGATAACCTGATTACCAACTTCCACCAGCCGCAAAGCACTCTGCTTCTGCTAGTTTCGGCGCTCATCGGCGATAACTGGCACCGCGTTTACGACTACGCGCTCGCTCACGATTTCCGCTTCTTGAGTTACGGTGACAGTTGTCTACTGAAGGTTGGAAAGTAAACTATTTATTTCGCACATATAATAATAGTAGTGATAAGAAATGCTGCATTCTATTTGTAATAGATTGTAAATTAATGTAATAAATGCGATTGAATTTGGCCGCATAAAGATGTTCCTCCCGATATTTTTTATCAATAATTGGTAATTTTATAGAAGTAGCTGAAATTTAATTGTAGATTTGAAACGGAAAAATGTAAGGATTTTATGAAATCAAAAAAATACATACTCTTGATTATCTGTTTTCTGGCAGTTGCTTTTGCCAATGCGCAGGATACCATTATGCTGATGAAAGGCAAACGTATTGCTGTGAGCAACAGTAGGATAGAGGTTACATCCAAGGGCAATACGGTGGTAAGCTACCAAAACGCCAAAGGCAAGACCAAAAGCAAACACATCGACAAAATTTTCTCAGTATCAAACGATTCTGGCGAACAAGTCCTTTACGTACCCGACACTGCTGCTGAAGAACCAAGTGTAGAGAACATGCGAGCTTTCCTTCGGGGCAAAGCTGATTTTAGGGAAGGATTCTGTTGGGGTTTTTATGCTGGTGGTGTGGCTGCTATGGCTGCTGGTGTGGTTATTCCAACATTGAAATTCAAAGTTGGTAGTAACAATGCCGAAATACCAATTGGCATGGTAGTGCCATTCGGCTACATTTTTGTTGTGGGAAACACAACCAAGTCAGTCGAGAAACTAAAAGCCGCCAACCCCAATCTGTCTGACAATGAGTACTATATTTTTGGCGCACAGGCTGCCATAAGCCAAAAGCGTATGCGCGATGGCGCGTTGGGAGTTCTTACTGGCGGTGTCATCTGGATTGTGGCCGCAAGTATAAGCGATTAAACGGGGTATGCTGCATCAGATTCATATACAGAACTATGCGCTCATCGACGAGCTGACAGTCAGTTTCGACGAAGGCTTTTCGACGCTCACGGGCGAAACCGGTGCGGGTAAGTCGATTCTGCTTGGCGCACTGATGCTGGCTCTGGGCAACCGCGCCGACACCACTGCCATTGGCAATGCGGGGCAGAAATGCGTGGTTGAAGCCACTTTCAATGTCAAGCCGTATCACCTTGAAAAGATTTTCGATGAACTCGACCTTGATTATCAGGACGAAACAATTGTCCGCCGCGAGTTGCTGACAAACGGAAAATCACGCGCTTTTGTCAACGATACGCCCGTTAACCTTAACGCACTCAAAGATTTAGGTCACCATCTGATTGACATTCACTCGCAGCACGAGAATCTTGAACTGAACAACAATCAGTTTCAGTTGCGTGTGGTTGATGCGGCTGCACAAAATGCTGATTTACAGAAACAATACTCGGCCGCTTACGCAGAATACAAGCGTTTGCAGGCCGAACTTGCCGAACTGAAGGAAAATGCACGCCAGATGTCGGCCGATTACGACTATAATCAATTCCAATACAACCAGTTAGCCGAAGCAAAACTTGATGGCGTCAATCAGGAAGAGATGGAAAACGAATTCCAGACGCTGTCGAATATTGTTGATATTCAGCAAAATCTGAACGCCGCGCTCTATGTTTTGCAAGATGGCGAACAAAACGTCTTGTCGGGACTGGCGCAAGTTAGGCAGGCCATTCAGCAGACGCAGCGCTACTTCCAAAAATCGGAAGAGTACCTGCAACGCCTTGAGCCTGTGATAATTGAAATGAAAGACTTTGCGCAGGAACTCGAGAGCGATTTGCAACGACTTGAGAATCAGCCCGAACGACTCGAAGAGTTGCGCGCCAAACTCGACCTGCTCTACAGCCTTATGCAGAAACATCAGGCCAAAAGCGTTGACGAACTTATTGCAATTCGCAACGATTTAGAACAAAAACTCACAAAATCAGGCGATTACGAAACGTTGATTGAGCAAACCGAAAAGCAACTCAGCCAAGCCACAACGCAGTTGACCGATTTGGCAGCCAAACTGTCGGACAGCCGCCGAAAGGTTGCCGATTCGCTCTGCAAGCAGATTTGCAGCCACCTGACGGGCCTGGGAATGCCCAACGCGCAGTTGCAAATCAGCCTGACAAATACGGACACATTCACGCCCAACGGCCGCGACAGCGTCAACTTTTTGTTCACCGCCAACCGTAACCACGAACTTCAAAACATATCGAAGATTGCTTCGGGCGGCGAAATCAGTCGTTTAATGCTGAGCATCAAGGCCATATTGTCAAAATCGGTTGCACTGCCAACCGTTATTTTCGATGAGATTGACACTGGCGTTTCAGGCGACATCGCACACAAAATGGGTGAACTTATGTCGCTGATGGCCAAGCAGATGCAAGTTATAACCATCACTCACTTGCCTCAGATTGCCGCCAAGGGTGCGGTGCAGTACCGCGTGTCGAAAAACGACGAAGGCGGCACCACTCACACTATTGTTGACAAACTGTCTGACGCTGAACGCGTTGATGAGATTGCGCGTATGTTGAGCGGCAAAAATATCACCGCCGAGGCGCGAGAGAACGCCAAATCTCTACTAAAAGGATAACTCTTTATAATTCACAACTTTATACCACCTTTTTATGGACAATTTCCAATTTTACAGCCCAACCGAATTCGTGTTTGGCAAGGGCACCGAAAACGAAGCTGGCAAGTACGTACGCAAGCACGGCGGTTCTAAAGTGCTGATTCACTATGGCTCAGGCTCTGTTGTAAGAACAGGTCTGCTGGATCGCGTCAAAAAATCGCTGGCGGCCGAAGGCATCGCATTCGTCGAACTTGGCGGTGTGAAACCCAATCCGCGCGACACCAAAGTGCGCGAAGGCATTGCTCTGGCAAAGGCCGAGAAGGTAGATTTCATTCTGTCGGTTGGCGGCGGCTCGTGCATTGACAGTTCGAAAGCCATTGCCGCGGGCGTCTGCTACGACGGCGATTTCTGGGATTTGTACGGCACTGGACTTGAGATTAAAAAGGCTCTGCCCGTGGGCACTGTGCTCACTATTGCCGCCGCTGGCAGCGAAGGCTCGGGCGCATCGGTCATCACTCGCGAAGACGGCCTTCTCAAGCGCGACGCCTGCTCTGACTTGCTTCGTCCGCGATTCTCAATCCTGAACCCCGAACTCACCTGCACCCTGCCAGCCTATCAGACGGCTTGCGGTGCAACCGATATTATGGCGCACGTTTTTGAGCGCTATTTCACTAATACTGAAGAAGTTGAAGTTACTGACCGTCTTTGCGAAGCCATCCTGCTGACAATGGTCAAGGAAACGCCGCGCGTGATTGCCGACCCCAACAACTACGAAGCCCGCGCCAACATTATGTGGGCCGGAACGGTGGCGCACAACGACATTGTTGGCGTTGGCCGCAGCCAGGACTGGAACAGCCACTGCATTGAGCACGAATTGTCGGGCTTGTACGATGTGGCTCACGGCGCAGGCTTGGCCGTGGTTATGCCTTCGTGGATGGAATTCACAATGAATCACAATGTTATGCGCTTTGCGCAGGTTGCCACTCGCGTTTGGGGGTGCCAAATGGATTTTGAGCATCCTGAAAACACCGCGCTCGCAGGCATTCGCTGCTTCCGTCGGTTCCTTTCGTCGATCGGAATGCCAATCAACTTTGAGCAGCTTGGCGCAAAAGAGGCCGACATTCCGCTGCTGGCGAAAAAAATGGGCATCAAAGGTACAACTGGCGGCTTTGTGAAACTCACCACCTCCGATGTTGAGAGTATTCTGCAAATTGCAGTAAAGGCTACTGTTTGAGTAGGTTAAAAAACGTCTGACAGCGGCGGCTCGTGTTTTTTGCAAAACACGATAAAAAATATTTGCCGCCGGTGTCATTTGTAACAAAAAAGACTACTTTTACAACGTAGAAATTAAACACAGTAATGATGAAAAAATATGCAGTAATTATGGTTGCTGTGGCAGCAATAGCTGTTTTGTCAGCCTGCGCTTCGTCGAAAGGCAATTGCCCGGCATACTCGCAAAACGCACAACCAACAGAGCAAATCGCGCAGCGCTAAATAAAAAGCATCGTTCAGATGTTTTTTATTTGCGCTTTTGCGCTGACATTCTGAAAGATGTCAAACCTCACCTGATTCGTTTCGAGTCGGGTTTTGTTGTTTATGGATAGCAGCTTTCAACCTCAGCATATCTAAAAAATCATCAAAATCAGTGCTTCTCGTAAAAAGAAAAAATAGATTAAATCATATTTGTTTTTACAAGCCGATTATATACTTTTGAGCGATTTTTGAAAAGGAACAATAAAGAGATTTAAGTTTCTAATTTTTAATACTTTAAAACACAAAAACTATGATTAAAGTTGGTATCAATGGTTTCGGTCGTATCGGCCGTATGGTGTTCCGCGCTGCTGTTGAGAACTTCAGCAAAGACATTCAAATTGTAGGAATCAACGACCTTCTGGACGCTGATTATCTTGCTTACATGTTGAAGTATGACTCAGTTCACGGTCATTTCAACGGTGACGTTAAGGTTGACGGTAACTACATGATCGTTAACGGTAACAAAATCCGTCTGACTGCAGAAATGGATCCTGCAAACCTGAAATGGAACGAGGTTGGCGCTGACGTTGTTGTTGAGTCAACTGGTTTCTTCTTGACTGACGAGACAGCTCGCAAGCACATCCAAGCTGGCGCAAAGAAAGTTATTATGTCGGCTCCTTCGAAAGATGCTACCCCGATGTTCGTTTACGGTGTTAACCACAAGACCTACGCTGGTCAGGACATCATCTCGAACGCATCTTGCACCACCAACTGCTTGGCACCTATCACTAAAGTGCTGAACGACAAATTCGGTGTAAAACGTGGTTTGATGACTACCGTTCACGCTGCAACTGCTACTCAGAAAACTGTTGACGGTCCTTCGAAGAAAGACTGGCGCGGTGGCCGTGGCATCCTGGAGAACATCATCCCGTCATCGACAGGTGCTGCAAAGGCAGTAGGCAAAGTTCTTCCTGCTTTGAACGGCAAACTGACTGGTATGAGCCTTCGCGTTCCTACTTCTGACGTTTCTTTTGTTGACCTGACTTGCGAACTCGAGAAGGCTGCTTCGTACGAGGAAATCTGCGCAGCTATGAAAGCCGCTTCTGAAGGCGAGTTGAAAGGCATTCTGGGTTACACCAACGAGGCTGTTGTTTCAACTGACTTCCGCAACGACTCTCACACTTCAATCTTTGACGAGAAAGCTGGTATCCAACTTGATCCTACTTTCGTTAAAGTTTGCGCTTGGTACGACAACGAGTGGGGCTACTCTAACAAAGTGTTGGAAATGGCTCGCGTTATCTCTAAGTAATTCAGATTTAACTAAATATGAAAAAGCCATCCTTTTGGGTGGCTTTTTTTTGTGGATTGAAGTGAAAGTAGGGGCATATAGCTTATAGCCATATATGAAACGGCACAACCAGTTTTTCAAAAGTTTGTATTTCTGGCAAAAAAACTTCGAAACGAGCAAAATGTCAGTTATTATATTAACCACATCGAAAACTTTTTTTAGATTTAGTGTCAAATAATTATGCAGAACTTTGAAAAAGTTGATAGTTGCATATGAAATGTGCATGAGTGAATTATTGCGTTTTAAAAACAAATCGGAATGAGAGTTGTGGTTGTAATATTAAGGTGGTTGTTCATATCATTAGGCGTAATATTGTTGACGCTGAATATTTTAGCACTTACTCCAGCCCCTTTTTACATGCACCGCAGTTTGGGAGAGGACCCTATATGGAAAAAAGATACGGTAAACAGATTCAACCCAGACGCCATTATCATGTTTGGCGGTGCGGGAATGCCCTCGGAAAGTAATCTTATACGGTTGTATTATACGGCAGAGATAGCAAAGAAACTGAATAAACCAATTATACTTGTCCACCCAGAAGATTCTGTATGTCAGGCAGAAATGGCAAGATATCTTGTTAACAGTGGCGTGGTTTTCGATAGTATCATGTATATGACCGGAGGTAGCAATACGAGAGCCCAGGCGGTTTGTCTTGTCGATAGTTTCCCTCGACTCAAAAATGCTTCACTGCTAATAATTACTGCTCCCGAACATCTTTCACGAACTTTGAAATGTCTGAAAAAGTGCGATTTGAAAAGTGTTCGCGGCGTTGGTGCATTCGAAAGCACTGTCGATTTTGATCTTTCGCTCAACAAAAATAAGCTAAAAGGAAACGAAATCGTGCCTGATATTGAAAGTACTAACCTTCGGTACACGTATTGGAATTATTTGAAACTTGAAATCATTTGCTTCCGCGAATACTTTGCAACAACGTATTACTGGATAAAGAATTGGATATGATTTAGATGGACTAATTGTGTTGGTGGCTTGATAGGGTAGTTAATCTTCTTTAATCTATACTTTCAGCGAGTGTGGCAGGTGATTCTGCTTCGTGTTTCTTGAAATAATCGCTCCGAATCATTTTGTCGGACAATGCATACGCTTCGTCTTCAGTGATTTTTCTGTTATGGCGGGCAGCGCTGTCCAATAAATTCACACCAAATTCTTTCAGATACTTATACCACGCATACGGCCGCAATCCACCCACTGAAACGTATGGTGGAAAATCGTAAGCCAATATGAGAAGTCGCTTCATAACTCAAACTCTAGCAATGTCTTTGCAAAGGTTGTATAATTTTTCACTGTATCATAATATCGCCAAATATGCCTACCCTAAAAAATACGCTGCACTAACCGCCGTTATCGAATCGCTGAACTGGTGCGTCTGATTGTCGTTCGAGAGTAGAAACGAGTGCAGCAGCGGCTTGTCGAGAAACTCCTGCAAGTTGCGCAGGTGCCGCGCATCGGTGGCCGAGACGTGCTCCGCCATCTTTATCTCGAAGGCGTAATAGCCCTCCTGCGTCTCTATGAGCAAATCCACCTCTTTGCCATCGTGGGTGCGCAAGTAATAAAAGTTCACACGAGCGCGAATATTGTTCACTTGCTTGTAAATTTCAGAAACAACGGCACTCTCGAACTCGCCGCCCGTCAGCCCGCCACGTTTTTTCAAAACCGCCTGAACCACGCCATTGTCTAAATAGTGGATTTTGGGGGCTTTCACCAATCGTTTGTTTATGTTTTTGCTCCAAGCGGGCAGAATCAACGTCTGATAACTCAACGACAAGTATTGCAAATAGTTTTTTACCGTTTTGGTGGTTACGCCAATCTCTTTCGACAACGACGTCTCGTTCAGAATCTGTCCCGTGTCGGCGGCCAGTGCTTGCTGTAGTTTCACATACGGCTCAAGGTCGCGAATCATTGCAAGGTCGCGGACATCGCGCTCCAAATAGGTGCGCACATAATCCGACAGCCACTCGTAACGTAAATCGTCGGTCAACTGCCTGTCGGTCAGTTTCGGGTAGCCGCCAAACCGCAGGTAATACTGCCATTGCTGCATTTTGACGGCATAATTCTTGTCGAACATAAACGATGGCATAAACATCACATCAGCCATTCCGTTTTTTATAATTTGCTGAAACGGCGACATTTGCACGGCATTGTCGGTGCCTTGCGTAATCAACTCGGGCAATGTGAGCGGATAAAGCGAAAAAATAGTGCAACGCCCCGCCAGACTCTCCTTCACCTTGTTGAGCAGCAGTATCTGACTTGACCCCAAAAGGATATACCGCACATCGTCGAACTTGTCGTAGGTTGCTTTCACGCTCTCCACAAGTTGCGGCATTTTCTGAACTTCGTCGAGAATAGCCATCGGATAGGCAGCGTGCCACATATCGGCGGTCAACTGTCCGTATTCTGAACTTGCCACAGGGTCCTCAACCGAAATGTACTCGTATTTAGGGAAATAACGTTTCACAAACGTAGTCTTTCCAACTTGTCTCGCCCCCGTGAAAACAACGATTCTGCCTAACGAAGACGACAGAATGTCTTGTATCCCTTGCAACATTTGCCTGTCAATCACCTGTTTCATAGTTCCTTATTTTTTTGCAAACATACGAAGCAATAGATCAACTTCCAAATTTTACGCCAAAATCTTGCACCTTACTACCAAATTTTACGCCAAAATTAAGAAGTATGGGTGCAGATTTTACGCCAATATCATGTATTAATTTGATGGCTTACAAAATATAGAGCTCTCACTATATCAATTACTCACCAATCCCCCTAAAATAATCGCTCCGAATCATTTTGTCGGACAATATATACGCTTCGTCTTCAGTGATTTTTCTGTTATGGCGGGCAGCGCTATCCAATAAATTCACACCGAATCCTTTCCAGTAATAATCATCGGCACCTATGCAGTGAAGGATTGTTGGGAAAATGTCCATTTGATAGCATAATTCATCAACCACCGTTCTTTCTTTAATTGTTGGTGAATAGATTATTAGCGGACAGTAGGATTCTTCTGAAGGAATGGGATAATTGTATTTTTCGGCAAACGGCTGGAACTCGCGCAACATCGAGCTTTTGAATACTGTATGGTCACCTGTGATTACAATGGTCGTGTTTGCAAGTAAAGAATCTTGCTCTATTTTCTGCAGAAAATCTCCAATGCAACTGTCGGTGTAATGAAGACAATTTAAATACTTGAACAAATTGCTTGGAGCATCCTTTTCAAAAGACAATGCATGACAATCAACCCTATCAAATGGCCCATGCATCGAAATTGTTATTGCCTGCACACAATAGGGCGAACTTGCCGTGTCAATATACGAACCAAGCATACCAAAGACAATTTCATCCTTATTTGTACTTGGATTTGGTTTTTTTGAAAACTTGTACCCGTATGACTTGCTCACAACTATCTGATTCCACGCGTTATTGGGATAAATAACTCCACCATTCCTATACAAATGAGCGAAACTCGGGAATTTATTGGTTCCGTACTTCACGCATGCCGCACCTGGTTGAATAGGAAGCAATCCTGTATTGATAATCATCTGGCCATCTCCTGAAGTCCCTTGCAAAACTTGTGATTTTATATTAGGGCAATATAAACACTTCCCACCAATAATTCTATCAAGATTTGGAGCAACAGAAACATTATTGACGTCAACTAACCCAACTGGCCAACTTTCCAAACTTTCCACTATTACTAAGACCAAATTTGTTGTTGGAACAACATTTTTCCCCATGCTGTCTTCGCTTGTCAACTGATTAATCTGTTTATAATCATCATCGGAAAAATGTATTTCTGGTTCGCCTAATGCGATCTTATTGATAACAAATGCTCCTTCCGCCACAGCATATTGCAAGACTGAACTTCCTTCAATATACCACGATTCCCACAATGCATAATATCCTGCAGCCGCATACCTTGGTGCCACAAACATTCCTTTATATTTCGGCCAACTTCCTGGGCGTGGAGTGTTCTTCATATCATAATCAACACCCAAAGTTGCATTTATAAAGTAAAATAACACTGCAGAACCTAAAGTAATGCTCCACAAATGCCAACGCCGTTCATTATTGCTCTTTAGGATGAGAGCAAATATTATGGTAATAACACTTACAATAAATATGAACACACATTCCCAATTGACATATAACCAGATTGACGACCAAAACCCCGTCATATTATCGACTATAGAAATGGCATCAGCGTTAATAAACAAATCGTTTGCCCGATAATAAATGATATTGGCAATAATCCATAAATCAATTATAATAGTAGCTACTATTGTCCACCAATAACGCCTTGACAAAAACACAAAAGATGCAATAAATACGGCAGGAAACAGTTTCGATGCGTAAAACGCCATAAACTCAGCAGGTGCATGCCACAACGAACTAACCGCCACGTATCCGAAACATGAGTAATGGAATATGATACACTTTGCAAAAATGGAAATTGCAAACAAGAAAAAGACGATAGTCTTGCTATTTTTATTGATATTCATATTTGGAGTTGTTATTTGTCCATTTTTGAGGAATGCCTGATTCCAATTGAAACAGCTGCGGGTCTTAATATTTTATATTTAATCATGTCGAAAATGGTAAAGCAAAAAAGTCTCAATAAGTGCAGACTTGACAATATAAATGATATAGGCAGCTGCATTCCACTATATCTGTCTTTAAAAAGCACTTTCCCGTTAGTTCTATTTATGTCATTTAATATGTTGCTTTCATGACAGAACTCTATCCATAAAGGAGCGTCTGCCACAATCAAATAATATGGTTTTGTTTCCTTTAGTTTGGAATGAACTTGATATAGTTTTTTTGATTGCTTTCTGTCTGTGTCTACAACTGAAAGAAAATGATAACTTCTAATTTCACACTGCACCATTATTTTTGTCTGTAAGTCGTACAGCAACCCTATAGGATAATCTACTATACCATTTTGCACATTATATTGAAGAATATAATCATGTATGCTACTGACATATTCAGGCATCAAAACATCGTCATTGTCAAGTCTCGTAAATATTACTGTTTCTTCTGTGTCACTACACTTCGATTGATAATGAAATAGGAAGTCGCTATAATCACGGACATATATGGGTTCGTAAATAGGTAATCTTAGACATAGGGTATTGTTTCTCTGTTTAAAAGATTCGGGCGTGTCGACATCAAAATAGACAAGCCATCTGAAATTTCTGTTAGTCTGTTTTTCAATACTCGGGAAACAATATTTTTCAAACAAATAGAATCGTCGTGATAAATATTCCGCATCCTTAGTAGATTTACCATTTTTGTCTTTTTGAAAATCTTCTATTTTAACATTGAATCGAGTAACTATATAGTGCTTCATTTATAAACCTTGTCATTTTATCAAATTTAACATCACCTTCTCTTGGTTCTCCCAGTTATATTCTTCAGCAGCTTTTTTACAATTCTCCTTATAACGAGACAAATCCATCTGCGACATTTTGTTTATGGCTTCAGCGATCTTCTGTGAATCGTTACAATTACTTACAAAAATCCCCATATCATACTTGGCCATAATTAATTTATTCTCTGGCGTATCTGACACTATCATTGGTAATGCGGCATGCATATATTCAAAAAACTTGTTAGTGGAACCGTAGTATTTGCTCAGATTAACATTTGGTTGCAGATTTATACCAACATCTGCGCCCAATGCGTATCCCACCATATCCGAAGACGATATTCTGCCTGTAAAAAATATTTTATCTGAAAGTGAATTTTCGAGAACAATATTTTTCAATTTATTCTCCAAAAAACCATCTCCCACAATAATCAAATAAATATTATTATTTACATATTTAAACGATTTGATTATTTGCTCAAGCGCTCTGGCAGGGATTAATTTACCTTGAAAGGTGACAATAAAACCATCTTTCGGTATCCCATATTTTTTTCTATAGTCATATCGTGCATTTTTGTAATTGAGCATGGGGCAATTCATCACAATATTTACATTGTGTACTTTATATTTTGCCGCGAAAAAAATCTTGTATGACTCACACGTTGTCACAAATTCATCTACACTGCCGAGCATTTTTTTTTCGGCCATACGGCCAAATGTTTGCATAATAAACAAACAGAGCTTGTATAAGAGCTGCTTATAAATTACAGCTTTCTCCGGGAAACACTGGTTTAATGTCTCAATAAATATTTCATGCGAGTCGTAAATGACTTTTGAACCTGTTTTTCTCTTTATCTGAAGTGCTGGCTTTAAGTCTGGCAGGTCGTTTGCCCAAATATAATCGTACTTTACGCCTTGTTTTATGACTTCGGGTACAAAAAACAAAAACTCATTATAAAAGCAGGTGTTCCGTATCAATTTATATTTAAAACCTTCGGGTTTGGCGAATGAAAATAGTCGAACATTTTCGTTAAAAATAGATTTGTCCGAATCGCTACCGTCAACATAAAACAAATCAACCAAATTTGCCTGCGACATTGTCCTAATCTCTCTTATCACTCTCGAATCTGTGACTATGGGGCCGTTTAGAAGCACTGCAATATGTTTCATATCATTTATTCCCATTGTAATTAGCAATGAACTCCGTTATATTCGAAAAGTGTTCTTTGTATTCGATTAGTGCACTTTTGTCTTTTTCCCACCATTTCGTGGCCAACAACTTTTCAATAGTATTTTCGTCGAACCTATATCTGATTATTTTAGCTGGCACACCAGCAACTATTGCATATGGCGGCACATTATCATTGACAAAAGCACCAGCACCGACAACTGCGCCAACACCTATTTTCACTCCAGACATTATCATTGCATTTGCCGATATAAGCACATCTGATTCAACAACCGTAGCCGATTCCCTTTGGAAACTATCCGATTCTATCCAGCCACGTTGTGATTTAAAAAAAACGGGGCTCGTTCCAATATGATTCAAAGCATGGTTTTCCAATCCGATTTTAACTCCGTGCGATATTGAGCAATAGTTTCCGATTGACACACAATTCATAATCTCGGTATTATCGCCAATGTACGAATAGTTGCCAATTGATTTCAGGTCGGGACTAATGACTACATTTTTTTTAATGATAAGCCCCTTTCCCAAGATTGATTCGTCAACAATATATGATTCAATTGTCGAGTCCTTATATCTAACTGGGTATATGGACTTTATCTTATAATATGTCTTAATGTCCGCCAGTATTTTTTTTAAAAATCCCATTTCTACTCAATTCTATTTACCAACAAATTCTGCATACTTTTCTACGCACGCACTGAACGAGTAACGCTCTTCAACTGTTTTTCGCGCACATTCTCCAATTGCCGAAAAATTCTTTTGCAGAGATAGCACTTTTTTCAAAACCTCATACCAGTCAGAATTGTCAGCTTTAACTAAAAAACCGTTTTCACCATCAGTTATTATTTCTCCGTTTACCGTAACATTTGTCGCCACACCGACAACGCCCAACCCCATATATTGCAGCAATTTGAAGCCGCATTTTCCTCGGCCCACGGCGTTGTCATAAATGGGCATCAAGCCAATGTCGAAACTCTTAATCAAATCCTTTTCTGAATCAAGACTCCATCTTTTGTTTTCGATACGGAATTGTGCATTTGTGTTCGCATAATCACGGCCAGCGACAACCACAAGTTTGAACCTGAAATCATGCGCCAATTTGTTCAACGGCTCCACAAGCATATCCAAATAGTGCAAGTTGTGATTACCGCCAATCCAGCCGAAAACAATTTCTTCAGTCTTCTTGTTGTACACTTTAGCGGGGAATTTATTGTAATCAACGCAGGTGGACATAACCAAAACATCGTCTTTGCCGATATTTCTATTTTCCGACAATACTCTCTCCTTCAGATAATCAGAACCGACGACAAAACGTTTATACAACCTTAATGAATCATTGAATTTATTCCCGTTCTCCCACAGTAACCGACTGAATAAGTTATTGATTTTACGTGGCTCTTTTTTTGAAGCAGATATGTCGTCGTCAAAATCTAAAATCACGTTTGTGTGAATCTGCAGAAGAAACTTCTCCATAAATAGGTTGCCGTAGTCGTTAAACTGAAGTAGTTCGCGGCGCACAATTACAACAGCGAATTGTCTTGCATACAGACATTGACGAAACCTTCGCCGCATTGCGCGGACAAGCAACATTGGCATATTTCGGAACTGCTCATCAAAATCATTCTTATTGGCAAATATGGTAAGCACTTCGCAACGCTGGCCATTCTTTTCAAACATTTCCTTCCATTTGTATGCCCGATATTGATAGCCAGCATTTTCTATAGGGAAATTTTCAAGAAAAAGAATGCCGTCTGCACCGCATCGCTTACGCATAAACACACCGCATATCCACGCGAATAAGCGATAGAAATAAAGGGCAAGAAAAAGGTATATGTTGTGTATAGGGGCCATTGTGGGTATTCTCTTTTATTTATGATTTTTTACTATGGTCATAAATTTTTTAATTATTGATTCTGGCAGATATTTCAAGGAATCATTCTTTCCTCGCTCTCTAATAATCGACAATTGCTTAAAACCTTCATCCGTATCATATTTTTTCAATATTTCGAAAACTTCGTCAGCTTTGTCGAACAGGAAACCATTCTCACCGTTTTTTATTATTTCTGGTGTTGCACCAGACCTTCGCCCGAATACTAATCTCCCCGCTCTCATCGCCTCTACGGTAGTTCTGCCAAAGGTTTCGTCAATTCCCATGTTAACATAAATATCAAATGACGAGTATATTTTATTTAAATCAGACTCATAACCATACATATTAATCTTTTCGGGATACTTGGAAGCTATTTTATATAATTTCTGTGCATAATCGTTTGTTCCTGCACCATAAATAATTAAATTGGCTTCAGGCATATGCTTTAACATTGCCATAAAGAAATCAAGTTGTCCCTTTCTTTCTGATATTGAGCCTACCATACCGAATTTATATGCAGGAAGCTCTTTTGATAGCTTCGGAATGAAATCAATAGCATTAGGAAGTACTTGCATTCTTGATATGCCGAAAGCTCTTTCAACATAATCTTTTAGGTATTTTGATGGTCCCAATACTAAATCGGCCTTATTTAGAACGTGACCCACATACATTCTCGGAAACAATGTGGGCACTCGCCACCCCATCTTATTGCATATAGGTTCGCGCATCCATAACACCGATTTGATTTTAAGCCACCGTGAAACATATAATCCCAATGGTGCCACACTTGTATTAACTATTATTAAATCAGGATTTACTTCACTCACAATTTGTGTGTGTGTTCTGTAAGTTGTATGCATAGATGATAGAAAAAAATACAGACTTTTTGCTAAATACTTAAAATAATACCATTGGCTATAATTGCGGGGTCTTTCGGATACAATCCATTGCGGATTGGGTAATATCAAATAATTGTATTTTTCTTGAATAAGTCTTTTTTCAAGCTGTCCTTGTTCGGGAATTATATATATTATCTCATACCTATTATCTTTTTTTAATTCATTAGTTAAATCAAGAATAGATTTCGGTGCCCCATAAAATGAAGCAGAGTGCGAGTAAACTAGTATTTTCATTTTAATAAATTATAAATGAAACCTTTGTTTGTCTTCCACAAAAGCACGATTCGTCCGTGTGCAATCGACAGAAAGATGAATCGTAGGTAATACAAAAAAAGTTCTTTATACATTCTATTTCCAGGTGTATTCTGAACTATTCTAGACAATTTGTTTAATCTTGCATTCAAATATTTTTTTCGCGTTTCCCCTGTATATTGTTTTTGCAAAAACGTATATGTATGATAACCAGATATATCTTTCTCGATATTATTAATAGCACTCCATGCTGCAGAAGAATGATTCCGCCATACTGAATTTGTTATTTCTGATTGATATTTTGCATTTCCATATTTTCCCAACAAAGTAAAAAGGACTGTATCGCCATTATTATAACGGTAACCCTTCCTCATTCTTTCTAAAATGAGTGGCAATGCGTTTTGTCTGAAAGTTACTGTTTGAGTTGATGGATGGTTCCCCAATATAAGTTCTTCAGATGAAATGTCTTTTTTCCAATCGCCCTGCTTAGATTCTGATATAACATTTCCGTTTTCATCTATAATCGTTGCGTCATGAAAACTCATAACATATTCGTTATTTTCATCTAGAAACGAGACTTGTTTTTGCAACTTTTTCTCGTCGGTCCAATAATCATCCCCCTCGCACATTGCTATATACTCGCCTTTGCATTCTGACAAAACACGTTGCCAGTTTCGTGCGATCCCCAGCCTTTCTTTCAATGGCAATAATCTAACCTGCGGATATTTCGCAGCATACTCCTCGCATATCGCGCGAGTACCATCCGTTCCGTGGTCTTCCCCAATTACCACTTCGTAGTCAAAGTCAACCTTCTGCATCAGTATGCTGTCAAGACATTGACGGATGTATTTCTCTTGATTATATGTTACTACAAAGACTGAGAGTTTCATATTTCCGAAATTCGTGAACAGATAATTAGTGAGAGCATAAAGTTAACTATTTAAGGTTTCAAACAGCCAATTGGCACAACATAAACGCCGTCGGGGCGGCGGTAGGCATACTTGCCCACACCAACCAACACCATTTTGAACGAAGGTGTCTGCATTCGCGTGATGTCAATGATTCTTTCCAACGAATGAAGGTTTTTGGCACCTTCATCGATTGCCGAATCACCACCCAACTTTATCTCAATCAAACCATAAGAGCCGTTACGTCGATGTAGGACGGCGTCGCATTCAAGACCATTGGCATCGCGATAGTGATACAAAGAACCATCCATCGTTTCAGCTAAAACACGCAAATCGCGAACTGCTAATGTTTCAAAAAATAACCCAAATGTATTTAAATCGTTCAAAAAGTCTTTCGGACCTATTCCCAACGCGGCCACTCCAATCGATGGATCAACAAAATAGCGAGTGTCCGATGTTCGAATGGCAGCCTTGCTGCGCAAATTAGGATTCCATGCTGGCATATCCTCAATAACAAATATTTTTTTCAGAGCCGCTATGTATGACGCCACCGTATCGGTATCGGGCGCGCTGCCATCGTTAGCCTGCATGTCGGCTGCAATAACCGAATAATTGACGGCCGCACCTTGATGCCGTGCATACGAGCGCATCAAAGTTCGAGTCCTTTCGGGCGAACGTTTCACTCCATCAACGCGTGATATATCGCTTGCAACAATGGCATCGAAGTAGTCAAATGCTTGGTCAAGCGCCAAATCGCCCTTAAGAAACGTTGCTTGTGGCCAACCGCCACGGCAAACCAAAAATGCCAATTGCTCAATGTCGATTGCGCATTCGGCGAAAATCTGCTCGGGCGCATCAAACAAACCTTTCAGGCTGATGGTTCCGTTCGATTCTCCTGATTCAAACAAAGTCATTGTTCGCATCATCAACCGCGTAATTCGGCCTGTGCCTGTATGCAATAATTGCTCGGAAGGGACAGGCACTGCTGACCCCGTCATTATGAATTGCCCGAATGTGTTTCGCTCATCAACTTCAGAACGCACGGAATCCCATAGCTCGGGAATAGTCTGCCACTCATCAATCAAGCGTGGTGCGGCACCTTCGAGCAACAAGGCAGGATTCATTTCGGCTATTTGACGGCTTTGCCTATAAATGCCCACATCGCCCAATTTAAGTATGCTTGCAGCCTTTTGCTCGGCAGTGGTTGTTTTTCCACACCATTTGGGACCTTCGACCAAAACCGCGCCCTTCCCTTGCAGTTTTCTGTCAAGCATAGGGTCAACAATCCGCGCTCTATAATTAATATTTCCCATTTTTTACCGAAATTCAAACTCTCGCCTTCTTGGTGCAAAGATATTGTATTTTTATTGAAATACAAATGTTTATAAAATTTATTCGGGAGTTTATGGAAATTTCGTTCGGGAGTTTGTAGAAATTTCATTCGGGAGTTTGTGGAAATTTTGTTCGGGAGTTTGTGGAAAATCAGACCTGCTTGTTGTTGATTTTTAATGTCATTTCGAAATGACTAAAAATCTTTTAATTACAAACACAATTGGAAGATTTGGCTGAATTTCATTGGAAAGTTTGGCTGTAAATTTGGGTCTGAATTCCAACAATATCATCAATAATCGCCTTGTATGCCGTTTCTGGTACTCATAAATATCTTTCTGTCTATTTGTAAGGTTTTCTGGATGATTTTCCACTACATTTTGTTCTTTCGATAAGTAATGCGCCCACCGAAACCAACAATTGCTCCGCCCAACTATCAGAACAACGAGGGTAGTAATTTTTTATCTCCATGGCAAATAATTCTTATATGTGAAATATACTGATTATCAATGTGCTTACTCCCAAAAAACGACTTTGGCTGTTGGCGTATTTGACTTGAATAGTTGACTGTTTTTTATTTCGTCATTTAGCATTGTCATGTACTTAACAATGACTTAGAGCTGTAGTTTGACGTCTAAAAATCTTTCTACCTTTGCACCGAACATAAAACAGAATCATCATGGAAGAGTTGACACCACGCCAGAATAAAGTTTCGCGTTTGATACAGAAAGATTTGGCCGAGATGTTCCAAAGTTACGCACGTACTTGGTTCAAAGGTTCGATAATCACTGTGTCGGTGGTGCGCATCAGCCCCGATTTGTCGGTGGCCAAGGTTTATTTGAGCATCTTCCCCGACAACCGCCGCGACGAGATAATGAACTCAATATCGGCGCACAGCAAGGAAATTCGCTTTCAGTTGGGCAATCGCATTCACAATCAGGTGCGCATCATCCCCGAACTGAATTTCTTCATCGACGACTCGCTCGACTATCTTGAGAACATCGAGAAACTGCTTAAAAACGACCAAGACAAATAGTCGTAACTCTCAAACACACAGCAATGAACCTGTCGGCTTTTGTGGCTCGCCGCTATCTGTTGTCAAAGAAATCGCACAACATAATCAACTTCATATCAGCTATTTCTCTGATAGGAGTGGCGGTTTGCACTATGGCTCTCATAATTGTTCTGTCGGTGTTCAATGGGTTCGACGAACTAATCAAGTCGATGTTCAGCAATTTCGATCCCGACATCAAAATTACTCCAGCGCAGGGTAAAGTGCTTGATCCACAAGATGAAAGGTTGAGGACAGCTTGCCGGCTCAGTTGCATTGATATAGTGTGTGAGACTCTTGAAGAGAACATCCTGCTCGAGTACGATGGTCATATGAATCCTGGCATAATCAAGGGTGTGCCGGATAGCTACAGCCGGCTAACAGGTGTCGATACTATGATTATTAATGGATCTTTCTCCCTTAATAACGGCAGTCGTCCGATGGCGGTGGTAGGAGCGGGGCTGGCATATTTCCTGTCGGTCAACATTAATTTCGTTAATCCGTTGCTTATCTACGTCCCCAAACGTAGCGGCCGCATATCGATGAATCCCGAACGCGCCTTTAGCAAATCTTATATCTATCCATCGGGTATTTTTGCAATCCAACAGGAGATAGATACACGCTATATGCTTGTTCCTCTCGATTTTGTCCGCAATCTGCTCGAATATCCAACGCAGGCAAGTGCTCTCGAAATCAAACTCAAACCAGGTGTCGACCACAATCATGCGCGTAATGAGATTCAGCAGATTGTTGGGAATGAGTATGTTGTGCGCACGCAGTACCAACAGCATGAGATGCTTTATAAGGTGATGAAATCGGAAAAATTTGCCATCTATCTGATACTCACATTTATACTTATAATCGGCAGTTTCAATATGGTCGGTTCGCTATCGATGCTTATAATCGACAAGAAGGGTGATATTAAGACATTGAGCCACATTGGATTAAGCAAACAAGGCATACGCCGTATTTTTGCGACTGAAGGTCGTTTGATTAGTATCGGTGGTGCAGTGGCAGGGGTGCTTTTGGGAGTGTTTGTTTGTTGGCTTCAACAGACGTTTGGTTTTCTGAAACTTGACTCAATGGGCTCGTTTGTCATCAGCAGTTATCCGGTGAAAATGATTTGGTCCGATTTTGTGCTTGTGCTTGTAACCGTGGTAGGTATCGGGTTATTGGCGGCGTGGTATCCCATCAGGGTGTTCACTCGACGCTATCTTTCTGATTTCCCAGACGAGGATAGCGAACAGTGATCCCTAATAAAAATAATTTCTGTGTATAATAAAAATCCCGCCAGTTCTTCGCTGACGGGATTCCTTGTGTATGATGATAACATCTGTTAGAACATTCCGGGACCGCCGAAACCGCCGGGGAATCCACCAGGGAATCCACCGCGTCTGTTGTTGCCTTGGTTCTTGCCAAGAGTGTTGATGTTGTAAACAACCTGAACCATTGCATAGCAGCCGAGTGTGTTGGTTTCCGAGTCGCTAACACCAGTTGAGCTGACATTACGTGAGATGAGTTTTTGTTGCTGAAGAATGTCATAAACTTTGAAGCGGACTGTCCAACTGTTGCTTTCGGTGAAGCGTTTGCTAATTTGGGCATTCCAGATGGCAGTATTGCGCTGGTTCGAGTTCTCGCCGTAACCTTGGTAGATGCGATAATCCAAATCGGTTGAAAGGTCAATCTTTGCCGGCAGGTGAAGGTTGCCATCGAAACCGATTGTATAGTTGAAGGTCTCGCCATTGTTCGACAACGATGCGTTGGCGTTGTTGCTCTTTTGATACATTATCGAGCCGTCGATTGAGAAGTCAAATACATCGGTGCGATAGTTAGCCTGCAATGTCTCGCTCAGCATAAGTGATGATGTGATACTCTTTTTCTTGCTGCTGTGGTCGGCTTGACGATTGACAATTTCACCAGTCAAGGTTCCGTTCTCGTTATAGTTGGCCATAGAGCGCGATGTGATTGAGAATTTTTGATTCGACAGCGGTGTTGAGAATGTCAGGAAGCCGTTTGCACCCCAGTTGCCGCTCATATTCTCTAACTCGGTGATGGTATTACCGGTCTTCAGATCATAGTAAGTGACTGTTGTGGTGTTGTTTATGGTATTGTTGTATGACAGGTTGATGATGAAATTCCTGTAAGTTGTACGGTTGAAGTTGCTGAAACTCAGCGAAACGTTGTTGCGGAACGAAGGTTTCAAATTCGGATTACCATATTGCAGACGTTGCGGATTGCTCACGTTGATAACCTCTTGCAGATTCTGAACGCTCGGCGCCGAGCTACGTCCGTTGTAGCGGAACTGCAAGTTCTGGGTGTTGGTGAACCGGTATTCCAGACGCATGTTTGGAGCCCAGTTGAAAACGGTCTGGTCGTAGTTTTTGCCTTTGTTGATGCCAACCAGATTGTCAACCTTTGAACTTTGTGGCTGAAGCGATACACCAAGATTGTAGCGCAGCTTGTCATAACGGCCTTGCCATATCAATTCTATACGATGGTTCTGATATGTGTTTTCAACCTCGCTACTCAAGTATTCAGTAAATTCGTCATTATAGTCGGTCTTAACTGTATCGTACTCAAATACGTGCGAGAAAGAATTCGAACCTTGGTTTTGGAAGCTGTACCGTAATTGGAGATAGTTTTTCTCGAAAATCGGCTCAACGTATGCTATTTCGCCACGGATGCTGAAACGATTGTTGTCGCCGTCGGTGTATCGCAGAATGTTAGATGTTGAATCGAACAAATGGTATCTTGCATCTGTTCCGCGGTGATTCTCCGATGGTGCGAATGAGCCGTTCAGATTGACACCCAAAGTGAGGCTGCGGCCGTCGTTGTTGAGCTTTCTGACAATTCTCAAGTTCATGCCATAGCTAACGCTGTTCGACTTTTGGTCGCCAGTGGTGTTGGTTGTGCTGACTAGGTCACGGAACACAGAGTCGCCTCTATTTAATCTTACAGAATCAACTGCGCCAAAAGATTCGGAATTGCTCTTGCTGTCGGTTTTCGAAAGATTTAACGAGATGTTTGGTCGGAATATGATGGTGGTCATGCTGTCGATACCCCAGTTGAGCCGGAACGATCCTCTAATCATATCGGTTTTTCTGATTGATGATGAAAGACCTGTCTCCAAAGTGGTTTTGCCTGCCAGGAAATTCTCACGAGTACTTTCAGTTCTAGTGTCTTTCTCTTGGTGACTGTAATTCAAGTCGCCGCCATATTTCAGAGTTTTTCTAGGCTCTTGTGCGAACGATAAGCCGAGTGTTGCTGATGTGGTTATGCCGCCGAACATGCTGGCCATATCGAAGCTGCCAAAGTCCATCATGCCCATATCCATACCGCCGCCGAAGCCGCCGCCGCCGAAGCCGCCGCCACCGCCAAAGCCGCCACCGCCACCACGGTTGCCGCCACCATTGCCGCCTGCGCCACTGCTTGCCGAACTCATAGCATCATCCATTGCACTGGCGTTGTTGGTGTTGTTAACGTTACCAATGACTGAGAAGTTGCCTTCGTCGTTGAATTTGTTCAAATCAACGTGGCCGTCGTAGCGGAAGTCGTCCTCGCCGCCAATATCGTGGCCGCCTGCCCCCCAAATCTTGCCTACCCATCCGTCCTTGAAGCCTTTACGCACGGTGAAGTCAAGTACAAATTCCTCGTCGTCGTCGTCGATGCCGGTTAATTCGGCCTGTTCGCTTCTTTTATCGTATGTTTTTGCGTCCTTCACCATATTGGCGGGCAGGTTCTTAAGAGCCACCATCGGGTCGCTCGAATAGAATTCCTTTCCGTCCATAAGAACCTTGCTGACAGTTTTTCCGTTGACGGTAACCTTGCCGTCAGAGATTTCTGCACCTGGCAATTTTTTGACCAAATCCTCAAGTGCGGCACCCTCAACAACATGGAACGCATCAGCGTTGAACACAACGGTATCGTCGTGGACAGTCATTGGTGTGGCCTCTGCCGTAATGCTGACCTCGGCAAGTTGTTTGCTGTCTTCCAACAAGAAAATCTTACCTACCGGATTGTCTTGGCCTTTAGTAATGTTAATATTCTTATCAACAGGAATATAGCCGATAAATGAAGCCCTTACGAGGCATTTTTCGGCTTTGATGCCCTCAATCTTGAACGAGCCGTCAACCTTGGTCACGTCGCCTTTTAGGAATGTGCTGTCGGGCAGCGAGTAGATTTGTACGTTTGCATACTGCAAGGCCTCGTTTGTGGTCTTGTCCAACAACTGACCTGAAATCGATGTGGTTTGTGCGATTGCCACATTGCTAATCAGAACCGAAAGAATCAAACTTAACTTTTTCATATCACTGTTTTTTTATGTGTTTTTAAATTTCAATCTCTTTTGTGTCAATTTTGACGATGCAAGTATATTTTGTTTCGTTCAAACGGCAATTTTCTTATAGATGAAGGGTTGGAAATTGCCGATTGAACTTCCCGAATTTCAATCTGAGTCTATGTTTCGCCAATTTTTACCGATAAAAACGCCATTTGGCGGCACGCGAGCTAACAAATACCGTTCCAAATCGCCTTTTTTGCCGATGAATTTAAAAACATTCCTATTGGAAATCAATAAGATAGCGTATAAAAAACGATTGTTCGCCTCAAAACACTTGTTTTGTGGGTAAAAAACGTAGAATCATCGATGATGTCTTAGATAACAAATTGATTGTCAAGATATCTTTTTAGGATAATCTATTCGTGAACAAAAAAGGGAGCCGTCAAGCCCCCTGATTCCTTAATCTTAATCCTAATACTAAATATCAGAACGATAGCACATAAACCTCATCGGGTACCACATCAAAAATGATGCATCCGTCGGCAATGAGCGATGGAATCTCGCTGTTGTTGCGCACAATGCGGGCCGTGGTGCAGCCATCGGGCAGACGGCGTTTGACGGTTACCGGCTGGTCGAGTTTGGTCAGCTTGCTTTGTGCGGTGCAGCCAACGGTTATCTCAATATAATCCATATCTGCTCGCTCGTTGATTGTGAGTGAGTTGCGCTCAAGAATATATTTTGATATTTCGGCAAACGTGCCAACCCAATAAGTCTGCCCCGACTGCTTGACATAATTCAAATGAGCGTCAAACTCTTTCGATTCGATGGGCGAATAGCCGCCATCGCCGTCCAATGCGTGAATCAGAAACACGCACCAGCCTTTGGTGCCGATGGCCGAAGCCACCCACTTGTTGAAGTTGTCGGCGGTTTGCATATTGCTCTCAGTGCCAACCACCCGCGATGTGATGTTGAACATATTCTCGGGAGTTGAATTGCCAACCTGTCCGCTGCAGCCGCGCGCCGAAATATAATAGCGCGCCACAATCTGGTCGTTGCCAGTCACGCAGTAGGGGTAAACCATTGTGATACATTCCTTTCCAATCATCATTTCAATGGTGTCCTTTGATTTGGCAAGTTCATCTTTCTGCTGACTCTCTGATATTTGCCCGAAATTGGGGTGGGTGATAGTGTGCGACGCTATCTCGTGACCTTTTTGGGCGACATTCTTCCACTCGTCCCAATTCTTTACCCAACTGGTAATCAGGTTGAAAGTGCCGAGAAAGCCGTATTTGTCGAGCAGCGGAACGGCTACCGGAATCTGGTTAGGTGTACCGTCGTCGAACGAGTAGGTGATGGCCGCTTGGCTGAAATTGTGCCAAGTAGCAACTTCATAACCTTCTGGTATTTGAGCATTTGCAGAGTTTGCCATAATGAATGGTATTGCTATTATCAATGATAATCTTTTCATATTCAATCAGATTTTGAATGCAATAATAAGCAAATTTTAAAACGCAAACACAATCAAACGCCATTACACATTACTCTTTAATCTTTACTCTCTAAATCATATTTTTGCAAAAAACTGACTGAACTATGACAACAATAAATTGCCGCGGACGGCTTATCGATTTGTCTGAACCAAAGGTGATGGCGATTGTGAACGTTACGCCCGATAGTTTCTACAGCGGAAGCCGATGCCCGTCGACCGAAGCGGCTTTGGCACGCGCCGATGAAGCGCTGGCCCAGGGTGCCGACATACTCGATTTGGGTGCTTACTCAACGCGTCCGGGTGCGGCTGAAGTGCCTGCCGACGAAGAGTGGCAACGCCTGAAGCCTGTGGTGACCGAATTGCGCCGCCGCTATCCGCAGGCTGTCATTTCTATCGACACTTTCCGTAGTGGAGTGGCTGAACAGGCTGTTGATGCTGGCGCCGACATTATAAACGATGTTTCTGGCGGCACACTCGACGAGCAGATGTTCGCCACCGTGGCGCGCTTGCAAGTACCTTACATTCTAATGCACATGCGCGGAACACCGGCCACAATGCAGCAGCACGCCACCTACAATAATCTGCTTGCCGATGTGATTAGCGAGCTCTCGCAGCCGCTTCGCCGTCTTACCGATTTGGGTGTGCACGATGTCATCATCGATCCCGGATTCGGCTTTGCCAAAACGCTCGAGCAGAACTACGAGCTGTTTGCGCACCTTTCGGAATTTTCGGTTTTCAATCGTCCGCTGCTTGTGGGGATATCGCGCAAATCGATGATTTACAAATTGTTCAATATAACTCCCGAACAATCGTTAAGCGCCACTACTGCGCTCAATTTGCTTGCGCTGCAAAGCGGCGCTTCCATTCTGCGTGTGCACGATGTGCCGGAAGCTGTGCAAGTAGTAGCGATGCATCGGCAACTGAATCGCTGAGCAGGTGCCGGATACAAAAACGGCCACCTTGCGGTGACCGTTTTGTATAAATATGTGTCCGAATTGTTAGTTCTGGTCCTTCAAAATCACATCGTGAGCGCCGCCCTCAATGATTGATGTCGACGAAACCACGGTGATTTTTGCATTCTGCTGCAACTCTTTGATTGACAAGGAACCGCAGCTGCACATTGTGGCGCGGATTTTGCCCAAAGTGAGTGCCAGGTTGTCCTTCATCTTGCCGGCGTAAGGCACGTAGCTGTCAACGCCTTCCTCGAACTTCAGAGCAGCGGCGCCGCCCATATCGTAGCGCTGCCAGTTCTTTGCGCGGTTCGAGCCCTCGCCCCAGTATTCCTTCACAATGCGGTTGCCGATGGTCAGTTTCTTGGTCGGCGACTCGTCGAAGCGGGCAAAGTAGCGGCCCATCATCAGGAAGTCGGCGCCCATTGCCAGAGCAAGAACCATGTGGTAGTCCTGCACAATGCCGCCATCAGAGCAGATTGGAATGTAGATGCCAGTTTTCTTGAAGTAATCGTCGCGAGCGGCTGCCACATCCATCACTGCAGTGGCCTGACCGCGGCCGATGCCCTTCTGCTCGCGGGTGATGCAGATTGAGCCGCCGCCAATACCAATCTTGATGAAATCGGCGCCTGCGGCAACCAAATAGTCAAATCCTTCTTTATCAACAATATTGCCAGCACCAACCTTAACCTTGTCGCCGTATTTTGCCTTAATCCACTTCAGCGTCTCAAGCTGCCATTCCGAGTATCCGTCCGACGAGTCGATGCAGAGCACATCGGCACCCGCCTCAACCAGTGCCGGAACGCGCTGCTCATAGTCGCGTGTGTTGATGCCGGCACCCACAAGCAGTTTCTTGTTCGAGTCCGACAGTTCGTTCGGGTTCTCGTGGTGGCTGTCGTGGTCCTTGCGGAAGACGAAGTACATAAGTTTCTGATTTTCATCGATGATAGGCAGCGTGTTGAGTTTGTTGTCCCAGATGAGTTGGTTGGCGTCGCTCAACGAGATGCCCAGTTTGCCGACGGTCAGTTTGTCGAACGGCGTCATATGCTGCGACACCTTGTCGTTCAGGTCGTCCTTGTCGGTGCGGTAGTCGCGGCTGGTAATCATACCCAGCAGGCGGCCGTTGGGTGTTCCGTCGTCGGTAACGCCGATGGTTGAGTGTCCGGTGCGCTGAATCAGGTCGAGCACGTCGTAGAGCGTGTTGTCGGGTTTCAGGTTCGAGTCGCTGGTAACGAAACCGGCTTTGAATTTCTTGACGCGGCGAACCATATCAGCCTGTGACTCAATGGGCTGCGAGCCAAATATGAACGACAGGCCGCCGTTGCGAGCAAGCTCGATTGCCAGGCCCGAGTCGGAAACCGACTGCATAATGGCCGACACAAACGGAATGTTCAGGTTGATGGCCGACTCTTCGCCCTTCTTGAATTTCACAAGCGGCGTGCGGAGCGACACGTTTGTGGGAATGCACTGTTTGGTTGTGAGTCCCGGAATCAGCAGAAACTCGCCAAATGTTCTTGATACGTCGTTGAAAATCTTTGCCATTTTTGTTGCGTTTTTCGGAATAAAAAAAATTTTGCAATGATACGGAATTTGGTTGGTTCTGCGACTGACGCGCGGGGAATTTTTTTGCATGGTTCGAATAGAAAAATCGGATAACCGATGTCCAACCCGATTATCCGATTAATCCATATTTAATATACAGTTTTTAATCAGCAATTTGTGGCTCTAAACAATCCCTTCCTGCAGAATGTCGTGAATGTGAATGACGCCTGCATAGCTGCCGTCTTTGAGCACGATGAGCTGCGTAATGTGATTCTGTTCCATCAGATGGAAGGCGTTCACGGCCATTGCGTTCTCGTCAATCGTTTTCGGGTTGGCCGACATGATGTCCTGAGCTGTCAAGTTGGCAACTGTGCGGCCCGAGACAAGCATTCGTCGCAGGTCGCCGTCGGTGATGATGCCCAGCAGTCGTCCGTTGTCGGTGACGGCAGTGGCGCCCAGCCGCTTCGATGTCATTTCAAGAATCACGCGCTCAATGGTGTCTGACGGTTTAACTTCGGGCTTCTCGTTGTTGAGGTAGAGGTCGCTCACGCGCATATAGAGTTTCTTGCCGAGTGAGCCGCCAGGGTGGTATTTGGCGAAATCGGACGGCGAGAATCCTCGGCACTCGAGCAGCGCTACGGCCATTGCGTCGCCCATCACCAGTTGCGCCGTGGTGCTTGACGTGGGCGCCAGGTTGTTGGGGCAGGCTTCGTGCTCGGCGTAGGCGTTAATAATAATGTCGGCCTGCTGTGCCAGATACGACTGAGTGTCGCTCACCATAGCAATCATCTTGTTTCGACGCATTTTCAAAATCGGCACCAGCACCTTGATTTCGGGCGTGTTGCCGCTTCGCGAAAGCAGCATCACAATGTCGTTGTCCTGAATCATTCCCAGGTCGCCGTGGATGGCGTCGGCGGCGTGCATAAAGAGCGCCGGTGTGCCCGTCGAGTTCATTGTGGCCACAATCTTCTGTGCAATGATGGCACTTTTGCCGATGCCAGTCACAACCAATCGGCCCTTGCTTTTGAAAATTAGGCTCACGGCTTCGGCAAAGTTGCTGTCAATCATATTTTTGAGATTGGCAACGGTGGCCGATTCCTGTTCAATCACATTAAGTGCAATGGCTGTTATTTCGTCATTCGTCTTCATTTTGTCCGATTATTGTGGTGCCGTATCGCTGAATTTCAGTCGGTTTCGGCTATCCGAAAAAAAACATTCAAAAAAACATACAAAAATATAAATGGGCTGATATTTTTTACTAAATTTATTTTCGTGTTTAAAAAATAGATGATGGAACTGAAGGTTTATCTAAAACAGTACTTTGGATTCGACACATTCAAAGGCAATCAGGAGGCGATTATCGAGAATATCTTGGCTGGGCGCGACACTTTTGTGCTGATGCCCACGGGTGGAGGCAAGTCACTCTGCTACCAGTTGCCTGCGATGCTGCAGGATGGTACAGCCATTGTCATCTCGCCGCTTATCGCCCTGATGAAAAACCAGGTGGATGCCATCCGCGGGTTTAGCGAGGAGGACGGAATAGCGCATTTTCTCAACTCGTCGCTGTCGAAAGCCGAGATTCAGTGCGTGAAAGACGATATTCTGGCCCACAAGACCAAACTGCTCTATGTGGCACCCGAGTCGCTGGCCAAGGACGACAATATCCAGTTCCTGAAACAGGTGAAGATTTCGTTCTACGCTATCGACGAGGCTCACTGTATCTCAGAGTGGGGCCACGATTTCCGCCCGGAGTACCGCAGTATCCGTTCGCGAGTGGATGAGATTGGCCGCGCGCCGATAATCGCGCTTACCGCCACCGCCACGCCAAAAGTGCAGAGCGATATTCAGAAAACCCTTGGTATGGTTGAGGCCGATGTGTTCAAATCGTCGTTCAACCGCCCCAATCTTATATATGAGGTGCGCCCGAAGCGCGATGTGACGAAGGAGATTATAAAATTCATAAAAGCCAACCCAGGCAAGTCTGGCATTGTGTATTGCCTGAGCCGCAAAAAAGTTGAGGAACTGGCTGAAACATTGGTAATCAACGGAATAAAGGCTGCGCCGTATCACGCCGGATTGGAGTCGTCGGTGCGTTCGGCCAATCAGGACAAGTTCCTGATGGAGGAGATTGATGTGATTGTGGCAACCATCGCCTTCGGAATGGGTATCGACAAGCCTGATGTGCGCTTTGTCATTCACCACGATATGCCGAAGAGCCTTGAGGGTTACTATCAGGAGACAGGTCGCGCAGGCCGCGACGGTGGCGAGGGACGCTGCATCGCCTTCTATTCTTATAAGGACATTCAGATGCTGGAGAAGTTTATGCAGGGCAAGCCCGTGGCCGAGCAGGAGATAGGCCGCCATTTGCTTCTTGAGACGGTGTCGTACGCCGAGTCGGCTGTGTGCCGCCGCAAGCAGTTGCTGCATTACTTTGGTGAGGAATACACCCAGGACAACTGCGGAGCCTGTGACAACTGTCTGCATCCGCGCGAGACGTTCGAAGGCAAGGACAGCGTGGTGAAGGTTTTGAAAACCGTCATCGCCGTCAAGGAGTTCTTCAAACCCGACCTTGTGGCCAACGTTCTCTGCGGTGTGGCCGACAGCACCATCAAAGCATACAAATACAATACGATACCCGAGTTCGGTAGCGGCAAAGATCACGATGAGAAATACTGGCAAACCATTATCCGCCAGGCTCTTGTGGCCGATTTGCTTGGCAAGAACATCGAAAATTACGGCTCACTCACCGTCACGCCGCAAGGCTACGAGTTTCTGAAGAATCCGCACTCGTTCAAAATCGCCAAGGAGCGCGATTATGAGCAGGAGGGAGGCGATGACTCGGGCGAGGGCGGCGGTGCAATGGTGGCTGCCGACCAGACACTCTTCACAATGCTCTGCGACCTTCGCAAAGACATCGCCAAAAAGCGCGGTCTGCCGCCGTACATCATCTTCCAGGACCCGGCTCTTCAGGATATGACTATCCACTACCCGATGACACTTCAGGAGCTAGGCAACATTCCTGGCGTGGGGCAGGCCAAGGCGATGAAATTCGGTCAACCGTTCTGCGATTTGATTAGCAAATATGTGAAAGAGAATGAGATAGAGCGCCCAATCGACCTTGTTGTGAAAACCACCGGCAACAACTCGGGAATGAAACTCTACATCGTCCAAAGCATCGACCGCAAACTCGGGCTTGACGTGATCGCCGACGGTAAAGGCTTGGAAATGGACGAGTTGCTGACCGAAATGGAGAAAATTGTCAACTCGGGTACCAAACTCAACATCGACTACTACATTGACGAGGTGATTGACGAGGATTGCCAGAATGATATTTATGACTATTTCCGTGAGGCAGCAACCGACTCTCTCGAAGACGCTATCAAGGAGTTGGGCGAGGATGATTACACCGAAGAGGAAATCCGCCTGATGAGGATTAAATTTATCTGCAACGAAGCGTACTAGTCTTGTTGTACGAACTTATGGAAAACCGGACTTGTTCCGGTTTTTTGTTGCTTTTATCAGCTTCCCAGCGGATGCGCATAAAGTTGCACATCTTTGGCTGTAATGTTCTTGTCGCATAGGATGAGCAGGCGCTCAATCACGTTGCGCAACTCGCGGATGTTGCCCGTCCAGTTGATTTTCTGCAGTTCGGCCAGGGCATCGGGCTCGATGGTCGATTTGGCCACGCCCGACTCTTCGCAAATCTGCGTGATGAAGTGGTCGGCCAGAAGCGGAATGTCTTCAACGCGCTCGTTGAGCGTGGGCACCTGAATCAGAATCACACTCAGGCGGTGATACAGGTCTTCGCGGAAGCGGCCAGCCTTGATTTCTTCTTCAAGATTCTTGTTTGTGGCGGCAATCACGCGCACGTTCACATCAATATCCTTGTCGGCACCCACGCGGGTGATTTTGTTCTCTTGCAAGGCGCGCAGCACTTTGGCTTGCGCCGAAAGGCTCATATCGCCAATCTCGTCAAGGAAGATGGTGCCGCCGTCGGCCTGCTCGAATTTTCCAGCGCGGTCTTTCACTGCGCCCGTGAACGAGCCTTTCATATGGCCAAACAGCTCGCTCTCAATCAGTTCCGACGGAATGGCGGCGCAGTTCACTTCAACAAACGCAGCGTCGGCGCGGTTGCTCAGGCTGTGAATCATCCGAGCCACCACTTCCTTGCCCGTGCCGTTCTGACCCGTGATGAGCACGCGAGCGTCGGTCGGGGCCACCTTCTCAATCATCGCCTTAATCAGTTTCAGCGGTGCCGACTCGCCAATCAGTTCGCGGTTTTTGGCGGCCACCTTCTTGCGCAGCGTCTTGGTTTCGGTCACCAGTTTGCCCTTGTCCATTGCGTTGCGCAGCGTGATGAGCAGGCGGTTCAGGTCGAGCGGCTTCTCAATGAAGTCGAAAGCGCCCATCTTGATGGCTTTCACGGCAGTGTCAACCGTTCCGTGGCCCGAAATCATCACCACAGGCAGGTCAGGGTAGTCCTTCGACACCTGCTCAAGCACTTCCATACCGTCGATGCCTTCCATTTTAATGTCGAGCAGAAGCGCGTCGAACGTTTCCTTCTTCAGCAGTTCGAGCCCTTCAGTGCCGTTGGCGGCCAGGCTCACGCGGTGTTTTTCGTATTCAAGAATCTCTTTCAGCGAGTTGCGGATGGCGCGTTCGTCATCAATAACAAGTATGTGTGCCATTTCAAAGTGTGTTTTCGAGTTGAATTGCGACGCCTTCGGTCAGGGCGTACGACGACTGTGTGATGCTTGTAACTTGCGTCTTTTCAAGCAGATACTTAACAAAAGTTGACGACATCACAATGGTGTCCTGACGCAGCGGCTCGAGCCCCAGAATCAGGGCGCGCTTGTCGCGGGTGGTGTTGGTGATGGTTTTGTAGATGCCGTTGAAATCGTCGGCCGTAAAGTTCGAGTGTTTCGAGTTGAGCGGCAGCGGCCGTTGGGTTTTCTTCTGATGAATCATCTCGGCGAAACTGTCGAACGCCCCAGCCGAGCCGATGAGCCGTGTGACGGGGTATTGCTTGATGGCTTCGTTGAAGTCGGCCATCTTCTCGTCGAGATAGTGGTTGATGCTGGCCAACTCGCCATGAGAGATTGGGTCCGACGGTTTGAAAATCTCGAGCAGGCGGGCGCTGCCCAGTTCGTAGCTTGCGCTCCAGAGAATTTTGTCGCCGCGGCCGATAATCACTTCGTTGTTTCCGCCGCCAATGTCCACCATCATATAGTTGCTGTCGCCATGCAGCGGAACGGCGCTGAGCATCGCGTTGAAGACGTACTGTATTTCTTGCTCGCCTGAGATTGGCGTAATCTGAATACCCAGGTCGCGGTTCACCTTCTCAATCAGGTGTGCCGAGTTGTTGGCGCTGCGGATGGCCGATGTGCCAAAGGCGAACACCTTCTCGCAACCGAAGTCCTTAATCAGGCTGCTGTAGTCGCGCAGCACGGCGAACGAACGGGCAAACGCCTTGTCGGTCAGATTGCCAGTCATCAGCCCTTCCTTGCCAAGCATCACGGCCGATTTTGTTTTCAACAGATAATCGGTCGGCTGCCCCTTGCGGATGTCGGCAATCAAGATGTTGAACGTGTTGGTTCCCAAGTCGATAATCGCAACTTTCATCTTTCTTTGTTATTCGGTGCGGTCAGTTTCAAGTTCCGCGCAAGTTACATATTTAATTTGGTGTTGTCAAAAATTGCTTTTAGTAGCAGTGCTGATTAATTTTTATCAAAAATGATAACTGTAAAATATGCTCAATCAAACAACTGCATCAACTCTTCGATGGTGATGTCCTTGAATGGGTTGCTATTGGCAAAAATCCCCGCCAAATTGCTCTTGCGGTTTTGCAGGGCGATGATTTTCTCTTCGAGCGTGCCGGCCGTAACAAACTTATACACAAACACGCTTTTTGTCTGACCAATACGATGCGCCCTATCGATAGCCTGATTTTCAACCGATGGGTTCCACCAAGGATCGAGAATGAACACATAGTCGGCTGACGTTAGATTGATACCCACGCCCCCAGCCTTGAGTGATATTAGAAACACTCGGACGCGCTCATCGGTTTGGAAACGGCGGATGACTTCGTCGCGATTGGTTGTTTCGCCTGTCAGAATCGCGTAAGGAATGTTTTGAGCCCGCAGATACTCTTCATATAAATTCAAATAGCTGACAAACGAGCTGAACATAAGCACTTTATGATTCTCTGACAGAATGGTTTCGAGCACACGCGTCACTTCGTCGAACTTGGCCGAAGGCTCGCCATTGCCCACAAGCCGTGGATGGCAGGCAATCTGGCGAAGCCGCATCAGCGACTGCAGAACAAGCGCAGAGCTCCTCGCCGCGCCGTCGGAACTCATCTTCTCGAGCAGCATGGTGCGCATTGCCGATTTCTCGGACTCGTAAAGCGACTGCTGTTCCTTGTCCATTGTGCAGGCTCGTATCTGCTCGGTTTTGGGCGGAAGGTCGCTAGCAACTTCGCCCTTGGTGCGCCGCAGTATGAATGGCTCAACCAATGCCCGCAACTGTTGCGCCCGCGGGCTTTCGGGGTCGCGCTCAATAACCGACACATATTCAGTCCTGAATCTGTTGAAACTGCCAAGCAGCCCGGGATTGACAAAATTCATCTGCGACCACAAATCGGTCAGGCTGTTTTCGACGGGCGTGCCGGTGAGCACTAGCTTATGCCTTGCCTTAAGCTCGGTTACCGCCGCATAACTCTTTGATGAACTGTTTTTTATAGCCTGACTTTCGTCGAGTATTACATATTCGAACGGATGCTTCGACAGCAGCTCACAATCGTTGCGCACAAGACCATAGGTTGTCACCACAATGTCGTAGAAACCGAATGTCGCGACGGTGCGGGTGCGGGCATTGCCAACATGAGCCAGCACCTTCAGAGAAGGTGCGAAACGCGCCGCTTCGGCCATCCAGTTGTGGATAAGCGACAACGGCATGACTATCAGGCTTGTGCGATGATTGCCCGCCACTGCACACGAACCATCGAACAGCGATAGCTGTGTGGTTGGCGGCAATTCCGTGGCTTCGCGCGGACGATCTGCCACATCGAGCAGAAGGGTGAGCGCCTGCAAAGTCTTGCCCAGACCCATATCGTCGGCCAGGCAACCGCCAAAACCGTTGGTTTCGAGAAGCTTGAGCCAATAATACCCCGTCAGCTGATAGGGGCGCAGAGTAGCGTTCAACCCTTGCGGCAGCGTCACCTTCGGCAGATTGGCCACGTTAAACATATTTCGCAGACTGTCGATTTCGGGCGAGTCAATACCGGCTTCGTGCAGCAATCCGAACATTTGCCGATTGACAATCAGTCGGTTATCATCGACTTGTCCTGCATGAAACAATTCAAAATAGCGAGTGAACCACTCTTCGGGCAGCACGGCGATTGTGCCGTCGGGCAGCTCGTATTCGCGAATGTTGTGTAAAATATTGTGCCGCAGAGCAATAAATGGTATTTTAAAGTCACCGATGGTCACCATTCCGTGCAAATCAAACCAGTCATTATCCTGTTTGACAGCCAGTTGCAAATCGATGTTGCCCAGGTGGTATTTGCGGTCGCCCAAATCCTGCCGCAGCGAGAAGCCGGCTTCGCGCAAGCCGTCAGACAGCCTGCCCAATTCCGTGATTGTGGCATAAAGAGCTTCTTCAGGCGTGCTCTCGGCCATACCAGCCGTGTAGAAATGAATCCCGTCGGAAGTTTGCAACTGCATGGTTTTCAGGCTTTCTGCAAAACGCACTTCCGAATCGGGCCGCCTGCAAGTTTTTACAAATCTGACATCATCGGCATTACGCTGCATCTCAACAAACGCACGGTCGGCGATGTTTGGCAGAATCACCCGCGAGCCATACCTAAACTTCAGCAGCAGCACCGGCCGGCCTTGCAAATCGGCTTCCAGAGAGAGTATCGGCTCGGGGTCGTTTTTGACAATGTCGATGCCAAATCCGGTTGCCCTGACCTTGAAATTTTTGACCACATTGAGCACAAATTTCTCAAAATAAACCATTTCGGTCTCTTTGCGGATATGGATGAAATCGTTGGTCAGGAAAGGCGCAAGTTTCTTGCTGTCGATGTCCCAGAACTGATATAAAACATTGTTGATGACCACGCTGCACGGATTCTCATCAGTGATGACAATGGCCGTCTTGCCCTTGAGTTTGTCATAATGGTCGCCGTGGTCGATGGCAATCCGGTAGCGGATGCCGTTCTCGTTGCGGTCGAACAGAAAGAGCATCCGCGCGTTTTTCGGCGCCAGGTGAATCTCGTCCGATGGATATATCTGACTGTATTTCGGACTTTTATAGAAAATGCGCAAGCCGTTGGCCATAATCAGCTTCAGCATTTTTTTCAGGCGCGAGTCGATGTGCGGCCTGATTCGGCTGACAACGAACTCTTTGTCGACGTGACGCAGAAAATCGGCCGGCGGTTCCTTCGAGAAAAGCCGCGCAATGTAAGTGTCGTCAATGGCACCCGACAGCTTTATAATTTCTTCATAATCTGAACAATAGCCATCGGCATCCTGAATATTTATAGGCGATGCCTTGTCGATGACCGAGTAGAGCGAAGTGCCGTTGGTTGGCGTTATGATGTGCGGAACCAGCACCACGCCGAACTTGCGGTGGATGGTTAAAACTATTATCAGTTCCTTCCCCATCAATTTCCCCCCGCCATTTTCACCTTGTAGCCGGCCTGCAGCAGAAGGTCGTAAACTTTCTGCTTGAACTCACCCTGAACAATTATCTCACCGTCTTTGGCCGAGCCGCCAACGCCGCATTTGTTTTTCAGCATCCGGGCAAGTTCCTTAAGGTCGTCGTCGGTGCCGACAAACCCCTGCACCAGCGTCACCGATTTGCCGGCGCGCTGCTTGCGGTCGATGCTCACCTTCAGGTTTTGCTTCGAAGGTTCAAGCGTTTCGATTTCTTCTTCATTATCAGTCTCGTACGCAAAATCCGGATTGGTTGAGTATACCACGTTCAGGCGGTCTTTCCAATCGTTGTTGCGGTTGTTGTTATTCTTTCCCATTTCAAAATTATGTTGTGATTTTTTACGTTCGCAAAGCGACGAAGATAGGAAAAACTCTGTTGTTGTCAGCCGTCGTGGTTGAATTATCGAAAAAAAGCCGCCGAATTTTTCCAATCGGCGCGTAATAAAATTAGTTTTGCAACATAAAATCAATACGAATGGAAGCAAAAGTTGCACCGTCGCTGCTATCGGCCGATTTTGGGAATTTGGCCCGCGACATTGAAGAGATAAACGCCAGCGCGGCTGACTATCTGCACGTTGACATTATGGATGGGGTTTTCGTCCCCAACATTTCAATGGGTTTTCCTGTGCTGAAGGCCATCAAGAAAAGCTCAAAAAAACCGCTCGATGTGCATCTTATGATTGTCAACCCCGACCAGTATGTTGAGCGTTTCCGCGATGCCGGTGCCGCCATTCTCACCGTTCACTACGAAGCCTGCACCCATCTGCACCGCACAATAGCACACATTAAAGATTGCGGCATGCTTGCCGGTGTGGCTCTCAATCCGCACACACCAGTGGAAGTGCTGACCGACATTATTCAAGACCTTGATTTGGTGCTGATTATGACCGTCAACCCAGGCTACGGCGGACAGAAATTCATTGAGCACTCATACGCCAAACTTCTGCGTTTGAAGCAGATGCTGAAAGAAGCCGGCTCAAATGCCATTGTTGAAGTTGACGGCGGCGTGAATTTCGACAACGCCGAGAAACTTGTCAATCACGGTGTCAGCCTGCTTGTGGCCGGCAACACTGTTTTTAGTGCGCCAAACAAGGCCGAAGCCGTCAGCAAACTCAAAGGACGATAGATATTGGCTTTCGCCAATGCAAAATGCCACAAAAAAGTAGAGACGTCATAATATGGCGTCTCTACGTGATTACCAATATTTTACCAAATCATTAATTCACCATCACCCGTTTCACGGTGCTGCCGGTTTTTACAACATAAATACCTGGGGCATTGACGGGGATTGATGTTGTCCCCGTAGAGACGTGGCGCGCAACGTCTCTACCCTTACGTGCAATCACCCGTCCCATTGCATCATAAACGCTGATTTCATCCGTTGCGTTCTCAACCACAATGGTGTTGCGGTGGGCGTAGATGTTGACGACGTTGGCAGCTGTTTCGGTGACGGGGGTGTGGTCTTCCTTTTCAAAGATTGCTGTTATTGTAACATTAGCGGCTGGCATTATAAATGAATTATCGCCCACAAGCCTAATATTTTTATCTGCTGTATCTTTTACGCTGACTGATATAAATTTATAGTCACTATCAGGATTTATGTTAAATGTTACATTATCGCCATAATGAGCCGTTTCGGGAACTATAATTCTACCATTTTCCACATTAGTTGTAATCTTATAATCAGTCAGTTTGAACGTTGCCGCAATATTCACATCAGTTGCGGGCATCATAAACATGTTGTTTTTTAACTCCAATTTTTCGCCATCGGCGGTAATTGTGAGTTTGTCAATCTCGTAGCCCAATTTAGGTGATATTTTCACTTCAACCGAATCTTCGAAATGGGCGTACAGCGGAACGCTGACAGTGCCGTTGGTATCGGCTTCAACGGTTATTTCCGATTGCTTGCCTACAAATATCGCCGTGAGCGCCATATCCTTTTTCAGAGCGAATTCATACGGATTGGCAGTTGAACCGTCGCTCCATTTCAAGAATTGATAATTCTTTTTTGCTGTGGCTTTTACAACGGCGGCGGTGCCGCAATCGGGCATCTCGACAATCTCGGCTGTGCCGCGCTTGCTGTCGCTCGACGCAACACTCAAATCGTAAACCATTGTCTCAACAAAATTGTCGTTGCTTGTTACGGATATAGTCCAACATTCTTTGCTGGTGTACAACTCTTTTTTCCCGCATGGGATATAGAATTTCTTATTTATTGATCCACCGTAGAATACCATAGATGGCAAATCTATAGCAGTATCGCATTTAACCACAATGGAATCGAGCATCGAACATGAGCCGAACGCCCGCGACCACATTTTCTGCAATGTCGATGGCAGAACAACATATTTCATACTGCTGCAATTGTTAAACACTGCAGACTCTATCTCTTTAACACCTTCAGGAATCACAACCGACTCAAGGCTCTCGCAGCCATTAAACGCATAACTGCCAATCCTTTTCAGATCCGACGGCAAACGGACATCTTTCAAAGCCTTGAAATTCTCGAAGGTGGAAACACCTATGTAATAAAATCCGTCTTCTATAAACACGTGCTCTACTTCGTCTTTGGGCAAATCGCCCCACATATAATCACCATAAATGGTTAATTCATCGAGGCCTGCAACGTGCAGAGTTTTTGTGTCGCTGTTGTAGTACCAAAAGGCATCGTTTTTTGGAATAATATTGATGTCGGCATCGGCAGGGGCGAAATAGGCGGTGCAGTGCCTGTCACCGCTAACATGTACGTTGCTGTTTTCTTCATTGGTACTTTTGTCGTCCCACATCACAAAAACATACCCTTCGTTGGCCGTAGCCTTGACGGTTGCCCATTTGTTCGAGCAATCAGGCATTTGCAGAATCTCAACACTGCCCATTTCGGGATTGTTCGGCTTGGCGGTGAACTCATACAGATAATCTTCAACAAAGGTGAGATTTGAGTATTCCCCCCAATCCGATTCTTTGTAATAATCCGTCTGCCCACAGGGAACGGTTATGGTGCAATTGTAACTGAACACATTACTTCCAAGTGTTGGTAGTCCGTTTTCGTACGTTGCATAACATGTAATCTGCTTAAGGTCTCTGCAACCATTGAACGCAGAGCCGCCAATGCTTGTAACTGAATTGGGAATGGTGACTGATGTCAGGCCGCTGCAACCACGAAACACCTCGCTGCCAATGCTTGTAACCGAATTGGGAATGGTGACTGCTGTCAGACCGCTGCAACCAGAGAACGCATCGTTGCCAATGCTTGTAACCGAATTGGGAATGGTGACAGAAGTCAGATTGATGCAATTGCCAAAGGCATAGTTGCCGATGTTTGTAACAGATTTGGGAATAGTATATGCTGTCTCGATTTTATTTGCAGGATAACATATAATAGTTGTTTTATTAAACAATACACCATCTTGGGATTCGTAATTTGTGTTAGCACTTTCCACATATATTTCTGACAGTTTACTGCAACCGCCGAACGCATAGTCGCCAATGCTTGTAACCGAATTGGGAATGGTGACTGATGTCAGGCCGCTGCAATAAGCGAACGCAGAGCTGCCAATGCTTGTAACCGAATTGGGAATGGTGTATGTTGTTTCGGCTTTTCCTGCAGGATAACATACAATAGTTGTCTTGTCTTTATTGAACAGGACACCGTTTTCGGATGCATAGTTTGTGTTGGCACTTTCCACATTTATTTCTGTCAGGCCGCTGCAATCTCCGAACGCATAGTCGCCGATGCTTGTAACCGATTGGGGGATGGATATTGAAATTAGGCCGCTGCAACCACTGAACGCAAAGCCGCCAATGCTTGTAACCGAATTAGGAATGGTGACTGTGGTAAGGCGGCGGCAACCAGCGAACGCACCGCTACCTATGCTTGTAACCGAATTGGGGATGGTGACTGATGTCAGACCGCTGCAACCCCAGAACGCATATTCGCCAGTATTTGTAACCGTATTGGGGATGGTGACTGATGTCAGACCGCTGCAACCTTCGAACGCAGAGCTGCCAATGCTTGTAACTGTATATTCCACGCTATTGTCGGGGTTGGTTACTTTTCCTGGAATATTGAGAGCACCGGTAGGTTTGGTTTCTGCCTTGCCAACGGAAACATAATGATTTGTTTCGTTGGTAATGGTGTATTTCAGATTTCCAATAGTGAAATCTTCCGCCCACGCCTGCCCTGCAAGCATTGCGGCAAATAGAATTGTGAAAATGCGTTTCATATAAAAATCAGTGTTTTTCTCTTATCAAAAATACAAATGTTTATGTGAAATGAAAATGTTTTTCCATCTCACTGTACATCACCACGAATAGCACGGTAGCGTTTGCGGGCATCGGTTACAAAAATGCTGCTGGCGTAGTCGGTGATGATTTTCAGATAGTATTCCATTGCCAACTGTTTGTCGTTCAGCTGATTTTCGTAGATGGTGGCAAGCATGTAGTTGGCATTGTCGGCAAGCACATCGTCGGGAAAACGTTCTGCCACAATACGATAAGCGTCAACAGCCTTATCAGTTTCATTTCGGACACGATAGATTTCGGCTTTCAGATACAAGGCTTCGTCAACAATCGGGGCATCGGCATAGTGGTTAACTATTGAATCGATGTGGTGCAGAGCCATCGAATCATTGTGCTGATAATGAAGCAAATCGGCCTTCGCATAAATGAGCATTGCCGTGTCGGAAGCAGCCCCCCAGCCCGTGTTGTCTTCGATGAGCATCGACAGATAGGCGGCATCGTTGGCCGTAAGTTTTTCAACGCTCGCCTTCAGTGCATCGAGTTGGGCCTGCGCCCACATAAAATTGCCTGTATAGTAGGCCAGGCGCGCCTTGCGCAACTTGGCTTCAGAGCCCACGGGATTGTTTTTATTGTTGTCTTCAACACGAGCGTAGGTCAGTGTGGCGTCGACATCGTTGCCCTGCATCAGATAAACATCGGCAAGCTCAATGTCGATGGCAGCAAGCGTCGCCTTCTGAAGGCGCAGCGTGCGGGCGTCTTCGAGCAGAAACTGCGCATCGGCCGTTTTGCCAAGATAGATGGCCTTTAGTTTGGCCAGACTGCGTACCAAATCAACCGTTTCAGCATCGATGCCCATATCTTGCAGAGCATCGGTTAATGCCGATTCAAGCCGCTGATAGTCAGATGGCTGATTGTCGATTCCCAATTCAATCCGCCGGAACATCACTTGAAGCATTTCGGTGCGGGCGGCGTTGGTATATTCTTGATTACCACCTTTGTCGATAACATATTGGTAGGCTTCGACGGCAGTATCAAAATCGTTGTTGTCCGATGCCATTCGTGCCAGCGCCACCACGCGGTGCCCGTCTTCATTCAGCCGGCGGTCGAGCGACTTGGCCTGAATAAGTGCCATTGGGAAGTTGCGGTCCTGCACATAAATCCAAATCAGCAATTCGGTGTAAACAGTATTATCGGGGTAGTTGCGCGAATATTCGAGCAACTTGTCGATTAACAATTGGTTGAGCGACTCGTCGGAATCGTTGTAGATGGCCTGCTGCAGATAGTTCTGAACTTGTTGAAGGTAAACATCGCTAACGTTGAGCAGTTCCAGAAACTCATCAATCATCTGCGAATAATTGCGCTGATAATAATGCAGCTGCGCCATCTCTATCCGGAAATCGTAAGCGCCTTTCATCAGTTTGCGGCCGTTGGTGTAAACTTCTTCGGCAAGTTCGTAATGGCGCTTCTCGATGAAAGCCGATGCCAAATCGTTTATCTGACTGATATTTGCGGTTAACTTTTTGATTGTCTGATGGTAAATCTGCTTTGCGCGGTCAGGATTACCTTTGAGCTCTTGCAGATTGCCCAAATCGATGTTGTACTTCAGATTGCCGCGACTGATTTTCATCTGTGCCTGAACGAGCGTTTCAGCGGCTTCATAGTCAGGCACTTTCAAAAGTGAATTCAGATAATAGCTGTAGTAGAAATCGGACCGTCCGCGCTCGTATAGACGCGCAAAAATATCGGCGGCCTTGCGGTACTCACCCTGACGGTAATACTGCATAGCCAACTGACTGTCGGTTTGTTGGTTTGGATTTTGCGCAACAGCAGCGATGGACAGCAGCCAGCCGGCCATAACAGAAAGAGCCGTTCGCAACATTCTGCCCATCACATTGTCAATAAGTTAGCGCAATCGGTCGGCCGATTTTACAAGGTCGTCATCGGCCTTGATGCCCCGGTTGGCCAAAATCAGCAGAATGATGTTGACAGCCGGTATCACAAATGCAAACTTTGGGGTTATCGTAATAGTAGCCATCTGACCTGCCGCATTTTGCAGAATATGGCAGAAAACCACCATGCCAATCAGCACAAATGCCTGAAACACTATGCCGAATCGCACAAATTTCATCTGCCGCACGCGATTGGCAAAAAGGAAGATTGTGACTAAGCAAAACAATGCAGCGCAAAGCGTTACTATTGCAAGCGGCAGCAGTTTTGTTGCTTGCAATCCCTGAATCGGTGGCGCCGGCGACATATGGCATGCCGTCACGTTGAAGTTGAACATCATATACGCGTTGCCAACACCAACACCGACAAACGGCAGACAAAACAAACAAAATGTAAGCGCCGCGACCACAAACAAATATATGGTTTGAACTCTCTGTATCATTCTGTAAATCAATTAAAATGAATATTTATATCCTACGCCTAAACTTATGTTTTGGCTGTGGTGTTTAGTCACATAGTGCAGTTTCGTGCCTTTCTTGTTCGAGTCGATGTCTTTCTCGTTGCAGAAATCGTACAGGCAGAAGAAATCGAATGAGTGCTGCTTGCTCAGTTCCCACTCAGCGCCCAAGCCCAAGCGTACACGGTTGATATACACATCTTTATAACCTTCCCAACTGCAGTCGGAATAGGTTCCCCGGACATCATCGAAGGTGTACTTCCATTTCGGTGCGTTCAGAGTGTTACGCACATCAACATAAGCGTATGGCGTCCAGTCAGACAAACCTTTGTATTGCACCATCAGGCGGCTGCGCAGCGTCAGTCCGTTCTTCACGTCCTGATACTCGTTGTTAACTTTTTTGTTGGTCATTTGCAGGCGCTCGCGCAATGACAGTTTGAAATCGCCGAACCGGTACGAGCCGGTGAGGTCGAACGTGAAGCGGTTGCGAATTTTCCACTCGTCTTTCGAGTTCTTATTCTCGATGAAAGTGTAACTCAACGCCGTTTTCAGGTAATCGTTCACCTTGTAGCTTGCGCCGACGGTTCCTTGATAGCGGTAGAAATTTCCGAAATTATCGTTAAGGCGGGCTTCACCATTGACAAAGGTGTGCAGACCTTTCATCAGTTTCTTGTCAACTTCGGCCGAAACGCGTCCGCCAAAATCAGTGCCGTCGTCAACAACTTCGTCATCGGCTCGAACCGACATTGGCACAGCCAGTATCGCGGCAAGCGAAATAATAATTAACTTTTTCATACTCAATAGGTTTATTGTTTATTCAGCATATCTTTTTGCCTTTGTCAGCGTGTTGATGGTGTTGGTCTCGCCATCCTGCAGGTCGTAGGTGACTTTGATGAAGGCGGCGTCTTTCAGAAAATCAACGTGGCCAATCTCTATCGAGTTGATTTTGATGCCGATACGTTTCTCAAGGTCGGCAATCAGCTCGTCGCGTTTCTCGGGCACAATCATATCAATGCGGTCGTAGAGCACCAGTTTGGTAGTGGTGTGGTTGGCCGACACGGCGGTTTCGAGAATGGCTATCAGTATCACAATCAGCAAGTTGACAATCGCCAACACGGCAACATTTCCCAGCTCAAGCGCGTAGTGCGGTTTGGTAGCCACATCAACAACCTGATAGAGCGACGCAAGGCCATTGACAGCCGCAAGTGCAATAATGATAAACAGATAGGTCATTTCGCGGATTGGCACGGTCTCGGTCCGGTAGCGGATGACGCCGAAGATGGCGAACAAGCCGAGTGTCATTCCCACGCCCACCGACACGCTTCCCATCACGTAGAGCAGTGCCAGCATCGCCGACGAGAAAATCATAAAAGTGAAGTAGTAGTCGCGGCGGCGGCTCTTGCGGTAGTAGAAGAACTGCACCAGAATCCAGCACACAACAAGGTTGAGCAGGAAGCGGATGCCAAGCTCGCCGAGTTTCTGCTGCGTGGTCATCATTGCGTCGGTAATTGTCTGCACATCAAACAGTTCGTCATCGGGCTCAGGATTGCCGAAGTCGGCGAGAGCGGCAACATCGGTTGCATCTTGTGCAAAAGTGCTCGTGGCAGGCATTGCCAGCGCGAGCGACATCAGGATAACAAAAATTCTAATCATAACATTCTATTTTTGAGTTTATTACTTTTTCAATTCGTCGTATTTTCTTTTTGAATCGGTTCGATTTCACATTCGGATTGGTGATGGTGGTGCCGATGCAGTATTTGCTCATTCGCGTCGGTTTCACTCTGTGGTTCAGCAAGATGCGCTTCATCTGCGAATCGGCGCGGCCGTCCTGCTTCAACTCAATGATGACGGCGTTCTTCAGCGACGACTTCAGCCCCGTGGTGTGGTTCACAAACCGCAGATTGGTGTCGATGGTCAGGCGCTCGGTTTTGGCGGCGTTCACCAGCGTGATGCGGTTGAAGATGGTTTCCATCTGCGGCACAATGTCATTGACGGTGAAGGACGAGTTGTTTGCCAGAAAATCGGCTGCGGCCGCGTTGCTGCGGAAATCGAAGAACAGGCTGTTGTCGATTTCGGTGCGCTTCTTCTTGGTGCGCTTCTTGTTGTTTTTGTGCTTGATTTCCAGAAATGTCTGACCTGAAGCCACATACACTCGCGTGCGCACCTTCTGCCGCACCATCCGGCGGTTGTGGTGGTCGAGAAACATCCGCAACTCAGGCGTGTCGTAATACATACTGTTATAAGGACTTACCTTCTTGCCTTCAACCACGAGCGCGCGGTAGCCTTCGGCGTGTGCGTCGCGCAGGATGGCCAGCAACACATCTTCGTTGGTCAGATATTTCGAGTCGATGCGGTTCATCAGCTTAATCGAGTCCATCTCAGGCAGAGTGATGGGCTCGATGGCGCGCACTTCGTCGGTCGATTCCAAGTCGATATGTTGGTTAGTTGGCATCTTCAGCGATGTATTCAAATATTTTTGTCACCAGCAGCTTGCCTTTGGCGTCGTAGGTGCATTGTGTTTTCTTGCGTCCGAACTCGTTGTATTCGTATGTTTTATAAGTCTGCAAGCGGTTGTGATTGTCGTAAACAAGTTCCTTTGTAACCTTTCCTGCGGCGTTGTACTCGAAGCGTTTGCGCCATTTCACCCCCGACGGGCTGTACTCAATTTCTTCAATCTTTCTGCCTTCAGAGTTGTAGGTGGTTGTGTGATCCAGAATCTGTGCGTTGGTCTTCACATCGGTGTTCCACTCTTTGATTACAAGGTTTTTCTTGTTGATTTTCTGCGTCGGTTGGTCTTGTGCGCCTGCCATTCCGGCCGCACCAGTCAACACCGCCAACATTAGAATTATTTTTTTCATAATATGTTTGTTATCGTTTTACTCAATTAAGATGCCGATTCTGTTTTTTCGACACTGCAAATAACGTTTTTTTAACCGAAAAAATATTTGCAGAATGATTTTTCATCCGTGAAACACGACAATTTTGGAAATAATCCGTTCGAAACATCATTCTCATTCGACAATCTTCCCAATCAGCGTCGCCGACGTGCTGCTTTCAACCTTCACGTTCACATAATCGCCAGGTTTCTGCCCTTTGTGCGGAAACACAATCATCTTGTTCTGCGAACTGCGTCCGCACCATTCGGCGTCAGAGCGCTTGCTCGGGCCTTCAACCAAAACCTCAAATGTCTTGCCAATGTCGCGTTGGTTCGATTCGGCTGAAAGCGTGTTCTGCAAATCGATAATCTGCTGAAGCCGAGCCACTTTTACATCTTCAGGCACATTGTCGGGCATTGTGCGAGCGGCCTTGGTTCCTGGGCGTTCCGAGTATTTGAACATAAACGCCGAATCAAACTTCGCCCACCGCATCAGGTCGAGCGTAAGTTGTTGGTCCTCATCAGTTTCGGAATGAAATCCGCAGAAAACATCGGTGCTGATGGCGCACTCGGGAATATACTTGCGGATGGCCTCAATGCGGCCCATATACCACTCGCGGGTGTATTTGCGGTTCATCGCCTCAAGAATCTTATTGCTGCCACTCTGCACGGGCAGGTGAATGTGTCGGCAGATATTCGGGTGATTAGCAATCACTTGCAGTGTCTCGTCGGCCATATCCTTGGGGTGGCTTGTCGAGAAGCGGATGCGCATTGTGGGAAACTTTTCGGCAACAGTTTCAAGCAGTTGCGGAAATTTTATCTCACTATCGGCACTTTTAAAATTGTATGAGTTCACGTTCTGCCCGAGCAGTGTGACCTCTTTGTAGCCCTTGCTGTCAAGGTCGGCCACTTCGGCCAGAATGTCGGCAATGTCGCGGCTACGCTCGCGGCCGCGGGTGTATGGCACGATGCAGTATGAGCAGAAATTGTTGCAGCCCCGCATAATGCTCACAAACGCCGACACGCCATTGGTCTCGATGCGTGTGGGACAGATGCCCGCATAGGTTTCGGTTACCGAGAGTTCGGTGTCGATGGCAGGATGACCGCCAAGCGCCTTTGACACAAGTATTGGCAGATGTATGTACGAGTCGGGACCCGCCACAATGTCAACCGATTTTTTCTCAATCAGTTCCTTACCGAGCCGCTCTGCCATGCAGCCGATAACACCAACCAGCAGGCCTGACTTCTGACGTTTAAGTTGCTGAAGCCCATCGAGTTTTGCCCAGATGCGCTGCTCGGCGTTGTCGCGGATTGAACAGGTGTTGAGCAGAATGATGTCGGCCTCGTCACGCTCACGCGTATAGTCGTAGCCTTCGGCCTGCATAATGGCCGCAACCACCTCACTGTCAGCCACATTCATCTGACACCCGTAGGTTTCGATGTATAATTTCTTTCCCATCGTTTACATTTCGATTTTCGTTTCAGCCTTGTCATCGAGCATATCGCGCGTCACGTGCGATATCCCCTTAATCTTCTGCAAATCCTTGATTATCTGCGTAAGAAATTCATTATTATGCACATACACATCTATGGTGCCCTCAAAAATACCGTCGTGGCAGTCGATGTTCATCGCTCGAAGGTTAACGTCGAGCTGACTTGTAACGGCTTTCGACACCTTGTTTATGGCGTCGGCGCTGTAGATGCCCTTAACCTTGATGCGCCCCAAGTAGGCCATCAGCTTGTGCGACGTCCATTCCACTTTCACCACGTTGGCGCTGTCGCTCGAGCTCAATTTTATGGCGTAGGGGCACGATGTGCTGTGGATTATCAGTTCGTCGTCGGCAATGCGGTAGCCAATCACATCGTCGCCGGGGATTGGATTACAGCAAGTTGCAATCTGATAGCCTTGTGTATCGTCGTCCACCACCAGCGGCTTCGACTTGTCGAATTTCTGCGTGGCGTTGGTCTTGCTTCGCGATATGCCCCAAAAGCGCATCCATTTGCTGCGCGACCGAGTCTCCATTATGTTTTTGAACTCATCCACAGTGATTTTCTGTGAACCGAGTTTGAAGTACAGCTCGTCCTTGTTGCGGGTGTTGAAATGGTTGTAGAGCTTGCGGAATATGTTAGAGCTGATTTGCATTTTCGATTGTTCCAGCAGCCATTCCAGATGCAGTTTGCCCTCGGTGGCGGCGTTCTTGCGCTGGTCTTTGAAGAAACTCTTTATGGTGTTGCGCGCCTTGGCGGTTGTCACATAGTCAATCCACTCCGGCTCAGGCTGCTGCTTTTCCGATGTCAGAATCTCAATTTGGTCGCCGGCGTTCAGTTCCTGATTCAGCGACACCAGCTTGTGGTTCACTTTTGCGCCGTAAGCGTGATAGCCCACCTGCGAGTGAATCTCGAAGGCGAAGTCGAGCACCGTTGATTTGGCCGGCAGCGTAACCGATTCGCCTTTGGGCGTGAACACCGTGATTTCCGAAGCAAAAAGGTTCAATTTGAACTCATCGAGAAAATCGAAAGCGTCGGTTTTGGGGTCCTCGAGCATCTTGCGGATTTCGAAAATCCACTTATCGAGCTCATTTTCAGTGGTTGTATTCTCCTTGTATTTCCAATGGGCGGCATATCCGCGTTCGGCAATCTCGTTCATTCGGCGCGACCGAATCTGCACCTCAACCCATTGTCCGCCAGGGCCCATCACCGTGGTGTGCAGCGCCTCGTAACCATTCGATTTCGGTTGGCTAATCCAGTCGCGGATGCGGTCGGGACGCGGCGTGTAAAGGTCGGTGATGATGGAATAGATGGCCCAGCATTGCGTTTTTTCCGGAATGTTCGGGTCGGGGTCGAAGATGATGCGGATGGCAAACAAGTCGTAAATCTCCTCTAGCGGCACCTTCTTGGTTTCCATCTTGTGCCAGATGGAGTAAATCGACTTCGGCCGGCCCGTTATCTCGTAAGTGTATTTTTCGGCGTTCAACCTTGCGGTGATGGGCAGCGAGAAACGGTTGATGTAGGTGAACCGCTTCTGCTCGCTCGCCTTGATAAAGCTTGCAATGCGTTGATACTCAAACGGGTGATGATACTTCAGGCACAAATCCTCAAGCTCGGTTTTGATTGAGTACAAACCCAGACGGTGAGCCAGCGGCGCGTAGATGAACAGCGTCTCGCTCGCGATTTTGAGCTGCTTGTTGGGCGGCATACTGTCGAGCGTGCGCATATTGTGCAGACGGTCGGCCAGCTTGATGAAAATCACCCGCAGGTCGTCGGCCATCGTCATTATTATCTTCTTGAAGTTCTCGGCCTGCAGGTTGGTCTGTCCGTCGAACACGCCCGCAATTTTAGTCAGGCCGTCAACAATGTTGGCAATCTTGTCGCCAAACTGCAACTTAATATCCTCGACCGTGAAATCGGTGTCCTCGACCACATCGTGCAGCAGCGCTGCGGCTATCGATTTGGTTCCCAGACCAATCTCAGTTGTGGCAATTTTGGCCACGGCAATGGGGTGCAGAATGTACGGCTCGCCCGATTTGCGCCGCATATTGGCGTGCGCCCGATTGGCAAGGTCGAACGCCTTGGTGATAATCGCCTTGTCCTCGGGGCTCTGCGACATCCGCGCCGACTGCAACAAATCCTGGAACTGGTCTTGAATCAGCTGTTTCTCCTCGTCAGTAAATTCCGAATTCTTCGAATCCATTGATTAACATTTTTCTTGTGGGCAAATGTATCTTTTTTTGCACAATGGCGAAAGATAATGAAGTGCAATTAGTAATGCTTTAGGCGCAATAGGCATATACAAAAAAAGCCCGGGACTCTCGTCCCGGACCCATCATGAGAAAAATCACGCCAACTCTTTCTACATCAGCGTTTTCGTTTAAAAACAGGAACGCCACTTACGGCGTCCCCGTTTTCGTTATTAATTAATAAACCATAACTCGTTTAGCCTGATTGCCCACGCGGACAATGTACAATCCCTGACGCGGCATCTCAATCTCGGTGCGGGTGCCGGCGGCAAGAGTCTTGCGAACCATGCGGCCGTTCACGTCGAACACTGCAAT